>SUWD01000001.1 GCA_015061685.1 Lentisphaerota bacterium | reverse complement strand
CAGAGATAATACAATCTCCCGCCTTGAGGGAACCATTGAGTATCTGCTCTTCAGTTTCCTGCTCAAAGCGTTCATAAACGTGAACTATGTTTTTTTTCAAAATCTCTGCCATAAATAATAATATACAACCATGATTTTTTTTTGTCAACTGAAATTAAAAAAATCCATTGTTTTTTGGTGATGTGCCATATTTTGTGAAAATCAAACATAAGTTTGCAAATAAATGTCTCTTGTAGCACATAAAAATATCACACAAAACTATTAATATTATTTATTTGACGTAATGATAATTGAGATTTTTTAATTATAAGTTCTGCTATGTAAATCAAAATTTTTGAGTTATATATCACTATAGTGGAATAAGTCCACGATCAATATAAGCCTCGCCGGTTCTTCGGAATCGGCGGGGCTTTTTGTCTTTAAACTCTAACAAACTCATGGAGGTAAGTATGAGAATTGAAAAGAAGACGTTGAATGATGCCCTGCGGGTGCTGGGCAAGGTGGTTGCCCAGATATCGTTACCTTCAAGAGTCTGCTTAATAATAGCAGCATTTTCAGTGCAACGGATGAGCAGCATCAAGCGTTCCCAGGGATCAAGAACCCACAATTCAGAAATCGGCAGTTGTGAAATCAATTCAGGATATTGTTCAAGGTACACTTCCAAATAAGCACATCCAGCTTTCCATTCATCATACAGTTCCCTGTAAGCATCCTTATTCAAATTGGCTTCAAAGAAAGGTTCATCGACGGTTTATGACAGAACTCTGCAGAAAAACATAAAAATCTGAAATACGAAATTGAAAAAGACCGGAATTGCACCTGTTGTCAATAGCCTCAAAACGGCAGGGGATGGTAATGCCGGGCAATCATTATGACTTTTGTCACAAACCGTCGATGAGGCAATTAAAGACTATGGTTCGGGTAATTATCATATAGTATATTCTGAAAATTTTACTGAAATCATTGTTGTTCCCATTACCCTCTTTGTGCTGTTACTCAATGAAAATGGGAATGAACTCAATGCCAGTCAGTTCTGTTTCCACATCTTTTTCATTGGTTTCCGCATTATTATTTTGCAGCGTTACAATTCTCCGTACTGCAAGTTGCCCCTGACGATCGGGATGTTGGTTTACAGAGGCAATCTCAAGATTACTCACATTTCCGAAGCCGGTCAAAGCGATTTTGCCGGGACATGAGATATTCATGCTTTTGGCTGCTTTGTGAAGAAGTTCCGCACTGTGGTCAGAATCGGTACAGATAATACTAACATTTGGATATTTGTCCAAAATCGATGACAGGCAGTTTTTTGCATCCGGCAAAGAATTCGGCATTCCATAAAAAGTGCGTTCCGCAAAATCAGAATATCCGGCCTCCTGGAGAGCTGCGTAAAAGCCGGAGATTCGTGGAGCTACTGGGGCATCCTTGCTTAAAACAAAACGCTCCGAACTGAAAATCGCAATTTCACGATGACCTCTTTTCAATACTTCACGGATCATGTTTTTGCCGCCGCTGAAATTGTCGCTGGAGATGAAAGATATTGACTCATCCGAGAGTTGATGCGGTAAGTTGTAGTCCAAACAGACCGTTGGGAGTCCATCCGGAGTTTTGATAATCCCGTAACCGACGGTAATGATCCCCAAAACATTTTTTTTGTTCATGGTGGACAGACAAAACGTCAATTCATCTGCTTCCGGGCTGAAAACAACCGGAAAAAGGTGCTGATGGAGACACTCTTTCTGCACTCCCCTTAAAATTTCCATGGTAAAAGCATTCAGTTTCCCAATGAATGCAATATGTCCGGCGGGACGGAAGATTTGTTGGGCAACCCTGGTTCCTGCACCGCGGACACCGCGGACCAGCAATTCCTCATTTACCAGTTTTGAAACGATTTTATTGATTGTTACCTTGCTGACACTGAACTCCAACAGGAGCGTGTCTTCCGAGGGGAAACGGGATCCTGGTGCATAGATTCCATCTGCGATTCTTTTTTTCAAAATCCGGTATATTTTTTCACTGATCATGGTAAAGCCTCCTTGTGTGATATAATATACACCCAAAAAGTAGGTATGTCAAGATTTATTGCTATTTTTCTATGGATAATGTTGAAAAAATCGTAATTGCGTTATATATTAAGTTGAAATGTCGAAAAATAGTAACATATCTAAAATGTTTAGTGAATGAAAAAACAACTTTTTGAATATCATTTTCACGGCTGCATCGGACACAAGACTATCGAACTTGACCGTAAAGCCTATGAAGAAATCTCCATATTTTTGAAAGAGACCGGAGATACGGATGCTTTTCTGGCAACTTTTTCCGCTGCACCGATTGATAATCTGGTGCAATGTTTGGAGTTTTGCCGCAATCTGATGGCGGATGAGCCGTTGCCGGGCGCTCAACTGGCAGGTGTGTATCTGGAAGGGCCATTCGTCCGCGTGGCAGGTGGCATGACAGAATCTCTTTTGGCGAGACCATCTCTCAAAGAGGCAAAACGTCTGGTCGCCGCCGGGCAGGAGATTATCAAAATTATAACGGTTGCACCGGAACTCACAGGGGCATTGCCGGTAATTGAATATTTTGCTTCTGAAGGGATCAATGTTTCGGCGGGACATTTTTGTTGTTCTCCAGAGGTTTTGAAAGATGCTGTTTCCGCAGGGGTAAGTTCAATCACGCATTTCTGCAATAATGGGGAAGGAGCACTTAAGAATGAGGATGGAGTGTACTTTACCGATGGGCCGTTTCTTGATATTCTTGCGGATGATCGCTTGACCGTGGAGATGATCTGCGATGGAGTGCATGTGAATCCTAAACTGGTGAAAACGGTTTGGCGTGCCAAGGGGAGGGAGCGATTCATAGCCATTACGGATGGCTGTGCTGCAACCGGAATGCCGGGGAAGCGTTTGAGCTTTCCCGATTCAGTCGGGACTTCGGCGGAATTCGATGTCCGTAATGGAGCGCTTTATATAGCCGATACTGATAAACTCACCGGAAGTCTTGTTACCATGAACCGGATTTACGATAATCTGATCAATTTCTGCGGGATGTCCGAGGCGGATGCCGAATATGCGTGCTCCACTCTTCCCCGCAAAATCATAAGGAGAAAATAAATGTACAAGGAAATTCTTATCCGTCAACAGAAAATTGTTGACTACACGAACCGGGCACGGTATTACAAGCTGCCGGAACTGCCCAAAAGACAGGCTGAGCTGATCTGCGGCAATAAAGCTGTCATTGTCTGTGACAATCTGTTGCAGGCCTATGTCTTTGAGCGTAATTTGTGGCGCAAAAAAGCGGAGTCCGATCTCGGAGAAGTTCTGAAAGTTTCTGCCGATTCGGACAGTATCGCGATTGAAACATCTGTCGGAACCGAAAGAATCACGGCAAGCGAAGATAATGCCGCAGGGGAGTTGTATTTTATTCGGGATATTCATTACCGTAATGCCGGAAACGCAACATATCGATCCAGTTATTTCAACGAAGGCCCGATCGCTGATTTTACCTATGTTTCCTACAAGTGGATCTCCCGTAAAATGAATCAGGGAGCCTATCCGTTTGACAAGGAGTGGAGCGACTATCTCGGGACAGCTGCGAACAATCGGATTTTTTTCACCTGTTCAGGTCATCTCTACTTTGGTGAAGCCTATTGGGAAACTGATTATGACCGGATTTCTGAAACCGAGCGCAAAGACACTGAACTTGCCCACGTCTTTCGCTTGCGGACTCCTGTTGATGGGCCGTTGGATCTGCGTTATTTCTGGTTTTTTGGAAAGGGCGGCGAGGAACACGCCGGTGTGCTTTCCGATGTGATGTGGAATTTGGATAAATCTTCGGTTCACACTCCGCAGACTGATATGATTGATTTTGTGGAGAAATTCATCTCCATCTGGCCTCGTTCCGAACTCAAAGGAGTGGAGCAGGGCGATCATTATGCCGCTCACTATTTTTCCGAATTTTTCGGTCAGTTCAAAGACGGTTACCGTCCGCCGGATCAATTCGGCTGTTCCTGGCTGGAATACGATCTGCTCAAAGCCAATGAATTTTTCCGCCGTTGGAAGGAAACGGGCAAAGCAGAATTCCGGGAACGCACGATCAAACTGCTTAATTTCTATCTTTACAACCATTACGCCGGCAAATCAAAATTGACATATCCGTTTCACACGGGAGATTTCATGAAAGATATCATGCCGTTCTGCGAAAAGACCGGCTGGGGAGCACCATTTGAGGCGGAAGCTTTGGATTCTCTTGCTTTGCCTGAGATGATTTACGATGCCATGACTTTATATCTTCAGGATGAAACGCTCTTTCAGACCAAATATCCGTTTGACATTTTGGAGGATGTGTTGAAACTGCAGCAGCCTGACGGACATTTTCGCCGTCTGTATCATTCCGACCTCACTCCGAAGGAGAAAGCCGGTTGGATCAGTCAATATTCTGAAACGCAGACCTGGATTCCCGCACTCATCAAACTGTATCAGGCAACCGGGGATGAACGGCTTCGGACGGCTTATCTGAAAACCGCAGAACGCTGTCTGTTGGATATTGAGGAGTTGGGGATGTTCTCCATGGGCGGCTGCGAGACTGATTATCCGGACTTCTGGGACGTGGACGGCTACCGCACGATGTTGTGGGCGTTTCTTGATCTTTACGAACAGGAAAAAGATTCCAAGTGGCTGGATGCCGCAGAAAAAGTTCAGCTTTTCGGCAATATCATGCAGATGGGGTACAATGTCCCGAATGTACCTGGCAGTTTCTATGATCAGATCTCTTGGAAATCCCGCGGCATGATCGCCACCAGCTATTATACTTGGCCCGATTATGCCAGAACCCAATGCACTGCCACTGGAAATCAGTCTGTCGCATGGGTTGCTTATCTGTTGATGCGTCTTTACCGTGCCACCGGAAAAGCGATTTATATGGAACGGGGTATTGCGGCTTTCCGTCAAGTTATGCTGCATCGAGATGAAAAGAGTCTGGAGGGCAATCCGCATAAAGATCAGATACTTTACAGCATTTACGAAAACAATCCCCAGATGGATGATGAATCCGGACTTTACAAGCACAGTTACCCTGAAAACAGTTATTCGCTGTTCATCGACCTGTATTTGTATTTAGGAGAGATCATTCGGGAATTTGGCGGAGTTTATGTCGATACGAAAAAACACCATGCTTTTGGACTGGATTGTGTAAAAGTGCTGGATGCTGATTGGGACAAGGGCGAGATCACGGTCCAGAATGAGCTTGACCGCGATCACAAGACCACTCTTTTCGTGAACGGAAAAGAATCCTCCGAAATCGCATTTTCGGCAAAAGAGATCAAAAAAATACAAGTGAGGTAAAAATGAAAATTTCTGTTCTCATGCTGGCACTGTTCTCGTTATTCACACTGACTGCAATGGATCTTTCTCCCTATAAGACGATCGTCTGCTTCGGAGACAGCATCACGCACGGTGGGTATTATCACATGTATCTGCAGGAATACTTGGCGGAAACCGATCCGTCTCATCCGCGGCGTGTCATCAACCGCGGGATTAGCGGAAGTACAGTTCCCGCTTTGCTGAAGCGTGTTGATAAAATGCTGCAGACGGATAAGCCGGATCTTGTGATCATCCAGATCGGGATCAACGATCTGATGTTTACTACAAAATTTTCCGAAAAGGATCTTTCCTTTGAGGAAGCCGTAAAAAAATATCCGGTTTTTAACCGGTTTGAAAAAAATCTCGGGGATCTCATCGATATTCTGAACAAGGCAAATGTCAAAGTGGTCCTGCTTGGAACTCCGCCGTACAATGAATCTGCCAATCCGGAGGTCACTGCATCATTGAATCCGAATATGGATACTTCCGGTGTCCGGAATTTTCAGATCATCGAGAAGCGTCTGGCGAAGCAGAAAGGAGCAGAATTCATCGATATTTATACTCCGCTGCTGAAAAATCTTCAGGAAAACGATGCCGCCTGTCCCCGGGGAAAAAGAGACCGGGTCCACCCTTCACGCCAGGAACATCTCATCATTGCCCGGACTATTATCGGCAGCAGCTACACTCCGGGACCCAAACAGAAAATCGCAATGCAGTACACTCAAGTACAAGCGGAGATCCAGCGGGTCGCCGGAATCTACGGCCGTATTCCGGATTCCTGCAAAACTGCGGATGAACAGATCGAATTCTACAAAAACTGGGTCGGATCCCTCAAGGGACGTAATTTTGAGTACTGGAACAAAATGCTTCCGGATATCATTTCCATCCTGAAAGATCCGGAAACAAAATTAAAGACGCTTTATAAGAAAAGAGATGCGGCTTTCGATAAATTGTATCAGAAATAATAACAGGAGAATTTGCCCCATGAAAATTTTATTGTTTGGCGGTAGTGGATGGCTTGGACATAACATTGCCTTGAATTTGACCTCAAAAGGGCTGGATCTTACCATTGTTATACGCGGTAAAAAGAAAACTTTTCTCAATGAGATTGCTGATCTGAAAATAATTACCGCAGACAAGGAAGACGAAGCGGCAATGAGGCAGATTTTTGATACCCGGTACACTCACGTTATTGACACCGTGCCGACAGAAAAGTCCATCAGTTTGATCAGCAAATATGCAAAGCATCTGCGGCATTATCTGCATTGCAGTTCCACCGGCGGCTATACTCCGCTTCCTTTTGTTCCCTGTAATGAGACCGCACATTACAAAGGTTTTGCTCCCGGTACGGGGTGGGATCAGAAACGGATCGTGGACAATCTGGTCATGCAGCTTTGCCGTGAACAAGGTTTCCCGGCAACGGTGATCCGCCCCTGCTACATCACCGGGCCGGGTGTGCTTCCTTTGGACAACCTCGGCGGCCGCCGCACCGATTTCATTGCAGACATCATCGCCGGAAGACCTCTTGATTTGCCCAACGACGGCCGGGCGCTGCTGCAGCCAATTCATGTGCGGGATCTGGCAAACTCTTTTTACTTGAGTTTGGTTCACCCGGGCAGCATCGGGCAGATTTACAACATCTGTCTTTCACATGCCCTTTCTTTGAATGACTATCTTGAGCTGACCGCATCGGTATTCAACAAAAAGCCGGTCATCAATTACATGACCGTGGATGATATGCTGGAAAAATATGGTGAAAATATTAATCCGATCGGGCTGCGCTTCCTTGCGGAACATATGTGTTTCAGTATTGACAAGGCAAAGCGTGATTTGGAATATAATCCCTCCTGTACACCGGAGGAAGCTGTTATCGAGACCGCGATTTGGGCGGCAGAAAAAACAAACTGTAAATTTTAAGGCGATACTATGCAATATCTGAATATGCTTCCTTACCAGCTGCGTGAGGCGATCGACAATAATTATCCGGTGGCACTGCCGCTGGGAGTGATTGAGTATCATGCGGAACATCTGCCTTTGGGCGTAGATTGTTTCACCTGCATTGATGCAATAAACCGAATCGAAAAACGACGTCCGGAATTGGTGGTCATGCCGCCATTTTATTACGGAGCTGCTTCGCTTGCAGTGGCAAAACCGGAACGAAACGGCACCATTCAAGTTGATTCGGCAAAGATCATCCCCGTTGCAGAAGATATTTTCCGCGGGCTGCTTCGGGTCGGATTCCGCAACATTCACGCATTTATTTCTCATCAGACCGAAGGATTTGACCAGGGGATGCCGACCGATTTGGCGTTCCGGTTTGCGGCACGCCGTGTGATTTTTGAGTGGCTGGAAAAAGAGTCCGGGGAAGGTTGGTGGGGAACTGAGAATTTCGCCTCTTACTATTCCGGGAACAATGATCCTTTCAAATGGATCGGGATTCATCCGATCCGCGGCCCGGAAACCCGCAAAAAATTCGGAGGGGATCATGCCGGAAAACTCGAAACGAGCGAAGCTATGGTGATCTGTCCGGATCTGGTCGAGATGGATCGTCTGGATGAATCTCTTTGGTTCAGCCGCCCGGGAAAATATGCGACTCCGGAATGGGGGGATGAGGCATTGGAAGCCTCATCATACGATATGGAAAAGATCCTGTTCGGGGAGGAGGAGAAGCAGACCTTGCAATGAAAATTTTCAGCCGTTTTATTTTTAATCGGAAAAAAGACTGATTTCATGGACGAAAGTTGAGTGGTATTAATTTCAATACTTTATCAAGCAAACAACAAGGGAGATCGTGAGAAATGAACAGCAAACTGAATGATGCGTCAAGAAGCAGGCCCAAAGAACAACTTATCCGTGGTATTGCCGGGAAACAGGTTAGAAGTTTTACATTGATAGAACTTCTGGTGGTAATCGCAATTATTGCAATTTTGGCAGCCATATTGCTGCCTGCCTTATCCAGTGCAAGAGAAAGGGGACGTGCCGCTTCCTGTCAGGGAAATCTGAAACAATTCGGGTTTGCATTCGCAAGTTACAGCGATACTTATGACGGATATTTCCCCAATTACGGCTACAATTTCATCCCATCCTATCCGACAAAGCAATGTACATGGGGAACCATGATGCTTCAACTGAACTATATCACGTATCAGGTTTTCTTCTGTCCTTCTCTGGCAAATTCAAGCAAAGCCTATGAAAATCATCCCACTTACGGGCCGATAATCAACAGCTACAGTGCATACGGTTATTCTGCCGGTATCCGGGGTGTCGGACGGGCAGGAGCAGGTCAGACAACAGAAGATGACATCGCCTTTGCAAATTTGAATCGGTCAAAGTATTCCTCGGAATTGTTTGTACTGATGGATTCATGCGATGGCAGAACGCTGGGGACGGATGAGGAACGGGGGCAATATGTAGTGAAAAATTGTTACTATGCACCGCCTAACAACTCTAATCTGCCGCATAGTCGGCACAACCGCAGTATCAATATTCTCCATGCAGATGGACACATTCAAGGTTACACTGCTGAAACCACGAATCCGTATCTGCAGATCGGAAGCAGAGATACCCATCCCCGTCGCTGGTTTTACGACGCAGAGTAAATTTTATACGAAAGGCTATAATCATGAATTCCAAAAAAACTTTATTTGTCAGCTTCATCTTTCTTTTCCTGTTTTCCGGAGTCGCTTACGGAGATTTCCAGACATCATTCAAAGCCGGACGTCAGGCTTTTTCCCAGAAACAGTTTGATCTGGCTTTGAAAAATTATCAGGAAGCCAAAAATCAGACCGAAATTCCGGGACAGCGTTATCAGGCTCTTCTTGCCATTTCAGATGTCTATCAGGCCCGGGGAGATTGGGCAAATGCGGAAAAGGTATTGGAACAGATCTTGAAAGATGAAAGCATCGCTGTCCAAAATCGTATGTTTGCCCGGAATCGTCTGGGAGATTGCAAACTGAAACAGAAAAAAGTCGAAGCGGCTGTCGCGGAGTATCAGAAAGTTGAATCTTCCGGTGTCCAGAACAATGAAAGTGAATACGCACAGCTGGCTTGCGGAAATCTTTTGCTCCAGTTGAAAAAATATGAGGATGCACAAAAATATTTTCAGCTGCTGCTGGCGAATCAGAAAGCCAGTTCCGCCCGCAGAACGCAGGCACAGATCGGAATGGGAAATATCATGTTCGCTTCGGGAAAATATGAGGATGCCATCGCAGCTTTGAAAGAAATCGCCTGGAATCCGAAAGAAAAGGAAGTCGTCAGAGCAGCAGCCCTGACCGTGATCGCACGGGCACAGTTCCGGTTGAAAGCATATAAGGATATCTGCCAGACTGATTTCGCGATTATTGCGCTGAATAATATTCCGAGTTACTACAAAGCGGCGGCATATATGCAGGTGATCAGCATTCTGGAAGGAGCCATGAAAGATTATACGCAGGCGAAAAAACTGCTTGACGAATTCGAGAAAATGCCGGGACTCAACGCGTCTCAGGCGAAATGGATTGAAACTTATCGTGCCAAGATCAAAAAAGCAGAATATACTATCTGAAGAAAGGTTTTTCCCGAATGAAAAGAAAATTGATTCTTACATTTCTCCTTGCAGGCACGTTGTCCGTTTTTTCTGCTGAATTTGCCGGCATCCGTGCGGAGCTTGCAAAAATCAGGGAGCTGTCTGTCCAGGATTACGAATTGGGAGACAAACTGCTGGAGGAAATGAAAAAAGTCGGTATGAAAAAGCCGCTTCTGTATGGAAAGCGTTATTTTTTCACCGAACCGGTACTCTGGTGTACCAGCAAAATGTTTTTGACCGAAAAACGCTGGCTGGATCAGCCTCTTTTCAAATCCCGTGAACTTTATGAGATCGGGCCGTCCCAGTATAAAATGCCTGGAGTGGCAAAAAATCTGGAACTTTTGAAAGAAACCGGTCTTGACGGATTCGGAATGTTTGTCAATCTCGACATTACAAAAGACACCGTCGATATGATCGGAAAATACTCCACACCGGATTATCCGCTTTACTGTATGCCGACCCTCTGCCCGGAAGGTGCTTACGGTCCGCTGGAGAAACAGCATCTTGATTTTCTTGCCAGGCATCCGGCCGTACTGCGTTTTCAAGGCAAGCCCGTGTATTCCTCTTACGGCGGCGACACCAAAACTCCCCGGGAGATCGCCGACTATATTGCGAAAATCAAAAAACTTTCCGGTTCGGACTGCTGTTATATCCATGCTGTAGGTTCTCTGCGTGTCAGCACGGATCCCTACCATTATTACATGGAAAACAACGGACGTGTCCCGGCTTCCGTCATATTGAAATGGTTTGACAAACTTACGGAATATCTGGAGGTCGCAGGCGGGATCAAATTCGCCAACCGTCTGACCTACCGGGATATGCGCTACAATGTGGAGTATTATGACAAAGTCATTCTGCCGCTTGTTTCCGCCGCCGTGGCGCAGGAGAAATTCCGTGGAAAGAAACTGTTTCAATTCCAGATCATGACTGGCTACGATGGATTCCTCGGCAATCAGACTCTCTGCCATGACGGGACGAAAACATTCCGGAAGGCTTATGAACTGGCTTTGAAATATCCGATCGATATCATTCTGCAGTTTGAATGGGATGAAACCAACGAGGATACCAGTATCCAGCCGATGATCTGTCGTCCGATGGCTTATCAGCGTATCATCAAATACTACACGGATACAATGAAAAATATTCCGTTGAAGCCCCGTGCCGGGGATGATCTTTCATTGCCGAATCTGATCGTTTCTCAGCTCCGGCAGTATGTGCCCGGATCACCGTTTGAGGTGGAGCTGCTAAATGTACCGGACAGTCAGGAGAAAATCGATTATACTGTCGATCTGGAACTGCTTGGACATGAAGGCAAACCTTTCTGGTCATCCAGAGGATTGAAGTTTGATTCATCCAAATTGCAGGATCACAACCTTTATGTTCCATCCGATATCATGGCGCAGCAGCGTTGTGCAGTTCCGCGCCTGACGATCCGGTACAAGGGAAACACAAAGGTGATTTGTGAAGGAATGCCGTTTACGGCGATCCGTGCAACAACGAAAAATGATTATCTTTATCTTTGTACTCCGGTTCGGAATCTGATGTTCCCCGAAAAACCGGCGGCATCCATCACGCCGATCGCGAAAAACGGAATGATTTCGGAGTATGCGATCGAAGCGGATCTGAATTTCCCGGGACACAAACTTCAGGCTGTGGATGTGGTCAACAACAGTTATGATATTTTTTCATACGACCCGAAAAATGAATATCTGCAGAGTGATCATGAACGGCAAAGTTATCGTTTTTCCTGGCAGTATCTCAACAGCGAAAAAGGCGGCCCCGGCAGTATCAAGGTCGAACAGAAGTTTGATCTGAAAGGTACCGATTCCGGAATCTTTTTCGCCCCCACCAAGGAACCGCGGCGCAATTACCTGATCAATTACAGCGTATTGTATCGCCAGATCAAATGGGATTCCACGATTTTTGATCCGAGTTCATGGGTGGGACTCGGACATAACACCTATGTCTTTTCCGTGAAAAAAAATGAGATCGACAAAGCAGTCTTTACGGTTTTGGGGAAACGTCTGACCGGGCCGTACAAGGATCAGACATTTACCTGGAGCGTGCCGCTGAAAAATCTTGGCAAATACGGAATTCAAACCAAAGTTCTCTTTGACGGTCTGCAATTCGGACTTGATACGATATACCGCCCGGAACGTCAGCCGCTGCCGCTGATGACGGAACAGGTAAAATTCAAAAACCGTATTCTTTCCGACATTCCGGAAGGCATCCTGGCATTCCGGGCAATTTCGCGTGATGGACGGGTTTGGTGGAGCAAACCTTATGCCGTCAGCAGGGATGAAAACCAAACACATGAAGTTCAGGTCTATGACCGTGAAAAAGGTTTCTACCCGATTCAAGTTGAAAAGAACCGTATTCCGCAAATTGTCTATTCTTTCGATCCTGAAAGATCCGGCGATACGCTGGTTACCGATGCAGGACGGGAATTTTTCGCTTCCATCGGAGCGCACAACACGATTTCCATCGGGTTTCAGGGACAAAGCCATTCCTATGGTTCTGCGCCGCGGATCATTCATCGGGATATGAATAAAGACGGCAGGGATAACTGCATCGCTCCGGAATGGGTGAAATTGCCGGACGGAAAATATTCGCTGCGTTTTACCGGAAAACCGAATGCATTCGTAAATTTCCCGCCCGGAACATTCCCGCATAAAAACGGATACACTCTGGAGTTTGAAGTTTTCCCTGAAGAGATCGGACGTGACCAGACATATTTGGGGATGTACGGCGGGACGGCATTGACCGGATTCCGTCTGCGTACGGAAAAAGGAAAATTCGTTGTCGATTTCCAGCATCGGCGACCCCATGACAGAAAATCCGCATTTTCGCCGCTGGACACCCGGTATTCCAAACTGGGTCCGGTGGCAGGAAAGTGGAATCGCATCCGTTTCCGCTACGACGGCAAGGCTGTTTATCTTTCTGTAAACGGCGGTGAAGAGGACGCTCTTCCGTTTACCGGGATCACGCGTAATCTGAATGCTTCATGTTTTGCCGGAGACGGATCAAAAAATACCGATGGAAGTTCCCGGTGTTTCAAAGGACTTTTGCGTTCTTTTTCCATTATTCACACTGCAAAACCATAATCAGGGGAGTTGGTTTTTTTATGATTCAGGAAATTCTTTACGACTGCAAGATCGATAGAACCCGTCAGCCAGCCATGTTCAGTGCGGCATCAGGGGATGAAGCCCGTCCGCTGCTGGTGGGTCTGCATACTTGGAGTTATAATCATACTGATTATTACAAAAAATTTGCGGCCTGCTGCGAAAAGTATAACTGGAATTTCATCTTTCCGGAATTCCGCGGCCCTAACTGGTGGCCCGAAGCGTGCGGATCTGATTTCGTAGTTTCTGATATCGAAGACGCAGTTCGTCATGTCTGCCAGATAGCAAATGTTGATAAAAAACGTATCTATCTTTGCGGAGGTTCCGGAGGAGGACACTGTTCATTGCTGCTTGCTGGAAGACGCCCGGATCTCTGGACCGCTGTTTCGTCCTGGTGTCCAATCTCTGATATCCGGTATTGGCACGAACAATGCAGTGCTATGAATTTGGGATATTACAAAAATATCGAAAGTGCCTGCGGAGGAAATCCGGAAACGGATGCTGCCGCCAGGAAGCAGGCAATGGTCAGGTCTCCGATCAGCTGGCTCCCCAATGCCGCTGAATTGCCGCTTGCGATCAATTGCGGTATTCATGACGGTCATGTAGGAAAGGGAACGGTTCCCGTGGATCAGTCGATTTTTGCCTTTAATGTCCTTGCCGCACCGGAAGACCGGATCTCATGGGATGATGCCATGTATATCGTCAAGAATGAAACAATCCCGGAGCATTTGCATTGCCGGGAGGTCGATCCGGCATTCGGGGAACACAAAGTTTTGTTCCGTCGAGTTTCCAATAATGTTCGTTTGACCATCTTTGATGGCAATCACGATCTTTATGAAAATGCTGCTCTGGAATGGCTTTCCCGTCAAGTCAAAGGAACGCCAACCAGTTGGGATCCGGGACCGGCATCAGCCGCACTTGATCCGGAATCTTCGCAGCTGACGAGTTGAATCACGATAAAGAAGGAATGAACTTCGCCATAAGAAATATCGCATTATTATCAATCAACATACCCGCTGCTGGTTCCCGTCCGGATCAGCAGTTTTTTTGTTTCTGGCTGCGTGAGGCAAGACAAAGGCAAGGGAAAATCTCGTAACCATTTGCTTACATGGTAAGGTGATCTGGCGGTGATCACATCAGCTGCCATAAATCAGTCGCATTAGATTGTGATCACCGCCAGAGACGTGTTTCAAACGTTTTTCAGACAATTTAACAGCATTCTGAAAATTTTTCAAATTTTTTATGACGCACTTTGAAAGTGGACTTAAAAAGTCCATTTGAATGTGTTATATTATATTCAAGTCAGAGACACAAGGTATACAGATTTGAGAATCACACTTACCTTTTCTGCAGAATAATGCATTTTTTGTGTCATTTTTGTGTCATTTCAAGCATGATTTTTGCATTTTGACACAAAAAAAAATGGTTATCAGCACTGCAGTGATTTTGCACTTAACTTACTGATAACCAATAATTTTTAATGGTGGGCGATGAGGGACTCGAACCCCCGACATTTTGCGTGTAAAGCAAACGCTCTAACCAACTGAGCTAATCGCCCCAAAGTTTGTTGATACTATAATATAGTACAACTTTAGCGAAATATCAAGTCCCGGAGAAATAAAATAATCTGCCGCTTTGATCCATAAGGGCGGAAAATTTCAATGTTATAATGTGTTCCCCCGCAAAAGAAGGTATGAATTCCCATGACGGCAGCAATCTGACACAGGGGAAATTCAACTGCAGTTTTTCATTTCTGCCCCCGTTTTTCAGAAGCAGTTCTGCCGTTTCTTCTCCCCGGCTGCTCAACAATTCCAGTCCACGGCTGACTGCACGCAGTTTCAACGTTATCAAAGCGTGCAATTCAGCTTTGCCCTCCAGTGTCCTTGAGGGCAGCACCGGATCGTGAACCAGCAATGTCCTGCTCTCATAATCCGCTTTTATCTCCGGCGGTGATGCCAATTCCCCCAGATCGTTCCCACCGTAAAATGCCCGGTATTTCCCCCGGCTGACTTCCATAAGATCCCGTAAATTTCCCATATTGTGTATCCTTTCCCGGTAAAAAATAATCATTCTCTATATATGCCCGGTATTGTCAACACAAAAAATAGTTATTGTCTCGTTTTTTGTGAAAAATCTTTCCTGCGGTGGTGCATTGCGGGCAATCTCTTTCTTCTCCAAAAAATCTCCCTGCGGCCGCGGGAGAGCGGCCTCGCCGCTCGGGCTTCGCCCTCGGCGGTTGCAGTCGATTTTCCGGAGGCCTCGCTCTCCGCCATTCCGTGCGGCTTATGCCGTACTCATGACTGCGAGTAAGGCAGTCTTTGATTTTATGTTCAGTCATGTACGGATAGAACACTCCTGCTCATCCGCCTTGATTTGCCCGCGACCTTGCCTCACACTGCATCCACCGGTCGGATCGAACCCGTGTTTGCCGGTTTGACAAATCACAACTTATGTGATAAGTTTTATACGTTAACAAAAATGTTTGTTTATAAGCTCCTGATTGGGTTTCACAAAATTTGAGACATTACCAAAAAATAAAAAAAAGGTGCCGTCCGGAGAGCGAAACACCTCCTGACAGCACCGTTTTGCTGACGATTCTAAATAAATTGTATTGCCTGATTGATATCTCCGGCACCCAAAACGGCAATCACCGAATTTTCCGGCAAATCTTTTTTTACCGCTTTTGCCCACTGTTCAAAAGAACCCTCAACTGCCGTACCGCCGATCTCATTGGCAAGCATTACCGAATCAACTTTGCCGCTTTCGCTCCATGCCGCAAAAACCGGTGCAACAAAAACCGAATCCGCCGCCGATAAGACCGAAACAAATTCTGAAAAATATTTCTCCAATCTGGCAAAACGGTGAGGCTGGAACAAAATCCGCAGATGTCTGCCGGGATATTGGAACCGCAGCAAGCTGATCGCCGCTTTGACTTCCGTCGGATGATGGGCGTAATCCTCTACGACCAGCAGTTTTTCTGTTTCTTTGTGTACGGTCATGCGTCTTGCCACTTGCGGATAATTCTTTTGAGCAGCCGCAAGAGCCGCACTCTCCTCACAGCCGAGCAATATTGCCGCTTGAGCTGCGATAAAGGCGTTGGCCGCCTGAAATCCACGCAGATCACCGAATTTATCCGGAATCTTCGGCAGGCGTACCTTATCCGGGTGGTCAGCAAAAAGCTTATCACACTCCGGTGAAGCATAATAGAGAAGTTTCGCTGAATTTGCCGCTACCTTGCGGAAATTATTTTCCAGCACCTCTTTGCCCCCCAGACTCCACTCGTGGTCATCCTCGATATTGGGAACAACGGCAAGAAAATTTTTCAACAGCGTGTGAGTACCGTCAGATTCATCAGCTTCGGTGACAAAAATATCTCCGTCTCCGGAAGCACAGCTGGGCAGACCGGCAACTTCCGCTCCGATCATAAAGCCGGGATCTTTGCCGCACTGACGCAAAATCATCGCTAAAGCAGAGGATATTGAACTTTTACCGTGAGTTCCGGTAACTGAAACACAGCGGCGGTAAAGGGCGGATAATTCCGCAAGATACCCACCCCGGCGTATCTCGCGGATACCCAGATGGCGGGCTTTCTTTCTCTCGCAATTCTCTTCAGTCACGGCACTGGAAAAGACCAGCAGATCAGCGTCATCCGGGAGATTATCCTCCCGGTGTCCGTAAAAAACTTCTGCTCCCGAAGCTTCCAGATGGCGGCACTTGGGAGATTCAGCCATATCTGAACCGCTGACGGCAAATCCTCTTGCCAGAGACAATTCAGCCAGCGGTGCCATACCGGCACCGCCGATACCGGTAAAGTGGATCTTTTTCATTCTGCTTTACCGGGGGGAGGTCATTTACCGTAGAATTTGGCAATGCAGGAAACGACGTATTCCAGCTGTTCTCCGGTCAATTCGCCGAAAATCGGCAGAGCCATGATCTCTCCGGTAGCTTTTTCGCTCTCCGGATAATCGCCGACTTTGCCGCCCAATTCCTTGAAGCACTCCTGCAAATGCAGTGAGAGCGGATAGTAGATCGCACAACCGACGCCGGAATCCAGCAAATGCTGTTTCAGGGCATCACGTTTGCCGTCTTTGACCCGGATGCAGAACTGGTTGTAGATGTGGCGGACATCGTAGGATGCTGTCTGCGGCAGAACGATCTGCTCATCAAGACCGGCAGCAGCGAAAAGTTTTTTGTAGGCGGCGGCATTTTTCTGACGGGCCTCTGACCATGAATCCAGTGAACGCAGTTTGATCGAAAGGATCGCAGACTGCAGAGCGTCGATACGGAAGTTGCCGCCGACATATTCGTGGATATAGGTTTTGCTCTGACCGTGGTTACGGTAGATTTTGAGCAGCTGGGCACGTTCGGCGGTATCGCAGCTCACCGCACCGCCGTCGCCGAAGCAGCCGAGGTTTTTGCTGGGGAAGAAGCTGAAAGCACCATATTCAGCGAAAGAACCGACCCGCTTGCCTTTGTATTCGGCACCGATCGCCTGACAGGCATCTTCAATGATGAAAAGGTTGTGTTCTTTGGCGATGGCGACGATGGGATCCATATCGGCGGCCTGACCGAAAAGGTGTACCGGGATGATGGCACGGGTTTTCGGGGTGATTTTTTCGGCGATTTTAGCCGGATCGATGTTGAAAGTCACCGGATCGATATCTGCGAAAACCGGAGTTGCCCCGGCACGGACGATGGCACCGACGGTAGCGAAGAAAGTGAAAGGAGAGGTAATAACTTCATCACCGGGTTTGATTTTCTCTGCCATCAGGGCAATCAAAAGGGCGTCGGAACCGCTGGAAACACCGACTGCGGCACCGGATTGACAGTAAGCGGCAAGCTCTTTTTCCAGAATTTCCACTTTTTCGCCGAGAATGAAACGCTGGGAATCACAAATTTCGGCAACTGCGGCGAGAATTTCTTCTTTCATCGGGGCGTACTGTGCCCGGAGGTCAAGCAACGGAACCTGCATTTTTTAAGTCTCCATTTTTTAGCGGTACATTGCTGCATAAAGCGGCAGAACCGGCATGTTTTTGGTTTCCGGCATATTTACCGGTGTTGTTTATAATCTGTATAATATATCATCTGAAAAAGGATTTTACAACTTTTTTCGTAAAATAATCCTCACTGATAACAGAGACGGACACTTTTCAGCTTGCTTTTATCAGATGAGCGGATTATTTTAAAGGGAGTGTCATGGAATTTTTTGGGCTGAAACAATACCGGCGGTGTTCGCAGATTTGCCAGGAGATCACCCGCAATGCACCACTGCCGGAAAGAATTTTTTAATTGAAAGGAAAATAAAAATGCAGCTGCTTTCAGATGAAGTAAAAGGATTTCTCGGTAATTCCTCCATGATCCGGCGGATGTTTGAAGCCGGTATCGAATTGAAACGCAAATACGGCGAAGATAAGGTTTATGACTTCAGTCTTGGCAATCCGGATCTGCCGCCGCCGCCGGAGATCAAAAAGGCAATGCTGGAAATTGCAGAAGCCAGCGATCAGCCGTTTGCTTTCGGCTATATGCCCAATGCCGGAGAAAATGCCGCCCGTCAGGCTCTGGCAGAATTGATTTCCGGCGAGCAGGATACTGTAGTGCCGCCGGCAAATATCATTGTTACCTGCGGTGCCGCCGGTGGGATCAATGCCTTTTTCCGGGCGACACTGACTCCGGGTGATGAGGTTTTGTGCATAGCTCCTTACTTTGTGGAATACGGTTTTTATGCCGGAAACTTTGGTGGAGTATTGAAACCGGTGATGTCCAATGAAGACTTCTCTTTGAATATCGGCAATATTGCCGGAGCGATCACGGAAAAAACCAGAGCGATCATCCTCAATTCCCCCAACAACCCAACCGGTAAAATCTACTGCAAAGAGGAACTGGATGCCGTTGCTGAATTGCTTTATGCAGCAAGGAAGAAATACGGCAGAATGATCTATATCGTTTCCGATGAGCCGTACCGTTTCCTTAATTATGATGGGGACAACGTCCCCTCCATGTTCGGGGTGTATGACGGCAGTGTGGTCATTGGTTCATTCTCCAAAACGCTCTCACTTCCCGGAGAAAGAATCGGTTATATCGCTGTCAATCCGGCACTGGAAAATGCTGCTGAATTGCTTGGCGGTCTGACATTGACCAACCGGACACTGGGTTTTGTCAATGCTCCGGTGGTCGCCCAGAAGCTGATCGCCAAATGCAGTAATGCCCGGATCGATCTGGATGTTTACCGCCGCCGCCGCAATCTGATGGCGGAAATCCTGACTGAAGCCGGGATCGAATTCACCATGCCGGGAGGGGCATTTTACTTTTTCCCGAAATCCCCGGTAGCGGATGAGCGGATTTTCATTGATGCCCTTTTGAAAGAGCGTATTCTGGCGGTACCGGGCAGAGGCTTCGGCTTGCCGGGTTATTTCCGTCTGGCATTCTGTGTGTCGGAGAAAACCATTGCTGACAGCCGGGAATCCTTCCTCAAAGCGATGAAAAACTGCTGACCGCCGGAAAAAACAAAAAATCCCGCCCTCCGTCGTATGGAGACGTGATCAATCTGTCTTCGCCGGGACAAGGCGGCGGAACGTTTGTCGCCGCAAGGCGACACCGCCTGCCGGTAGCGATGTCATGCAAATAAAGTTTGCATGACGGGTGAGCGGGAGGCGGCATAACCAAGAGCCACGCAGGCCTCCGGACGGTACGTCAGTTGCAGGTTGACAAATCACCGCCGTTGTGATATATTTTATACATCACAACAAACATTGTTGTGCAGTTTCACAAAATTCAGGGTAATGCCAAAGAATGAAAAACCTTTTAACTTTTCTGTTTTTGCTGTTGACTGCGGTCACGGTCAAAGGTGCGGAAACTCTGCTTCTTGCCGATGCTACCGGAGGGGCAGCTGCCGATGTTTTTCTGCAGGCAGGAATAACCCTTGCCCGAGAGAAGAAAATGGAGGTTTCCATGCGGCGTATCCTGCCGGGGAAAGCTCTGGAAGAATTTGATGCAGGCAAACTTGACGGTATCGTTATTGACCGCCGTTTTGCCGGGAAAAGATATTTCGTCCCCATTGCCGCCGAAGCTCTCAGCCTCTATGTCAGCACAGTAAATCCGGGAGCAGATTTGACTCCCAAGCAGATTTTGCAGATACTTACAGCCCCCCGGCCGACCTGGGAATTTTACAATCGTCTGGACATGGATATCCAGCGGATCGCCATTTCTCCGGCACAGCCGTCGGGGACATTGCTCCGGAGAGTTTTCGGCAAACAGGATTATTCCAAAGAGATCTTCATGGTGAAATCTGTTTCAAGCGGTTTTGCATTCACCAATTCGGCATCGTTGTTTTTTGCTCCGTTCACGGCATTGCCGCCGACGGATTTGAAAATGCTCCCGGTAAACGGGGTAATGCCGACTACGGCATCGGTGCGTTCCGGTAAATATCCGCTGGCTCTGCATTATGTGCTTATCTGCCGTAAAGATTCAGCGGCGGTGAAAATGCTCATTGAAACACTTGGGAAAGAGAGTTTCCGCAAAGAGATGCAGCGATCCGGTTTTCTGGTGATGCTGCCCTGATATTTCTGTATTGGAGGGGATTGATGAAAAAGTCCAAAAAGATCCGTTTGCGGCGTCTTGCCGCCCGCAGTGCCGCCCGTCGTCAGGAGAAAGAAGCTGCAGTGTCAGCCGGAATCATCCGGATGAATCCGGCCGGATTCGGCTTTTTTACCCCGGATGATGCTCCGGAGGGAAGTGAAGATATTTTTATTCCGCCCAAATTCACCGGCTTCGCTCTTGACGGAGATAAGGTGAAAATCAAACTTATGCCGCCACGTCCCGGTCATCCGGAGGATCAGGAACGCGGACCGGTGGGAAAAGTTTTGGAGATCATTGACCGTGACCGGGAGAGCTTCGTTGCCGAATTGATGCCGGGTTCTTTGGTTTCTCCGCTCAACAACCGCCTGCCGGAACTCATATCCATTCACGGTTCACGCAAAGGTGCAAGCCGTGGAGACTGGGTCAAAATCAAGTGCGAAACCGGCAGAGACGGCGAATTGACTGGCACGATAAGCGAAGTTATCGGCAAAGCCGGAGAGGTAACCGCTGATTTGGATGCAGTCATGGCTGAATTTGAATTGCCGGGAAAATATTCTGCGGAAGACGATGCGGAAAGTTCTGCCATCATCCCGGCGGAGATCCCCCGCAAAGAGCATAAGGAACTTTTTATTCTGACCATTGACCCCTTTGATGCCAAAGACTTTGATGATGCTCTTTCGGTGGTTGCCGAAAAAGATGGTACATTCACTGTGGGTATCCACATTGCCGATGTTGCCGCATTCATCCGGCCGGGGAGCAAATTTGACAAAGCGGCAAAATTCCGGGGTTTCAGCTGTTACCTGCCGGGGCGTACACTGCCCATGCTGCCGCCGTCACTTACGGCGAAAATAAGTATGCAGCAGGGAGTTGATTCACTGGCACACAGTGTGTTTCTTAAAGTTGATGCCGAAGGCAAAGTGCTTGCCGGACACCGGGAACACACCATTATCAAAGTGGCACAGAGATTGGATTACGATGAAGTTCAGGAGTTCATCGACCGGAAAACAGTGGCCCCTGACTGGCAGGAAAAGACCGTGGAAAATCTTGATCTGCTGATAAAAGTCGTCCGTCAGATGCGGCAATACCGCAATAAAACGGAAGAATTCATCGACCTGCCGCTGCCCGAAGTCCGGGTGGTTTGCGATGAAAAAAATAACAGCGTCAGCGGTATTGAAAAACGCTTTTCCAGAGAATCCGAACAGCTGGTCGAGGAGTGTATGCTCGCCGCCAATCAATTTGTCGGTAAAGAATTGCCGCAGCGTTCCGTCGCCGGTATCTACCGGGTGCATCCGGAACCAGAACCGGAAAAGACTATGGAATTTTCCGATACCATGAAAGAGGCTTTCGGCTTATCCGTTGGAGATATCGCCGACCGTAAATGCTGCCGGGAATTTATTGCTTCTCTGCCAGACGATGAGGCTAAACCGCTGATCCTTGGCATGATCCTGCGGTCAATGCCCCGGGCATCGTACAATATCAAGGGCGAATTGCACTTCGCTCTGGGGAAAACCTTTTACGCTCACTTCACCAGTCCGATACGGCGTTATACCGACCTTACGGTGCATCAGCAGTTGTGGAATCTGGACTTGAATCAGCGTACCCGCAACGCCGGGAATCTGGAGCCCATCGCCCAATACTGCTCTGAAACCGAGGAAAAGATCGATGCCGCCTGCTTTGCCGCCAATGACCGTTTGAAAATCCGCATCGTGGAAACCATGCTGGAAAAAGATCCGGCAAAAGAATTCGACTGCCTGATAACCAGAGTGCTTAATTCCGGGATCCAGGTGGAATTGCCCGAATATGCCATTTACGCATTTGTTCCCGATGATGAGCTGAAAGTGCCGTTAAGCACGCTGAAAATCGGTTCAAAGATCACTATCCGCGGTTCCCGGCTGCTCTTTCAGAACCGCCGGAAGTAAGATCGGAGAGAGGATATGTCACGGATCATCATTAAAAACGGTCTGGTATATGATGGCATAGCACCGCAATTATTCAAAGCGGATATTCTGATCGAAAATGATAAGATAGCTGATATTTCCCCGCAAATCACCGCAAGTGAGGCGGAAGTGCTGAAAGCTGACGGCCGGATCGTTGCTCCCGGCTTTATTGATGTTCACGCCCACAGCGAGGTACGCAAGCTGAAATATCCGGAAAACCGGACTAAAATTTTGCAGGGAGTAACCACCGAGGTTGACGGTAATTGCGGCACTTCGGCCTGCTTTTCCGGCTTTGACAATGGGGAATTCCAATGGCAGGATTTTGCCGGGTATCTGGAAGTATTGAACCGGATCCGATCGGCAACCAACAGCGTATTCATGGCAGGACACAACAGCCTGCGGAAAAATGTCATGGGGTTGAAAAATTCCTTGCCGACTTCCGAAGAGCTGCTGAAAATGCAAAAACTGCTGGCGGCGGCTCTGGAAGCCGGAGCGGCGGGATTTTCTTCCGGATTGACCTATTTTCCCGGCAAATTTTCCGATTCTGCCGAATTGCAGGCCATTGCTTCGGTAATGAAAGGCAAGGAAAAGGTTTATGCTTCCCATATCCGGAACGAAGCCGGGGATATTCTTGCCGCCGTCGATGAAGCCTTGGCCATTGCCCGATCCGGCGGCGGATATTTTCAATTCAGCCACCTGAAAACGATGTTCAAACCCAACTGGCATCTGCTGGATAAGGTGCTGGAAAAAATCGCAGAAGCCCAAAAAGATGGTCTCCGGGTAACTGCCGACCGTTATCCTTATATCTATTCGGCTACCGGATTGCACCAGATACTGCCGCCTCCCTTTGATAAGAACAACAACATTTCAGCTTATCTCCGGGAATCTTTCCGGCATCAGAGCGAAGTTGAAGCCGCATTGAAACATTCCCCCCGGGATCTGGCTTCGACCATTCTTGCCGTTCACGGCAAAACGCTGGGGGAAATTGCCGCAGAACAAAATATTTCCGTGGAAAAAGCCGCCATGCAATGCCTGATGGAAAATAATACTCAAGCGGCCGCCTATCTTGCCATGTCTCCGGAAAATCTGCAAAAGATCCTTGCTTTGCCCTATGTCATGCCGGGAACAGATGGTATTTCCAATCAGCTTGATGATGCCACTGATTTCATCCATCCCCGGGCCGCCGGGACTTTTCCCCGCTTCTTCCGCATGGTTTCCCAAAGCTGCGGCATTGTGGAAACTCTCCGCCGGATGACCGTTTTGCCAGCTCAAATTTTCCGGATCCCGTACCGGGGGATCCTCAAAAAAGGATTCTTCGCCGACGTGGTGATCTTTGACGCTGACAACTTTGATTCCCGGGCCGGATATGACGGGAAGGAGCAAACGCCGACCGGTATGGATAAGGTTCTGGTCAACGGCAAAGTGGCGTTTGATTCTGCCGCTCCGGCTGTGATCGGCCGTTACGGAAGATATTTACCAATAAATTGAGATACCCCGGCATTTTACAGTTCCGGATTTTGCAGTAAAGCGGCAAAAACGGCGAAAGCCTCGCTTTCCGGATAAGCTCCCAGCACCTTGCCTTTTTGAAAGATGATCAATTGACCGTTGCGGCTGCCGGCAATACCCAGATCGGCGTTGCGGGCTTCGCCCGGCCCATTGACCGGACAACCCATGACGGCAAGTTTTTTCCATTGCAGGGTTTTCTTTTCTTTGCGGAGGGTATCGATAAGTTTTTCCACTTTTTCCGCCAGACCGATCAGGTCGATCTCCGTCCTGCCGCAAGTGGGGCAGGAGATGATCTCCACAGCATTTTCCCTTGCACCGCAGGCATCAAGTATTTGCAAAGCAGCGGTGATCTCCGCTTCCGGTTCAGCAGTAAGACTCACCCGGATCGTGTCTCCGATACCGTCGGCAAGCAGAGAACCGACAGCTATCGCTGACCGCAGAATACCTTTTGCCGGGGTGCCGGCCTCGGTCAATCCCAGATGCAAGGGCAGATCACAGAGGGTCGCAATTTTGCGGTAGGATCTCAGCGTGACGGCGATATCGGAACTTTTTACTGCGACTTTGATTTTGCTCACCCCCAGCTCATCCAGCAGCGAACACTGCTGACAGACCGCCTCGCAGAGCATTTGAGACAGGGCATCCTCTTTGCTCATACCCGAAGCGGTCAACTTCTCAAGCTGATGCAGTTTCAAACTTCCGGCATTGGCTCCCACCCGGATCACAGTGCCGTTGGCGATTGCCGCATGAGCGATGAGTGTGAGCAGTTTCCGGTCATGGATGATCCCCGGATTGACCCGGATACCGGCACAGCCGCTTTCAATGGCACGCACCGCAGAAAGGCCGTCAAACTGGATATCGGCAATGACGGGGATGGGGGATTTGGCACAAATGGTTTTCAAAGCAGCAGTATCTTCCGGAGAATCTGCCGACACCCGGATAATATTGCATCCGGCATTGTACAGGCGGTCGATTTGAGACAAAGTTGCTCCGATATCCGCCGTCCGGGTATTGCACATGGATTGGATCGTTACCGGATGATCTGAACCGATCCCGGTCATTCCGAGAAAGAAATTACGGGTTGGGCGACGCATTTTTATCCACCTGCTCCTGACTGTTTCCCCGGATCTGCCGCACCAGACGCTTGCCGTCAAAAAAGGTTATGTAAAGGGTCAGGGCGATCAGTAAAGTTACGAAAATGTAAGAGATAACTTTCATTACCGGAGAAGGGATCTTTTTTCCGGTGATCCACTCCAGAAGACCGAAAAAGATGTGACCGCCGTCAAGCACCGGCAGCGGAAGAAGATTGAATATCGCCAGAGCAAAAGAGATCACTGCGATCAGGTAGATCCCGTAAGCCGGACTGGTGCGGATGGAGTTGTAAAGCACCATGCCGATACCCAGAGTGCTGGACATGTGGCTGGGTTTCAGGGAACTGCGGCTTTCGGTGAGATGGAGTTTGTTGCCGATGGTCGTGGCAATGCCCCGCAGACTTTTCCAGCTCATTTCCAGCGTGCTGTAAAACAATTCAAAGGGGTTGGGGTGGTTGTAAGCGGCAAATTTGGTCCCGATCTCATAGGCGGGAACTCCCGGATTATCCTGCCTTTCCAGGAAGCTGCGGGCGGCAAGGGTAAAGGAGAGAATTTCCTCTCCCCGTTTGACACTCAAAGTTACCGGGGCACTCTTTTTTTCAGCGATATGGTCCTGCATTTCCTTGATTTCGGATATTTTCTTATCATCTGCAGAGAGCAGGATATCTCCGGCTTTGATCCCGGCATCGGCGGCGGCACCGCCTGCCATTACGGAAGTGATTTTAACAAAACCGTCGATCTTTGCCATGTTGATCCCGGTGAGGAAACGTTCAGAAGTTTTAACTTCTTTTACCGGCTGCGGGGTGACGGAAAAGGTCAGAGTTTTGCCGTCACGCAGAACCGTTATCTGAACCGCTTCGCCTTTGGAAAAGCCCAGAGTGTAGAGGAAATTATCTGCTCCGGTGATCTCTTTATTATTAACAGCGATCACGATATCGCCATCTTTGATCCCGGCTTTTTCTGCCGGAGAATCTTTTTCCGGATAGAGTTTGATCGGCAGAAGTGGTTTGAAAAAGGGGTATGCCAGTTTCTCTTTACCGGCGGTGCCGGGGGCATCGGGATTTTCAGCCGGGGTGTAGCGGATCTCGCAAATTTCATTTCCTCTGCGGACGGTGAGGGAGACGTCGTCGATGGTAAAGAGGATTTTTTCCACGAATTTTTCCCATGTGTCGTGAAATTCTTCACCGTTGAGTTTGATGATAACATCCCCCTTACGCAGACCGGAAGCGTATTCCGGAGAATTTTCCGGCACGCTCAACACCTCGATCTCCCTCATTCTCGGCGTAGCTTCCGGGATGCCGACCGCCCAGACGATACAGCCGATAAGCAAACCGGAAATAATATTGAAAAGCGGTCCGGCAACTGCCGTAACGATCCTCGCTTTGGGCGAAGCAGGCGGTAATTCAGTTCCGTCAGCACTTTTGGGGACGTCATCGGAAGCATCGACCTGCGGCAATTCCACATAGCCGCCCAGAGGAAGCCAGCCGATACGGTACTCCACTCCTTTGTACTTTTTCCGCCAGATCGGACGGAAGCCGATGGAAAAGGCATCAATGTGCAATCCCATGAGCTTACCTGCCAGAAAATGCCCCAATTCATGAGAGAAAATACAAAATCCCAGAGCAACAAAAACAAAAATAACTGCTCCGGCAACACTCAAATATTCCAAAAATTGTTCCATAATTCATCCTTGTAATTCAACTGTGTTTACATGACATCTATATAGAATAATGCCTTGCCGGGTTTTTTTCAAGCAGCTGCAGTGATTTTATCATTTTATTTTTAGTGTCCGGCTCATAAGCGGAAAAAGCGGGCTGCTGCAAACGGATATTTTGCAGCAGCCCGCAGTTTGGATCAGGGAGCCGATAGTAATACTGTTATTTTACAACCGGATAGATCAGTGCGGCATCGTCAGCGGATTCGCCTTTGGCGTTGATCTGCACGCTGATATCAGACAGTTTGATCAATCCGGCTTTCTGGCTGCAGACCGGAACCGGGGTGCCGGTGGCAGTTGCTTCTGCACTATTGGCGGCTTCGGCAGTTTTGGCAGCGGCGGCTTCGGCTTCAGCCTTACCGTCAACAACTTCCAGACGGTCGAGGAAAACCGGCAGACCGGTGAGAGATACAGAATAGTTGGTCAGAGCATGGATACGTAAGGTCGGGTGGGTATGCTGACTGACGTCCGTATTTACCGCAACGATGTAGTCGCACTGTGCTTTTTTCTTGAAATTGATGATGGCATCATTGGTCGCTTCTTCCAGAGAATTGCCGGTACCGATAGCAGTTACCCGGACGTTTCCGACGCGGAAACGGGGGACGATGTAATCAGGGGAAGCTTTGACGACCGGCGCCTGGAAAGCGACACCATCCGGAAGGACCTGTTTGTTTCCGGGATGGCTCACTTCGATACAGGAGCTGTCGATCGGGTCGGTGCATACGGCACAACCGCCGGCGAAAATACCGGCGGCGACGGCACTCATTGCCAAAATCATGTGTTTTTTCATTTTCTTTTCCTTTTTGGTTAATTTTTCCGGCAGGAAGCACGGCTCCCGGTGCTTTCCGCCAATAAATATGTTCTACCGGAAATCAATTATCACCCTGCCGGAACCGGCATTTTCTTTGAGGATCAAATTTTTCCATTCATTCAAATCTTCGCTGCTGATAGCAGTTTTAACATGCTTTGTTCCGGCTTTTTCCTCCCAGTTGATAACTACGGGGTCACATTTTTGCGGGGTATCGACGATGGTTATTTTTCCCCATGCAGTATTGATGCTCCGGGATTCTGTTTTGATGCTCCACAGACCTTTGAAACCCTGAAATCCGGAATTTACCGAAGTTTGGAAATCTTTGCATTCTGCCTCCGGGAATGTTTTGAAAAAATTCTCCCGGATATTGACAAAACTGCTTTTGTCGGGGGATAATTCCACCCGGTAGAGCAATGGCGGCAGATTTTCTCCGCTGTTGCCGTGGAAAATGTAACGCAGTGCAACCGTTTTGCCGGAATGATCGGTATTTGCCGAAAAAATCAGATCATTTTCTGAATCGTTTTCCTGATTGAAGAATTTCAATTCCGGATAACGCTGAAACAATTCCCGGACACTTACTTTGCCGGGGATGTACTTTTTATATGCCTGCAAGCCGGGGAAATCGTCTATCGCAAAAATTTTTCCGTCCCGGCTGTTTGCGGTATCCTGCAAACGGGAAAAACCGGGGAAATCAGTGTAAAACCTTTCCAGATCACGCTGCAAATTACCACTTTTCTGCTCTTGCGGCAATTTTCTTGCAGTATTCACGACCTCATTGATAATATCGGTACAATCGGCTTTTTCTCCGGCAGTTGCTGCCGGAGAATTTTCCATTACGGCACGGCAGAGGTCAACTGCTCCTGCCAGCGAATTTGCATCCGGAGTACGGGCGAGCAGTCCGGCATATTCCAGAGCATTCCGGTGATCCTTGAAAACAGTCATATATTTGCGGTGCCAATATATTGACTCATTGAGAGCTTCAGCATTATTCTTTTGACCCGCATAATAATTTGCCAATTCTCTGATCGCCCCCCGGTGATTGCTGTGGGCAGCCAACTGCAGTTTCTGCAGCATCTGTTCATTTTTTCCGGCGGCTTTGAATTGCAGGGCTGTCCTGAATTCTCTTTCCATTTTCCAATTGGCACAGCCGGTGACTCCAGTCATCAGGCAAATTCCGGCACATCCTGCTGCAGCGGTCAGCAAAAATCTCCGGCAAACAAAAATCCCCATATCTCCCCACACAGAACGGTCTGAAACTTTTTTTGAAATCAATTACCGTTCAATATAGTGCATGAAATTCACATTTACAAGTGCCTGAAATGAAAATTCAACATCAAATTCCGGTCAGCTGCTGTACCGGCAGTTATTTTCATTACTTTTTCCGCCGGGAACTTGACAAAAAAGATTACGGCAGTTATATTTTCTCCGGTAGAAAAAGAGGAAGCCGTTTATGGATATGATGAATTATTCCCCCATGAGGATCCACCAGTGGGGATTTTCCAGAGTACAGGAGTGGAACTACTCTGAAGCTGAAATAACTTCAGCATTCTGGCGGGCGTGGATCAATGACCGGGAAAGCCCGGTGCTTTTTCACAACGGCCGCCGGATAAATATGAAACCGCACAATATCTATCTCATCGCTCCGGAAACCAATATTTCCACTTGTTCCAATGGAGAATTCAAACAGCTTTACATCCACTTTACCATGAAATTCCCCGGTCATGAGCCGCAGGACAATATTTTTGAAATCCCCGTCTGGCCGGAGGTTGACCGTCTGATGAAGCTCTGGAGCGAAAAATTTGTCCGGGGCAGTCTGCAAACATTTTTAAGTATCGCCGGAGTTCTGCATACAGCTGTTTCCAAACTCCCGGATAAGTATTTTGTCCGGAAAGGAGAATTGGACAAACGCATCGCCGCAACTTTGCGAACCCTTTCCGGTACGACCATCGGACACTACAGCAATAAAACTCTTGCGGAAAAAGTCCACATGGGAGAAAGTGCATTCATCCACCTTTTTACCCGGCAAATCGGGGTTTCGCCGCAGATCTATTACCGCAGCAAACGCATCGAAAGAGCAAAATTTCTCCTCGCCTTTTCCGAGAGTTCCATCGAAAGTATCGCCACGGATACCGGATTTGTTGACCGTTACCACTTTACCCGGATCTTCCGTACTCTGACCGGGGAAACACCCGCCCGTTACCGCAAGCAGCACCGCGGTGACGCCGGGTGAAAAAATCTGCCGCCCGATACGGAACAATATTGATAAAATCGCTGATTGTTCAGAAAAAAAAGTTGTTTTCCCGGAGAAATGGTGTTATATTTTCCTTATGACAATCTAAAAAAAAGTTATTGTCTCATTTTTTGTGAAAAATCTTTCCTGCGGTGGTGCATTGCCTCACACTGCATCCAACATTTGGATCAAACCCGTGCTTGCCGGTTTGACAAATCACAACTTATGTGATATGTTTTATACGTTAACAAAAATGTTTGTTTATAAGCTTCTGTTACGGGTTTCACAAAATTCGGGACATTATCAAAAAAACAATATTTCAGGGAGTTGAATAAATGTCCGCACAAATCATTGACGGTAAAACAATCGCTCAGCAGATCAATCAGGAAACTGCTCAGATCGCCGCTGATCTCGCCAAAAAAGCCGGCAGAAAAGTCGGTCTCGCCGTAGTCCTCGTCGGCGATGACCCCGCCAGTGCCGTGTACGTCCGCAACAAAGTCCGTGCCTGCGGCGAAACCGGCATCGAATCACGCATGATCGCCATGCCCAAAGAAAGCACGACAGAGGATGTCCTCAAAGTTATCGCCGGACTCAATGCCGATGAGACCATTGACGGTATTCTCGTGCAGTCTCCTCCTCCGCCGCAGGTCGATGAAGCTGCCGTCATTCTCGCCATCGACCCGGACAAAGATGTGGATTGTTTCGCCGAACGCAATGTCGGCAGACTTCTTATCGGCGAAAAACCCGGCTTCCACCCCTGCACTCCGTGGGGAGTTATGGAATTGCTCAAACGTTCCGGCATCGACCCCAAAGGCAAACATGCCGTGGTTATCGGCAGAAGCAATATCGTCGGCAAACCCATGGCTGCTCTGCTCATGCAGAAAGCCGCCGGTGCCAATGCCACTGTCACGGTCGTCCATTCCGGTACCCCCGATATCCGCCGTTACACTCTGGACGCCGATATTCTCATTGCCGCCATCGGCAAACCTGAATTTGTCACCGGAGACATGATCAAAGACGGTGCCGTGGTCATCGACGTCGGTATCAACCGCATTTTCGATGAAGCTCTGGGTAAAAACCGCCTCGTCGGTGATGTGAAATATGCCGAAGCTGCTGAAAAAGCTTCTTTCATCACCCCCGTCCCCGGCGGCGTCGGCCCCATGACCATCGCCGGTCTGCTCCGCAACGCCTGTATCGCACTGCAACTCAAACTGGAGAAATAATATTATGGCACGCTTCGCAGAAATTTCCCGCAAAACCGCCGAAACTGACATAATTTGTTCCATCGATCTTGACGGTGAGGGCAAATCGGTCATTTCCACGGGTATTCCCTTTATGGATCACATGCTTACGCTCTTTGCCAAACATGGATTTTTCGATCTCAATGTCTCGGCAAAAGGCGATTTGGAAGTTGACTGTCATCACACCATGGAAGATCTCGGTATCGTGCTTGGTGAATTGCTCGCCAAAGCCGCCGGAGACAAAGCCGGTATCCGCCGTTACGGCAACTTCCTGCTGCCGATGGATGAAACTCTGGTGATGATCGCTCTGGATCTCTCCGGCAGAGGCGGACTTTACTACGATGTCACGCCGCCTGCCCAGCAGCTCAACAACATCGACACCCGGCTCTTTCATGAATTTTTTCAGGCCTTTGCAGTCAAAGCCGGACTCAATCTGCATATCCGCATGATCGTTTCCTGTGAGACCCACCACCTTTTTGAAGCGATTTTCAAGGCACTGGCCAAGGCACTGGATCAGGCACTTTCTTACGATGAGAGAGTAAAAGGCGTACTTTCCACCAAAGGAACGCTCTAAACGACTTGACTATCTGTCGAAAAGGGTGTATATTACATCCCGGTCTTATGCGGCGGCTCTTTTGATTTGTGAGTTCGCGATTTGGGAAAATATTACGGGAAAAGAGGTTTCTTATGGCTCAGAGGACAGATATCAAAAAAGTTCTCATCATCGGTTCCGGTCCGATCATCATCGGACAGGCATGTGAATTTGACTACTCCGGTACACAGGCTTGCAAAGCTCTGCGTGAACGCGGTTATGAAGTGGTGCTTACCAACTCCAATCCCGCAACGATCATGACCGACCCCGGCATGGCGGATCATACTTATATTGAACCGCTGACCGTTGACAGTCTGGAAAGAATCATCGCCAAAGAGAAGCCCGATGCCCTGCTCCCCAACCTCGGCGGACAGACCGCATTGAATCTGGCTATCTCTCTCAACGATGCCGGTATTCTGGAAAAATACAACGTTCAGGTCATCGGCGTCGATCTGGAAGCCATCAAACGCGGCGAAGACCGTATCGAATTCAAAAACACCATGAACCGCCTCGGCATCCCGATGGCGAAATCCGAACCCTCCTACTCCGTCGAAGAAGCTGAAAAAATCGCCGCTGATCTGGGTTACCCGGTCGTTCTGCGTCCCGCCTACACCATGGGCGGTACCGGCGGCGGTATCGTTTACAATGTCGAAGAACTCCGGGAAGTCGTTTCCCGCGGTCTTGCCGCCAGCTTGATCGGTCAGGTGCTGGTCGAGGAGTGCGTGCTGGGCTGGGAGGAACTTGAACTCGAAGTCGTCCGGGATGCCAAAGGTCAGAAAATCACCGTCTGCTTCATCGAAAACGTCGATCCGGTCGGTGTCCATACCGGTGACAGCTTCTGCGTCGCCCCCATGCTGACCATCTCCAAAGAGGTTCAGGCTGAATTGCAGGATTACAGCTACCGCATCATCGACGCCATCGGCGTTACCGGCGGATGCAATGTCCAATTCGCCCGCAACCGCAAGGACGGCAGAGTCATCGTCATTGAGATCAACCCCCGTACCAGCCGTTCCAGTGCATTGGCTTCCAAAGCCACCGGATTTCCCATCGCCAAAGTTTCCACTGTCCTTGCCACCGGTGTCACCCTCGACGAAATGCCCTACTACCGGGAGGGAACTCTGGATAAATACACTCCCGCCGGTGATTATGTAGTTGCCAAATTCGCCCGCTGGGCATTTGAGAAGTTCCCGCAGGCAAAAGATGCTCTGGGAACCCAGATGAAAGCGGTCGGCGAAGTCATGAGCATCGGTAAGGACTTCAAAGAAGCCTTCCAGAAAGCCATCCGTTCTCTGGAGATCGGTCGCAGCGGTCCGGGTTGCATCCGCAAGATCGAAGCTCTCAGCCTTGATGAGCTGCGTCCTCTGGTCGCCAGTGCTTCCAGTGAGAGATTTTTCCACCTCTACGAAGCATTCAAAAAGGGTTTGACCGTCGAAGAAGCATTCAAAATGACCAGCATTGCGACCTTCTTCCTCTCCGAGATCCAGGAACTTGCCCTCTTTGAGCTTGAGCTGAATAAATATACCTGGATGGCTCTCCCGGATGAATTGCTCATCAAAGCGAAAAAATTTGCTTTCTCCGATAAATATCTGGCTAAATTTTTCAACGTCTCCGAAAAAGATGTCAGAGAACGCCGCATCGCTCTGGGATGTGTGGCAACTTACTGCCGCGTACCGGTTTCCGGCGTTGAGGGCGATGAGGATTACTACTACTCCACCTACTCCGGTGCCCCCGATGAAGTTCCGGTCTCCGATAAGAAAAAGATCATGATCCTCGGCGGCGGCCCCAACCGTATCGGTCAGGGTATCGAATTTGACTATACCTGTGTCCATGCCGCATTCGCCCTGCGTGATGCCGGTTATGAATCTGTGCTGGTCAACTGCAACCCCGAAACAGTTTCCACCGACTACGATACCAGCGATAAGCTCTATTTTGAACCGCTTACCACTGAAGACGTTTTGAGCATCTACTACAAGGAAAACCCCGAAGGCGTCATCGTCCAATTCGGCGGTCAGACCCCGCTCAATATCGCCCAGGAACTCAAAGATGCCGGCGTCCGTATCGTCGGTACCCAGCCCGAAGGTATCCGTCTTGCCGAAGACCGTGAATACTTCCGGGAAAGAATGCTCGCCCTCAAGGTCAATCAGCCTGAATCAGGCATCGCCCGTTCTCTGGATGAGGCGATCGCTCTGGGCCGCAAGATCGGTTATCCGGTGATGGTGCGTCCCTCCTTCGTCCTCGGCGGCAGAGGTATGGCGGTGCTTTACGATGAAAAAACCCTTGAGCGTTACGCGGTGGAAGCAATTCAGGTCAGCCCGGAATATCCCATGCTGATCGACCGTTTCCTCGATCCTGCCATTGAGTGCGAAGTTGATGCCATTTGTGACGGTACGGATGTCTATATCCCGGCCGTTATGGAACACGTTGAGCTTGCCGGTATCCACTCCGGAGACTCCGCCTGTTCGATCCCGCCGGTGACTCTGGCGAAAAAGCATCTGGACACCATTGCGGAAAAAGCCGCTGCCATTGCCCGTGACTTCCGGGTGGTCGGTATTCTCAATGTCCAGTTCGCCGTTTGCGAGGACAAAGTGTGGATCATTGAAGCCAACCCCCGTGCTTCCCGTACCGTGCCGATCGTCTCCAAGGTTACCGGTGCCCCCATCGCCCGGATCGCCACCAACTTGATGCTCGGAGCGAAATTGAGCGAATTCAAATCTCTGCTGCGTAATCCGCCGACTAAATATTTCGGCGTCAAAGAAGCGGTCTTCCCTTTCAACATGTTCCCCGAAGTCGATCCGATCCTCGGCCCGGAAATGCGTGCCACCGGCGAAGTCATGGGTATGGCTCCCACATTCGGCATGGCATATTACAAGGCACAGCAGGCTGCCGGTTCCCAGCTGCCGCTCTCCGGTAAAGTGCTGGTCACTGTCCGCCGCCGTGACCGGGAGGAGATGCTGCCCGTTGTCAAGGGTCTGGCTGAAATGGGCTTTGAATTGATCACTACTGAAGGTACCGGTGAATTTCTCGATGCCAACGGCATCAAACACGGCAATGTCTGCAAACTCAACGAGGGCAGACCCAATGTTGCCGACCTCATCCGCAACCGGGAAGTCGCATTGATCATCAATACTCCCATGGATAAATTGAGCAAGATCGACGACAGCTGCATCCGGATGCTGGCTATCCAGTACAAAATCCCGTACATGACCACCATCGCCGCTGCCCGTGCCACTGAAACCGGTATCCGGGAAGCCCGGCAGGGTGATCCGGTACTTAAATCACTGCAGGAATATCTGGCAGACTGAAATTCTCCGGAAAGGATGTGAAAATTGACTGCTGCGGTAGTAATATTATCAATATTGCTGGTGATTTCTCTGATCGCCGCCGCCTCGTTTTACCGCAAGGCTGATGAATTGCGGATGGATTTGAGCGGGGTGGTTTTGAACCGCACAGAAATTTCCAACTTTCTTTCCCGGTTTTCTGCCGGGATTGATTGCGAAGACGGGCTGGATGGTGCATTGCATTCATCCGCCCGTTACGTCTGTGAACAGCTTGATGCCGGTTCCGTAGCTATTTACGGTATCAGCGATCAGAAACTTGTCGTCCTTGGCGTCTGCGGCGAATATCCCCTGACTGCTGACGGCGTGATCGCCGTTTCCAACAAAAAACAGCTTGAGACTCTGCGGTGCGAATTGCTCAATATCGGTGAGGGATTCATCGGTAAGATCGCCGAATCCAGACACGGTGAACTTGTTCCTCTGGCAAGCATCGATGAGCGTTTTGAGATATATCCGGATTCAGCTTCTCTGGGCAGCGTGATGGCGGTGCCGATGGTGAAAGACGGCATTTTGCAGGGAGTTATCTGTGCGGTCGATAACCGTATGCTCTCCGGAAAACCATTTTCCACTGCCCAGTACAACCGGTTCAAAGCTCTTATCCCGCAGGTGCTTATGGTGATGCAGCTGGTGCAGGTCTATGGAGAGATCAGCCGCCGGGAAAGAATCGATCAGGAGCTGGCTTTTGTCCGGCAGTTCCAAAATTCTCTGCTCCCTCCTGAATCAGTGACGCTGGGAGACTTCTCCGTCTGTGCCCGCACAACCAGTGCCAAAGAGGTCAACGGCGACTTTTTCGATATGATAAAAATCGATGAAAACCGTCTTCTGGTCATCGTCGGAGATGCCTGCGGCAAGGGAATGCCTGCCTGTATTCTGGCATCCATGACCCGCAGTTTCGCCCGGGCAATGGCTGCCCAATTCACCACGTTGAGCAAATTCCTCCGGGATGTCAATGCCAATTTGAACCGGGATTCCGATGCGGACCGTTTCATCACCATGGGCTGCTGTCTGATCGACAAACGCGGCGGTCTGATCGAATTCGGCAGAGCCGGACACACTGATATGATAATGCACATTCACGGCCATCTCCGGCGGCTCTCTCCATTGGGAGTGGCTCTCGGGCTGCTGCCGGACGAAGATGCTGAATTCGAAACCATCTGTCTGGCAGTTGACGAGGGAACCAGTATCATGCTCTTTTCCGACGGCTTGAGCGAAGCTCTCAACCATGAAAAAGTTGAATTCGGTACCGAGCGTCTCGCCAATGCTTTCCACGTCGCCTGTGACCACCGGAATTCTCCGTCGGAAATCATCGACGAAGTCATGAATACCGTCCACGATTTTGAATATGAGCAGAATGATGATCAGACCATGATCCTCATCCACCGTTCTCTTTTTTCATAAAAGTTACCGCATCTTCTTTTGGTGAAATTACCATATCCACCCTCATTTTACCCTGCTTTACGCAAATCATAAGTTGTTTAACCCAAAGACAACTTGAAAAATCCGCTTTGAGATGATATGTTATATAGAAGATCAAAGCAGGAAAACAATTAAGGTGTCTATGAAAATCCTACTTTTGAATGGTCCCAATCTGCAGCTGCTCGGCTCCCGTGAGCCGGGGATCTACGGAACAATGACTCTGGAAAAGATCGTTGCCGAAACAACTGCTCTGGGAAAAGAACTCGGATGCGAAATCGAAGCATTTCAATCCAATATTGAGGGCGAATTGGTTTCGCTCATCGGTTCTGCACGCAATAACGGCTTTGATGGTATAATTCTCAATGCCGCCGCTTACACCCACACTTCAGTTGCTTTGCGTGATGCCATTTCTGCTGTCGCTCTGCCGGCGGTTGAAGTACACTTGAGCAATACCGCCGCCAGAGAGGAATTCCGGCATCATTCATACATTGCTCCGGTCTGTACCGGTGTTATTGCCGGATTCGGTAAAGATTCATATTTGCTTGCTCTGCGGGCATTGTGTGCCAAATTGAATTGTAAATGAATGATTTTTGAAATAAAACGACAACTTAAACGATAAAAAAAGGAAAATTCATTATGAATTTCGACGAAATCCGCAACCTGGTCAAATTGATGGGCGAGTACAACCTTACCGAAGTGAAAATTGAGTCCGACAACTGCAATCTCTGCTTCCGCCGCGGCGATGACCGTGCCCCGGTCGCTCCGGTGATCATGCCTGCTGCCATGCCCGCCGCCATGCCTGCGGTTCCGGCTCCTGCCGCTGCTCCGGCTGCAGCTCCTGCTGCCCCTGCGGCTCCTGCTGAAACCATTGATTCTCCTCTGGTCGGTACCTTCTATCAGGCAGCTTCCCCCGATGCCGCTCCTTTCGTTCAGGTCGGCGACCGGGTCAATCCGGATACCGTGCTGTGCATCATCGAAGCTATGAAGGTCATGAACGAAGTCAAAGCGGAAAAATCCGGCGTTATCAAGGAAATTCTGGTCGCCAACGGTCAGCCCGTTGAATTCGGTCAGCCCATGTTCGTCCTGGAATAAAACCCCTTGCCCCGTGCAGAGGAGAATTTGAATATGTTCAATAAAGTAATGATCGCCAACCGGGGCGAAATCGCTGTGCGGATCATCCGTGCCTGCCGTGAACTCGGTGTCAAGACCGTTATGGTTTATTCCAAGGCTGATGCCGACAGTATGCCCGTCAAAATGGCTGATGAAGCCGTTTGTATCGGTGCGGCAGCTCCGTCAGAGAGCTATCTGCTCATTGAAAGACTGCTCACTGTAGCCGCCATCTGTGATGTGGATGCCATCCACCCCGGCTACGGCTTCCTCTCGGAAAATCCCTACTTCGCTGAAGCCTGTTCCCGTCACGGCATAGCTTTTATCGGGCCTACCGCTGAAGCGATGAAAGCTCTCGGTGACAAAGCTGTTGCCCGTGATACCATGAAGCAGGCGGGAGTTCCCACCACTCCCGGCAGCGATACCGTGATCAAAGATGAAAAACAGGCCGTCGAATGGGCGAAAAAGCTCGGTTATCCGGTCATTGTCAAGGCTGTCGCCGGCGGCGGCGGCAGAGGTATGCGTATTGCCCACAATGAGGTCAGTCTGCTTCAGGGATTCCACGCCGCCCGCAAAGAGGCGGAAGTGGCTTTCGGCAATGGCGAGCTTTACATGGAAAAATTCCTGGTCAATCCCCGCCATATCGAGGTGCAGATCCTTGCTGACAACTTCGGCAATGTCATCCATCTTGGTGAAAGAGACTGCTCCGTCCAACGCCGAAATCAGAAACTCATTGAGGAAACCCCTTCTCCGGCTCTCAGTGCCAAAGTGCGGGAAAAGATCGGTATTGCCGCTGTCAAAGCCGCCAAAGCTGCCAAATATACCAGTGCCGGTACGATCGAATTTCTCCTTGATCCTGCCGATCCGGAAAAATTCTACTTCATGGAGATGAATACCCGTATCCAGGTGGAACACCCCGTTTCCGAAATGGTTACCGGTATCGACCTTGTCCGGGCACAGATCGAGATCGCCGCCGGAAGCAAGCTCAAAATCCGGCAGAAGGATGTGGAATTCCGCGGTCACGCCATCGAATGCCGTATCAATGCCGAGGATCCGGAACATAATTTCGCTCCCTGTCCGGGCAAACTGGAACTTTTCATCCCTGCCGGAGGACCTAATGTCCGGATGGATTCCCATGCGTACACCGGATATTTTATCCCCCCGTACTACGACAGTCTGATCGGCAAGCTCATCGTCTGGGGACACACCCGCGGCGAAGCTCTTGCCACCTGTCAGCGGGCATTGGATGAATTGGTCGTCAAAGGTGTTAAAACCACCATTCCTTTCCAGAAAAAAATTCTCGGTCACAAAAACTTTGTAGAGGGCAAGTACAACACCGGTTTCGTCGAAAACGTGTTGCAGAAGTCCGGCAAAAGCACCAGTAAGGAGAAGGGCAAATGAGCGAAGAACAAAAAGATACTCTGATCAGCAGTAAAACTATGATCCTCGATGACACCGAAATGGGTGATATCCGCATCCATGAGGGGGTTATCGCTTCTCTTGCCCGCCGTGCAACTTTGAGAGTACCGGGGGTTTCCCGTCTTGCCGGCAGTTCTCTGGTGGACAATCTTGCCGAGATCGTCGGCAGTCGCCGGATGCAGTCACGCAATATCAATATTGTTCTCGGCGAGGAAAATAATGTTGCCATTGAGATCAAAGTTTCATTGATTTTCGGCTATTGTATTCCTGAAATCGCCACTGCCATCCAAAAAGCGGTCATTGCCGAGGTTGAAAGCACCACCGGGATGAATGTTACCAATGTCCATGTCGTTGTGCAGGATATTGAAGAAGCCGGAGAGAATGGCGAAACTTCCGCTCCGGCAGAGGATAACGGCAAATAATGGTTATTGTCTCGTTTTTGTGAAAAATCTTTCCTGCGGTGGTGCATTGCGGGCAATCTCTTGGCAAATCAGCGGACGTTTTCGCAGTCGTGTACGGATAGTACACTCCTGCTCATCCGCCTTGATTTACCTGCGACATTCCCTCACACTGCATCCACCGGTTAGATCGAACCCGTGTTTGCCGGTTTGACAAATCACAACTTATGTGATATTTTTATACGTTAACAAAAATGTTTGTTTATAAGTTTCTGTCTGAGTTTCACAAAATTTGGAACATTATCAAATAATGAGTGCCGCTGTCCAGCTTTGTCATGCCTGTCCGCGCCGCTGCAATGCGGCGCGGCCTTTTTCTGCTGCCGGAGAGAAAAATTTCCCCGGAGTGTGCCATTCACCGCACAGCATTATGATCGCCCGTGCCGGACTGCATTTCTGGGAAGAGCCGGTAATCAGCGGCGGGAATGGCAGCGGTACGATCTTCTTTGCCGGATGCAATCTGCACTGTGTATATTGTCAGAATCACGAAATAAGCACCGGGGTTTGCGGCAAAGAATTCACTCCGGAGGAGTTCCGCAATATCTGTTTCAGGTTGATCGACCGGGGGGCGCACAATATCAATCTGGTCACTCCCGGACACTATGTCCATGCGATCGCTCCGGTTTTGCAGGATAAACTTCCGGTGCCGGTGGTTTACAACAGCAACGGTTATGAATTGCCGGAAACTTTGCAGCTCATGGAAAACAAAGTGGATATATTCCTGCCTGACCTGAAATATGCCGACAATGCCATCGCCCAAAAATACAGCAATGCCAAAGACTATTTTGAAGTTGCCGTTGCCGCCATCCGGGAGATGTACCGTCAGACCGGAAGTTTTGTTATCGGTGATGACGGCATGATGAAAAAGGGCGTTATCATCCGCCATCTGATTTTGCCCGGACAGTTGGAAAATACTTTGCGGGTGATCGAATTTGTCGCCAAAAACTTCCGTCCCGGCGAAATTTTATTCTCGTTGATGCGTCAATATCTGCCCTGCGGTCTGGTTTCAGATGAGCAGTTCCCGGAACTCAACCGCCGGATCAATGATTTTGAGTACGAAACTGCGGAAGCGGCACTTTTTGCTTCCGGTATAGAGGATGGTTTCGTGCAGGATGCGGATTCCGCAGTCAAAGATTTCATTCCCGACTTCGTTGACGGCGGCAGTGATGATGCTGCCTTGCAGTTGTGATTTACAATCTGCCGTCGGTCATTTCCCGGGGCAGGAAGCCTTTTATATCGTAAACGACAGCGTCTTTCAAATCCAGTTCATCCCGGTTGAAATTCCGGAACTCCCGATGAGGCACCGCCAGAATCACGGCATCGTAATTACTCTCCTTGAGGTCGGAGAAGTTTTTCACCGAATCAATTCCGTAGGCTTTCTTCACCTCGTCCGGATTTGCCCACGGGTCAAGTACGATGGTTTCGCAGCCGAATTCTTTCAATCCTTCGATCACGTCCACCGCTCTGCTGTTGCGGATATCCGGGCAGTTTTCCTTGAAAGTTATTCCCAGCTGGAGGACTTTTGCTCCCAGGACGGTTTTACCTTTTTTGATCATTTTTTTGACGATCTCACCGGCAACATATTTTCCCATGCCGTCGTTGATCCGGCGTCCGGCGAGAATGACTTCGGGCAGATAGCCCAGAGCTTGTGCCTTGTGGGTAAGGTAGTAGGGATCGACACCGATGCAGTGTCCGCCGACCAGACCGGGTTTGAATTTCATAAAATTCCACTTGGTACCGGCGGCTTCGAGGACATCATTGGTATCAATGCCGATCAGGTGAAAGATCTTTGCCAATTCATTGACGAATGCGATATTGAGATCCCGCTGGGAATTTTCGATGACTTTGGCGGCTTCAGCGACCTTGATACAGGAGGCTTTGTGAGTTCCTGACTGCAGGATGGAATTATAGAGCTGATCGACGATTTCGGCGGTTTCCGGGGTCGATCCGGAAGTGATTTTCACCGTCTGCAAAAGGGTGTGCTGTTTATCGCCGGGATTGATCCTTTCGGGGCTGTAACCGCAAAAGAAATCCCGGTTAAAGGTCAAATTGCTGAATTTCTCCAATACCGGCACGCAATCTTCCTCCGTACAACCGGGGTAAACGGTGCTTTCATAGATGACGATGCAATTTTTTTTCATCACCTTGCCGACAGTTTCGCTGGCCCGGTAAAGCGGCGTGAGATCGGGGCGGTTGTAACGATCCACCGGCGTCGGCACCGTTACGATGAATATATCCCGGTCGGTCAGATCGGCAAGGTCATCGGAATAACGCAGATTGACGGCAAGCTTCAGATCTTCGGGGGAGGTTTCCAGAGTTTCATCTCTGCCGGCACGCAGCATATCGAGCCGGGAAGTTTTGACATCAAAACCCACGGTATCAAATTTCTTACCGAATTCCACTGCCAGCGGCAGTCCGACATATCCCAATCCGATAACGGCAAGTTTGATTTTGCCGCTTTTCAACTTATCCAGCATATATCCTCCATGTATTTCCCTATAATATATATCAGTTGCCGGATAAAATCAAGCGGCAGAAAACGCTGCCGCCCGGCAGATTTCTCCGGAAGCCGATATTATCTGTTATGGAGCATATTGATACTTTTTTCGAGCAGTCCGGCGATGGTGATGGTCTCCTCCGGAGCGATAAGGCTTTTCCCGGTAGCGAAGAAATCCAGCATTCCGGCGATCAAATTCGGGAAAAAGTTGGTTACAGCCGGGATGTTGACCGATTTTTTCTCTCCGGCGGCAGTTATGGAAAAGCCGAATCTGGTAGCGTAAAGCAGTTGTGCCAGACGGCCGTCGGCATATTCCAGAGTGAGGGAGACTTTCTGCTCATCTCCGGCAAGTTTCAGATTTCTTACCTCCGTTCCCATGACGGAAACGATCATCTCCAGCTGGTGGATGCCGTACTCATCGAAAGAACGTCCGCCACCGGTGGTAGCCATGAATACCGGTTCGACCTCTTTGACCTGACCGCTTAAAAGCTGATCGTTGAAACGCAGTGCCGAACTGGACATCAAAGGGGTATTGTATCTGTCGGCAAGAGCGAAAAGTCTCTCCGCCGCCGCCTGACTGTCGGCAAAAGGCTTGTCGATATATACCGGCTTGCCCGATTTGAGCGGAATTTCAGCAAGACGCTCATGCACATCCGGTCTGGAGGGGGCAAGGACACAGATGCAGTCGGAATTTTCCACGACCTCCTCAATGCTTTTTGCCGGGATCATCTGCATATCTTTGCACCAGACATCCAGCGGCTTGCGGTCTTCCAGCGGGGCCTCTTCCCAGGCGTAACCCAGCTCAAATTCAGCTGCTCTGGGGGCGGTACGGAACCACTCCGGATAGTTATTGGAGTGCCATTCATCAATAAAAAGATCAATAAAACCGATTTTTTTCATTTTTTTATATTTCCTTATATTTTGATTTTTTTCATTTTTTTGTGAGAAATCTTTCCTTCCGTCTCTGTTGCTCTACGCCGCAATACACCACCGCAGGAATGCAAAAAATGAGACAATAACTATTTTTCAATTTTTTCTTTTGCTGCTGCCTCACAAAGAATTCTGACATTCTGGGATTGGAAAAGATTACATGCCATGCTGATTCCATTGATATTGACTACGACCCGGTTTTCGATATCGGCAACCGCCGTCATGGTGTTTGGGGAATAAATCAATGAATTTCTGACATTGTGCAGAACCGCTCTGCCGACGACGACATTGCCATTTTCATCCTGCGGATGAATCTGATATATTGCCTGCCACGACCCCAGATCGCTCCAATCGGAGAGGAGTTTGACCAGAGCTATCCGGCTGGATTTCTCCATAATGGCATAGTCGATGGAAATTTTGGGCATTTGCGAGAAAATTTCCTCTCCGATCAAGCCGGAAGCAAAAGAACATTTTTCCGCAAGTTTGGCGATTTCCGGAGCGGATTTGGCGAATTCCTCTTTGAAAACGGAGATCTTGCCGACGAAAATACCGCCATTCCAGAAGTAATTTCCGGAGGCGACATACTTTTCCGCCAGATCAGCCGAGGGTTTTTCCACAAATTTTTCCACCTTGAATCCGCCGTCAAAAGTATCGGCAGTTTTGATGTAGCCGAATCCGGTTTCAGGGTAATCCGGGGTTATGCCGAGAGTGACGAGATAATCTTTTTCGGCAATGGCGATGGCATTTTCGAGGGTTTTTCTGAAACCGGCGTGATCTTTTATCAGGTGATCGGCAGGGACGATGATCACGATATCCTCCGGTGAATCATTCTCTTTTTGGAGAAATTCAATGGCACAGGCGATCGCCGGAGCGGTATTTCTGGTGCACGGTTCACAAAGGAGCTTGCCGTCGGGGGAAATTTCCTGTAATTGAGAAGCGGTTTTTTCCCGGTAGGCGATATTGGTCACGGTAAGGATATTTTCTGCCGGGACAAGCTGATTGAGCCGCAGAAAAGTGTTTTGCAGCAAACTTAAATCGCTGTTGATCCTCAAGAGCTGCTTGGGGATGTCGTCATTGGAAAACGGCCATAATCTGCTGCCGCTGCCGCCGGCTAAAATAATTGCTTTCATTGCGGTATTCTCCAATATAATATTTTATATCGTTTTCAGGTGTTGGTTGCTTTCCAGCAGTTCGATACATCTGCCGATATTTTCAAAAGGCAGCTGCACAATAAAATCTTTCGGATAATTCCACCATTCAAGTTTTTGCAGTTTATCAATGACCGGTTGTTCAAAGCGGTATTTGATGACTTTTGCCGGTACTCCGCCGACGATGGCGTAAGGGGGCACGTCTCTGGTGACCACAGCTCCGGCGCCGACGACAGCACCGTTTCCGATCGTTACGCCGGGCATGATAACAGCATTCATTCCGATATAGACATCGTTATTGATTCTGACTGTATTTTTTGGTTTCAGTTTGACCAGATTTTTTTCGTCCACCAGGATATTTCCTGTGGTCGTTATCATATTTCTTGTGTACTGGAATGGCGATGTGGATAAGGTATGTGTCGGATGGCTGCCGATACCGATAGCCACTCCGGGGGCAATGGAACAGAATTTGCCGATTTGAGCGTTTCCTATTCTGGTGGTATGCGAAATATAGCTGTATTCACCGATGTTATATTTCCGTCTCCGGCGATGATAAGCTGAAATTTTCAGTTTATCCAACAGCAATTGTTTGAGAAATTTGAAAGATATCATATTTCAGAAATACTCCGTTTCAGATAAGTAACAATAATACCCTGCAGACAGGCAGGAGGAGGAAGTTGCGGCAGCCGGGAAAAAAAACGTATATATTGCTTCAAGCATTGAGTGAAACTGTTAATTATCAACTTGTTCATATATCTTCTTTTCTGCATTTATTTACATGCTCCATAACTATTCCAGTCTCTGAAGCCCGGCAACTTTATCTGTCAGCAGTGTGTTAAACCCAAAACTTTTGAGTTAATGACGATAAAACAACAGAAGCTGAATCACATTTTTTATATATTTGCGATGCAAAATAAACATCATGCAAAGCAATACCGATGTTGTAACTCAAAATTCGTTCTTCATCATTTTCACGTCCAACAGATTTGCCATTCAGTACATCGGAAAATTCAGCAAAATGTTTGAACTTGTCAAAATATTTGAAGTTACGAACATGGTCTGTGTCATCTGCAAAAACCTTATCAAAAAATAAATCGCAATTCTGCCATCCCCGCGTATGAACCGGTATCAACAATATACCTTCCGGAAAAACGTCATCCGGAGCAACAATGTTGTCAAATGCAGTAACGCATGAAAATAATACATCACTGCCGGCAATCAACGTACTTAAATCAGCTTCAATATTGAAAATAATGTTATTATATGATTTGAAACGTTCTATGAAATCATGAGCCTGATTTTTATATTCATATAAATTAACATTTATTTTTACTTCAGGGGGTATCTGACTGAGCAGACAAAGCAAAGTTGCTCTTGCGGTGTTCCCCAAACCGACAAAGGAAAAAGTTGTGGTATTCGAATGCTTAAAAGTCAATGCCGCCAATGCTGCAACTGCTCCGGTTCTCATGGTTGTGATCCACGTAGCATCCATCAGGCAGAGAGAATCACCGGTTTCAGCATCATAAAGTAAAAGATCTGAATTTAATGCCGGTATTTTTTGCGGGAAGCGTGAAACTACTTTTACTCCCACTTTTTTTTCCGATTTCAAATAACATGGCATGGTGTTAAAGAAAATATTGCCGTCAAGTTTTATACTGTCTTTGGCATGAAGTATATTTTCCTGTTTATTGATAAACACCTTTTTTACCCAATCAACACATTCAGCCGGAGAAATATTGAGTTTTTTTATTGTATCGAATGTAATGATTTTCATTATATTATTTCTCCGGCAAACTGTTCAGCTTTTTACAAAGATTCGTATTATCTTGTCTGTTACGGATCGCAATACGGATAAAATTTCTGCCATCGAATGCAACTTTGGTACTGCAGTCTTTTATCAGGATATTTTGTTCAAGCAGCTTTTCTGTCAACTCCGGCGAGGTGTATTTCCCAGTGACTTCGCAGAGGAAGTAATTTGCCTGGGACGGATATACTTTGAGAAATGGTACTTTTTGCAGTTCTGCTTTAAACCGCTTGCGTTCTTCGCAAAAAAGTCTGCACCCCTCATGATACAATTTTTCGTATTTGCTGAATATCTGCATATAAAATTCAGCGAATGAATTGATATTCCAAATAGGCAAATCACCTTTTACCTGCGTCAGTAAATCTGAATCTGCTGTCGCCATGATTCCCAGACGCAATCCCGGCACTCCGTATGATTTTGATATACTTTTGATTACTACCAGATGAGGATTATTCTCAAGAATCTGATTGACAAGTAAAGTTTGTTCGCTGAAATCAGAAAAATCTACGAATGATTCATCAATAATAATACGGATATCCCTGCTTTTGCACCATGATAGCAAACGCATAAGGTCTTCAATTTTAATGAAGTTACCCGATGGATTATCCGGATTGACTATCAGCAGTGAAGAAATTTGTTTATCAGCATAAAAATCCATCAAATCATCCGCAGAATATGTAAAACCATCTGTTTCCGGTTTGAAAACAACCAAATCTTCTTTGTTGTAACGATTGGGATATTCTTCAAAGGTCGGTAAAATCACCCCGAGTTTACCTGTTGTAAAACGCATCAGAGAGCGGATAAGTTCCGCAGCCCCGTTGCCGACAGCGATCAAACTTTGCTTTATGCTAAAATATTTACCGGCAAGAAGATTATTTATGCCGCTTCCGGATGGATATTCTGTCAGTAATACATCGAAATTGCTGCGTAATTCATCCTTCATCCGGTCGGGGGGAAAATACGGATTAACCAAATAACAATAGTCCAGCATTTGCGGGAAACGCCAATATCCGCCGTAACGTTTGAAATATTTTGTCAAACGCTGTTTGTTTTCAGCAAAAATGGCTTCAGCAATATCCAAATCCTGAGCATCATCTATTTCATACCACTTTTCATCATCAAGCGGCAATGCCTTGAAATCTGTCTGGTCAAGAAATGTCAATATCCGCAAAACCTGTTCGTAGTATTCATTCTTCCCTTGAGTCTGCATGTAAGCCTGCAAAAAAGGGATATAATAATTACGGGAAAACTCTTTGCTGAATTTATAAATATTGACAGTTTTATAATATGTATTTATATCACTGTAACGGAATCCGGATTTAGGGATAAAACTTACGATCCTGTTTTTTGAATCAAGTCTGACAACAGTCCCATCCATCCATGATTCATATTTGGCAACGAGAGCGACATTTTTATCTTTAGAATTCAATATTTTGTCCAGCAGCCGTGGTTCAAATATAAGATCAGATTCCAACAAAACAGTATCTTCTGCTGCCAAATATTGTTGTGCAAGAGCAAGAGAGTAAATATTATTTGTTTTGTCATAAATCGGATTTTCGACAAATTCAATTGGGATGCTGCATGGCAAAGACCGAATATGGGTTTTAAGATTTTCAGCTTGATAACCGACGACGATAACGATTCTTGACAAATCATATCCGGAAAGAATACTCAACATACGGTCGATCAAAGGTATCTCATTGACCTTTACCATACATTTCGTATTATTTTCTGTCAAATCACGGAGTCTTTTACCCATCCCGGCGGCTAAAATTACTGCTTGCATTTTTCACCTGTGATTTTAATATTTCGTTCATTAAATTTTCAGTTGCCTTGCCTGTTTCCCAGGTCAAATATTTTTCGCAAAAATCGTTATAAGCACTTTGAATATCGGGATAGTTTTTGATTGAATCAACCAGTGCTTTCTGATCTTTGACTTGAGGGAAAGGGAAAAATTCCGGATAGTTGAAGTGTAATTTAAATTCTGTACTGAAACTTTCATAATCATATGTGTACAAAATTTGCGGTTTTCCGGTTATTGAAAAATCCCAAATCGCAGAAGAATAATCGGAAATCATTATATCCGTAATCAAGTACAGATGGGTAATTTCGGGATAATCTCCACCATTGTAGCAAAATTTGTTATCAAAAATGTCAACCGGTTCAAGTTTTGAATTGACCCATTCATGTTTTCCGACATGGGAACGCATCAATAAAACATATTTATCTGACAATTCTTTTTTCAAGTATTCCATGTCAAAAGGCAATATTGCTTTATAGTCATATCTTCTCCATGTCGGGCAGTACAAAATAACTTTTTTATTTTCAGGCAAGCCCAATTCTTTTTTCAGGTTTTCAATAAACCCCATATCGTTCTTTTTGGTGAATAAAATATCATTCCGCGGTACACCGTGGGTAAATATGACTGGATTTTCAAAACCGTAAGTTTCGATCCACAACGGCTTGAAAAACTCACTCTGTGCACATGCTATATCTGTATTCCGATATAATTTCGCAAATTTTTTGTATTTCCGGTTTTGATTATCACGGGCAAGATAGCATCTTTTTACCGGTGAACCATGAAAGGTTTGAATAAAAATCTGTCCGTTTCTTTTTTTACCTTTATTCGGGAAACCCATCGGAGAAATGATATATTTGGCTTTTGAACAAACATATTTGAATCTTAATGTTTTTTCTGTAATGATTTCATCTGCCATATCGATATGAGACAGACGTTTTTTTCTTTTATCGCAGAAAAAAAACTTCATATCGGGTCTTTGTTTTCTCAATTCTTCGGCGATCGGGCGGATTGAATCACCATTGCCGTTTTTTGAAAACAGATCAAAAAACACAACCCAGTTATCTTCTATTTTAAACAACCATTCAAACATCGTATTCACCATCAAGATTTTCTGTTATCAGTAAAATATCTGATCGGTCAGGCAGAATTTTAAGCTCCCGTTTCCTCTGGTGCAGAAACATGATCTTTTTTTAACGATTACTGTAAATAATTTCTGAAACCGTCAGTTTTGACCCATTCCCGGGGCAACTCGTCCGGAATCGGATAGCACATACCGGCTTTTTCAAGTTTATCATAAAGTTCCAGATCACGGAATTTGATTATTTTTGCCGGATTGCCGCCGACAATGGCTCCTTTGGGGACGGATTTTGTCACAACAGAACCCATGGCAACAATAGCTCCATCCTCTATTTTCACTCCGGGACAGATAATACTTCTGGCTCCGATCCAGCAATTTTTGCCGATTTCCACCGGCTGCATCAAGCCGATATGATCGTAAGGGATCCTCGTTTCCGATAAATAATTGTGATTGGTCGAGAGAATAAAGCATCCTTCACCGATCTTGGTGTTGTAACCAATGCTCACTCCACCCTCACAGCACAACTTTGTGCCGTTGGCTCCGATATAAACATGACCACCGAGTTTCAATTTCCTTATGGAAGAAATAACGACCCCTTTCTGTACGCTGTTTTGAGGGAACCAGCCATATTTGAAAGAGAGCTTCTTTCTCCAGTTTCTTACCGGGATGAGATCTATCAATTTCTGTCTGAAACGCTGTATGCTCATAATAAACCTGCTTTCCTGAAAGCGATCAAAACTTATTGAAAAGTTTTTTCCGGAGATCCCGGAAAGTATATTTTCTCAATCCCTGCGGCAATTCATCCATATATTTGCGGTAATCAGCCGGTGGATGTTTCAAGTGCCACGGTTTGCCCGGTTTTCCGGCGTAATGGACTATCGCCGGATCAGCTTTGGCAGCAGACAACTCCGCATCAGAATAGAGATTTTTCAAATGGATATATTCCGGCATCCCGGCAAATTCAGCGTATCTGAAAAGCGATTGCAGGGCAACATATCTCAACGGCAATTCCCTGATCCCGTGTGAAGCAATATTAATGGTGTCCAAATCAAAGAATTTCAGCCGTTCTCCGACCTTTCTGATAACTTCAAAGCAGCGGTCAATGAAGCCGTTTTCCCGCATATACCGGGTGTTGAGCAGCATAAATCCGCTCCAGAAGATCTGCTCATGAGTGTTTTCCGGAAAATATTTATGCCCGACAGCATTGGCTGAATTAACTTCCGCAGCAACTCCGCCCCATTCAAAACCATCGAGATCTGTGGCATATACTTCGCTTAAATCATCTTTGAAAAGCACGTCCACATCACTGTAGATCACTTTGTCATACTGCGGCAGCAACTCCGGAATAAGTATCCGGTAATAAACGACTTCCTGCCAGCTTCCCCGGCTTTTGGGAGCTGATTTGAATCTATCTTTTGCCACTTTGGTAAAAGTTATATGGTGCCGGGAACCGGAAAGCATCTTTTCAAATTCCCGGATGATCTTTTCGCTCACATCAGGATGGAAAACAAAGATATCGTATTCTGTTTCAGATTTCGCACGATCGATCAAACTTTTTATGGCGATCGCACTTGCCGGGATAATGCGTTTATCGAAAGTGAAAACCACCGGGATCTTACTCATTTCGCCGCCTTTCCGGATTGTCTTGCGATCAAATCTGCCAGATTTTTTCCGGATTCATCGTAAAGTGCCGCACTGTAATTCATAAGATTTTTCTGTATGACAGCATATTCTTCCCCGGACATGTCAATCGCCTTTTTCATGGCATCGGCGTAATCAGCCGTTTTTTCGTAGATGATCGAATTATCATCGGTAAAACCATTGACCCCGGCAAAATCCCGGATGATGATACACGGTTTGCCGAAACCGTAAACCAATTGGAAGTTGCCGCTGGCTCCGGTAGTGCGGTAAAAGCGGTGCTTCTCCCGGTCATAGGAGGTCAGCATGAAATCTGCTTTTTCCAATTCGGCAAACATATCGGTAAAGGATAATCTGCCTTTGATATCGACATGGTCTGCCAATTCCGGCGGCAATTCATCCAGACTGCCTTTCCCGACCACGGTGATCTTGAAATTCTTTATTCCGTCGCGGATCAATTTTTCTGCCGCTTCGACGATCACGGCATTGTCTGACTGTCCGGCACCAAGTCTGCCGACCATGATGAAATTGGTGATATCATCATTTTTTCCGGTGATCTGCACCTTTCCGAAATAGTGCGGATTGACCATCGTTGATCTGGCTCCGTGGTAATTCAATTTACGCAGAGTTATAATATTTTCATCCCAGGTCCCGGCATCGACGGCAAATTTTGCATCATGTTCCACTAAAAACAGTTTTTTCCGGTCCAGAGTTTTATTGAAGTGGGTGTACGCCGCATCAAAATTGATCCGGTCGCACAACTTCCCGGCAGTGGTTACCATAACTCCCTGCAATTTGGAGAGATCTGCATGTTTGAAATAACGTTTTGCCTCCCGGCGGGAGAGAACGTTGAAAAACAGTTTGTCGGAAGAAAAACGGGAAAAGAGACCGGAGCGGTAATGTTCCGGTTTGACCACGATGGAAACCGAATAACCCAAATCCAGCAGATATTTTGCATAGCCGGGGACAACTTCGCTGTGGCTCCGGGAACACGGTTCCCAAACCACGAAAGTATTCTCATCCGCCTTTATGACCGGACGGCTGAATACCGGCAGAATACCGAAAAGACTGAATATTTCCCGGTTTTCATATTTCTTTATTTTCAGCAATGTCATTCCCCACAATGAAATGCTTCTGCAGCACACCGGGGAAATGGTTGAATTTTCAGGCATCGATAAATCCCATTACTCTGATATAATTAAATAAACCTATCTTAATATACTGCATGGATCTTTAATAATCAAGCAATTTATAAGATAAGTTCGCTGAAATTGTTCTGTATCGGCCTGTTTTTGTGATCAAGCTGTTTCATAACTCCAGCGGTCGATCTGTCCGGCAGTGTTATCGAAGTTGACGCCGATCAGAATGATCTTTTTGCCGCTATCCATATAACGGCGGAAGTAATCCCGCTCTCGGATCTGCTCTAAGGCGATCTCATCGCTCTTATTCAACTTGAATTCAAAGACAAATACGAAGTTTTCATTGGTTGCAACTGCATCTATTCTGCCGTTATTGGTACGGGATTCAGCGGTGATGCTGATACCCAGCAGCATGAAAATCGAATAGAAAAGCAGCTGAAAATTACTCTCATTTTTCAAATGCACATCATACGGCACTTTGGCGAAAAATATTTTCATCGTTTCCATGAATCCGTCAACATCCCCGGCAGTAACCTTGTCTGCCAGACGGTAAACAGAATCTTTTACCTGATCGACATGCAGTCCGCTGCAATCCCCGGTCAAATAAGCCTCAAATGAGCCTTTGACTTCCAGATTGGGGAAGCGGAGCATGTAAGCCGTATCTCCATAACGCTCGACGGCTTTGTCGATCGTAAGATAGCCGGTCTGCAAAAGCAATGTCAGCGGATTGAGTTTGTCAACTTCATAAGCATCAAAGGCGAAAGAGGAAACCGGATTTGACAGAACATCCTCAAAACTGAAGTGATTTTTGCGGATAAGTTCCAGCAGAAACGAGGGCGTACCGGTGGAAAACCAGTAGTTGTTGAATTTTCCGCCGGACTCAAGGAATTTGGCAAAAGATACCGGATTGTAAACCGTTTTTGCTTTTTCCTCAAAGCGGTAACCGTTGTACCACTCTTTGATTTTTGCCTTGAATGATTCCAAATCCTGTTCCCCGGCAACAGCTTCGATACGATCGCCGAAATTGGCTTCCAATTCTTCCTGCGTGTAGCCGAACATTGTAGCATACCGGGCATCCATGGTGATATCGGTAAGGTTGTTCAAGTCGGAAAAGAGCGAAACATGGCTGAATTTGCTCACTCCGGTAACAAAGAGAAAATGCTCCTTATCGTTGCGGTCTTTCAGTACGCTGTAAAAACCTTTAAGACACTTCTGGATATTGGCGATTTCCGGATTGGTAATATTGTCCAGAATGGGTTTGTCGTACTCATCGACCAGAATGACCACCTTAATTTTTTTGGCAAGCTGATCAATCAAATCACCGAAACAGAGTGCGGGAGTGGAGCCGGAAACCTCTATACCGTATTCTGCGGAGATTCTTTTTACTTTTTCCGTCAGATAATCCGGCAGTTCTTTCATCGCATCGGAAGTAACATTGTAATCGCCGAAGCTCAAGTGGATCACCGGATGCACTTCCCAGTCGTAGGGTTTATCGTAAATGGCAAGACCTTTGAAAAGCTCTTTTCTGCCCTCAAAGACCGCTTTCAAAGTGGATACGGTCAAAGATTTACCGAAGCGGCGGGGACGGGAAAGGAAAAAGGAACCTCCGGCTGGATTGATCAAGTTCCAGATATATTCTGTCTTATCGACATAGAGGTAACCTTCCTGCCGTAATTTTTCAAAACTGTAAACGCTTGCGGTAATATTTTTCATTGTTCCATGCTCCTGTTGATGTAATATACACTGTATAAGGCTGTTTTTCAATCACCTGTCCCGTAAAAACAGAAATGATCTTTATGCCGCTGCCGTTTACCAACGGGATGGAAATTTTCAATTTTCAAAGATGGCAAGAGCCGTATTGATATTGCCGAATGGGGCACTGGTTGCCACGCCGTTGATCTCGCTGCGGATTTCGGCAAGGATCTGCCGGGCGATCCGGATACCTTCCTGCCGTTGTGCTTCCTTGTCTCCGGCACTTTCCATAGCTTTCATGATCCAATCCGGCACGATCACGCCGGGGACTTCATTTTTCATGAAAAGAGCATTGCGGTAACTGGCAAAGGGCCACACCCCGGCGATCACCGGAATATCAAATTTACTGCGGACATTGCGGAGGAACTTCAGCAAAGTCGGCGGATCAAAGACCGGCTGGGTGATGATATATTCCGCACCGGCGGCAATTTTTTCCTCCAGTCTCCGGTATTCCCGGTCAAGATCGATGGCATTGGGATCTGCTCCCACGCCGGAAACCATGGCGGTTTGGACATTATTCCCCAGCAGGAGTCCGGCGGCATCGATCCCCCGGTTGAGGCGGCTCTGCAATTTGACCATGCCGATCGAATCAACATCAAACACCCCGGAGCTGAATGGATAATCTCCCAGTTTCGGCGGATCTCCGGTAATGAAAAGGATATTCCGCAAATTCTTTGCCATACACCCTAAAATCATGGATTGCAGGCTGATAAGATTCCGGTCTCTGGAACAGCAGTGGACGACGGTTTCGATCCCGGCTTTTTCCTGGATCTCAATAGCGGTGATGATCTGGGAAATGCGGCAGCTTGCCCGCGGTCCATCGGGAATATTTATGGCATCGATCCCGGCGGCTTTGCAGATTTTTGCCTTTTCCACAGTGGCGGAGAGGTCGAAGCCTTTGGGAGGAGTCATCTCGATCAGCCGGAGAAATTCACCTTTGGCAAGCTTGGAACCGAATGAACTCTTTTCTGCCAGCGGCACTGCCGGTAACTCCTGAACTTCTTTGATTTCCACTGCCGGCATCGCTTTTTCCGCACTGGCGGCAAGCGGTTTCAATGACCGCACCATATCAGCAATGTGTGCCGGAGTGATCCCGCAGCAGCCGCCCAGACCTTTTGCCCCCAGATTGAGATAACGCATACAGTAGGTCGTAAAATATTCCGGGGTGGTCATCTGCATGAAGCGGTTATCCACACTTTTAGGGACACCTGAACCCGGCTGGACGACCACCGGCAAGGTGGTTTGACGGATGATCTTTTCCAGAGCGGCGAGGGTGGTTTCCGGGCCGTTGCCGCAATTCAAACCGATGGCGGCAGGGGGATATCCCGCCTGGGACAAGGCGTTTGTGATCATCCGGAAATCACTGCCGTCGGCAAGTTTACCCTCACTGTCCAATACGAAACTCGGGATCCAGGCGATATCTTTTGAGGGTACGGCATTGATCGCAGTGGAGAGTTCCTCCATGCCGGAAATGGATTCAAATATCAGGAAGTCTGCTCCGGAATTTTGAAGTACAGCAGCCTGTTCCGCGACAGCATTGGCGATTTTGCTTTTGGCAGGGCCGATGGAACCGGCGATCAATATTTCCGGTTTTCCTGCTGCCGCTTTGCGGGCGATGGCTACCGCCGCCTGATTGATTTTTTCCATCCGGTCAGCGATGCCGAATTGCTGCAGAGCTGCGGCATTGGCATTGTAAGTATTGGTCGTAAGCACTTCAGCTCCGGCGTCGGCATAGGATTGGTGGATAGAGGCCACCACTTCCGGAGAAGTAAGGCAGAGATCATCGTAAGAGGTGTTGACGAAAAAGTTTCTCCGGTAGAGTTCCGTACCGAATCCACCATCAAAAATCAGTACGTTCTGCAATTTCTGTCGCAAATCAACGTTTTTCATGCTTGCTCCTCAAGCTCTCTAACTGACTTAAGTATTATTATTTGCGCCGTAAAAGCGATTAACGCCATTATCATAGCAAAAATAAACGGAGAACCGGTAAACCCGGAAATATCCACAATCGTTCCACCGAGGATAGCCGCCATCAGATTTACAACGCCGACAATAACCTCATTACCGGCAACGAAGAAGCGGCTGCGGGTCGGGTGTGAAAGAGCATGGTAAACCAGATAAAAGTAGAGTGATCCGCTGTAAACCCCGTAGACTGCCGCAGCCAGATAAAAAAGGTACACATCTTTTGAAAAAGCGAAAAGCAGTAAGGAAACCACCGCCGGAACAGTCATCAGCAATGCCGGAAGTTTACGCCACATCCACGATTTGCTCCGGCAAAGTAAAAGAGCAGTTATTGCCTGGCTGTAACTTACCAGAGCGAGAATGTAGGCGATGTGATCTTTGGAAATATTCAGAAAATCACCGTGTTTAGGCCACAGTGAACGGATTTGGCACACCGTCAAAGTTCCCAAGCCGCCAACAATCCAACCGAGGATGGCAAGTTTATCATAATCTTTTTCTGAAAAGTTCCGTGCCGGTTTTGTGACCACTGTGTTTTCCGCACTTTTTTTGTCAACCGGGCTGCGCATTACTGCGATAGCGATCACACTCAATGTGATCGCAAGTGCCAGAATGAAAGTGATTATAAAACCGGTGGTTTCAGACAATCTGGCGAATGCCAGCGGTCCGGAAGCCACACCGATACTCCATGTCATAGTATAGAAAGATGCGGCAGTGACCGTACCGGGATCTTTGCCGCCGGATTCAATGGACTTCGCCAGCAGCTGAAAGGGAGTGCAGAACATTGCCGCACCCATACCGGCACATGCCAGCCAAAGAAACTGCGTATATAATCCGTTGAAAATAATAAATCCGAGTGCGGTAATCATCAGCATCACGCCACCGGCAAGAATGAATTTGAGAGCATTAGCAGTCCTTGCCATTTTGCCGACGATCATGGTCACCAGACAGTAGGCGATCCCCCAAACGGTCAGTGCTGAACCTACAACCATCCCCGAACACTCCGCCCGGGCAAAGCGGTAACTGGTGATAAAAAAGAATCCACCACTGAGAAAATTGATGGCAAACGGAACAAAATAAGCAAGAACCCTTAACAGCATAAAACTTCCTCACTCGAAAGATCAAAGGTTTGACTGCAGGATCAATCCCCATGCCGTCAAACCGTGTTCCGGCAAAATCATTCTGCCGGCAGAATCATTTTATTTTCAGAGAGTACCGCATTTTTTGAGTGTAGCGGTCAGAGCTTCCAGATGGGCGGCACTCAATTCACAAAGCGGCAGGCGGTATTCGCAGGCGATCTCTCCCCGCAGAGCCATGGCGGCTTTGACCGGGATGGGATTGCTCTCGATGAAAAGATCACGGAAAAGTTCGTAATATTTCTGATGATAAGCAAGAGCGGAAACAAAATCACCTTTGAGAGCCAGAGCGACCATTTCGGACAATTCGCCGGGAATGATATTGGATGCCACACTGATGATACCGGAGGCACCGACTGCCATCATCGGCAAAGTCAGGGAATCATCGCCGCTTAAAACGGTGATGTCACAGGCATTTTTGATTGCGGAGACCCGGTCAACGCTGCCGCCGGCTTCTTTGACTGCGACCATCAACGGGTTTTCAGCGAGACGGGCGATGGTTTCCACGGCGATGGGGACACCGGCACGTCCGGGGACGTTGTAAAGCACCACCGGGAGCTGGCTTTTTTCAGCGATCACGGAGAAGTGACGGTAAATGCCCTCCTGGGTAGGTTTGTTGTAGTAGGGAGTCACCTGCAAAGAAGCATCGGCACCGGCGGCTTTGGCTTCGATGGTCAGATGGATCGCTTCTTCGGTGGAATTCGCACCGCTTCCGGCGATGACCTGACAGCGGCCATTGACGATCTCCACGGTTTTGGCGATAACTTCGGTATGTTCCTCCATGGAGAGCGTGGGTGATTCTCCGGTGGTACCGACCGGGACGACACCGGCGACTTTACCGGCGATCTGACGTTCCAGAAGTTCTTCAAAAGCTTTGTAATCGACTTTGCCGTTGCAAAAGGGCGTCGCCAACGCAGTATAAACACCTTGCAGATTCATAAGATTTTCCTGTTTTTGGTTGTGAAAAGTATGTCCATCAATATAAAATAATGCCATCATACGAGAAAATCAAATACAATAGCTTGAAAAATCACCTCTTAAAGACTATTTTATAAATAAAGAAACCGTATTCCGGTATTTTCAGACATTTGAAAGGATCGTACCTGTTATGAAAAAACTGTTTGCTTTTATCGCCGCTGCCGCATTTTTCTGCGGATGTGTGAATATTGAATACTCCGGCACTACTGCCGGTGTCCGGGAGAGTGACGCCCAGATTGCGGTTTTCACCGATTCCGCCCGGATCACCCGCAGTTACACTGTGCTTGGTACCGCCACAGCGAGCGGCAATTATCAGGATGTCAGCCGTGACCGGATGATCGAAAAACTCCGGGACAAAGCCGCTCAGTGCGGAGCTGATGCCATTTTGATCGTTGAACATCAAGTTACTGCCGATGATAATGCTCCGGCTGCCAATCCGGCTTTTATGACTGCCTACGATTATGACACCACCGAGGGCAACTGGAAGCAGCTCTACGAGGATGTTGACCGCAATTTTGTCAATACCAATCGCAACCGTACTTCCACGACGGCAGGCAGTTCCAACAACTTCACCCGCATTATCCGGGCTGAATTCATCCGTTACAACAGCGGAAAATAAAAATCCGCCTGCTTTTCCTCAAACGAGGAAAGGCTCTTTATTCACCCGGTGTACGAGGATCTCGTCGATCACGGCATTGCCCCGGTGAGCGAGGAAGAAGTGGACGATTTCAGCGATTTCTTCCGGCATTATCATGCCGTCGGCAGAGAGATCCGGACGGGAAATTTTTACCATATCGGTATATACGCCGCCGGGACAGATGGCATGAACACGGATATTATCTTTATAGTATTCTCTGGCAAGGCTTTTGGTGAATCCGAGCAGGGCGTGCTTACTGGCAGTATAGACGCTTTGCAGCGGGTATCCGGCGTGGGCGACTACGGAAGCGATATTGATTACGGTTGCCGCTGAAGAAGCTTTGAGCATGGGCAGAAGTTTCTGCGTGAGCATGAAAGGGGCCCGGAAATTGATCGCCATGATCCGGTCAAATTCCTCCATGGTGATATCTTCCAGAGCGGTGCTTTGAGCGACTCCGGCATTGTTGATGAGGATATCGGTACCGCCGAATTTTTCTTTGACCTTTTCCACCGCCTGAATGATGAAATTTTCATCGGTGAGGTTTCCGGGCAGAACCAATGCGGAAGCACCGTATTTTTCCACGGTTTCTCTGGTTTTGGCAAGTTTTTCCGGATTGTTTCCGCCGAAAAGGACGATATTCATTTTTTCCTGAGCCAGTTTTTCGGCGATGGCACTGCCGATGCCGCCTCCGGCACCGGTAAGAATGACAGTTTTATTCTTTTCCATAGAGTTACTCATAACGTTTGATTCTGGTTTTGTGCGGCCGGACGGGCATTTTGCCATTCATCGGGATTTCGCCCAGCCACGCTCTGACGGCGGCTTTCTGGGAGACCTGCGAAATGCCCCAAACGCAGATCAGATTGTCCAGATACGGCTGATAATACAAGGTGTAAGGCGTGCCGAATGAGGTGAAAACGAATTTGTTTTTCAGATCATTGAAGCGGTAATGCCAGAAAAACATCATCTGATTACCGGTGAGCTGCAAAGATAAATTTGCATGGCTCAAACTGGGGATATTGATAAAGATCCGGTCATATTTTCCGTAGATTTCGCTGATTATTCTCCGTTCCGGATTCCGCAGGTGATCGACGTGGATGCCTCTTGCCCGCAATTCGGCATCGACGGTTTCCAGATCGGGATCGGGCAGGACGTGGTCATTGCGGAGCAGAGAAATGGTCAGAACTTTCTGCAATTTCTCTTTGGCAACGGGGACGACCTCTTTGTTTTCTCTTATTACGCAGACGGCTTCATCGGCGATTTTTTCGGCGAATTGCTGATGCCGGGCAAGATCTTCACCGGTCAATGCCGGAGCGAAACAATCTTTATGGAGATTGAGAGCGGCTTTCATAGTGAGGAGACGTTTGACGGATTCATTGATCCTTTCTTCGGTAAGTTTGCCCTCATCCACTGCCCGCAGGAGAAATTCGAAATCCTTTTCCGGATCGGCGAAAAGCAGCGAATCCGAACCGTTCTGAATATTGGTCCAGCCCAGATCTTTTTCCGGCAGTCTGCTGGTGAATCCCACCATCGGGAAGGCGTCGGAAACCAATACCCCCTTGAATCCCAATTCATTACGCAGAAGATCTGTTTGCAGTTCTCTGGAAAGTGTCGCCGGCATTGCGGAATCCGGATCATCCTGACACCCCTGATAGTCCGGCAGCGAGATATGACCTGCCATGACGGAGAATGTCCCGGCTGCGATCGCTTCTTTCCACACTCTGCCGTAGAGCTGCTGCCACTGGTCAAAGGGCAGAGAATTTATACTGGTGAGCATGTGCTGATCCCGGTTGTCCACGCCGTCGCCGGGGAAGTGTTTACAGCATGCCGCAAGCAAACCATCCTGCTGGATGCCCTCGATGAATGCCCGGAAAAGCGGAATGATTTTATCCGGATCATCCCCGAATGCCCGGGTATTGGTAATCGGATTTTCCGGGTTGAGGTTGAGGTCGATGACCGGAGCCAATGCCCAGTGGAGTCCTCTGGAACGGGATTCCAGAGCGGTAATGCGTGCCATTTGGCGGACATATTCCGGGTTGTTGCAGGCACCGAAGGACATGAGATCGGAGAAGACAGTACATTTTCCGGTCAGGGTCAATGCTCCATGCTCCAGATCACCGGACATGATGACAGGCACTTTGCTGATGCTCTGGAGATCCCGGGCAAGTTTTTCAAACTCATCCGGATTGACCTTGTTCCAGAAAATTGCTCCGACAGGGACTTTTTTCAGCAGTTTTTCCCAATCTTCAAGTGACCGCTGACCGCCGATGGGGTGGAGAAGCTGGGCGATTTTTTCTTCAAAGGTCAAACTGGAAAATACTGAATCCACCCATTGCAAAGCTTCTGCTGAAAGTGCGAAAGGCATAATAAAACTCTCCTGTGTATTGTTCGGAAATATTCACTTGCCGGAATATACCTCCGGACATGGGATTTTTCAAGTTTATTTCAGTATAATCCGGGGATAAAAATATACCGGACAGGGGATTTTCCCTGCCCGGTATGAAGTTTCAGGATCGATCAGTAGTTGACCGCTTCGATCTCAAAGTAGGACTGCGGATGTTTGCAGGTGGGGCAAACTTCCGGAGCTTTTTCACCGATGTGGATGTGACCGCAGTTGCGGCATTCCCAGCGGTTGGGGGCGGTTTTCACATAGACTTCGCCTTTTTCCATATTTTCGACGAGCTTGTTGTAGCGGGCTTCGTGGCGTTTTTCGATTTCGGCGACCCGGGCGAATTGACGGGCGATATCGGAGAAGCCTTCAGCTTCGGCGACTTCAGCGAATTCGCGGTACATCTGGGTCCACTCCTCATTTTCACCGGCGGCGGCGGCTTTGAGGTTGGTCAACGTGTCGCCGATACCGTCGAGAGCTTTGAACCAGAGTTTGGCATGTTCTTTTTCGTTGTTGGCGGTAGCTTCAAAGATGGCGGCGATCTGCTCATAACCCTCTTTGCGTGCTTTGGATGCGAAGTAGGTGTACTTGTTGCGCGCCTGTGATTCACCGGCGAAGGCGTAGGCGAGATTGGCGGCAGTTTTGCTTCCTTTGAGTTCCATAATATTTCCCTTTTTTTTATTGCGGGATCATTGATCCCAGTTGTTATTTTAATTTAGCGGAATATTTTCCGCCTGACTGCATTGATTGCACAATCCGGTGAACCGGATCTCCATGTGCCGTACATCCCCCGGAATTTTTCCGGCGAAAACAGAGACATCTTCATTAAGTGCGAAATCAGCGATCATGCCGCAATTTTCGCAGATAAAGTGACCGTGCGGCACTGGATTGCTGTCATATCTGGCACTGTTGACATGATCCAGACGCCAGATGAGATCATGTCCGGCGAATTCATTGAGTATCCGGTAAACGCTCTCTCTGGTAACGGTCGGCAGCTGTTTTTTAACGGTTGCCCAGACAGAATCCACATCCGGATGACAGCGGTTATCGCAGACGCATTCATAAACGGCAAGCCGCTGCGGAGTGCATTTCCACTTGAATTCCCGGCATATCCGGGTGAAATTTTCCTGTCGCTGTTTTTCCATTTCGGACTCTTTTGTATTTTTTATTTTGAATTTAATTGAATATAACATTTATTTGCAACAAAAGCAAGCGGATTTTCAAAAAAAATGAAAAATTTTTATTTGCGGCAGAAAACAGACAAAGAAAAGTTATTGTCTCATTTTTTGTGAGAAATCTTTCCTGCGGTGGTGCATTGCGGGCAATCTCTTTCTTCTCCAAAAAATCTCCCTGCGGCCGCGGGAGAGCGGCCTCGCCGCTCGGGCTTCGCCCTCGGCGGTTGCAGTCGATTTTCCGGAGGCCTCGCTTACGCTGTCCGTGGCAACGTTACCGTTGCCACTCCTCGCTCTCCGCCATTCCGTGCGGCTTATGCCGTACTCATGACTGCGAGTAAGGCAGTCTTTGATTTTATGTTCAGTCATGTACGTCAGTACACTCCTGCTCATCCGCCTTGATTTGTCTGCGACCTTGCCTCACACTGCATCCACCGGTTAGATCGAACCCGTGCTTGCCGGTTTGATAAATCACAACTTATGTGATAACGTTTTATACGTTAACAAAAATATTTGTTTATAAGCTCCTGTTACGAGTTTCACAAAATTCGGGACATTATCAAAGAAAAACCCCGGCAGGAGATCCTGTCGGGGTCATGTTTTTGCTCGTTAACTGAATATCAGTAGCTCGGAGTATAGGTTTCCACGACTTCGGTGGATTTGATAAATTCAGCAGCTCTGGTATGACCTTTTTCGGCAGCTTTGGAGTACCATTTTTTGGCTTCATCCTTGTCGGCGGTAACACCTTTGCCGTTGGCGTAGCACCAGCCGAGATTGTATTCGGCTTCGGTGACACCCTGATCGGCGGCTTTGCGGAACCATTTGACCGCCTCGGTATGATCCTGTTTCACGCCTCTGCCGAAAGTGTAGCAGAGACCGAGGAAGCACTGGGCATTACCGTAACCCTGATCGGCGGCTTTGCGGAACCATTTGACAGCGGTTTCATAATCCTGTTTTACGCCGTCACCGGCGAAGAAGAAAACTCCCATGTTGTACTGGGCGCGGGGATCGCCTTTCTGGGCGGCAGCATCGAAGTCTTTGATTTTGACATTGTTTTCATTGGCGAAAAGGGCGATGCAGGAGAACAGGCTCACGCAAACCAGCAGTTTTGAAAAAAATTTCATTATAACCTCCGAAATGATTGTTTATTGTTTTATTTATTGCACATTACACAACATATACCAAATAATATAGCATGGGAGATCAGGTTTGTCAAGTTTAAAATTTTTTGAAAATGTCCCAAATTTTGTGAAACCCAAGCATGAACTTATAAACAAACATTTCTGTTAACGTATAAAACATATCACATAAGTTGTGATTTGTCAAACCGGCAAACACGGATTCGATCCGACCGGTGGATGCAGTGTGAGGCAAGGTCGCGGGCAAATCAAGGCGGATGAGCAGGAGTGTACTGACGTACATGACTGAACATAAAATCAAAGACTGCCTTACTCGCAGTCATGAGTACGGCATAAGCCGCACGGAATGGCGGAGAGCGAGGCCTCCGGAAAATCGACTGCAACCGCCGAGGGCGAAGCCCGAGCGGCGAGGCCGCTCTCCCGCGGCCGCAGGGAGATTTTTTGGAGAAGAAAGAGATTGCCCGCAATGCACCACCGCAGGAAAGATTTTTCACAAAAAATGAGACAATAACAATTTTTTGAAAATGGGATATATGCTTTTGCCGGGAAAAAAGAAAGGAGGAAGAAGCTTTTCCGGCTTCTTCCCCGGTTGCCGTTTCAGCGGCGGTGTTTGTTATTTCCCGGGCGGTGTTCGACCCTGCGGGGTTGGGGTTTGTGGTGCTTGGGCGGCGGCGGAGCCGGGCGACGGTATTCGGCGACTCTGACCGGCGGCGGCGGTACGATCACGGTCCGGTTGGGATTGAGGACCTGGGTGACGAGATTGACGATCCCGTATGCCAGATCCAATCCGTCACGTTTGTGGTGATGTCCCGGACCGGCGAATGCGGCAGTACCGATGACCATGACGGCGGCGAGCGTGAAAAGTTTGGTGGTGTTTTTCATTTTTATACCCTTTCATTATTTTATATTGGTTTTTCACTTGCACCTTTTTTGGTGCTTCCAACCATATAACGCTATGGGAATCTTAATTATTTTATATGCCTAACAAAATTTTCAAAAAATTTTTATTTTTTTGCTTTTTTTCTTTTCTGCTGTATATTATCTGTCATCCTGATTATTATTTTAAGGTATGGGGGAGTTTATGAATATATTCCGCATAGGTGTTGTGAGCATGATCCTTGCCGGCGGCATGGCATTATCTGCGAAAGAGGTTACCGCAAGGTTGAATTACCGGATATGCGTACCGGATAAGCCGTCGGATATTGAAAGCATGGCGGCAAAAGAGTTGTCATCCTATCTGGAGAGGACTTTTACGGGCAAAATCCGTCTCAACGGCAGTGATGAACCATTGCTTTTCAGTGTCGGATTCGCTCCGGAAGCGACCGGATTTTCAAAAGAGAAGGATGGATTTGTTTCCTCCGGTTTCGGAGTTTTCTGCCGGGGACGGGCAATTTTGCTGACCGGGCTGGATGATCCGGGTGTCCGGCCCTGTTCCGGTTATGAGGAAGGAACTCTTTTAAGTGTCTATTACTTTCTCCGGCGTTATACCGGATTGGAGATCTACGCTCCTGATCCGGTTCACGGCGAGAAACTTGGCAGTGATCCTGAATTGCAGCTGCCTCCGGAAGATAAACCGGTATTTTCTTTCAGTATCCGGGGCATCGGTACATCTTTTACTGACATTTCCAGAAGAGAAATGGCACTTTATGCCCGGAAACAGCTCTGCCATAATTTTTACTGGTCAAATGCCAATGTCTATTATACTGTCCTCAACCGCTGGGGGAAACGCTTCAAAGATCAGCCGGAGATGCTCGGACTCCACCGGGGAAAACGGGTGAGCATCAGCTATCCGTACCATCTGCCCTGCCTGACCAATCCCAAAGTAAAAGAGGTCATTCTCAAAGATATTCTGGAGATGATCCGGCAGAAGAAGCAGAAAGATAAAATTGTTTTGCGGATATTCAGCGATGCCGGATTCCACCGCTGTGAATGTGAAAATTGTGCCAAAGTACCCTCCAATGATGATTACTTTTACGGTTTTATTCTGTCGGTCTGGGATGAGGTCAAAAAACATTATCCGGAAACCCGGCTTTTCCTGCAGGAAAAGGGCAGTTCGCACAACAGTCCGCCATCGGCAGGGGATCTTACCGGGGTGGTGGTGGATATAGCTTCCGGATTCCCGGAAAAGGTGGATTACCGCAAAAATCAGGCGATTTTCCGCAAATGGCAGGAGCGGGGGGCATTGCCGACGATCCGCTTGTATATCCGTTATCCGATGTGGGGGGATTGTCCGATCATCAATCCGCATGATGTGGCGGCGAATTTCCGGGCGATGAAAGGATTTGCCATTGGGCAAAGGATCTCGGACTGCTCATTTTATGCCAAAAATCCGATTCCTTACGCTTTTGCTTCTCTGACCAACTATGTCCATGTGAATTGCCTTTTGAATGCCGATGCTGATCCGGATATTCTGATCCGTAAATTCTGTACTTTCATGTATCCGGGGGCGGCGGAAGAGATGATCGCATTTTACGATTGGATGGAAAAACGGCAGGCAGATCTGGGGCCGTGGGAGAATCCTTACCTTAAATGCTATCCTTACAGCGTGCTGGATCATCCGGTATCACTGCTGGATGCGGCGGCAGAGAAATGTACGAATCCTTTCTGGCTTAATAAATTGCGTTCATCATTCGATGATTTCCGCAAGAAGGCGGAAAAACTTCATCCCCTGACCGCCGACCGTGAGAATAATGTAAAAGCCGTCCGGGAAAAGAGAGATGAATTCCGGGAAAAATTCTCCTCACCTCTGAAGTTCACGGAAAAAGAGAGTGTTTTTCCGCTCTGTCCGATGCATGTACCGCTTGCCAAAGTGCAGGATTCCAGCATTTCTGTAAGGGTGGAAAAAGATCGTCTGGTCTTTGATCTCACCGCAATGGAGGATAATATCAAACTGCTTCGCCGGAAAGCTTCACCGGCAAGACCGGAACAGATCTGGAGCGATGACTGTTTTGAAGTCATGATCGCTCCGGAAAATCAGAAATATCCCTATTTGCAGCTGGCGATCAACGGCAATGGAGCGGTGATGGCACTTATGTATGTCCGTAAAGGTCTTACCCGGCAGTTGGGAGACATGGCGGGGCAGTGGAATTCTTCGGCGGAGATCGGCAGTGACCGCTGGAAGGCTGAATTATCCATACCGTTCTCTTTGATAAAAGAGGTTTGTCCTGAATTGAAAGGGAGGATCGGGATTTTCCGCACCCGGGTTTTGTCTGATCCGACACCGGCTCTCCGGGGATTTTATCAGGCTCATTACGGACTTGATGCGGATGCTCCGGAGGCGTACAATCATCATAATATTTCCCGTTACCGGCCTTTTGCCATCAGTCGCTGAAAAAACAAAAAAAATTTCGCCCTCCGTCGTACGGAGACGTGGTCAATCCGTCTTCGCCAAGGTGCCCCCTCCTGCCGTAAGCGATGTCATGCAACTTACTTGCATGACGAGTGAGCTGGAGGCAGCATGGGGCAGAGCCATACAGACTGCCTGCTATCCCCGGAGCTGTCCGTAAGAGTCCGTTTACGTCCGTACCGCCGTTTGTCGAACGCAGCGACTTTCCGTTTTTCTTTTGCTTACTTTTCTTTTTCCCGTAAAAAGAAAAGTAAGTTGAAAAAGGGGGGGGAAGGGGGTATATTTAACAAATGACGATATCGGAGAATTACGGATGGATTACATTGATTTGCATACACACAGCACTGCTTCGGACGGGACATTTGCTCCGCATGAGGTTTACGCATCGGCACTGGAGCTGAATTTAACGGCAGTTGCCCTGACGGATCATGACACGGTCAGTGGTTTGGAGGAGTTCCTTGCCGCCGGGGAAGATCATCCGGAGTGTGAAGCAGTTCCCGGTGTGGAAGTGGCATGTCAGCTGGCAGATAAAGAGATCCACATCAATGGCTTATTCATCGACCGCCGGAGCCAGCCTCTTTTGGAGCTGTTGGAATTCTGCCGCAATGAGCGGATGAAACGCAACCGGGATATTTTTCTCAAACTGCACTTTCTCGGTTACGATCTTGATCTGTCCATGCCGGAATTCGGAGGCAAAACCCTTTTGGAGATCGGCAGGCCGCACTTTGCAAGAGCGATGGTGAAATATTATGGTTTCCCGACATTGCAGAGTGTTTTTGACAAACTTTTAGGCCACAACAAACCGGCTTGGATCAAGCGTAAATACCCTTTACCGGAAGATGTGATAAAAGCCATCCATCTTGCCGGCGGCGTGGCGGTCTGGGCCCATCCGATATTGCGTGATGTGCCTGACCGGGCATTTCTGATGCGTTCCTGCCGCCGTCTGAAAAGCATGGGCTTGGATGGTATTGAGGGTTTTTACAGCATGTTCAGTGCCAGAGAGAGTGCATTGGTTGCGGAAGCTGCGGAACATTACGGGCTTGTGCTGTCCGGAGGGAGTGATTTTCACGGGGACAACCGGCCTAATGTGGTTTTGGGGTTTGGAGCGGGGGGCTTGCGGGTACCGGAAAAGCTCTTTTATGATTTGAAAGAACTTCGCTGCAAAAGGGCGGATCACAATTTTCCCTGATACTTTCCGGGAGTTATTCCGGTATGTTTTTTGAATTGCCGGATAAAAAATTCAGGTGTGCTGAATCCGCTCATTACGGCAGTCTCTTTAATGCTGAATTTACCGCTGGCGAGCAATTCCCCGGCGAAATTCAACCGTCTTTGGATCAGATATTGTGCTGGTGCAGTGTGCAGGAAGCTGCGGAAAAGTTCATTGAGCTTCCTCTCTGATACCCCGGCATTGCGGGCGATATCCCGGCAGGAGAGCATTTTGAATCCGTTTTTGCGGATAAATTCCATTGCCTTTGCCAGAGAGGGGGGATATTTTTCACTCCGTTTTCTGCCGTTGAGTTCCTGAAGCAGTTTAAATATCAGCAACCCGGTTTTCTTCTCGTCGCCGTTTCCGGCAGCTTCATCGCCTATTGCCTGAAAAATTTCCCTGATCCCGGAATCGTTTCCGGTATGGATAACGGTCTGATTTTCCGGGAAAATACTCCGGACAAGCAGATCAAAAGCCGGTGTCCGGGTGATTATCAATACCAGACGGTGCAATTCATCTCCCGGCAAAGCACTGGAAACAAGCTGCTGACTGCGGCTGCGTTCGATGACCACATCCCCGGCATGGAGGATCACTTCGCCCCGGAGCTGACTGCCGGCAAGGATAAGCCCGATAAAGGCCGTACTGCCGGAAGTCTCCCGGTTGAGGCGGAATTTATCCCAGCGGGAGTCGATAAACATCTGCAATTTGAATAATACCGACGGATCAGAGGAGTGATTGAGATAGAGATCCTCCACTGCACTGCCGCTGCCGGAAATATTCTCCTGATGCCGGAATATGAAGTTTTTCATTTTGTCCTCAAATAAGATTATCGCACATAATATACTGCTTATCAAATCAATATGCAAATTTTACTGCCGTAATGTGCATAATTTTTTGCCGGATTGTACAGTTGTTGTCATTTGAAAAATCATTTTTCAGTGATATTTTATCACTGCTGGTCAAAGATACACTTTTATCAGATTAAACTGAAAGGATAATATCATGCTGGAAATTACTTCATTCCGCAACGGCGAAGTACTCAACCACAACCACGGCAAAGAAACTGCCGAAGGTTTGGAAATCGAGATCCGCGGTATCGCTCTGCCCCAGAGCCGGGTCACCGTCAACGGTAAACCCGCCATCCGGTGCGACCGGGAATTTGCCGCCAAAATCATGCTGACCGAAAAGATCAACCGGGTAACTGTCACTGCCAAAGATAAATTCGGTGAATTGTCCCGTACCATCACGCTGGTCTATGATAAAAATTCATTCCTGCGTTACACAGTCCGTATCGACGACAACTGCTTTGTTTTCACCGATCTGGCAAAACAACGTCCGGCACGCCTTTTCGATCACTTTTACCTTGCCGGATTGAAAAAACTCCATGAAAAATACGGCAGTAAATTTATCCTCAAGTGCTTTTATTGCAACGATCACGATCCGGACAAATTCACTCTGGATAAAATGCCTGATATCTGGAAAAGCGAATTTGATGACAATGCCGACTGGCTCCACTTCGCATTTCACGCTTACTCCGAATTCCCCGACCGTCCCTATCAGCACTGCACAGCTAAAAAACTTGCTGCCGATCTGGAATTGGTCAACTCCGAAATCACCCGTTTCGCAGGTGAAAGAGCCTGCACCCCTCCGACCAATGTCCACTGGGCAATGCTCGGCCCGGAGAACTTCCACGTCATGAAAGAACACGGCGGCAAGATTCTCACTTCCAGCGGATTCATGTCCAACCGCATCATCGTCGAGGGCAAAATCGAGGAGATCGAGGCAGGTTCATGCGATATCGGCTTCTTCTACGAACAGGATGTCGCCCATCACATGAGAATGAAACGGGTTTTCTACGATCCGGATCATGAACTTTTCCTCTCCCGTACCTTCTTCTGCTTCAATATCGATACCCCGCAGGAGATCGGGGAAAAGATCCGCAGTGAACACGCCATGAACAGCATAACCAAATGCGAGATACTGGAATCCATCGGTCATGAGCAGTACGCTTACGATTACTACTTCAACTATCTGCCGGATTACTTTGAACGCCTTGATGCAAGCTGCCGGGTCCCCACCGAATTGGGTTACAAACCGGTTTTCTTCCAAGACGGTATTTTCGGAAACACCGCTTGGGACAAGTAAGCAGAACAGCGGTTATTCTTACACAAAATACAACTGCATGGAGACAAAATATGCTCCATGCAGTTGCTTTTTCCGTTTTACGATGTTTTGCGGTCAGAATTGATCGTCCATGGTACAGACGATACCCTCACGGCGGGATTTTTCAGCGGCAAATACCATGAGATGACTTTCAAGAGTTTCATCAACTCCGGTAAGGATCAGTGACGGATCGTTTTCGGCGACCGCCTGTACAAAATTGTGCATAAGCCCCATATCTCCGCCGCCGTGTCCGGAGAGGATGCCGCCGTCATTGAGGGCTTGGGTATCGACTGTACGGGTGGTATCGTCGAGGAAGTTGCGGATGGTAATGATTTGACTGTCAGTATCTATTTCGCCTCTGGTGCCGAAAATACGGGTCTTTCTGCCGCTGTTGAAGTTGAATGCGGTCATGGTCATACTGGCTGTTGAACCATCCTCAAAAGAGATATTCACCACCTGATTGTCCACCACATCGTTGTCGCAGGCATAGACACAACGGCCGTAATCGCCGTTTTGCAGGGCATTTTTCAGGGATTCGGCAGTCGGCTGGGGGGTAAGGACGTTGACCGGCCACGCTTTTGCACCTTTGCAGAAGCGGTCACGGAAGTAGATTTTAACAGCAGAATAGGGACATAAACTTTCGACATCAGCCGGACAATCCAGACAACGGTCGGCGGCACCGGCAGGTTTTTCCGAAGCTTTGAAGTGCCGCAGAGAACCGAATGAATGGATCGCAACACAGCGTTTATTCATGATTCCCCGCAGCCAATCGACATCGTGGCAGCTTTTGGCGAGGAGCATGAAACTGGATTCGGCCTCATTCCGCCAGAGTCCCCGGACAAAGGAGTGAGCCTGATGCCAGTAACCCACCGGCTCAAGGTGCTGGATGGAAACGATCTCTCCGATTTCGCCGGATTCGATGATCTTCCGCAGAGCGGCGGTATATTCAGTGTAACGCAAAACGTGGCATACGGCGAGCATGACACCGGCTTCTTTGACGGCGGCGACGATACGTTTGCATGCTTCGGCGGTCGGGGCCATGGGTTTTTCCAGCAGGATATGGTAACCGAGTTTGGCACAGGCGATCGCCGGAGCTTCGTGCATACAATCCTGGGTACAAATGGCAACGGCATCACACATTTTCGCCTGTGCGGTGAATTCATCCCATGATTTGAAGCATTTATCGGCGGGGATATTGTACTTTTCCGCCATCAGATTGCGGTAATAATCATTGGGCTCAGCGACGGCGGCGATTTTCAGCCGGTCTGGGAAACTTTTGCCGAATGCGGCATAACCGCGGCCTCTGGCCCCGGCTCCGAGAATGGCGATGGAAACGACTTTGCTCATATACTTCCTCTGGAAATTAGTGTTGGATCAACAGCAGTAGAATATACCACAACATGCTGTTTTTACAATGTATTTTTCCGCAAAAGTAATATATAAACCTGTTTTCCTGTCCAAACGGACAGTTTTTTACCTTTCCTGCCTGCGGAACTGCATTTCGTACAGATCTTTGTATTGACCGTTGCCGATCGCCATAAGTTCATCGTGAGTACCAAGCTCCACCAATTCACCGTGGTTGATCACGGCGATACGGTCGGCATTTTTAATGGTGGAGAGCCGGTGGGCAATGATGAAAACTGTCCGGTTTTTCATCAGATTATCCATAGCTTTCTGGACGACAGCTTCGGATTCATTGTCCAAAGCACTGGTTGCTTCGTCCAGCACGATGACCGGGGCATCTTTCAGAATAGCCCGGGCGATAGCCACTCTCTGCCGCTGACCGCCGGAAAGGGTGGTTCCTCTTTCGCCGATTTCAGTATCCAGCCCGTCGGGCAGTGTGGAGATGAATTCCTGCAGATGGGCGGCGGTAAGGGCGTGCTGCAGTTCCTTTTCAGAGGCATCGGGGTTGCCCATCATGATATTGTCCCGGATGGTGCCGGAGAAAAGGAAGTTGTCCTGAAAGACCACAGCGATATTTTTACGCAGGGAAGCCAGAGAAAATTCCCGGATATCCGTACCGTCGAACTTCAAAGCACCGGATTTGATATCGTAGAAACGCGGCAGGAGATTGACCAGAGTGGATTTGCCGCCGCCTGAATTTCCCACGATGGCGATGGTTTCATTTTTGGCTACGGTCAGATTGATATTTTTCAAGACTTCACAACCGGGGGTGTATTCAAAGGAGAGGTTTTCAAAAGCGACCTCTTTTTTCAGACCGGCAAGTTCCTGCGGATTCTCTTTTTCGGTCAATTCACTTTTGCAGTCAAAAAGTTCCAATATCCGGCTCAATGCCACGAAGCAATTCTGGATGTAAGAAATGGAGTGGCTCAAGGATTTGACCGGCTTGTAAAGAAGCAGCAGTGAAGCTAAAAATGAGGCAAAGCCGCCGGCAGTAAGTGTGCCGCGGTTGATAAGGTAAGTACCGCATCCCAGAATCACCGCCACTCCGACGGAAGAAATGAGATGCATTATCGGAGAAAGCCAAATGATTCTTTTGTTGAGCGACATGGTCACCCGGAAAGATTCCCAGGTGTATTTTTCAAAAAGGTCATTCTGCCGCTCCTGCAAAGCATAAGCTGCCATGACCTTGTTGCCGGAATGGGTTTCATTGACACAGGTGGTCATTTGACCGTTGATGACCATATTCTGATTGGAGGCCTTTTTTATACGTTTACGCAGCAGTGAAGCCGGCAGGAATGCACAAACAAGCACCAGTACACCGACGATCGCCAATTGCCAGCTGCTGTAAAGCATTACCGCAATAAGACCGATGGCACTGCAGGCGGTGGTAACGATGGTTTTGAGCTGTTCGACGAAGTGGGTCGAAGCGGTCACGGGGTCATTCATGTACCGGGAGATGATCACGCCGGAGGAGTTTTCATCAAAGAATTGCGGATGCATGTAAACGAGACGTTCAAAAAGTTTCATTTTGATATCGTTGGTGATCCTTTGACTTGTCCAGACGCAGATGTACTGATTGATGTACTGCAGCAATCCCTGAAAAGCGGTGAATCCGACCACACAGAAAGGAATTATCAGTGCCAGCTGCAAAGAGGTGAAATGAAAATCGATGCCGAGGAAGGTGAATTGCAATTCGTTGCCGCCGATGACATAATCCATGTACGGCTTAAGAACAAAGGCGGTGACACCGTCAAGCAGACCCAGCGGCAGAGCGATGATGAAACCGATGATGATCCGGGGGATGTAGGGTTTTATAAAGGGGTACATCCTTTTGAGTATCCACGAATATTTAAATGAATTCTGAGCGGAGGTTTCTTCGAGTTTCATATATGATCCTTTTTGATTACGGGGTTTTGACACGGCTATACCATACAGCCGGAGCGAAGATTTTTCAAGCTGTGAGGAGAAATTTGCCGTACAAAAACAAAGAATAAAAAAATTTCGCCCTCCGTCGTACGGAGACACCACCTGCCGTAAGCGATGTCATACAAATTTTTGCATGACGAGTGAGCGTGAGGCAGCATAGACAAGAGCCACGCAGACTGCTGACTATCCCCAGCTGTCCGTAAGTGTCCGTAAAAGTTCGTTAACGTCCGTACCGCAGTTTATCGAGCGGAGCAAAGCCGCTGATCCCGCATGGAGCAAAGCCGCTATTTGAGGGAGATCTGCAAATCTCTTACCGGCTTGCCGGTTTAAGTACAAACCAATAGGTTGCTCCGGCTTCTGCATCCACCGGTATTTCAGTTACCCCCTGATGAATTGTACCATTGGCAAGATTGGTAACAGTCGCTTTAAATGGCAGTTTAAAATTGGTTTTGCTGTTTTTAAGGCAATGCACCATCATGAAATTGCCATTGGTTTTGCATTGGAATCCGCTGTCACCGATCGAATAACCGCCGGCCTGACTGACCAGATGCTGGAAATAATCAGGAGAAAGACCGCCGGCTTCTCCGATATACACAGCTTTCCAATCCGGATATACCCTTTCGAGGATCGCAGGTTGGTTGTTTTCTGCGAAACGGGCGAGTATTCTGTCTCCCGGCTGTGAGATGGCATAAACTATTTTCATGGCATCATACCATGCTGCCGGAGCAAGCGGATGGACATCTTTTTTATTCATCCACGGCGAAAGCACATTGAATTTCATTCCTTCTGCGGCATAAACGTGATGATTTTTTGTTCTGCCGGTCACACCGACTTCGATGGTACTGCCCTCTTTCGCGCCTCCCAGACGACCGGTGCCGGACAGAAAGATCAGTGTCCGGTTGCTGTTTTTCAACTTATCAAGAAATGCCTGCCGTCTGGAATCGATATGATACATGGCACCGAATACCAGCACCTTGAATGATTTGGCAAGCTCCGGATTATCCATCAGGTCATTGAGAGAATAACGTGCAAACGGTACTCCGCTTGCTCCGAGCAGATACAACTGCTCCTGAATGAGCATGGTAATGTCAAACATCCATTCCGGAGAAGGCAGATTACGCAGAAACATACCATCATCATCAAAGACAAATGCCGTATCCGGCTGCCACTTGGACGGCGGCATGGTAAAAAGCTGACTGCCGGTTTCCGCGACATCTTTGATATCATCCAGCAGCTGCGGATGATTGAACCATCCCGGAGCCATATCCAGATACCAGAATCCCATATCCTGAGCAAACATTGCCCCGGCAAGTTTCCGGTTCGCTGCCTGCCACATCGGGAAGTCGATCATTAATCCCCATGTGATGCTCATGATCTCCTTTTCCCAAGCGGGAGCGGCATTCCAGGTGCGTATATCAAATTCATTGGTATATAATTTACCATGCAGATGGAATGAGTCAAACGGCAGCCCTTGAGTACTCGGCGATGACGGCGGACGCAAATTGTAAGGTGACTGTGCCACCAGAATATCAAACTTCTGATAAGTAAGGAAGTCATAAATATCCATCGAAGCTCCCGGATTTCCTGCGTATGCCCCCATACACCAGCGCATGGTGAAGACATCTTTGTCCAACAGCTTTCTGGCATATTCAGCGATCCGGTCAGCCATCCGCCATCCGGCAGTTTTGCTGAAGTGGAAAAAGTCGATTTGCGGCTGCTCCGTTTCAGAATGCAGACAATCGTCATTACTCCGGAAATAAGGAGCCTGCACCGCACCAAAAGTAATTGAATCATTGTGCCAGGCCTGACGCAATGCATCCTCGGTAACATACTTTTCCCGGAGGAACTTCCGGAATGCCCGTTGTGCCGGTTGACTGTAGTCAAAATGAGTGGTAACCATCTGATTGTCGTGACCGCCGCCGATATGGAGACCGACAATGAATTTGGATAATCCGTTGCGTTTCAATTCGGTGATTATTTTGGCGATCTGTTCTTTATATTGCTGAATAAGCACTTCTGAATGATAAGACGGCCACGGATATCTGGTTTGCGATGGAGTACCCCCTAAACTTTCATTGATATGGATACCGGTACCGAGAACCGGTTTACCGTTTCTGCCGATCCACACTTCCTCCGGATATTCGCTGGTAAAGCTGTAATACGGATGCAATCCGAAATTAAGAATGATCCTGGCATGCGGATTCAAACGCAAAGCATTCCGGATCTGCCGGATCACACCGTCAATATTGAGCTGGTCTTTTCCGGTCCAGCATCCACGGTAAGTTGCCGCAGGGCTGCCTTGACCGAGACGCAGAGAGACTTTGCACAAATTGACATTGATCCTGCCGAAATCTCCGGCATTGGAATAATTTTTACCGTTGACAAATGCTCCGTAAGGACCGTCTATCACCGGTGCGGTAATTTTACCGTCGATCAAAAGCCGTGACTTGCCGTCAATTACAGTTACTTTGCCGGTATGATCCTTTTCAGCAGCAATAATTTCATTCAAAGCTTCATCGGAGATCATTTCAGCAGAACGGTCCAAAGGTGTCCGGCGGTTGAAAAAAGTATTCCAGTTTTGAGCTGAAATATTATCATTTTCCACATAGAAATCATCCCAGACGGCTGTACTTGGGGCTCCGGCGATAATCAGAACCGGCTCAAAAAAAGTCACATTGTTTTCAGCTTTACGCTGAGTAAATTTGCGTTCCCATGTATTTGCCGGAGTTGCAATGATCTCCTGCAGACGCTCGCCGCCATTGATTCCGGGATAAAATGAGAAAAGTTTGAAATTATTTTGCCCGGCAACTTGCAAACGCAGCATGGCACGCGAATAAAGTGCGTGATTTTCCTTTCCCCGATAAAAGCAGTTGAATTGCATTTTGTCACCGTTTTTTACCGGGATATGCTGTTTGAAACGGATAATGATATATCCGGCGGCATTGTTTTTCACCGTTTTCAAAGCTTTTGCTTCGGATCGCCCTCCGGCATTGATGATCTCAACTTTACCGGTTGCACCGCCGCAAAATTCAACGGTAAACGGTTCTTCTCCGCTGCCGCTGAATGTTTCATACCATACTGCATTGGCAAAAGATGCGGACTTATAACGCTCCGGATTGGAACTGCTCCAACTTTCTGAACCGGTTGCCGGCAGGCAAAGAGAGGGGATCACCGCCAATATTGTCAAAAACTTTTTCATGATACCATTATCCTTTGGCTATCAGTAAAATGCCTTGGCACCTGTCCAGCGGGTACTGCTGTTGAAAGGATATTCAGGAGTGATCGTCTCCACATGTCCGTCAAGAAATGCTCCGTTGAATTTACCGGAATGCCGCAGGGTAAATCCGGCATTGGTAAAAGTCAATTCATCTGCCCGGGCATTCCAGACATCAAATTTGAAAGGATATGTTTTGTCTGAATTATTCTGATAATCGATCATCCCGGCAATTGAGGACGGAGAGGTAAGTTTATTTACTTTGGTAGTCGGATATTTCATATTTTTGCTCAAAAGCCCGAATATTGCACTACCGGCATATCCACCGTTTTTGGTTGAACAATTAGCAACATAAGAAATTTCAAACCCCCATCTGTAATTCATTCTGTCAGCGTGCGACGGACAGACCCACAAACCGATCCGGCGGGCTTTGCCCTCCCGCCAGGCATCATCCAGACCTCCCTCATAGGTAACTCCGCTGTAAGGGACAAGTAAAAGAAACCATGAACTGTACCACCCGTCAATTTCAATAAGGGCATGCGGATTATAATCATCGTAATCCGCATGATAACCGGTAAGTGATGTCCCCAATTGTTTCAAATTGGAAATACAACTGGCACTTCTTCCCCTTTCACGGGCGGAATTGAGTGCCGGAAGCAGTATTGCTGCCAGAATGGCGATGATGGCAATAACGACGAGAAGTTCGATCAGAGTGAAGCTCATGAGCTTCACTCTCCGGCCGGAGAGTGCTTTCCCGGAATAATTTTTGATATTCGTCTGGATTTTCATTATGATACCCCCTTATTTTTATTTATTTTTCAATGGAGAATTTTCAGACGCGAGTGCCTTGAGAACCAGAGAAGCAAACATTTGATGACCGGCAGGAGTCAGGTGTACTCCATCCCGGATGTACCAGCTTGCCAATGCGGCATTTTCTTTGGTCGGAGTGTACATATCCACATAGTAACAATTGGAACCGGCAGCGACTTCGGCAAGCATCTTATTGAATGGTACAATAAATTCAGGCATACCGAAAACAGCTCCGGCACCACCGTATCTGACAGATAATGCTCCCTGCTCTTTACTTACTTTCAAATTGGAAGCCACCGGAGAAAGAAGTATGACAGGAGCCTTGCTTTTACTCCGGAGCATGGCAATAACATTTTTATAAGCTGCTTCTGCGGCACTCAGAGATACTTGAGGCTGACGGTAATTACTCTTCTTGAATGACGCACAGTCATTGTGCCCCAGCGAAATAATGATCAAATCGTAAGGACGGTTGAAAAGATCATTGTAAACATATTGTTTCCAAACAGATTCCCGGGATTGTTTCAAGCGGACTTTCATACGGCTTTCCACCCGGGTGATAAAATCTCCGCTGACAGCGAGATTCTGCAGAGAAACTTTGCCGGGATTATATTTATTGAGCCACCAGACCAGTTTATCGGTAAAATTGTGACCCCGGTCACGATCAGCAAGACTGTCGCCGATATAAAGAATATGCAGAGGTTTATTCAAAGAAATCGTTTTTGCGATCGCATCAAGGTCATCATATTCTGTTTCCGGCATCACATAAGAGTAGTGAATACTGTTTGCTCCTCCGGCAGCGGCAATCACACTGACTTCACCTGCCGGCAATACAGTTTGATCTGTATAAGCAGTTTGTCCCTGTCCGTCACTGGAGGCGGAATTTTTGATCACCTGCTGCTTGCGGTTTTCAGAAAAGGTGAAAAATGTCACATCAGCTCCGGGGGTTGAAACCCGGAACCGGAGTTTGGACAAGGCGGAGCCGGAACGGACGATCTGATGTTTGTCCAATGCTGCAACAGAAATGTTTCCCGGTTTGATGATAACCACTTTTGCTTCATCAATAAAGGCGTATCCTTCACCGTCGATGCGGATCGCCGGAGCAATTTTTTCGACCGCAATATCTGCGAAATCTGCAATAAATTCCACTTTCTGCCACTGATCATTGAGCGTAACAGGTTCACAGTAGTCGTAGATCATATTTTCTCCACCGCGACTGTTTCTGGTATAATACAATATTCCGGCCTTTATGCTCCCCTTGCCTTTGGCATAAAATGATACGCTTACTTTTTTGCCGCACAAATTTGAATCCACTACCGGCAATATACATAACCCATAGATTTTGCCCCGATATTCCGTAGCGGTCAATTTCATAGATTTTTTACCGCCGTAAGCCGCTTCAGAAGACAATTCTGTTTTTCCTCCCCAGTAATTGTAAGAAACCCAGCCGCCGGTATTTTTTTCAAAAGTGTGGTGATAGTCTGCCGTGACAGAAAAACTTATGAATGTGATCAGGAACAAGAAGATACTGTATGTTTTTTTCATAATATTATTATCCTTTCTTTTTTGGTAATTGGCTTAATTTTCGGCAAATATTTCCGACGGCCGCAAAAATACTTTCAGCGGTATCGTCTGCGAAAAATCATCGTCTGTCATCATCTTTTCCAGCAATATTTCAATGGATTCATCCACCGGGTGTTCGGCAGAGGCTACCGGATACGGATTAAAGCGTACCGCTTCAATGTTATTGAATCCGGAAACAAACACATCTTTTCCCACGGCAATATGATTTTCGTGGCACCATACGATGCCGCCCAGAGCAAAATTATCGGTAAAGTAAGCGATCGACCGGACGTTTTTATTTTTTGCAAATATTTCAGCAGTCCCCTCATACCCCAGTTTGAATGCCTTTGCCTCAAAATCTTTTTCGTCCCATTCCAGCGACCGGGTGAAAATAACATGATTCTCAATCACTTTGTCAACTGCCGGATCACCGGCGACTTTTTCCAATGCCTTGAAACGGGCAGAGGAGAGACACTCTTCTCCGGGAAGGAGCAGAACCGGGATCTCTCCACTTTCTTCTTTCAAAAAGGAGAGCAATCTTACCGAGGCTGATGTGGAGTCCGCATTCAGATTGCGGCGGAAAAGAGAGTTCCAGCCGATGAATGTCCGTTGATTTACGGTCAATTCCTCCTCGATCCCGGCATGACCGAAAGGTGTTCCGATAAAGACGAAGTGTTCCGTGCCGCGGGTGATCAATTCTCTTATCCGGAGGAGATTCTCCTGGGCATTTTCCGTCATATTTGTGAAATAGGTGGAGAAACCCTGCAAATTGAGCTTACGGATAAGTTTGAGAACCATCTTTTTGATGTGTTCTTCGCTGTCGATCCGGAGCATTGCCGAAACGATCGCCACCGTATGTGTTGAGCGTCCGTGCATCAATTTATAACCGAAATTCACCTGATAGCCCAATTCCCGGGCAATATTCCGGATATGTTCCCGTTTCTGCGGCGAAACCCGGCAGTTGGTTTTATTATTCAAAACCGCCGAAACAGCTTGATAGGAAACATTGGCACGCAAAGCAATATCTTTGATGGTTACCGGCATGATGATATATTCTTCCTGTAAAGTTGATTTCATGATTCAATCATAAATATAGTCATCATTTTCAAAAAAGCAATAGCAAATATAAAAAAAATATGATTTTTTTGAAAAAAATCCGACTGTGGAGCAGACCGCTGGAAAGAAAAAACAAAAAATCCCGCCGGGGAGCTGTTCGAGAGAGATCGCACCGGGGATAGTGTCACAGGTCTGGTGACGACGGTGATAAATTCATTCCGCTGGTGAATGATGTTTCTTCTCTGTTCATAAGGCTGGATCATGCCTGTCAAAAGTGTGATACTGCGTTTTTTTGTGAAAAATCTTTCCCGCGGCCTGTTTACGGGCAAATTATTTTTTTCTGAAATAATCCGGCAAACAACTTGAAAAAAAAGCTCTCCGGCAGTAAGTTAAAAGAAATTCTGTACAATAATAAACAGGTGTGGAGAAAATATTATGGATCCGATCGCTCAAATCATCAAATATGAGGGTGATAATCAAACTTTCATTTGGAAACATCCGCTGGAAGACTTCTTCTCCGGCAGTCAGCTCATCGTCCACGAGTCGCAGGAAGCTGTCTTTTTTATGAATGGTCAGGCTCTGGACTCTTTCGGTCCGGGCCGCTATACGCTGGAAACTCAGAATCTGCCGATGGTTTCCGGATTTTTCAACCGGGCGACCGGTGACCGGACACCTTTTCATTGTGAAGTTTATTTCATCAACAAAACCGAGCAGATGTCCATCAAATGGGGTACGGATACCAAAATGGAGTATGTTGAACCCACCTATGGTTTCCCCATCCAGATCGGTGCCTGCGGCGAAATGAATCTGCGTATCGAAGACGGCAGAAAACTTCTGATCAAGGTCGTCGGTACTGAACACGGCATCAATCAGCAGATGATCGCCCAGAAATTCCGGGCGTTCCTGATGACCAAAGTCAAACCGTACATCGTCTCTCTCATCCGGGAAAAACAGCTCAATATCTTCCAGATCGATGAACAGCTGCAGAATATGTCTGCTGCTCTCCACGATATGCTCCGTCCGGATTTCATGGATTACGGAATTGCTCTGGAAAGATTCTTTATCGTCAATATCATCAAGCCGGAGGATGACAAAAATTACCGCCGGTTCAAAGAGATCCACTTCCGGCAGTATGCCGATATTGCGGAAGCCAAACTCCGCCAGCAGGTCGGCATCATCGACCAGCAGACCGCTGCCCAGAAAATGGTCATCGAGGCACAGGGGATCGCTTCCAAGCGTTCCATTGAGGGCTACACCTATCAGGATGAACGCGGCTTTGATGTCGCCGAAACTGTCGCCGCCAATCAGGCAACCGGGCAATTTACCAACATGGGTATCGGTATGGGAATGATTTCCGGCATTGGCGGCACTGTCGGCAGTGCGGTAGGCGGCATGATGTCCAATACCATTGGCAATGCTTTCAACGGCAATCAGGCCCCCGGCGGAGTTGCCGGAGCGGTGATCGTTCCCGGCGGCAATGCTTCAGCAGTTTGTGCCAAATGCGGTAAAAATCTGATGGAAGGAGCAAAATTCTGTCTGGAGTGCGGTGCCAAAGTTGAAGCTCCTGCTCCGGCTGTCCCCGGCATGGTCAAATGTCCTGCCTGCGGCGAAACTGTCCCCGGTGGAAAATTCTGCCTCAAGTGCGGTGCCCCGCTGGTTCCCAAGTGTCCCGGCTGCGGCAAAGAAGTTACTCCGGATGCCAAATTCTGTCTGGAATGCGGAACCAAACTTAACTGAATAAAACTTGTTTAAGGAAATACTATCATGTCAACTGTCAGTAATCACCGTATCCGTTTATTTGCCGCATTTTTCATTGCGGAAGTGATCTTTACCGGATTTTTCCTGCTTATTCCCAAAACTCCGGTGGTCATCACCTCCTACTGTTTCGGTCTGCTTGCTCCGGTGGCATTGCTTCTGGCGATGCTGGAAATGACGACCGCCAACAAACGCAATTACATTATCAAAACCGTGTTTTACCCGACGGCAATCACTTACATGCTCTGCAACTATCTTGCCGGGGTTATCTTCTCTGCTCTGGATCTTTCCGGGGCATGGAGCATCCATGCCGGATGGCTGCTGCTGATCCATGCAATTATGCTTGCATTGCTTGCGTGGCGTTATCTGACTCTGGATGCCGGCAGTGAACAGATCGAGGAACTCGGAGAAAGAGTTGCTGCCAAAGTTATCAACTGGCAGATGATCCGTGCCGATGTGGAAAACCTCAAAAGTTATGCTCCCGGCCACTGTCACAATGATTTGCAGGCGGTTATTGATGCCATCCGTTACGCTGATCCGATGAGCCACGAATCAATGGCGGCTTACGATGAAGCGATCAAAGACAGTGTATTGATGCTGGAAGTCAAACTCAACGGTCAGCAGTATGATGAAGTTGCCATGCTCTGCTTGAAAATCCAGAAGCAGATCAAAGACCGCAACACCAGAATGAAACTGCTGAAATAAAAAAATAAATATCCAACGGCGAAACATCCGCCGCAGGCGGCAGCACAAACAAGAACCGGTGCGTACCGCCGGTTATCCCCGGAGCTGTCCGTAAGTGTCCGTACAGGTCTGTAAAAGTCCGTAAAAGTCCGTACCGCCGTTTATCGAGCGTAGCGAGCTGCTGACTCCGCATGGAGCAGAGCCGGTGCAGACTGCTCTCCGGAGCCTTGTCGGCTCCGTACACATCCGTACCCCTCCGTACCTCTCCGTACCGCCGTTTATCGAGCGTAGCGAGCTGCTGACTCCGCATGGAGCAGAGCCGGTGCAGACTGCTCTCCGGAGCCTTGTCGGCTCCGTACACATCCGTACCCCTCCGTACCTCTCCGTACCGCCATTTATCGAGCGTAGCGAGCTGCTGACTGTAGAGCTGCTTACTTTTCTTCCCAGTATTTAGTCAGCCATTTGGTCGGCTTGACGTAACGGAAACCCCATTTGCCGCAGTAGCCTTTGAGGGCCATTTGGGGAGTGGGTTTGCCGTGGAAGACGATGATTTTGACCTCTTCGGGATCTCTTGCCATTTTGAAAAAGTTCAACGGGAAAGGCTGGAGACAGTGGCGTTTGAAACTGACGCACCAGCTTTTGTCCCAGTACTTGAGAATACCTTTTTCGTGCATCTGATAGGAGAGGAAAGCCTGTTCATTGCGGTAATCCTTGCGGATCTCGTTGCCGAGTTTGTAGAAATTCTCCAGGACTTCGGGGTATTTGCCCACTTCAAAGCGGAAAACGGATGAATTACCGATGATATCTCTGGGGAAGTCCCAATCTTTGCAGATGAGGAAATCGCCGGGTACATCAAAAAGTTCGTCGATATTTTTGCGGATGACGATATCCAGATCGAGGAAAAGTGCGACGCCCTGCAAATCAGCTAACGGAGCATTGAAAAGGGAGAGTTTCCGCCAGCCTTTATCACCGATATTGGGGTTGTCGTGATAGGGGGGCAATTCTCTTACTTCGATACCCTCATCCAGACCGGTCGGGTCATCGGTGAAGCAGATGAAACGGTGGGGGACAGTCAGATTTTTCTCCACCATACGATAGAGCCGGTTGGCGTATTCAGGGCCGAATTTTGTACCCCATTTCATGCAGATAACATTTTTGTCCATTGGAATTTCTCCGTTTTTATGCACTTGTTATGACAGTAGATAAGATAGCATAAAAAAAGATTTATTCAAGTGCTGCACGCAGGAGAGGGTGATTTTTTGTTTTTATCTCCGTCAGCCGATGTGATCCCGGCATGTGACTTATGTCGCAATTAATTTGCTGTTTTGCGACAAAATTACCAATAGCAGTTAAAAATTACCATTGTCATTTGTAACTTTTTTTGGTATATTTATGGACAGTTGAAAAGAGGTTTGCCGCAAGTTGAAAAAGACAGACCGGTGTTGAAAAAAGAAAGGGAAAAGTGTTATGCAAAAACTCCATTGCAGTCTCTCCGATCGGAGAGTAAAGCACCAGTGCTTTACTCTTATTGAACTTCTCGTAGTCATCGCCATTATCGCTATTCTGGCAGCGATCCTGCTTCCGGCACTTAACTCCGCCCGTGAACGCGGCAGATCAGCAAGCTGTATCAACAATATCAAACAGATCGCGTCGGCTTTCAACCTCTATCAGCACTCCAATGATGATTATATGCCTTGTTACATGAGAGATTGGTATGGAGTAAGCAATGGCGTTTCATGGGCAGACTTTCTTTATCGCGGCGGTTTCATTGACCGTCAAAGTTTTGTTTGCCCCACAGATCCTTTCGGTGCGAATTGCCTTTCCAATACGGATGGTTTAGCTTTCGGCAGTGATCGCCACAGCAGTTATGGTTATCCGTATGACAATATCAACAGTGGTGAATACAGCTGTATCGGCGGCTGGTGGGGTCCGAACAACAACAATAAGGACAAGGCAAATCCAGCCAAAGCAACCAAAGCCAGATATCCGTCCGCCTGCTTTACTTTGATGGATTCTCGGGAAGTTAACCGCACCCTGAATCCGGTTAGGGGGTTCTATATCTTGGAGGCGAAAAGTTCCAATTCCAGTGGAACTGGAGTTCCTTATAACCGCCACAACAATCTGGTCAATGTTGCCCATCTTGACGGTCATGTGAGCTCTTACCGTACCGAGTGGGCTAATCCCTACGAAACCAGTGATCTTGGCGACCGCACTACCAACCCGCGCGGCTGGCTCTGGAACTACGATAAATAATCCAGATCATCCCTCCCAAAGGAAAATCCAAGATGAAAAACAGAAAATTCTGGTCATTGCTGTTCCTGACAGTTTTGACCGCAGGCTCGTTGTATGCCGTTACTCCCAAAATGCAGGAGATCCGGCAGGCTTTGAAAAACGTAAAACCGGATTCCGCAGAGGACTACGCACTGGGTGAGAAACTCCTGCCGGAATTGCAGGCTCTCGCTGCAAAAAAACAGTTAAAATTCCCCCGGACGATGCTGATGATGGAGACCCTCACCGCCGCCGGATTGATGTGGAAAGCTCCGACCTATTACACCGACCGTCAGCTTTTCGGTGCCCGTGATGTCTGGGAATCCGGCCCGGAAATGTACAAAAAAGCCGGACACCAGATCACCTTTGATATGCTAAAAGCAAGCGGCGTGGATATTCTTTCGGCATTTCAGTACAACTTTTCGGCGATGCGGTATTTTACCAATGCCGGCAGATTGAAACTTGATCCGGGAACGCTCAAAATCGCCATGACTCTTTCTCCCCGGTGGACGAAAGGTTCTCTTACTGCCGGCAGAGTGAAATTTGCTTCCGAAAGCCCCTACAATTTCATGATTGACGGCAAACCGCTTTTCGTCTGCTATCAGGAACCGTGTCTTACTCTCAAAGAGCTTAAAGATTTTATGAAAGAACTTGACGGCCTGTGCGGTAAGCCGGTCTTTTATCTGCATTCACTTGGCTTGCAGGGTGATTGCGGTGAACCTTACAGTTACTATATCAAGCCGGGGCATCGGGTTCCGGCATCGGTGATGATCAAATGGTTCGACCGGATCACGGAAATTCTCGATCTTTGCGGCGGCTTTGAGTATTACCCTCACATGGAGATAGCTGACAGCCGGCTCTATACTGAATATTATGACAAAGTTCTGCTGCCGATCCTGCTGGCTCCCTTTGCCCAGGAGAGATTCAACGGCAAAAAAGTTTTCGCACTGCAGATCATGACCGGTTACAGCAATTACCGGGGCAAGCAGAGATTATCTCATGACGGCACCAAGACCCTCCGGGATTATCTGGAACTGTGCAAAAAATTCAAAGTCGATATCATGAAAGGCTTTGAATGGGACGAGTATCAGGAGGACAGCCACTTCCAGCCGACCGTGAATAAGCCGATGGCACATCAGCGGATTTTGAAGTATTACATGGATCAATTCAAAAATCTGCCGCCGACTCCCAATGAGGGCGATGATCTTTCTTTGCCCAATCTGATCGTGACCCACCGCAAACAGCATGTCGCCGGAAATGATTTTGAAGTGGAATTGCTTCAGGTGCCGGACACCACGGAAAGCACCCCCTACACGCTCACTCTCGAATTGCTCGACGCTGACGGCAAAGTGGTTTTCAAAGCGGAAAAATTGCAGTTTGATTCTGCCAGACTCCTCGACCGCACTTTGCGTATTCCCAGCAAAGATATTGCTGCCGCCGGAATTTTGGTTCCCCGGTTGACCATTGATTATCAGGGCGAAACCAAAGTTATTCAGGAGGGACTGCCCACTGCTCTGGTGCGTCCTACCACAGTATGTGACAGCACTTGGCTCAGCACTCCGCTTCGCAATATCGCTTTCCCGGAATTTGCCGAAGTCAAATTCGGTACTCCCGCTGCTGAAGGTTTGTCCGAGTATCTGGCGATCCCGGTTTCCGCCAAAGTGGAATTCAATGAACCGCTCACCTCTCTGGAGGTCATGCAGGAGCGTCTTTCGATCTTTGCCCACGACCCGGCAAATGAGTTCCATCAGAATGATCCGGACAAAATCAATGTCCGTATGAGCATCTATTACTTCAACAACTATCCGGAAAGAATCAATATCGCCGGTAAATTCGATCTGAAAAATGCTCCGTCAGCAACGGTTTATCAGATCGCGATGGACAAAAAATACGGTTCATATACCCAACAGACCAATCCGTCGGTCAAATATCACGAACTTCCCATCGCCGGAAACAATACCTTTGATTATTCGGCAAGTTACTGGCGGAAAGAGTGGATCATGACCTTGAGCAAATCTGAATTGGATTCAGCGGTATTCAATATCACCGGCAGCCGCAACAGCGGAGCTAACAAAGGAAAAGATTTCCTCTGGGATATGCCGCTTAAAAACCTGAAAGATTCCGGATTGCAGGTAATGGTATTCCCCGACGGTCTGCAGGTCGCTCTGGAGATCGGTCACGCCTATGACAGTATGCCTTTGCCGCTTGATTCCGGCACCGCCGAATTTGATACGGTCATCAACACCGGTTATCCGCAGGGACTTTTCTTCGTGCAGGCGGTCACCCGCAGCGGCAAAGTCTGGAGAAGCAAACCTTTCACCATCTTCCCCGATGCCGGAAACAGCAAACAGACCATCTCCGTTTTTGACGATGCCAAAGGTGCGTATAAGATCGAAGTCCCGTCTTCCCGGATCCCTAAAATCTCCTACCGTTTTGACCCTGCTTACGGCGGTACGATCCTGACCACGCCTGCCGGCAGAGAATTTTACGGCAATGCCGGAGGTGCCGACCGAGTCGCTACCGGCTTTGAGGGCTTCCACAATTCGCTCTTTTCACTGCCGCGTATTTTCATCAACACCCGTTCTGCCAGAGGTATCTCCCAGGCAACTCCGCAATGGGAAAAGATGCCCAACGGCAAATGGTGTCTGAATTTCTCCGGCAACGGTGAATACATCACCTTCCCGGTCTCTGTGCTGCCCCAGCGTGCCGGATTCACCCTCACTATGGATGTTTATCCGGAGGCAAATTATCCGCAGCAGTACTTTACCCAGTATGGTGTAAGTCCGTCCGGATTTACTCTGCGAACCAATAAAGAGGGTAAATTTGAGATCGTTTTCGACCGCAAGCTTGCCAAGAGCTGGGAGTGTGAGAGCCGGACAGCTTTCACCACCAAACTTTCTCCCAAAATTGGGGCGTGGAATATCATCCGTTTCAAATATGACCTCAACAAAGTTTCTCTGACGGTCAACGGCAAAACGGAATCATTCCCCTGCGTCGGTATCGGTCAGTGGCTGGCAGTTTCCGGTTTCGGCGGTTCCCATGATGCGACCAACCGCAGTTTCAAAGGCAAACTCAAACGCTTTGAAGTTGTCCACAGTGTGAGATGAGTTTGATGTTTGAAAAACAGCCTTTCGCCGTCCGGGGATTCAACCTCTGCGAAAGTATTTTGCGGCACACCCCGGAACAATTGAGAAAATTCATCCGCAGAATGAAAGTTCTGCGGATGAATACTTTGATCGTCCACAGCGATTACGGCTGGAATCGCCGGAAAGAGTTGATGATCGGGGAGTGCCGCAATGCCGGTGTGGATATTGTATTGATGGTTTTCGGGCCGAGAACTTTCTTCTCCAATGTTCCGTGGAAAACTCAATACTTTGCCAAAGATGATAACGGCAGACCATTTTCATTGAAACCGGAGTGCGAAACTCACCCCTGTACCTTTGACGAGGAGGGAAAGGAGGCGTTTTATTGCGGAGCGGTCAAATGGCTGGAGGAGCTGCCGGAAGCAGTGAAAAAGGTTCATTTGCGGGCGGCTGACGGCAATATGTTCTGCCGTTGTCAGCATTGCCGGACTCTTACGCCGTGGGAGAAGTGGCAGAACTTTGTGGAACTTTTTGCCCAGGCCGCAGAAAAGGTGCGTCCGGATCTGCAATGGGAAACCGATATTTATTTTAAGCGGTATGATCTGCCGGAGGATACAGCGGTCTTTGATAAGATGCACCGGATGATGTACGATACATTCGGCAGGCATCCCTCCGTGGAATTGGGAAGCAGAAAGGATGAGATCCACCTTGATGTGATGTCTGCTCTGACGGAGAAAAAGTATCCCGGTTTGACACCGAATTCATACCATTTGCAGCAGTTGAAAATGTGGGCAGAGAGATTTCCCGGCAAAGTTTATATCCATGAAAATGCGATGATGCAGCGGCAGCAGGGGATTTTTCAGTATGGGACATCGGCTTATCTGCGGGATCTGGAAATTTTCCGGGAATTGGGGATTCCCGGGGTGTGTTACGAGGCTTTTGAGCCGGGGTATTGCGGATATGAGAAAATGTTTGAGATCCTTGGCAAAGCCCTCTGCGGTGAAGAACCGGAATTCATCCCCGGCGAGCTGGATAAACTGCTGCCGGAAAAGATGATGGAGGTATTTTGCTGTGACCGGGATTTCCCGTTGGAAAAATTTGTCCATGACCCCTTTGAACTTGCGTTGATGGAGCATTACCGCCTGGTTTACTGGGAACCGGGGGCGGAGAATTGCCGTAAATTTATCGACTTCGCTTTCGCCAATCCGGAAAAGTGCGACATGCTCAATATCGGTTACGGCACTTTGCGTACCGGTATGCTGATGGGAAAAATCAAATTTTCCGGCTTGTCGGAGAGTGCGGAAGATTTGATCAACCGCCGTAAACTCTGGGACTTCATGGAGGAGATACCGCCGGAATCAGATCCGGTGGATGTGTGCCGGGATTTGATCCGGGAGTTGGCGGAAAAGGCAGAAGATATCAGCTGACTGCATTTGCTTTTTACAACGGATATACATATATTGAGAATATAGAGGTTTGAAATGTTCAAGCACAGTTTGTTCCGTTACAATTATTACGGGGATTTCCCGGAGCATCCGCTGGTTCCGGCGTATCTCCATGTCCGGTCATACGGTCATTACATCGTCGGTCCGGAGTTTCAGGATAAACGGGCTAAAAAGAACTTTCTTGAACTTTTCTGGGGCGTCCGGGGAGTAGGTAACTTCAAGCATGGTGATGAAGTATTTCAGCTGCGGCCCCGGACGATATTTTTCTATCTGCCCGGTGACTTCCATGATCTGGAGGTCATCAGCCCCAATTTTGAATACTATTGGGTGACCTTTGACGGGGAAGCGGTCAGTGACATGGTGCGGCACTTCAATATCACCCGGGAAGTGCGTTCCACGGACCGCTGCCCGGTGGAATTATTTGCCACACTGGATACGCATTTAAGCGATTTTACGCCCAGGGGCGAATATCTTGCCGGGGCGACAGCATATCAGATATTGACATTGGCGATAGCCGGAAATCCCAGTCCCAATACACTTTTTGAGAGATTCAAACAGCAGGTGCAGGAGAGATTCACCGAGCCGGAATTGACTGTGGAACAACTCGCCGGGGAGTTCGGGGTGCATCGCAGTACGCTCTCAAGGATCGTGATGAATTCCACCGGCACGACCCCGGCAAAGTATATAAATTACTACCGCTTGCAACAGGCTGTGCGGATGCTCCGCAACTCCTCATTCAGCATCAAGGAGATTGCGGAAATGAACGGATTCAGCGATCAGAATTACTTTAACAAGGTCATCCGCCGCACTTTCCGGCACGCCCCCTCGTGGTTCCGGGAAGCTGAAAACGATAAGTGACGCAGATTTACTTTAACCCGACTGCAGAGCGGACTTTATCCAGCGTGATGCTGGCGGCGGCACGGGCTTTTTCACCGTTTTTCCGCAGGAGTTCCTCCACGAAATCCAGATTTGCTTCCAGCTCTGCTCTGCGGGTACGCATCGGAGCGAAAAACTCCCACATTTTCTCAAAGAGTTCCTGCTTGGCATGTCCGTAACCGTAGTTTCCTGCCCGGTATTTTTCCTTCATGGCATTCAACTCTGTTTCGCTGGCGAAAAGTTTGTAGAGGGCGACGACGTTGCAGCTTTCCGGATCTTTGGGTTCTTCCAGACCTTTGCAGTCGGTGACGATGCTCATAACAGTTTTCCGCAGGGCTTTTTCCTTGCCGAAAATCGGAATGGTATTATTGTAGCTTTTGGACATTTTTTGTCCGTCCAGTCCCGGCACGATCGCCACCTGATCGGGGATGTAGCCGTCGGGAATGGTGAAAATTTCGCCGTATTCGTTGTTGAATTTGATCGCCAGATCCCGGGTGATCTCCAAATGCTGTTTCTGATCTTTGCCGACTGGAACCAGATTGGCATTGTAGAGCAGAATATCTGCCGCCATCAGCACCGGGTAGGAAAAGAGACCGTTATTCGGCAGGAAGCCTTTGGCGATCTTGTCTTTGTAGCTGTGGGCTCTTTCGAGGAAGCCGAGCGGAGTAACGGTATTGAGTATCCACATCAATTCGCACACTTCCGGCACGGCAGACTGACGGAAAAAGACGGTCTTTTCCGTATCGACCCCGCAGGCGAGGAAGTCCAGAGTCAGATTGAGAATACGTTCCCGGAGCTGTTCCGGTTCGGGATTGGTGGTCAAAGCGTGATAATCGGCGATAAAGAGGAAAGATTCACCTTTCTCCTGCAAATCGCAAACCTGACGCATTGCACCGAAATAATTGCCCAGATGAGGAACGCCTGACGGCTGAATACCTGTTAAAATCCGCATTGTTTTTACCTTTATATTTCAAATTTTTTGATTGTTTGTTTTTTGCAGAGGAGTTTTTGCAAAAAGTTGTTATTGTCTCATTTTTTGTAAAAAATCTTTCCTTCCGTCTCCGTTGCACTACGCCGTGACGAGGCGGTGGTGCATTGCGGGCAATCTCTTGGCAAATCAGCGGACGTTTTCGCAGTCATGTACGTCAGTACACTCCTGCTCATCCGCCTTGATTTGTCTGCGACCTTGCCTCACACTGCATCCACCGGTTAGATCGACCCCGTGCTTGCCAGTTTTGCCGGTTTGACAAATCACAACTTATGTGATATGTTTTATACGTTAACAAAAATGTTTGTTTATAAGCTCCTGTTACGAGTTTCACAAAATTCGGGACATTATCAAAAAGTTATACCGCATCTTCTCAAAAACTTTTATCGGCAGCGTTGCTTGCTCTCTTTGTTTTATGCCTGCGGCAGTTTGTTCCCTCTGGCACCGGCTCCGAGCGAACAGATGAAAACTTCCGCTTCGATCCCGGTTTGTCCGGCATACTCTTTTTTCACTCTTTCAGCGTAAGCTGCCGCTTCATCCGCTTTGACCAGGTGGATGGTGATCCCGCCGAAACCTCCGCCGGAAAGTCTCGCTCCCAGACAGGCTTCATCCGCTTTGGCGATTTCGATCAATGTATCCAATTCGGCGGTGCTGTTTTCAAAATTCATCCGGCTTGAGTCATGGGAATCAAAAAGAAGCTGACCGAATCCGGCAATATCGCCGCCGGCAAGCAGCTTTGCCGCCTGCTTGACCCGGAAACACTCGCCGACAACATGTTTTGCCCGGCGGTATTCTCTTTCTGTCAAAGCGTTTTTGGCATTTTCCAGCTGTTCCGGAGAGATATCCCGCAGGGTTTTCGCTCCGGGATAGACGGCGGCAAGTTTCTCCGCGGCCTTTTCGCAATCTTCCCGGCGGACGTTGTAATCTGAATCCACCAGAGTGTGCTTTTTCATCGAATTTATCACCGCAAACGCATATCCCGGCGGCAGAGCATGGGTGCCGAGTACTTCAACCGTGCGGAAGTCGCTCTCAATAATGCTCTCTTTTTCGCCGAAAAGAGAACTGAATTGATCCAGAAGACCGGTTTTCAAACCCAGAAAATTATTTTCCACTCCCTGACCGGCACGGGCGAGATCCGCCTTGCTGATCTCAAATCCGGCATATCCGGTCAGAGCCAGACCGCAGGCGACCTCCAGAGCCGCTGAACTGCTCATGCCGGCTGACAGCGGCACTTTGCTCTCCAATCCGGCTTTGAAAGCGAAAACTTTGAATCCCCGTTTCCGCAATTCATTGAGCATACCGATAATATATTTACTGCCGTTACGCGGCGGTTTTTTATCCAGATCAGCCAGATCAAAATTCATCTCCGTCCCGTCCCGGAAGTCTTTTACCGTACATCCCGTCCCGTCAACCGGAGCAAAGACGAAATCGGTCGTCTGGCCCACCGCACAGGAGAGGACGAATCCCTCGTTGTAATCGGTGTGATTGCCCAGGACTTCCAGTCTGCCCGGAGCCTTGGCACCCCAAACGGGGGACATTTTGAAATATGCTTCAAATTTTTCAACAAGCTGCTGCATAATAAAACCTTCCTACATGAAACAAATTCTGGAAATACACTGGTTGAAGCTCTCCTGACCGCTCAAAATGTCGATCTGGATACGCAAATAAAGTATCGGCACATCACAGCGGTCAAGCCGGGGGATACGCACTGCATCTTTTTCCGTGGTGACGATCATTTCCGCTTTTGCCGCTTTTGCCTGATTGACGAAGTCGATGATCTCCTGCTGGGTGTAGCGGTGATGGTCGGCAAAGTGATCTTTCAAAACGAGTTCCGCTCCGAAATCTTCAAGGAAACTCTCAAAACTGTCCGGTCGGGCGATCGCCGAAAGAGCTGCCACTTTGGCTTTTTTCAATACTGACAGCGGCAGTACCTCTTTGGATTCCAGAGCTACAAGGTGCTGCGGTTTGTGGCAGCACTCAATGATTTCCGCCCGTCTGGTGTGCCGTCTGATAAAACGTTTCAGGTGTTCGATTTTGTGACTGCCGTCTGACTTGGTGAGGAAAATGTAGTCTGCCCGGCGGATATTTTTGATCGGTTCACGCAGAATTCCCCGCGGCAGGACATGCCCGTTGCCGAAAGGATCGGATGAATCGACCAGCACGATGTTGATGTGCGGTTTGAGCATCAGATACTGGAACCCGTCATCGAGAATAATGACGTCGCTTTGAAAATTGTCGATGGCATAGATGCCGGATTTGACCCGGTCTTTGTCCACCACGACGGCGACATCGTGCAGATTGGATGCGAGCATGTACGGCTCATCTCCGGCGTATTCGGAGTTGAGCAGGAGGTTCTGACCGTCGGAAACCACTTTGGGCGGGGTCTCTATTTTGCGGTGGCGGAAAATGTGGGCAAGTTTTTCGCCCATGGTGCGTTTTTTGCTCCGGTATCCGCGGCTGAGGATCGCCACTTTGCGGCCGTTGGCAGAGAGAGTCCGGGCGAAAACTTCCACCACCGGGGTTTTCCCGGTGCCGCCGCAGCTCAAGTTGCCGATGCTGACCACGAGACAGCCGAGGGCGTGGTTGCGGATCACCCGTTTATCGTACATCCAGACCCGGAACTGCACTGCCATCCGGTAGAAACGGGATGCGACAAAAAGCAGATTGATCAACGCCCGGTCGAACCAGCGCCGTCTCCTGCCGGACATTACTTCGAGGAAGTACTGCTCCAGATGTTCTGTGTCAAGTTTGAATTTATGCATACCGCTTCTCCTGTTTCAATATAATAATATACCGCATATTTGCGATTCATGCAAGGTAAAGAGTTGATTTTTTACTGTTTCGGTGTTACATTAACATTGATCACATCTGTTTTTGCGATCTTATTTGTGGAAATTGCCGTTGAGACGGGGAGGATATCATGCCGGAGTTACCGGAAGCAGAGACCATCGGACGGGCATTGAAAAGTGCTTTGACCGGAAAAACGATCACCGGAGTGGAGGTTTTCACCCCGGCGATGCGTACACCTCTTACGCCTTTGAAAGATGCCGGATTGACCGGATTGAAATTTACCGGAGTCCGCCGCCGCGGGCGTTATCTGCTTGCGGATCTTTCGGATGAGAGGGCATTGCTGATGCACTTCGGGATGTCCGGCGTTGTCCGGGTGGAGCCGGCAAGTGTGGCAAAACGCAAACATGAGCATGTATTCATCCACCTTTCCGACGGGATGGTTTTCCGCTTTGAATGCACCAGACGATTCAGTATGCTGGAGGTGCATACTCTGCAGAGCGACGGTTTTCCGGCGGTGCTTGCCGATTTGGGGGTTGAGCCTTTGAGTGAGGATTTTACCGGTGAATACTTTTTACGGTGCTGTTCCAACCGGGCGACACCGGTCAAAAATCTTCTGATGGACAATAAGATCGTTACCGGCATCGGCAATATTTATGCTGCGGAAACGCTTTTTGCTTCCGGGGTCTCCCCTCTGCGTCCGGGGAAAATGCTGACTTCTTCCGAAGCATCGGAAATCGTAAAAAATGCCCGGGAGATTTTACAGCGTGCCATTGCTGACGGGGGGACGACGATCTCTGACTTCCGGCATGTTGACGGCAGTGAGGGGAAATTTGTCCAGAATCTGCAAATTTACGGTAAAGATAATGAAAAATGCCCCCGTTGCGGTACGGTTATCCAATCGGTACGGCTTGGCGGCAGAGCAAGTTGTTATTGTCCGGAGTGTCAAAAATGAAAAAGAATATTCTGTTGATTTCGCTGCTGCTTATGGCGGTGCTGCCGTCATGCTTCCACTCCGGAGTGGAAAGTCCGGTGACTCCGGAAGCTCCTGCGGAAGCACCGCCGGTTGTTCTCCGTAATTTTGAGGAGGAGGATCAGCTTTCCGCACTGGCACTTGCCACCGGATTTGCTGAAAGTTTCATCAAATCCGTGGAAAGCGGTGAATACTCCTTCTGGGAGAAAAAAATGACCCCGGAGACCGCCAAAAAAGTCAATGGGGAAAAGTTTCTGAAAATGAGAGAGGAACTGCAGAAAATTTTCGGGGATTTCAAAGAAGCATCATTTATGGGCGAATTGATCTCCGGCAATTTACGCAGTTATTTGTGGAAATTGCGTTTCACCCGGGAAAAAGATGGTAAACCCGAAATCAGTGAAACAGTTTATTTTGTCCGGGTGTTTTGTGAAGAAGGCAAAGCACCTGCAATCAGTGGATTTGGAGTGAAAGTATTTTGAGAGCCAGAACATTTATCAAACAGCAGGAGTCTCTTACCCCTCTGCCGCCTTCGGGCCCCAGCAGAATGAGACTGAAGAAAAGAGGCAGAAGAAAGAGTCATGTGACACTGAGTCTTTATCTTTTTCACCGGAGAGTTTTTTTGCTCCACTGGTATTTGCGGAAAAAGAATTCCCGGCGTACATTCCTCCGTTATATGGGCATGAAACGCTGGAAATCCATTTTCCTTGCCGGTTTCAAAGCCGATTGTGTCGCCGATCAGGCTTGTTTCAATGCCAGACAGCAAAAATATGATACCCGTTTTGCCAAGCCGCGTTATGTTACTGCCGTGCCTCTGACGGATAAGAAAGATCTTATTGCCGGTGATTTTGAATTTCACGGTCAGATTTCCAAAGCAGAACCGGTATTCATTCCCAAACCTGCTTCCGATCTCTCCGATCATTTGCAGTATTTTGCTTTTGTCATGCCGGACAACTGCATGGTCAATGACGGCATCTGCAAAGGCGACCGGATCGTGGCGGTACGCAATGTCAAACCCAGCCACAAAGATATGGTCGTCTGCAAACTTCCCGGTCTCAAAACGGTAACGGTACGCCGTTTCACGGTTTGTTCCACTGCATCGATATACCATCTTTATGAGGGCGGTTCTATCAATCCTTATCCGGTTCTGGAAAAGGATGCCGACGATATTTTCCTCGGCGTGGTGGTCAGCGTACAGCGCCGTTATTACCCCGGCAAACTGCCGCAGGAGTGGGAATATGAAGAATATATGCAGGAGGTCAGGGATAATCCGTCTGCCGCATTGAATGTTGCCGGATTTGAAAATATTGCCGGTTCGGAGAATCAGGAAGGATGAAACATCTTTTTCTGCTCGTTCTGACGGCAATATCCATTCCGCTTTTTGCCGCTGAATCGGTTTATGTCTGCCGCAAGTGCCGGATGCTGACGGTGAAAGATGGTATTCCGAGCAGTTCTTACTGTTCTGCCGGAAGCAGCCATTTATGGCACCGTGTCGGGGTACCGGGCAAAGAAATCTACCGCTGCCGCAAATGTACATTGCAGCTTTTATCCAACGGGATGCCGTCAACGTCTTACTGTTTCATGTCAGGTTCTCACCGCTGGGACAAGCTTGGTGTCCGGGGCAATGAACACTATACCTGCCGCAAATGCCGGATGAGTCTGCGTACCGACGGGCGTCCTGCCGGGTATGGGTGCAGTAACAACTCCATGCATTTGTGGCACAAACTTTGAGTTGTGAAAGAAGTGCCTGTCAGTCCTGTTTTTTCAGAGAAATGATTTCACTGCAAAATTGGAGAATTTTAGATATCATGGATATTGAAATACCTTATTCTGCCGAACTCAAACGCAAAGCGGTACACCTTTCATCATTATGGATGGTTGCTTTTACACTGCTTATGCCCCGGTACTTCAGTTGCGGCAGATGGATCGCCTGTGCGGTTTTTGCCGGACTTCTGCTGCTGACGCTTGTTTCCGAACACTCTTATGCCCGCAAAGGCAAATATTTGGGGCGTTTGTACGGTATTATTTTCGGTAAAATGCTCCGCAAAGAGGTCACTCCCGATATGTGGGTGGTTTCCGGCGGGGCTCCGGTACTGGCGGCGGCACTGATGGTCAATCTGATTTTTCCGGCTCCGGTGGCGGCAGTTTCACTGACGGTGATGCTTATCGGAGACACGGCGGCGGCATTGATCGGCAGGAAATTCGGCAGACACAAAGCCCCCAACGGCAAATCCTGGGAAGGGGTGGCGGCATTTGTTTTTTGCGGTTACGGAGCCTTGGCACTGGTAAGTTTTCTTGCCGGAACTGCGGGGATTTTTTATCTTGCCGGTATTCCGGCAGTGCTTCTTGCAGCAGCGGCTGAACTTTTTGAAAAGCAGCTGCATCTGGACGATAATTTCACAATCCCCATGTGTGTCGGTCTGGTGATAACAGCGGCACTGTTTTTATAAATTGTTATTGTTCCAAATTTTGTAAAATCCAAGCAGGAGCTTATAAACAAACATTTCTGTTAACGTACGGAACATGTAACATAAGTTGTGATTTGTCAACCTGGCAAACACGGGTTCGATCCAACCGGTGGATGCAGTGTTAGGCAAGGTCGCAGGCATTTCAAGGCGGATGAGCAGGAGTGTACTATCGTACATGACTGCGAAAACGTCCGCTGATTTGCCAAGAGATTGCCCGCAATGCACCACCGCAGGAAAGATTTTTCACAAAAAATGAGACAATAATTATAAACAAAAATTGAGACAATATCTGTAAATTTCCGGAGGAAAAATATGTTTGATCAGCATAACGGCATATATGGAGCTTTGCTTCAGGAGTACAACGTAGAACGTATCCGTCAGCTCAATCGTGAACGTGACGCACGGCTTGAAGCATTGAAAACCCGTGACGATGCCCTTGCGTATATTGCGGATGTCCGGGCGAAGATCGCTTCGGCATTTGCCCTGCCGGAACGCACCGGAGTACCGGAAGCCAAGATCACCGGAATAATTGATACTCCGGAGTGCCGGATCGAGAAGATAATTTACGAAAGCCGTCCGGGATTTCCGGTAACTGCCCATTTGATGATCCCGAAAAATCTTTCCGATCCTGCCCCGGCATGTCTTTTTCTCTGCGGTCATGCCCAGGAGGGCAAGGCATCTGCTGCTTACCAGACCGGGGCGAGGACTTTGGCGGCGAATGGTTTTGTAACGCTGCTGGTCGATCCGGTTTCGCAGGGTGAAAGATACCAATTTACCAAAGTTGCGAATAATTTTCTGGTCAACGGCAGTTGTACCAGAGAACACAATATGCTGGGCAAACAGATGTGGCTGTGCGGCGAATTTTTCGGTTCATGGCGGGCACATGATGCTTTGAGCGGTTTGGATTATCTGCTCTCCCGGCCGGAGGTTGACCGGTCAAAAGTGGCGGTCACCGGCAATTCCGGCGGCGGCACGATGACCTCCTTTGTTCAGGCATTGGATGAGCGTTTCACGATGGCGGCACCGAGCTGCTACATTACCAGCTGGCAGCGGAATATTGAGAATGAATTGCCTGCTGATGCGGAACAGCTTCCGCCGGGGATTCTTGCATCCGGTTGTGAAATGGGCGATTTGATCCTTGCTTATGCACCCCGTCCGATACTGCTTATGGGGCAGAAAAATGACTTCTTTGATCCCCGCGGCTTGGAAGAAACTTTTGAAAAGTGCCGCCAAGTGTATAAGCTGCTGGGAGCAGAGGAGAATATCAAAATGTTCATCGGTCCGGGGGATCATGGATATTCAGTCGAAAACCGCTTTGCAATGTATGAATTTTTCAGCAGACACGCTTCTACTGCGGCGATAAGTGCTGAAGCAGACATCTCTATTCCCGCCGGAGAAACGCTCAAATGTACCGTCACCGGTCAGGTTGCAGATCTGCCCGGAACGAAAATGGTTCGGGATCTTATTGCGGAAAAAGCAGCTCAACTGCGTGGTGCAAGGGAAAAACTTGATTTGGCTGGGGTGAAAGATGTCCTGGTCAATGAGATGAAATTTCCGGAATCAGCAGTTGTTCCTTACTGCCGCAATCTGCGTCAGGCCTTTGGCAATGAGGACAACTCATCGGGTTTTGTTTTCTCCCGTTTCGGCATGGAGACCGATAAAGGTATCATTACGCCGGTACTGCTGAAAGGTCCGGAACTGGTCAAAACTTATTTCCACTTCCCCCGGACGGAGGAGATGACGCTTTACATCCCGCATCTGTCGAGTGCTGATGAATTGAGTAAAGTCACTGCTTCCGGGATTGTCGCCGGCATCGACATCCGGGGTATCGGAGAGACCCGCTCCTGGAATTGCGATTTTCACGGGGATAATTTTTTCCATATTTACGGTGCGGATTACCATTATAACGGTTGTTCGATCATGTTCGGTACTTCTTTGCTGCATGAGAGGTTGCGGGATATTCTGGGGGTAATCGCCTATATTGAGAGCATCGGGATAAAGAATATCCGGCTTATCGGCCGTGGTCAGGGGGCGGTTGCGGCACTTTTTGCCGCACTTTTGAGCGAAAAGATCGCTTCGGTCAAGCTCATTGACGCTCCGGAATCATTTGAGTCCATGGCATTGGCAGGAGTCACTCTCTGGCCGCATGCGGTGATGCCTTTCGGCATTTTACGCTATACGGATCTGCCGGAAATATATGAACTTATGTGTGCGGCAGGAAAACTGGAGATCGTAAACTTTGCCGATAATCTTATGCAGCAGGTGTATTGAATGATAAAGATACTTTTTGTTTGTCACGGTAATATCTGCCGCAGTCCGATGGCAGAATTTATGATGAAAAAAATGGTTGCTGATTCCGGTATCAGTGACCGTTTTGAGATCGCTTCAGCGGCGGTTAGTGCCGAGGAATTGGGTAATCCGGTCTATCCTCCGGCGAGGAGACTTCTGCAATCTGCCGGGATCGACTGTTCCGGGAAATATGCCCGGCAGATGAGCAAAAAAGATTACGCATATTTTGATTATCTTATCTGTATGGATAATTCAAATATGCGTAATATGCAGCGTATTTGCGGCGGAGATCCGGAGAGCAAGATGTACCGTCTGCTGGATTTTACCGATTCACCGGGAGAGGTTGCCGACCCGTGGTACTCCGGCAATTTTGATGCCACCTGGCACGATTTGGAACGTGGCATCACCGCTTTGATCGATCAACTGATGTAAATACCGGTCAAATAAAAACGACCGCTGCCTCACCTGTTCAAATGTTTGGCAGCAGTCCGGTCAAATCATGAAAATCAGTCACAGTCGATTTCGATACTGCCGCTGACTGCTTTGGAAGAAGCCGTACTCAACTTGAGGTAGTAAGTGCCGTTTTTCCAGGAAGAGACGTCGGCTTCCAGACTGTCAACACTTGCCATAAAGTCATATTTGCTGCCGGTCAATTGGTTGCCGTTTGCATCAAAAACATCGACATTCAGAATATCATCGGGCGAACCGTAGTAATCCGGACTGTTGATCTCCCAGATTTCCACACTCTGATCTGCCGAATTTTTGGTGTATTTGATAAAGTCAGCAGAATCAGCAAAACCGTGATCGATCGAAGCCGCTTTGCCACTGCCGCAAAGCCAGAAATCGATCTCATCGATGTTGCCTTGGGAAGTCAGATTCTGAACCGAGGAACCGCCGATGCTGTTGTCGTTGAGCTCCCGGTTTTTCCCCTGGAATCCATTCAGCCCCATATCATTGACAATATCAACACCGCTGCCGTTGAGCAGGTCATCGATCCAATCGATATTGGGTGATCCGGTCAAATTCACCGCAACAACTCCGGAACCGGAAACATTTTCCACGTTGGAAACAGCTTTTTCCGGAGAAGTCAACCGGAGAACCCCGTTGATATGCAGAGAATCATTGCCGGGACCGAAATCCAGTTTGTTGTGATAACTGTCAAGCAAAACCACGCCGCCGGAACCGATGGTGAAAACATCATCGCCGGAACCGAAAGCACTGGTGGAAAAATCTCCGAAAGAGAAGAGTACCAAATTGCCGTTGACGGTAAAACTGTCAGCACCGCTGCCCAGATCAAAGGAGGTGTTTTCCATGAATGCTCCGGCGGCAATGGTGATCGTGTCATTGCCGTCACCGGTTTTGATAACATCAAAATCAGCTTCGGCAAATTTGCCGTGGATCGATATGGTATCGCTCCCGCTGCCTGTATCCACGAGCTTGGTTTCAAAATCAGTATTAGCTCCCAGCGAAATTGTATCATTGCCGCTGCCCATATAGACACTGCCGGATTCGATCACTGACTCATTCATCTGCAAACCGGCATTGGCGGCAGTGATTTTGTCATTGCCCGCCCCAAGACTGATCTTGCCGGTTTCCCGGCGGCGGTTGGCTGTAAAGGTGATCGTATCACTAAACGTTGAACCGGTAATATTGCCGTATCTGGTAATGCTTTCCGGTTCCGGACTGCCCAATGTGCCGGGAGCAGTACCACCGTAAGAGCTGTTTTTGACACCTGCTACTTTCACGGCAAGTGTGCTGCTGGAGTGAGTGGTGACCACTTTCAGATTGTGAGTCCCGGCAGAGAGTTTTCCGGCGGCAAAGGTGTAGGAGAAGTTGCGGCCGGAATTGCCGTTGAATGAGGCCAGTGATAACGTCACCAGCTTCTTCGTGCCATCGTAAATATAGGCTTTGGAAGCTCCCACACGGGTATTGCCGGTATTTTTGATCGTGAAGGAAAGTTTGACATTTTCACTGCTTGCCGTGGCGGTGTAATTGGAAACCTGCAATTTCCGGGTAACGCTTACGCTTTTGGTCAGGTAGTTGTTTTTCTCATTGGTTTCCTTGACGGTATTTGCTCCATCGGCAACAACTTTGAAGTTATGAGTGCCGATGGCAAGATTACCGGCGTTAATGGTGTAAGAATAACTTTTGCTGACTCCGGCGGCAACAGAAGCGATCGAAAGGGTGGCAAGCTTCTTTGTGCCATCATAAACATAAGCTTTGCTTGCACCTGAAGCGGCATTCCCATTGTTTTTGATGGTGAAATTCAATTTTACGGTGTTTGCACTTGAACTTCTGGCGTAAGTCAGAGCCGAGAGCTGCAAATCTCTGGAGACGCTGACACTTTTGGTCAGGTAGTTGTTTTTCTCATTGGTTTCCTTGACGGTATTTGCTCCATCGGCAGTAACTTTGAATTTGTGAGTACCAGTTGCAAGATTGGCAGCATTCAAAGTATAGGAGTAGCTTTTGCTTACTCCGGCAGCAAACGAAGCAAATGAGAATGTTGCCAGTTTTTTCGTGCCGTCATAAAGATAAGTTTTATAAGCTCCCGAAGCGGCATTCCCATTGTTTTTGATGGTGAAATTCAATTTTACGGTGTTTGCACTTGAACTTCTGGCGTAAGTCAGAGCCGAAAGCTGTAAATCTCTGGAGACGCTGACACTTTTGGTCAGAGCATTGTTGCTTTCATTGTTTTCCTTGACGGTATTTGCTCCATCGGCAGTAACTTTGAATTTGTGAGTGCCAGTTGCAAGATTGGCAGCATTCAAAGTATAGGAGTAGCTTTTGCTTACTCCGGCAGCAAACGAAGCAAATGAGAATGTCGCCAGTTTTTTCGTGCCGTCATAAAGATAAGTTTTATAAGCTCCCGAAGCGGCATTGCCATTGTTTTTGATGGTGAAATTCAATTTTACCGTATTTGCACTTGAACTTCTGGCGTAAGTCAGAGCCGAGAGCTGTAAATCTCTGGAGACGCTGACACTTTTGGTCAGAGCATTGTTGCTTTCATTGTTTTCCTTGACGGTATTTGCTCCGTCGGCAACAACTTTGAATTTGTGAGTGCCGGTGGCAAGATTACCGGTGTTCAGCGTGTAAGAGTAGGTTTTGGAGCTTTTGGCAGCGATTGCAGCAACTGACACCGTCGCCAATTTTTTCGTGCCATCGTAAATATAGGCTTTACTGGCTCCGGAAGTACCGTTGCCGTTGTTTTTGATGGTGAAATTCAATTTTACCGTATTTGCACTGGTATTTCTGGCGTAAGTCAGTGCGGAAAGCTGAAGATCTTGGGTGGCCTGATTAATGTAAATACTTCTGCTTCTGGAATTATTGGTTTCACTGGTTTCGTTCACCACATTTCCACCATCGGCAATAACCCGGAAAGTGTGAAGTCCGGCAGTAAATTTGCCGGCCGCAAATTTATAGCTGCACTTGCGGCTTTCACCGGCGGCGAGCGAATCGACGGATAATTCTCCGATTTTTACATTGTTTTCGTAGATATATGCTTTGCTGGCTCCGGAAGCATTCGGCCCATTGTTTTTGATGGTGAAATAAAGCACCATGTTGTCAGCCGTTGTCGGACTGGTCGTCGTGGATAATTCGGTTAGCTGTAAATCTTTTGGACTGCCGGGGATTATGTCATAGATCAACTCTCTTACTCCCAGAGAGTTACATTCACTGCGGGTGTACCAGCCGCTGCCTTCAACAAGGCCATATTCGGAACGATACCTTTTCCCATTGAGGATTCCCCAGCCGTAGTTGATATGCACTTTCTTGGTTTCTGCATCGTAACCATCGATGACAACCACATGGCCCGGATTGGGAATGGAGGCAAAAATTGGGCGGTTATTTTCCATATTACTGACAATCTTGTTCCATCCTTTGTCAGAAAGATTGTTGCCGTTCCAGAAATCCGACCCCTGATTTTTAGTTGCGGAAAAAGCTGATTCAAAACCTACCCGGATAAAAATGTCCTTAACCGTTCCGTAGGTGGAAGTTTCCGTAGAACTGAAGTTGGATTTGGTCATCACTCCGGAAGCATAACATAATGCCGCCACATCAGTCGCCGAATCCGGATCAAATGAAGCCAAAATCTTGTTGATTTCTGCAAAGGAAAGATTCCCATTGGCGACCGCATTCTTTTCCGTACCGTCAATGACTAGATTGTCGTCAGTAACATAAGCATCTTCTCCGGTCAGGTCAAGATTAAATTTGTAACCTTTTTTGGCGTAGTAGTAAATAATCTGGGAAATGGCAACATTGGCACATCCGGCAACACAGCGTTCACCGGTTTTTTGATCAATGGGAGCAAATGAATTGATCGTCGTATCGGTGCCGAATAATTCATTATTTGATGACCAGTCGGTTTTCAACATCCAGTCAGTATTACCATTGACCGTGAATGAATAAGTAAAAGTGTTGTTGGTTTCATCCAATTCGGCAATTTTGTTTTCCGGATCGATCGTCATCGTGATCTCATATTTTCCGGGATTGAGAGCTGTCGGCGAATAAAAGAACCAATTGGCATAGCCGGCATCGAGATGTTCAATTTTTTTTTCCCGCAATGGTTCGCCGTTTATGGTAACTTCGACATCGATATTACTGGCATAATCATAGCCTCCATTGATGAGGCTGAAACCAACATCAAAAACGGTTCCTTCGGCGACAGATGCAGGATCGATCCAGGATTTTTGCCCATCAATGGAGATCGCTACCGGCTGCGGGAACCCGTTCCTTGTATAAACTGTCAAATCAGGCAAATACATATTTCACCCCCCTGTTTCGTGAAAACAATCCAAGTACAGATATAATGTAATCTCTTTTTACATAATTACAAGTACATTTTAAAAATAATTTTCAGTATGGGTGAAATGTCTTTTAACAGTTATTCCCGGGCTTCCAGCCGGGTCTGCCGGTAGATCGCCTGGGTGATCCCCAGCATGGTCATTGCCGTGATGATGAATGATCCGCCGTAACTGACCAGCGGCAGCGGCAAGCCCGTCACCGGAGCTATGCCGATGCTCATGCCGATGTTGATGAATATGTGACAGAATATCAGTGTGGCAATGCCGCAGCAGACATACCTGCCGTATCCGGAGGTCAGAAACGCCGTCCGTAAAATGGTATAAAGCATGATCGCATAAAACGTCAGCAGCGTCATTACCCCCCAGAAGCCGGTCTCTTCGGCAATCACTGAAAAGATAAAGTCGTTGTTTGATACCGTATGAGGCAGGAATCCCAATTCATTCTGGGTTCCTTTGCCGATGCCGGTCCCCGAACTGCCTCCGGCACCGACGGCGAGTCTTGCCTGATGGGCATTGTGTCCGCGGTTGCCCAGATCTGATTCCGGATTGAGGAAGGTTTTTATCCGGTCACGCTGGTAGTTCCGCAGAAGTATCGGATCTTCACGGAAACTGTCCATCAGTACGAAACCTGCAGCAAGCACCACTGCGACCGTCCCTAAAAGCACATACCGCCATTTGATTCCGAAACAGAAAATTATTGATGCCGATATCGGCAGAAGCACCAATGCACTTCCCAAGTCCGGCTCAATGGCGATCAGACCGAATGGGATCGCAGTCGTAAGTGCCGCAAGGAAAAAGCATAACGTCCGGCGCTGGATGAAGCGGGGGGCTGAAAAAATTTCTGCCAGCATGGTGATTATCATCAATTTCGCCGGTTCAGACGGCTGCAGACGGAAACCGAAAATATTCAGCCAGCGGGTCGCTCCGAAAACTTTCACTCCGAAAAACAGCACCGCAACCAGCAGTATCACCGATATGGCATACCCCATTATCATCGCCGCCCGGAAGCCGAATGAACGGTAATCCAGTGCCGAAATAAAGATGTAAACCCCTGTGCCGACAGTGATCCAGATCAACTGCTTGCCGATGAAAGAACGGCTCTCCGGGGTGTCGATCTGCAATCCGGTGGAACGGATGAATATTGCTCCTACGGTCAGGAGCAGAAAAACAGCGGCTATCTGAAAATAGTCCAGATTTTTCAGATAGCCGGTTATCGGCCGATGTTTTTCAGCCGGAATCATATTTGCTTACTCCGCATCAGCGGCAAAAGTCTGATCACGGCGGGGGCCGACGGAGATGATGGCGATTTCGGAATCGACCAATTCAGCCATGCGGGCAAGATATTTGCGGGCATTCTCCGGCAGATCGGCGGCTTTGCGTGCTTCGCTGGTGCTGCACTTCCAGCCGGGGAGGTACTCGTAAACCGGCTCGGCGGCTTCCAATTCAGCAACGGAAGCGGGGAATTCTGTGGTAAGTACGCCATTGACTTTGTAGGCGACGCAGATGGCGATCTCGTCCAGATCATCGAGGCAGTCAAGTTTGGTGACCGCCAGTTTGTTGATGCCGTTGACCATGCAGGCGTAGCGGGAAGCAACCGCATCGAACCAGCCGCAGCGGCGGGGACGTCCGGTGGTGGCACCGAATTCTCTGCCGATCTGGCGGAGTTTTTCGCCGGTGGCATCAAAAAGTTCGGTGGGGAAAGGTCCTTCGCCGACTCTGGTGGTGTAAGCTTTGATCACGCCCCAGACGTCACGGATGCTCTGCGGAGGCACACCGCCGCCGGTGCAGGCACCGCCGCTGGTGGTGTTGCTGCTGGTGACGAAGGGATAGGTTCCGTGGTCGATGTCCAGCAATGCACCCTGGGCACCCTCGAACAACACATTTTTGCCCTCTTTGACCGCCCGGTTAACGGAATAGACGGTATCGCAGACCATCGGAGCGAGGCGTTTGGCGGCCTCAAGGACTTTGGTCAATTCAGCTTCGACATCGAGCTGCTGGATGCCGGCTTCAGCGAAAATTTTATTGTATCTGGCACACTCGGTGCGGAATTGTTCAGCGAGTTTCTCCGGGAATTTCAAATCGATCGCCCGGATACCGGTACGCCGCATTTTATCCATGTACGCAGGACCGATGCCGCGTCCGGTGGTACCGATCTTCTTGGTAGCTCCGCTCTCGTTGAGAGAATCCGCCACCCGGTGATAGATGAAGATCATCTGGGCACGATTGCTCAACTGGACATTGTCTGTGGAAAATCCCTTTTCCTCAATGCCCCGCAATTCCTCATCCAGTGCGACCGGGTCAACGACCAGACCGTTACCGATGACGCAGGTTACTTCCGGACGGAAAATGCCTGACGGGACAAGGTGAAGCACATAGCGTTTATCGCCGATCTCCACCGTATGTCCGGCATTGTTGCCGCCCTGAAAACGCACGACCATATCCACATCCCGGGTAAGGACGTCGATCAATTTACCCTTACCCTCGTCACCCCACTGGGTACCGACCAGAATATCTACCGGCATAGCAAAACTCCTGTTCTTTATGCTCTGTTGCCCAAATAAAAACACTTAAACCATAAAATAGCATCAAAGAGCGTTTTTTTCAAATGCGTTGGAGTTCTTTTTGCACATTTCCTTGCCAATCAGCGGAAAATTACTTGTAAATGTGCCTTTGAACTGCTATATTGTCCCTAAGTCAATAAAAAAGTAATCAAACATTCTGGTAAGATAATTTAGTATTATGGAAAACGTCTGGACAGTCAAACTGGAAAACGGTGCTTCTTTTGAAGTGCGTGCCGCGGAGGAACTGGAACTGAAACGCGGCGTTTTGGTGGTTTTCCGGCGGGATTTTTACGAGGATATCGGCACATTGGGAGTGCAGTTGTCAGCTCCGAGCATGACTTCGAGGATCGAAGATCTGCCGCAGGTACTCCGCATCGCCGGAGAGCCGGAACTTGCCGAAGCCGATGAGAACCGCCGCAAAGCCAAAAGTGATATGGCGATCGTCAGGGAATGGATCGAAAAACTTTTTCTGGAAATGAATCCGGTCAACGCTCACTATACTCTTGACCGCAAACTGCTTACCGTGCAATTCTGTGCTGACGGCAGGGTGGATTTCCGGGAATTGGTCAAGGAGCTTTCCCGGGCGTTGAGCGTGAGGATCGAATTGCGGCAGATCGGTGTGAGAGATGAGACCGGTATTTACGGCGGTATTGCCGTCTGCGGTCAGGTGCTTTGCTGCAGCCGCTTCCTCAAAGAATTCAATTCAATCAACGTCAAAATGGCAAAAGAGCAGGATCTTCTGCTGACTCCGGGGACGATCTCCGGGGTTTGCGGCAGGCTCAAATGCTGTTTGAAATATGAGCATGAGGGGTATCTGGAACTGGAAAAAAATATGCCCCGCAAAGGCGAATTCTGCGAAACCCCCTCCGGTGTCGGCAGGATCACCGACCGCAATTTGCTCACGTCCAAAGTTACCGTCACTTTTGAAAACGGCAATGCGGCAACTTTCCCGGTATCGGAAATCACCGTCTGCCGCAACGATAAAGGCGGTAAGAACCGCAATGAAAACAGCGAAAAACACAACGGCAAAAACAATCCCGGAGCGAAAAAGTGAATTCTGAAACGCTGGAAAAACTTGCCGCATTGGATTCTGCCGGTTTTCTGATCAAAGAGACCGAAAGTGCCGGGGAGTTTTTGCAGCGGGTGGAGAATACGGAAAAGATCTATGCCGATTTTGAAGCGGAACTTGCTTCCGGAGAAAAAGTCCGGCTTTTCGACCTTTTCGAGGTAAGTTCCGATTGCCGGATATCGCCGGAATTGACCGCCGAAGCCGCCGGAATAACGGAAAAACTTTACGGTTTTTCCGTCCGCCATGTGCCGGGATTTTACCTTACGAAACAGGTCGGTTTGCTTTGGGGCGGATGTATGATCGGAGATCCCGAAGAAAATTTTGCGGTTTTTTTATTGAGGGATGCTTTCCGGAAAAAGGCGAAGTTCCTCAATTACCGCAGAGAAGAATTACTTGCTCATGAGTTGTGCCATTCGGTGCGGCAGGTTTTGGATGATCCGACGCTGGAGGAGTATTTTGCCTATCAGACTTCACCGTCCGGGTTGCGGCGTTACCTGGGGAATTGTTTTATTTCCGGTTCTGATGCGTTGTTTTTTCTGCTGCCGGTGATGCTGCTGCCGATTGCTGAATTACTGCGGGCATTGTGGAATCCGTCCTTTCCGTCGTGGATTTTCTGGATAATCGCGGTGCTTTATCCGCTTTATCTTTTGTGGCGTAATTTCTGTTCCCGGCTTCTGGTCGGTCAGGCACGCAAAGTGCTGGTCAAATCGGGGTGTATCCACCCGGAAGCGGTACTTTTCCGCTGTACTCCGGATGAATTGCTTGACATCGGCAATTCCGGAGCGGATGAGATCGACGCTCTGGTCAGAAGCAAGGCTGAAAAGTCCGTGCGTTGGCAGGTTATTGAAAAACGTTTTTTCCGGCAGAATGAAATTCCCGGAGATGAGAAAGAAGAATTGAATTATGAAAATTGAATCACAGATCCAGATAGCTTCGGCGACAAGTTCTTTTGAACTTTATCCCGACGGCAGTGAAAGTGCCGCCCTCTTTGCCAATGGCCGCAAAGTTTTGAGCATCGGCAGAATCAGAACCGGCAACTTCGATGAAGCTCTGGGATTGGCGGAAAAACTCCGCCGCCACATGGCAAATGATACCCTTTCCGCCGAGGCGGAGAGTGAGAATGTCATCCCTTTCGGCTGTGAATACCGGGTGAAAAGACAGTGGAAATTTGCCGGAAACACCGGAGAATTGACCGATGATATCGCCGCTGACAACGGTGGAAAAATCGACGATCTTTCCCTTGAGGAGATCTTCTTCGCCGGAGAAGCTGTCGGAGTCAATATGCTCTTTGCCGGAGAAAAAGAGATGCAGAAAAAGCAAATTTCGCCGGTCATTTACGATGGTTCTGATCTGCCGATGGCAGTTCAGGTGATCTTTGCTGACGGCGTCCGGGCGGAGTTTTACTGCGGCGATGATCTGTGGCGGCACAACTGTGCCGCACTCTCTCCGGGAGCGGTTTCCCGGCATTTGATAACTGCTGAAGCCGGCGGTATCCGCTGGGTGCGTCATATTTTCTCGCTGCCGGAAGATGCTGTTGCGGAGAAAAGACCGTGGAGATTCAAAGCTCTGTTTGCGGTTGCCGCTGCAGCCGATGATCTTCCGGAGAAAGCGGATCTTCTTATTGACGGCTGTTTTGCGGCGGCATCCGCCCACCGGGACTTCCGCAGTTTCATCCGCAAACAGGAGGAAAATTCCACTCCGGTGGTGCGGATTTCCGGAGAGAATTGCTGTGAAGACGGTTCTCACGTTTCCCGTCCGGGCAAAAAGGTGCTTCACGGGATGCTTGGAGAGATTTTTGATGAATATATCTGGAGCAATACCGTTATGGCACGCAAGGGCGGCAGCTGCCGGATCGTGACGGATATCCGCGGTTTGGATGGATCGGTCATCGCCGGTAATCTCGCTCTGGTACCGGGGAAAATGAGCTTCCCTGACCGGGAGGAATTATGAGGGAAACGGCACATTTCCGCCCCTGCATTGATCTGCATGAGGGCAAAGTGAAACAGATCGTCGGCGGTACGCTCAATACCGGGGACGATAGCTCTTTGCGTACCAATTTCATCGCCGCCAATCCCCCCTCTTATTTTGCTGAACTTTACCGCAAAGACCGGCTTGCCGGCGGCCATGTCATCAAGCTTGGTCCCGGCAATGATGAGGCGGCACTTGCCGCTTTGCGGGCTTATCCGGGCGGTTTGCAGCTTGGCGGCGGGGTCAATGCCGATAATGCCAGAAGTTTTCTGGATGCCGGAGCAAGTGCGGTGATAGTGACAAGTTTTGTTTTTTCCGGCGGAGTTTTTCACGAGGAAAATCTGCGGAAACTCCTGAAAGCAGTCGGTAAAGAGCGGATAGTTTTAGACCTTTCCTGCCGCAAGGATGCTTCAGGCAGGTACATGGTCGTCACTGACCGGTGGAAAAATTTCACGACGATGGAGCTGAATTCTGAAACGCTGGAAAAACTTGCCTCCAGCTGTCTGGAATTTCTGGTCCATGCGGTCGATGTTGAGGGAAAATGTTCCGGTATCGACGGCGAATTGCTCACTTTGCTGGCGGAAAAATCCCCGGTTAAGTGTGTCTATGCCGGAGGCATTGCCTCGTTTGAGGATATCAGTTTCATTGAAAATACCGGAAAGGGCAAAGTGGATTACACGATCGGTTCGGCATTGGATATTTTCGGCGGTACGATCCCCTACGAAAAGGTCGCCGCCCGCAGCAATATGATAACGGAGTTTTGAAATCAAAAATGACCGTCTGATATAATTCAATACAATTTTTGGAATATCAATAATCAAAAGATAATATCCCGAATTTTGTAAAACCCGTAACAGGAGCTTGTAAAAAAACATTTTTGTTAACGTAAAAAAAGTACCACATAAATTGTGATTCGTTAATCCCGCAAAAACGGGGTTGTCAGCAACCGGTGGATGGATTGCGGAGGAAGGCTCGAGATTACCCGCAAGACGCCACCGCAGGAAAGATTTTTCACAAAAAATGAGACAATAAATCAAAAAGGAGCAAAGCAAACAATGAAAAATTTTCTCGCATTTGATCTGGGTGCATCCAGCGGCCGGGCAATCATCGGTACCGTGGATAACGGCAAACTTGCCATGCAGGAGGTTCACCGCTTCCCCAACGGACCGGTTGAGATCGACGGTTCTTTCTACTGGGACTATCCCCGGCTCTGCAATGAGTTGAAAACCGGACTCAAAAATGCTCTGCAGACCGGAGTGAAACTTGACGGTATTGCCATTGACACCTGGGGTGTGGATTATGTCTTTTTCGACAGGACCACCGGCAAAGCACGCCGTCTGCCCTACAACTACCGGGATACCCGTACTGTTGCCGCCGCCGAAAAGGTGTGGCAGAAAATTTCTCAAAGCGAGCTTTATCAGTACACCGGTATCCAGTGCATGACACTCAATACCATCTATCAGCTCTGTGCCCACTACGAGGAGCATCCGGAAGATTTTGAAAACTCCTTCTTCCTGCCCATCCCCGATGCTCTTGCTCTCTCTCTGGGCGGCAGTGCCAAAGCTGAATATACTTTCTGCTCCACGACCAATCTTCTTGATCCGGCGAGCCGCAACTGGCATTGGGAATTGATCGACAAACTCGGTCTGCCCCGTGACGTTTTCCCCGAAATCGTGGAAGCCGGTACTCTCTCCGGTGAATTGAGTGCCGAATTGTGTGCTGAATTGGGTTGCGATCCTATTCCGATTTTCAAATGCGGCGCCCATGACACCGCCAGTGCTGTTTCCGCAGTTCCTGCTCCGGTCGAGGGCAGCTGGGCGTATTTGAGTGCCGGTACCTGGGCGTTGCTGGGTGCGGAGATCGATGCTCCCATGATCAGCAGTGAGAGTGAAAAACAGTCTCTCACCAATGAGGGCGGAGTCGGCGGCAAGATCCGTTTCCTGACCAATATTATGGGTTCATGGCTCTTTCAGGAGCTTCGCCGGGTCTGGAACGAGGAAGGCAAAAATCTCTCTTTCAACGATATGGAACAGATGGCACGCAAAAGCGAGCCGTGTAAATACTTCATCAACCCCAACTGTTCTGAATTTGCCGCTCCGGGAGATATGCCGGGCAATATCCGGGCATTTCTGAAACGCACCGGTCAGGGTGAAAACTTCACGGATGCCGAGGTTGTCCGGGCGGTCTATGACAGTCTGGCACTCTACTTCAGCGAAAAGATCGCTCTGCTGGAGAATCTGCTCAAGGTCAAATATGCCTGCTTGAATGTGGTCGGCGGCGGTACTAAAGACGGCTTCCTTATGGAATTGACCGCAAGTTCCCTTGACCGTCAGGTGGTAGCCGGTCCTGTTGAAGCGACTGCCGCCGGAAATATTCTGGTTCAGGCGATGGCGGCGGGTGAAGTCGATTCACTTGCCGGAGTGCGTCAGGTCATCCGCAACTCCTTTGAGTTGAAAACATTCACTTCTGATTCCGCAATGGCGGATAAATATGCTTCTGTAAGAGAGCAATTCCGGGTGATCTCCACAAAATGAAGTTTCTCCGGAAATGGCGTTTCTCAACGGCAGCAGCAGTGGGCATTATTGCCGTACTGCTGTTGCTCTGTATTTTTCTGCCCCGGCAGGAGGAAAAGACTCCGGCAGGGAGCAGGATTTTGTACAGTGCCGCCGGTGGAGCCGCCAAGAATCTGGATCCGGCTTATGCCGATGATCTTGCCGGACGTGATTTGACCGCACTGTGTTACGACACACTGGTGCAGTATGATTATCTGGCAAGGCCGTATAAACTTATTCCGTCGATGATCTGCTCCATGCCGGAAGTTTCCGCCGACGGCAAAAGTTACCGTTTTTTACTGCGGGATGATCTTTATTTTGCGGCAAACAGTGCATTTTCCAGTCCCAACGAGCGTAAAATAAGTGCAGAGGATGTGAAATTCTCCATTCTGCGGATAGCTGATCCGAGAAATCACAGTCCGGTTTACTGGATCTATCGCAGCAGGATCGCCGGATTGGAGGAGTTCCGGAAAAGGTGTGCTGCTGCTGAAAAAGGGGATATTTCCTGCTATGATGAGGAGATCAGCGGCATAAAGATCATCTCTGACCGGGAATTTATTTTGACATTGGAAAATCCCGATCCGGCTTTCCTCTGGCTGCTTGCCATGCCCAATGCCGGAATCGTTTCCCGTCGGGCGGCGGTGTTGAAAGGTCACGATTCTCTGGGCCGGGAACCGGCAGGAAGCGGTCCTTTCATTCTTAAAGAGTGGGTTCCCAATCTGCGTTTGAGCTTCGTCCGTAATCCCGATTACCGGGAGGAGTATTTCGCTGAAGCGGCTGATCCGGCTGACCGGACGAGGAAACTGCCGCTCTGCGATGGTGTGGAAATAAGTCTGATCCGTCAGCCGATGACCCAGTGGATGTTGTTTTTGCAGGGGCGTCTGGATTACAATGCTCTGGATAAGGATAATCAGCAGACTCTTGCCGGTGGGGGGATTTTACTGCCGGCACTTAAGGATAGAGGGGTGATTTTGGAAAATCACCCGGATTTTGAGATCCGTTATGTGGGTTTCAACTTCCGTGATCCGGTGCTGGGCAATAATTTGAAATTGCGTCAGGCATTGCGTCTTGCCTACGATATAAGACGCCGTATAGATCATGCTTCGGGGATGCTGCTTGCGGCGGCGGGGCCGATCCCGGCAGGGGTATCCGGCTTTATTCCGGTACCGGAAGCGTCACATCCGGATTATGCGGAAGTATTCCGTCTTCTTGATGAGGCAGGTTATCCCGGCGGCGTAGATCCGAAAACCGGCAGGGCTTTGCAGTTGACCTTTGATCAGGCAGGTTCCACGGTCAATCACCGTCAGATGGGTGAATTGGCGGTGGATGACTGGCGTAAATGCGGTATTGAAGTGCTTTCCATGCTCAATTCCCGTCCCCGTTTTGCCGACAAATTGCGTCGGGGCAAATTTCAGCTTTTCCGTTATTCGTGGGTGGGCGACTACCCGGATGCGGCGAATTTCTTACAGCTTTTTTATTCCGGCAATATCGGCAGCTGCAACTATTGCGGTTTTTCGGATGCGGAATTTGACCGGATGTATGAAAAGGCTCTGACTATGGCGGATTGTCCGGAGAGAGATGCACTTTATCTGGCGATGGTCAAACTGCTTGATGAGAAGTGTGTATGGATCTACGAAGGCTTCCCGGTTTCCGGGGTACTGCGTTATAAGTGGCTGGAGAACAGTGTACCGCATGACTTTGGCTTCACCCGTTGGAAATATCTGGCGGTGAATGGTGAATTGAAATCTGAAATGTGCCGTACATTCACCCCTCTGTCACTCAACGATCTGCAAAATCCCGGAGAAAGAAACGATGAGTACTAAAACTTCGCAATCCCGGATGAAAGCTGCTTTGAGCCGTTTTTTCCGTGACCCGGTGGCTCTTATCGGGACTGCCGGGATAGTATTCCTGCTTTTTCCTGCCCTCTATGCCCCCTTTATCGCCACCGGAAAACCATGGTTTTTCACCGGAAGGACCGGAGAGGTATTTTCTCCATTCTGGAGGGCTTTTTTCGCTCCGGAAAGTTCCGAAGTGCTGGTAGATAAATTTTTCAATTTTCTCGCACTCTACCTGCCGTTGTCACTTTTGGTGATTTTCCTCTGCCGCACCCGGAAGTTTTTGCGGAAAATATTGCTCGTCCTCCCGGCTCTTGCTCTGCTGGCGGCTTTTATCTTTACTGAACCGGTCATGGATAAAAACGATTACCGCCGTGCCGGATGCCGGATCACCGCTTTGATCCCCTACGGGCCGGATGAGATCGTCAGCACCCCCTATGCCGCTCCCGGAAACGGTCATCTTTTAGGATGTGATGATGTGGGCAGAGATTTGGCGGCAAGGCTGATCTATGGAGCAAGAGTATCGCTGGCTGTGGGGATCTTATCGACGCTGCTGGCGGTGGTCATCGGTTTATTTGTGGGAATGAGTGCCGGATTTTTCCGGGGGAGATTCGATCTTCTGCTGATGCGTCTGGTGGAGATAATGCTCTGTTTCCCCACCTTTCTGCTTCTGCTGATATTGATGTCACTGCTCGGGGATTACAAAATCGCTGAATCGATCCCGCTGGTGATTCTGGTCATCGGTCTTACCGGCTGGATAAATCTTGCCTTTCTGGTGCGTGGAGAAACGTTGAAAGAGAGTTCTCTGCCCTACATCAAAAGCTGCATCGTTGCCGGTGTGCCGTGGTGGAAGATCCTCTTTAAACATCTTCTGCCCAATATTTCCGCTCCGGTGCTGATAAGTTTCACATTTGGCATAGCCGGGGCGATCATAGGCGAAAGCGGCTTGAGTTTTCTCGGTTTCGGGGTACAGCCGCCGACGGCGAGCTGGGGGAATTTACTGCGTCAGGCATTTGACGATCCGCTGGAATACTGGCACTTGACCTTTTTCCCCGGAGCGGCATTGTTTATTGCGGTGATGTCTTTCAACTTTACCGGCGAAGCTTTACGCCGGGTTTTCGATGTCAGAGGGAATTGAGATGGATTTTTATGCAGTTTTACACTCGGCGGAAGCCGGGGAATTTTTGAGTGTACCGGAAATCGCTCTGCTTCTTGACGCTCCGGATGCCGCCTCTGAAAACGCTCTGTTTGAAGCGGCATACCGGGTCAAAAGCCGGATCTGCGGCAAAATAGTCAACCTCCGTGGTCTGATCGAATTCTCCAATATCTGTACCCGGAATTGCTTCTATTGCGGAATACGCAAAAGCAATCACAAAGTAAGCCGTTACACCATGAGTATGGAGGAAATTCTCCACAGTGCCGCATTGGCAGGGGAATTCGGTTACGGTTCGGTAGTCCTGCAAAGCGGTGAACGCTCTGATCCGGCATTTGTCGATTTTGTCGAAGAAATCCTTTGCCGTATTTCTCAACTGCCTTATGAGCTTGGTATCACGCTCTCCTGCGGCGAAGAATCACTTGAAACTTACCGGCGGTGGAAAAAGGCAGGGGCAAGGAGATATTTACTGCGTATCGAAAGTGCCAGTGAAAAGATTTTCAAGGCGATCCATCCTGCCGATGCTCTTTATTCTGAACGCCGTGCCGCATTGGAGAGGATCAAAACAGCCGGATTTCAGACCGGTTCCGGGGTGATGATCGGTCTGCCCGGACAGACGGTGGCGGATTTGGCGGCGGATATTGATTTTTTCAGGAGCATGGATCTGGATATGATCGGCATGGGGCCATTCATTCCGCAGGAAGACACGCCGATGGGAGAGAAGTTTCCGGATCAGCCCGGGATGCCGGAGAAGCGTCTGGAGCTTTCTCTGCGGATGATCGCTGTCACCCGGCTGGTTTTGCGGGATGTCAATATCGCTGCGACAACTGCATTGCAGGCGATCGACCCTGAAAACGGCAGGGAAAGGGGGATTCTTGCCGGAGCGAATGTCATTATGCCCAATGTCGGGGATATCGCCCACCGCAAGGATTATCAGCTCTACAACGGCAAGCCCTCTCTGGATGAGAACAGTGAAGATATCAGAAATAAACTGATCGCCTCTTTGGAACGCATCGGGGAAACTGCCCGCTTCAATGCTTCCGGTGATCCGCTGCATTTTTTCAACCGGGTGCAGAATAAATGAAAGAGTTTGATGTTGCCAAATACCTGCGGAAAAATCCGCCGCTCCAATTGCCGGTGAAAGAAAAATTTGACCATGCCGTCATCATCCCGGCATATAATGAGTTGACCCACTTCGCCGCCACGGAAAATTCCATCCGGCTGGCGATGAAAGGTGTTGACGCAAAAATCGCTGTTATCGCCGTGATAAACTATCCCGCCGGAGCTGACGGAAAGGATTCGGAATCCTTGTACAATCTGATCCGGGTCGGCGTTTTCCCCGGTGTGATCCCGTTGTTCCTCCCGGCTATCTCCGGCGGAGCCGGAGCTGCCCGTAAAGCCGGCATGGATGCTTTTATCGGTACGCTGGAGCCTTGTGAAATGGAAAAAAGCGTGATTTTTTCCATTGATGCCGATACGTTGATCGAACCGGATTATTTTTCTGAAGTTCTGCCGCAGGTATTGGATAGAGGAGGGGCGGCATCGATCGGCTTTTCCCATCAGAAAGCCGCCGATGGGGAGCATCAGCGTGCGATCGACCGCTACGAAGCATATTTGACCCGTTATGTGGATAAACTCCGTTATGCCGGTTCTCCCTACGCCTTTTTTACAGTAGGTTCAGCCTTTGCGGTGCGTTGCGATGCCTATTTGAGAAGCGGCGGCATGAAAGTCCGGGAAGCAGGTGAAGACTTTTACTTTCTGCAATCGGTCGCCAAGAGCAGTTGGGTATTTTCCATTGAGAAAAAGCTGGTTCATCCGTCGCCCCGGATATCCAGCCGGGTACCATTCGGGACCGGGCCGGCGGTGGCTCAACTGCTCCGGGGCGAAGAACTCAATGAAATTTCCGACGGGGCTTTTGCCGGGTTGAAAAAAGTTCTGGACAGTGCCGGGGAAAAAACTCTGTCTTCACCGGAAAATTTTCTGGCAAAACTCCCGGTTTCCGCCGCTGAATTTTTCCTCAAAGAGAAGTTTCCTGCCGTCTGGAAAAAGGTTTTGGAGAATCTTCCGGATCAGCCCGGAGTACGCAAAAAAGCTTTCCATGAGTGGTTTGACGGGCTGAAAACGCTGCGATTTTTGCATTTTTTGGATCGTTTTATGAAAAAAATATGAAAAAGCAGTTGACAAAAATATTTTTTTGCGGTATTTTATCAGTTGTACTGATGTATATTTTAACACATAAAGTCTATGTTTATTCGGAGAAGGTACTATGAAAAACGATTTTTCCCAGTATGTTGACAAGGATTCAGTGATGACCCTTGTAGGGAAAACCAAACTGGAAGTTATGGATCAGCTCATTTCCCGGGCGGCGGATCTGACCAAATTGAGCCGGGATGTTATTTTCCGCCTGGCATGGAAACGGGAACAGATGATGACCACCGGTGTCGGCGGTATGCTCGCTCTGCCTCACGTCCGTATCAACGATATTCTCCATCCCTACGTCATTGTCGGTGTCTGCGAAAATCCCATCGAGGATTATCAGGGATTGGATGATCAGCCGGTACGGGTGATCGTTTTCACCGTCGCCCCGGACGAAAATCAGGAAGCTTATCTGCAGCTGCTCTCCAGCATCTCCCGCAGACTGCGTAATCCCAAACTTATTGAACAGATCCTCGGCACTGTCGGCAATACCGTCGAATTGCTCAAGGTCATCCAGCAGGAAGCCGATCCCCAATGAGTACCGCCGGAGCAACAGCAGCATCCCCCAAAGCACAGCTTGACTTCCCTTGCCTTTCCGGTGATTGCGAAGGCGTGGTGGGATTTGATTTGGTCAGTGTTGCCGATCCGGAATTTCAGGCGGTTTGTCCGGTCTGTCACCGGGCATACGCTCTGGATGATGCTTTACGCGGCAAACTTTCCCGGATGATGAAACTTATTGCCGCCATCCGGGAGTGTGAAGATATTCTTGGTGACAGTGTGGTTTCGGTCAATGTCGCCGGCGGTGAAGTGCGGGTTCCCTACGCTTTGCTGCTGACCCGGCTCAATACGCTTATTTCTCTGGAAGTTGCCGGTGAGAAGATAGATTTCCATTTGTGGGTGGAGCCGTCAAGTCCCCAGATGTTCCGTTGAGGAGTCCGGGTGTGGCATAAATCTGCAAAGGCAGTAAAAAATTTGATGCTGTACTTTTAATAAGGTGCGGTTTCAGGGCGAAAGGGGTATATTTATCCTTTCGCCCTTTGGTGCAATTATAGATTTGAGGAGGTTGCCGCTGGGCAATGCCTGCCGCAGAAAGGCGGGCGGCGAGATGGTTGAGTTACGGAAGTGCCTGTAAACAAAAGGATTCCGGAAGTAGATAATTTTTTAAGTGTAAGGATTTTTTATCCAATGATCAATGCGTTAATCAAAGCAATATTCGGGACAAAAAGTCAGCGTGATGTCCGGAAAATGCGGCCGCTGGTCGTCCGGATCAATGCTCTGGAAGTTGAGTATCAGAAACTTTCTGATGAGGAACTTCAGGCAAAGACTCCCGAATTCAAGGAAAGGCTTGCCAAAGGCGAGACCCTCGATGATATTATGTGCGAGGCTTTTGCCGTGGTTAAAAATGCCTGCCGGAGAATGTGCGGCAAAACCCGGGAAGTCTGCGGTCAGGAACAGCTCTGGAACATGGTTCCCTTTGATGTCCAGCTGATGGGTGCCATCGCATTGCACCGGGGAGCTATCGCTGAAATGGCTACCGGTGAGGGTAAAACTCTTGTCGCCACCATGCCCTTGTACCTCAATGCTTTGAGCGGTAAAAACTGTCAGCTTATCACCGTTAACGATTACCTCGCCCGCCGTGACTCCGAGTGGATGGGCATGATCTATGAATTTCTCGGACTGACGGTCGGCTGTCTGCAGAATATGCAGCCGCCCAGTGTCCGCAAAGAGCAGTATGCCTGCGATATTACCTACGGTACCAACAGCGAATTCGGCTTTGACTACCTCCGGGATATGGGTATGGCTACGGAGGCCGATCAGATCGTCCAGCGGGATCACTACTATGCGATCGTGGACGAGATCGACAGTATTCTTATTGACGAGGCCCGTACTCCTTTGATCATTTCCGGCCCGGTTCCGATGGCGACCAACCGGTATGCCGAACTCAAACCGCTGGTTGCAAATCTCTACAACAAGCAGAATCTGCTCTGTTCCCGTCTGGTGCGGGAGGCGAAAGATGTTCTTGCCGATGAGGGTGCTTCGGAGGAGGCAAGAGAGGAAGCATGTCTGAAACTGCTTCAGGTCAAATTCGGTATGCCCACTCACCGTCAGTTGCTTCACGCTTTGGAAGACGGCGAAATTCTGCGTGAAGTTGACCGGCTTGATTCCAAAGTCCACAGTGACAACAATCGCGGTATGCTTCAGGAGGTGCAGGCTATCCTCTATTTCACCATTGACGAAAAGACCCATGAAGCTGATTTGACCGCTCTGGGCAGAGATGCGATCAGTCCCGGCAATCCGGAAGAATTCATCGTTCCCGATCTCCTCGCTGAATTGCACCGCATCGAAACCGATGAAACGCTTACCGATGAAGCCAGAGTGGAGACCAAAAACGCTTTCCAGGAGAAATTTTCTGCCCAGAGCGAAAAACTCCACAACCTCTCGCAGCTGCTCAAAGCTTACTGCCTTTTTGAGAAGGATGTCAACTACGTCGTTATGGACCGCAAGGTGATGATCGTCGATGAACACACCGGCCGTCTCATGCCCGGCCGCCGCTTCTCCGACGGTCTGCATCAGGCTCTGGAAGCCAAAGAGGATGTCCCCATTGAGCAGGAAACCCAGACGATGGCGACCATCACCATCCAGAACTACTTCCGCATGTATAAAAAACTTGCCGGTATGACCGGTACTGCGGAGACGGAAGCATCGGAATTTCATCAGATCTACAAACTTGATGTGACCGTCATCCCCACTAACCGTCCCTGCATCCGCAAAGATGAGAATGACTCTATTTTCAAAACCAAACGGGAAAAATTCAATGCCATTTTGAGCGATGTTGCCGAAAGACACGAACAGGGACAACCGGTCTTGCTCGGTACGATTTCAGTTGATGATTCAGAGAAACTCTCCCGGATGCTCAAGATCCGCAATATCCCTCACAATGTCCTCAACGCCAAAAATCACCAGCACGAAGCCGAGATCGTCGCCCGTGCCGGTCAGCTTGGAGCAGTCACCGTCGCCACCAACATGGCAGGCCGCGGTACCGACATCAAGCTCGGTGAAGGTGTGGCTGAAAAGGGCGGTCTGCATGTTATCGGCAGTTCCCGTCACGATTCCCGTCGGATCGACCGCCAGCTCCGCGGACGCTGTTCCCGTCAGGGAGATCCGGGCAGTTCCAAATTTTACGTCTCACTGGAGGACGATCTGATGCGTCTTTTCGGCGGTGACCGGATCGTGAAAATTTTTGACCGTTTCGGTTTGAAAGAGGGCGATGAATTGCAGCATCCGTGGCTGGACAGATCCATTGAGACTGCCCAGAAACGTGTGGAGCAGCAGCACTTTGCCATCCGTAAACGGACACTGGATTTTGACGATGTGATGAATAAACAGCGTGAGATCGTCTATGATCTTCGCCGCAATGCTCTGCTTTCTGAAGATCCCCATGAAGTACTCTTTTCCGTTATCGATCAGGTGGTTGAGCAGATCGTACTCAAAGTTTCTGCTTCTGCGGAGAATAAGGGCGACAATAAATTCAATGCCGCCAAACTTGCCGCGGAGTTGAATGCGGTTTTCCCGCTGGAATTCAAAGCAGAATTTTTCACTGCCGGGATCACCGATGATAAAGTTTCCGATCCGCAGGCTCTGGCATTGCAGATCATCGACCGTATCGAAAGTGCCTACGCTGACCGCAATGCTTCTATGGGAGCTGATGAGATCGCTTATCTCCAGCGGCACACCGTGCTTGAAGCCATTGACCGGCTCTGGCAGGAACATCTTTACTCAATGGATCAGCTGCGTTCCAGCATGTCGCTCCGGGTTTACGCCCAGAAAGACCCGCTCATTGAGTACAAAAATGAAGCATTCGGCATTTTCAAAAACATGATGGATCAGGTTTACATGGATGTGGCGAAAAATCTTTTCCGCATCACCATCAACCGGATCGTTTCCATTGAGGAACTTCTCGCTTCCATGCCCCAGGAATTGCGGCATCAGACCATGGAGCAATTCGGTATGCTCCCGGCAGAGCAGGAAGCTCCGGAGGAAAGAGAGGAAGTGCAGATCACTTTTCACCGGGAAACCCCGAAAGTCGGACGTAATGACCTCTGTCCCTGCGGCAGCGGTAAAAAATATAAAAAATGCTGCGGTAAAGAGCAGTGATTCTATCTTGGAGAAATGAAAATGGCAAAAATGGAACCGTTGCCGAGAGCTTATGAGTCGGCAGATGTCGAGAAGAAATGGTTTCCGGAGTGGGAAAAGGCAAATTGTTTCCACGGAGACCCCAAATCCGCCAAACCGGGATATTCCATCGTTATCCCTCCGCCCAACGTTACCGGTATTCTGACGCTGGGCCATGTGCTGAACAATACTTTGCAGGATATCCTCTGCCGCCGGGCCCGGATGAAAGGCTTTGAAGTCTGCTGGTTCCCCGGCACCGACCACGCCGGTATCGCCACTGAAGCACGGGTGGTAAAGTATCTCAAAGAGACGGAAAATGTCTCCCGTGATGAGCTTGGCAGAGATGAATTCATCAAACGTGTCTGGCAGTGGAAAGAGGAATTCGGAGGCAAAATCATCCGCCAGTTGCGTACACTGGGGTGTTCCTGTGACTGGGAGAGAGAAAGATTCACCATGGATGAGGGACTTTCCGCCGCAGTGATCAAAGTTTTTGTCCAGCTCTATGAAAAAGGTTACATCTACCGCGGTCAGCGGATGATCAACTGGTGTCCTGCTGCCAAAAGTGCTTTGTCCGACGAGGAAGTTATCTATAAGGATGTGGCTGGAAAATTCTACTATTTCCGCTATCCGCTTGCTGATGGTTCCGGTTATCTGACCGTTGCCACCACCCGTCCGGAAACCATGTTCGGTGATACCGCTGTGGCAGTTCATCCGGAAGATCCCCGTTTCAAAGATTTGATCGGCAAAATGGTCAAACTTCCGCTCACTGACCGGGAGATCCCCATTGTCGGTGACCAACACGCAGATCCCACCAAGGGTACCGGTTGTGTGAAGATCACTCCGGGACATGACCCCAACGACTTTGAAGTCGGCAAACGCTGCAATCTGGAAGTTATCAATATCATGAATCCGGATGGTTCTCTCAACGACCTCTGCCCGGCTGAATTCGCCGGTATGGATCGTTTCGCCGCCCGTGATCTCTGTGTCAAACGCATGGAAGAAGCCGGACTTCTGGAGAAAATCGAAGATATCACCCACGCTGTCGGTTATTCTGAACGCGGCAATGTGCCGATCGAAACTCTCGTCAGTGCCCAGTGGTTCTGCAAAATGGGTGAACTTGCCAAACCCGCCATCGAAGCGGTCAAAAGCGGCAAGATCAAATTCCATCCGGAACGATGGACGAAAACTTATTTCCACTGGATGGAGAATATTCAGGACTGGTGCATCTCCCGTCAGCTCTGGTGGGGACACCGCATCCCGGCATGGTACAACGAAAAAGGCGAAGTCTATGTCGGTGAAAAAGCTCCTGCCGGAGACAACTGGCGTCAGGAGGAGGATGTGCTGGATACCTGGTTCAGCAGCTGGCTGTGGCCTTTCTCCATCATGGGCTGGCCCAACGGTGGCAAAGAGGAGATGGAGAAATTCTATCCCACCAACGATCTGGTCACCGGTCCGGATATCATTTTCTTCTGGGTCGCCCGTATGATCATGGCAGGGTGTGAATTCACCGGAGAGATTCCCTTTAAGAATGTCTATTTCACCAGTATTATCCGTGATGATCTGGGCAGAAAGCTCTCCAAGAGTCTGGGCAACTCTCCCGACCCGCTGGATGTGATAAAAGAGTACGGAGCTGATGCTCTGCGTTTCTCCATTGCCTATATCGCTCCGATCGGCATGGATATCAAATACAGCAATGAAAAGTGCGAGATCGGCAGAAACTTCGCCAATAAGCTCTGGAATGCCTGCCGTTTCCGTCAGATGCAGGGAGATTGTTCTGCCAACTGCAATGAATTGCCTGCCGGAGAACTTTCCAGCGATGAGAATTGGCTGCTTGCCAAATTGGACGCCGCTACGGAAACGATCGAGAACGAATTGGAGAACTTCCGCTTCCACGCCGCCGCCCATGCCCTGTACGATCTGGTGTGGAGCGACTTCTGCGACTGGTTCGTTGAGGCGGAGAAAGTTCCTCTGCGTGCCGGCGGAGCGGAGAAAGAGCGTGCATTGGCAGTATTGGATTACGCACTTTTCCGGATTTTGAAACTTCTGCATCCTTTCATGCCTTTCATCACTGAGGAACTTGCTCATCGCATGGGCTTTGTGGATGAGGGTAAATTCCTGATGTTTGAGCAGTTCCCGACGGTCGGCAGCGGCAGAAGCGATGCTCAGAAAGCGGTATTGACCGATGCCAAATTTGAGTTGATCCGTGCCGGACGTTTCCTGCGGAGCAGCTACAATCTGCCTGACGGCAAAAAGCTCAAATTCCACGTCAAAGCCGCCAACAGTGAGATGGCGGAGTTCCTCAGTGCGGAATTGGCTTCTCTGAAAAGTCTGCTCAATGCCGAGGATATTGAGATCGGAATGGAGGCATTTGATGCTTCGGTCAAGGGTGCCGCCGCCAGTCAGACGGTGGTTTGCGGTGTTATCAGTCTGCCGCTTGCCGATCTCATCGATGTCGATGCTGAAGCTGCCCGGTTGAAAAAACAGCTTGCCGATCTTGAAAAGTGGATGGCAGGTACCAGAGGCCGTCTGGCAAATGAGAAATTTGTCAATTCTGCTCCTGCCCAGGTGGTCGCTGATACCCGCAGCAAACTTGCTGAATTGGAACAGAAAGCTGAAGAAACCCGGAAGCTTCTGACTGTTCTCGGTAAATAATCATCAAAAAACATAAAAACAGTGCCGTATTTCCGCAAATATAAGTCGGATAATACGGCACTGTTTCTTGCATTATAAGAGTTTTGGTGATATATTAAGTCGTGAAGATTGTATAATTTGCCGAAACAAGCTGGGGGAAACACCTTTATGTCCGAATATATGTTTCATGGAATGGACAGTTACGATACTCCGGAAAACCATCCGGTTGCTCTGGGATTCAAACTGATGTTCAAAAGCCGCTGGTATTTTTATCTGCGTAACTTCGGTACTTTTATCCGCAGCGGACGCTGTGCCGCCAAAGGAAAACTGGACAAGGACAACCAGATCTATTACTCCAATGACAACATCCGTCTGGTGGAGGATTGCGGATCAAAGGTTCACCTCCGCGGTTTGGATAACCTCCGGGCTCTGGAGGGCAGACCTGTGGTGATCATCGGCAATCACATGAGTCTTTTGGAAACGGCTTCTCTCCATGCAGTGATCCGGGAACATGTTGACTTCTCCTTTGTGGTCAAGGAATCCTTACTGCACACCCTCTATATCAAAGATATTCTTAATTCCATGAAAGCCATCGGCGTTTCCCGCACCAACCCCCGGGAGGATTTGAAAAAGGTGCTTACTGAAGGGAAACGGGTACTCAGTGAAGGGCGTTCAATGATCGTTTTTCCGCAATCGACCAGAACGAGGGAATTTGACCGTGAACAATTCAACTCAATTGGAGTAAAACTGGCAAAATCCGCCGGAGTCCCTGTAGTGCCGATGGCACTGAAAACAGATTTTCTGGAAAACGGCAAACTTATCCGTGATCTCGGACCGTTGAAACCGGAGCGGGATGTATATTTTGAATTTGGCAAGGCGATGGAGATCGAGGGCAACGGACAGGCCCAGCAGCAGTATGTGGAGGATTTTATCGCCGCCGCCTTTGAACGCTGGAAAAGTGAGGAAAAATGATATGAGTCCCGTCAAGCTGTTTCTGGCGAAAATAGTTTCCTGTATTATTCTTGTTGCTGCCGTTGCTGTGCCAATGGTGGTACACGGAACTCTGAATGATGAATTGAAAGCCTTGAAACCAAAGGATTTCAAACGGCTTTATGCGGATTCATGGCGGGCAGTCGGCGGTAATATCATCATTGAGGGCAATGCTTATCTGCCGGTCAGTACGATGGAGGTTTACGCCGACAAAATCGTGGTCAATATGGATAATCAGGACTTTGAAGCTGTCGGTAATGTCCGGATCTTCCGCTGGCAGGATGGAAGTGCTGCCGTTTCGCTCAAACGTCTGGCCGAATTGGAGAAAGAGGCAAATATGCTTGTCCGTAATGTTTCCAGTTCGCTCTCCCGTTTGGGGGAAAGAACATATACGGCGGAATTTTCTTTCAAAAGCGATCAGATCTATGCCGACCGGATCACCGGCAACCTTGCCACCGGTTATTTCAGCATGGTCAATCCGTCGATCCGCTATACCACTTTTACCTGCAAAGCATCTTATGGTGAAAGGGCTTCCAACGGCGAAATCACCCTGCATGATGCTGAAATAAGCTCCTGTAATTATCTGGAATCGGACAATGCCCACTACTCAATTGCCGCATCCGAGGTGAAACTTACTCCTCCGGAAAATCCTTTTTACGAGATCGAACATGCTGAATTCAAACCCGGCGATATGTCCGTGCTGCTTTTCAACGGCATGGTGAAAATTTACGGAGTTCCGGTTTTGTGGCTGCCGGCTTTTTTCAAGCCGAGGGATGAGCATCTCGGTCTTGCCGGGATGCAGTTCGGCAGAGAGAGCGACTGGGGATTCTATATAAATTTGTACCGGACAATATACTTTCATGATGCTCCGGAAATCACCGGAAAACTGCACTTCGACTGGTACGAAAAACGTGGTTTCGGTTATGGTATCGACGGCAGAATAGTTACTCCGGAAAGCCGGACGGATATTTTTGTCTATTCGATTTATGACCGGAAACAGTACAAGACCGATGATTATTTCCTGTACCGTCAGGATATTCCGCATTCCCGTTATGATTTCCGGGTCAGCAATATAACGCACATCACTCCGCTTACGGATTTCCGGGGAGTTTTTGACTACCAGAGCGATCCTTACTTCAAACGGGATTTCTTTGAGCGTCTCTACAATCACGATCCCCAGCCGGCGACTTTCTTTGCCATGGAGCAGCAGTTTGAGCGTTTCAGTCTCTCCGGATATATGAGTTTCCGGGTCAATGATTTTTATACCACCGTGGAAAAGATGCCTCAGGTGCGTATGGATATCCCCCGGCAGGAGATCTTCAATACCGGTATTTACTATCAGGGCGATTTTGAAGCGGCGTATATGCGGAAAAAATGGATCGAATTTGATGAGCCGGCGCCGAAAGGCTACAGCACGCTCAAAGATTATGATGCATTCCGCTTTGATATGACTCACTTTTTTTACTATCCGATAGCGAATAAATATTTCTCATTGGTTCCCCGTATCGGTTTCAAGTTGACCACCTATTCTCATACCAGCGACAAGGAGGTCGATGATAAAGATCTGAAAAGGATGTTCGCTGCTGCTGAACCGCAGAATATGGGCAGATACAGATTCAATAATTACGATTCCGATGGCGGTTCAAAAGTGCGTTTTGCCATGGAACTCGGTTTTGAATTGTCCACAAAACTGCACAATACCTGGCAGGATCTCCGCAGTGAATTTTTCCGGATCGACGGTTTGCGGCACATCATCCAGCCTTATGTCAATTACACATTTATTCCGAAACCGACTTTGAACCGGAAACACATCTACTTCTTTGACGATATTGACCGGATCACCAAGCAGAACTTTTTCCGTTTTGGTTTGATCAACCGCTTGCAGACCCGTTCCGGCAACAATGTGGTCAATCTGTTGTATATGGAAAACTATTGGGATATCCACATGGAAGAGTATGACGGGATGAGTGCTTTGGGAAATGTCGGTACGATACTTTCCTGGCGGATATTCAAAGGTTTGTCGCTTAATACCGAATTTTTGATCGATATCAGCGGTGACGGCGAAATCAAGGATACCTACCGTCACGGCCGCAATGCCGGAAAGACCGGATTGGCTCTGGACTGGCTCAATTACTGGGATATCAATCTGACCTATTCTCCGGCAAAGAACTGGAAGTTTTCCGTCGGTTACAACTATGTGCGTCCCTACGATATCCGCAGTGCCTACTCCATGGGATCGACTTTGACCCAGATCAATTCGGCAAGTTACTTTGAGCAGTACAACACTGAAACGGATGAATCGTTTTACATCCGGACCAATTTTCCGATCACGCCGGATGAAAGGACTTTCGGCAGCTTCCAGTTTACCTACGATGTTAAAATGGGCAGCATTGATACATTCGGTTTCGGTTTGCTCCGCCGTTTCCACTGCTGGCAGTTGATGGCGACACTGGAATTTGAAAGAGAGTACGATTATTCTGAAAAAGGTTGGGATATGGAGGTGAATTACTCCGTTACCGCCAATCTGACCGGATTGAATGATGCGATGAATAATGTCCAGAACAGTGTCTTGCAGGAGTTGAATTCCTCCATTGCCAATATCAAATTCTGATCTGCGTGCTGTCCCGATGAAAAAAGATGATCAGCAGTTTCCCGGAATGCAGGAAAAGGTGTTGCTTGCCGCATCAACTGCGATCCGGGAGATCGAGGCGGGCAGAGGTACTCTGGATGAAGCATTGGAAAGAATTCCGGGTGATTGCCGCCGCATGACGGAGCATTTACTGATTTCCTTTTTCCGTTACCGTAAAAGTTTGCAGGTATCGTGGCGTAAATTCTGCCGCAAAGATCCTGTTCCTGAAATTTCCTCTCTGCTGGATGCGGCATTGACCCAGTGCCGTTTTCAAAATTCAGTAGTTCCGCAGTCGGTGGTCAATGTGGCTGTTTCGTTGTCCCGGAGCAGACATGCAGACAAATTTGTGAATGCGGTTCTGCGTTCGGCACTGAAAGAGGAGTATATTCTGCCGGAAAAACCGGAAGATATCCTGCCGGAAGCGGTACTGAAAAGGTGGCGGAAAAATTTTTCTCCTGCTGAAACCGCCCATTTTGCCAAATTATTTCTGACTCCGGCTCCTTTCATATTCCGTTTATGCAGGGGAGCGGCTTTGCCGGAAAAGTGCAGTGAAGTTCCTGCACACGGCGGATTCCGTTTTGCTTCCGGCGAAGCGAGAACGATACTGGACTCTCCGGAATTTTCCCGGGGAGAGTATTATATACAGGATCCGGCAACCTCCATGGCAATTTCTCTGGCCGCTGAAGTTCTCGGCAAATCCCGCAATCTTCTGGATATCTGTGCCGCTCCCGGCGGTAAAACTCTGATGGCATCTGAATTGCTCTTCCCCGGGGCAAAAATCACGGCGGCAGATGTGTCATCATACCGTCAGAAATTTACTGCGGAGAATTTCGCCAGACATCATCTTGATGCCCGGATAATCACCGCTGAACCATCGCAAATCACCGGGGAATATGATTTTATCATCGCAGATTTGCCCTGTTCAAACAGCGGAGTTTTCCGCCGCCGTCCGGATGCGTTGTGGCGTTTTTCCGGCAGGTCGCTGGCAGAGGTGATGAAACTGCAGAAACGTATTCTGGCAGAGATCCCCCGTCTGCTTGTTCCCGGCGGATATCTGCTGATTTCCACCTGTTCCATTGAAGCCGATGAAAACGGGGCATTGACCTCCGGAATAACAGGTTTTGAGCTGCTGAAAAGTCAAACATTGCTCCCGTCGGAAGATTCTGACGGTGCTTTTGCCGCACTTATGCGAAAAGTTGATAATTGAGGCAATTTCAAAATTCCTCAAAAATTCTTAAAAATTATCGCTCCGCTTTGATCTCATCAACGCTGATTTTTTAATTTCTTTCTGAATTAGTTTTGAAATTGCCTCAATTGATTTGTGGCATTTGCAGATAAAGTGTGCTATATTATAGAGAAGTAATTATTTTACATATAAATATCAATAATTATAAGGTGATATCATGTCTGAAAATGTTGAAAACAATGCCGTTCAAAATATGGATCTTTTTGAACAGCGTACTGCGAAAATCCGTGATTATCAGGAAGCCGGGATCAATCCTTTCGGCGGAGCTTTCCCCAATGTTGAGCTGATCGAGGTCGTCCGTACCAAAGAACTCCCCCCTGAAGGCAGTGAACTTCCCGGCCCGGAAGCCACTGTCGCCGGACGTATGACCGCCAAACGCGGCATGGGTAAATCGATTTTTGCCGACTTGCGGGACAGTACCGGCAGATTGCAGCTTTTCGCCGGAAAGAGCGATATGCCCGAAGAAATGTTCGCTCTCTGCCGCAAACTGGATATCGGTGATATCATCGGGGTCAAAGGCAATCTTTTCACCACCAAGACCGGTGAATTGACTCTGCGGGTCAAAGAGATCACTCTGCTTTCCAAATCCATGCGTCCTCTGCCGGAGAAGTTTCACGGACTGGTTGATGTCGAGCAGCGTTACCGTCAGCGTTATCTTGACCTGATCGCCAATCCGGAGGTCAAAGATGTTTTCCGCAAACGTTCCGCCATTATCCGCGAAGTACGCAACTTCCTTGCCGATCGTGGTTTCATGGAGGTTGAAACTCCCATGCTCCAGCCGCTTGCCGGTGGTGCTTCCGCCACTCCCTTTGAGACCTTTTACGGTGCTTTGAACAGCACTGTTTACATGCGTATCGCTCCGGAACTTTATTTGAAACGGCTGTTGGTCGGCGGTTTTGAAAAGGTTTTTGAGTTGAATCGCTCCTTCCGTAATGAGGGACTTGACCGCCGTCACAATCCGGAATTCACCATGCTGGAGATCTATCAGGCATACAGCAACTGTGAAGGCATGATGGAATTGATCGAATCCATGATCTCCACTGTCGCCATGAAAGTTTGCGGTACGCTCAAAATTGATCACGGCAACGGCAAAGTTCTGGATTTCACTCCGCCTTTCCGCCGGGCAACTTACCATGAATTGTGCAAAGAAAAAGGCGGCGATGACTGGTTCGATATCACCCCTGCCGAGCGGATCGAGAGAGGTCAGAAACTCGGTCTGGATGTGAATTCCTCCATGAGCGATCTGGAAGTGACCAATGAACTTTATGAGAAACTGGTCGAGCCGACCAATATCCAGCCGACATTTGTTACCCGTCTGCCTGCGGAATTGCTGCCGCTGGCCAATCCCTGTGCCGATGATCCCACACTGGTCGATGTCTTTGAATTGGGCGTCAACGGCATGGAACTTGCCCCGGCTTACAGCGAATTGAATAACCCCATCATCCAGCGTCAGAGGTTCATGGATCAGTTTGAAGCTACCAAAGAGGAGGGCGATGAACTGGAAAACAAAGTCGATGAGGACTTCCTTACCGCTTTGGAGTACGGTATGCCTCCTGCCGGCGGTATGGGTGTGGGTATCGACCGTCTGGTCATGGCACTGACCGGTGCGGAGTCGATTCGTGACGTGATCCTTTTCCCGCAAATGAAACGCTTGAAATAAGTTTCTTCCGGGGGTGTTGATGAAAAATATAACTATCCTCGGTGCCGGAGTTTCCGGCAAAGCTGCGGCAAAATTGTGTGCCGCAAACAATTTGGACTGCACTGTCGTCAATGATGGCGGCGGTGCAGTTTTGCCTGACGGGGATCTGATCGTGGTTTCTCCCGGACTTGATCCGGCAAAATCAGCTCTTTATCAGGCGGCTCTGGCATCGGGCAGACCGATAGTCAGTGAGATGGAGTTCGGTTTCCGTTTCTGGGAAAAACCGCTTCTGGCGATCACCGGAACCAATGGCAAAACCACCACCACGGAATTGACCTGTCATCTGCTTGTTTCCTGCGGCGTGAAAGCCCAGGTGTGCGGCAATATCGGCAGACCTTTGTCCGATTTGGCGGCGACTCCGGAAGATTGTGAAGCAGCGGTGATCGAAGTAAGCTCCTTTCAGCTTGAAAAAGTTGAAAAATTTTCTCCTTTTGCATCGGTTATTCTCAATTTCCAGAGCGACCACATTGACCGTTATCCGGGAGGTTTTGCTGAATATTGTGCAACCAAGGAGAAAATTTTTGCCGGAGTTCTCCCGGAAAACCGGATTTACGGCTTGAGTTTTGAGGATAAAAGCCGCCGGGTGAACTGGGAAAAAGGCAGACTTTTGCTGGATGGCGAATTTTTCTTTGATCTGGCAGAAAGCGACCTGCCCGGATTTCATAACGGGGAAAATGCCGCCGCTGCTGTGGAGTTGTGCCTGCGTTTTCTGCCGCTTGAAAAGGTGAAATCTTCAATTTTCAAGTCTGCATTGGCAAATTTCAAACGGGGAAAACACCGGGTCGAAAAAATCGGGGTGTTTCATGGAGTAACTTATGTCGATGACTCCAAAGGAACCAATCCGGCGGCGGTGCTGGCAGCAATAGATTCTCTGCCGGGCAAGCTGGTCATTCTGCTGGGCGGTTTGGGAAAAGGAATGGATTTTACGCCTCTGGCAAGCCGGGCGGAACGTTTCCGGGCGGCGATTTTATACGGTGCCGACCGGGAAGATATCCGGAAAGTGCTTGACGGGAGATGTCCCTGCATTGATTGCGGCAGTGATTTTGTGAAAGTTATGGAAACTGCCGGAAAAACGGCTCTTGAAGGAGATACGGTTCTGCTTTCTCCGGCGTGTGCCAGCATGGATATGTTTAAGAATTATGCCGAGCGTGGCGATGAGTTTGCCCGTCTGGCAAAGGCGATCAATTCCTGAAAATGCACCGGGGGACTCTGTCTGCCGTAAAAAAAGTCAAATAAAAGCTTGAAAAAACGGTATTCAGCAATTATTTTATGCAGTGTATTATTTGAACATTATATATAATAAGCACCGGGAGTTTTTACTATGGGTGGTTTTTTCGGAGTGGTCGCCACCGGCGATTGCGTCAGTGATCTTTATTTCGGAATCGATTATCATTCACATCTGGGGACACGTCGGGGCGGTATTGCTGTCGCCCGCAAAGATGGCGGCATCGACCGGCGGATCCACGATATCAGCAATTCGCAGTTCCGTTCCAAATTTGATGATGAGATCGGCAGTTTTTCCGGCAGTTGCGGTATCGGAGTGATCAGTGATACCGAGGATCAGCCGCTGATCATCACCAGTCAATTGGGTACATTCGCTTTGACGACCGTTGCCAAGATCAACAATATTGATGAGATTATCGAGCAGGGATTTTCTTCCGGTTGCACCCATTTGTGCGAATCCGGCGACGGTGAACCCAATCCCACCGAGGTCGTCGGTATGCTTATCAGCCGGAGCAACAGTATTGCCGCCGGTATTGAATATGCCCAGCGGGTGATCGACGGATCCTGTTCGATGCTGGTTCTGCGGAAAGACCGGATCTATGCCGCCAGAGACCGTTACGGCAGAACTCCGGTGATCATCGGCCGCAAGCCGGGATCATTTGCCGTCACGATGGAAACGACCGCATTCCCCAACCTTGATTACGAGGTACTGCGTGAATTGGGGCCGGGCGAGGTGGTCGAGATCACTGCGGAAGGTGTGAAACAGCTTACTCCGCCGGGAAGAACTTGCAAGATCTGCAGTTTCTACTGGGTCTATTACGGTTATCCGTCAAGCTGTTACGAGGGCGTGAATACGGAAAGTACCCGTTACCGCAACGGTGCGATCATGGCGGAACAGGATAAGGATATTCTGCCGGAAATCGATTCCATCTGCGGTATTCCCGACTCCGGCGTGGCACATGCAGTCGGATATTCCAATGCGGCACACAAGCCGTATCAGCGGGCATTCGTCAAATACACCCCCACCTGGCCGAGAAGTTTTACTCCGCAGGATCAGAAGATCCGGGAAAAGATCGCCCGGATGAAACTGATTCCGGTCGAAGAACAGATCCGCAACAAGCGTCTGCTTTTCTGTGACGACTCTATTGTACGCGGTACTCAGCTGCGGGATACAGTGGGCAGACTTTACCGGCGGGGAGCTAAAGAAGTTCACATGCGTTCAGCGTGTCCTCCGTTGATTTTCGGCTGCCGTTTTTTGAATTTCTCCCGTTCCCGCAGTGAATTGGATCTGGCGGCACGGCGGGCGATCAGCCGGCTGGAGGGCGGCAAAGTTACGCCCGAAGCTCTGGAACAATATTTGACTCACGGTTCAGAGAAGTATCTCCGGATGGTTGAGGAGATACGCAAGGATTTGAATCTGACAACGCTCAAGTTCCAGAAACTTGAGGATCTGATAAAAGCTATCGGCTTGCCGCAGGATAGGGTTTGCACCTACTGCTGGAATGGCCGGGATGTGGAAAACGAAGCTCCGGAGTTTGAATGATGCAGAAAAATTTCTGGGTTACCGAAGTCGGCAACGGCTACGGGCAGACGATCGAAGTAAAGGAAAAACTCTGTGAAAAACAGAGCAAATTCCAGAAAATAGAGGTCTATGAAACCTGCCGGCTCGGCAGACTGCTGCTGCTTGACGGTATTATTCAGCTGACCTATGCTGATGAATTTGCGTATCAGGAGATGATGGCAAATCTGCCCTATTATGCCCACGGCAATCCGGAGAGAATTCTGGTTATCGGCGGCGGTGACGGCGGAGTCCTGCGGGAGTTGTCCCGGCACAAAGAACCCAAAGTGCTCGATCTTTGCGATATTGATGAGGAAGTTATTAAAACGGCAAAGAAATTTCTGCCGGAAATGGCATGCGGTTTTGATGACCCCAGGGTAAATATCCATATCGCCGACGGCAGTGAATTTATCCGGGAGAAAGAGGGTTATTACGATCTGGTGATCGTTGATTCCACCGACCCGGGCGGGCCGGGGGCTCCGCTTTTCGGGGCTCAATTTTATGCTGATTTGAAAAAAGCTCTGCGTCCGGGCGGCGTGGTCGGTACCCAGGCTGAATCCCCCTGGCTGCTGCCGGAGGTGGTGAAAAATTTGATCAATGCGGCAAGAAGTAACTTCAAATATGTGGATTATGCGGCAATATCAGTGCCGACTTACCCTACCGGCATGATCGGATGCTGTGTCGCCACGGATGGCAGGGCTGTGGATAAACCTGCTTCAGCGGTCGATCCGCAGTTGGCATCAAAGCTGCGTTATTACAATAAAGAGGTTCATGAAGCCGCTTTTGCCAAACCGCAATTCGTCCGGGAAATGTTGGGTTTTTGACGGCAATTTATCCGGGAATAGCGGAAAAGAGCTAAAAAAATGCAAAAATATCTGAAAAATGATTTGAAAAACTCGTAAAGAGTAGTTATATTAGGTTTTGTTCACGATTAACGCTGATGAAAAACAGTGTGTCCAAGTGCTCGGGTGGCGGAACTGGCAGACGCGTATGGTTGAGGTCCATATGGAGCGATCCTTGGGGGTTCAAGTCCCCCCTCGAGTACCATTTCTTTGAATGAGTGCCTACATAGCTCAGTCGGTAGAGCACATCCTTGGTAAGGATGAGGTCTCCGGTTCAAGTCCGGATGTAGGCTCCAGTTTTTATTATGTAGAGTCTTGCAAGGAAACCAAATAACCTGTCAGGAGGAAAAAATGGCTAAAGAAAATTTTGTGAGAACAAAGCCGCACGTTAACGTCGGTACTATCGGCCACGTTGACCATGGTAAAACCACTCTGACTGCTGCTATCACCATGTGCATGCACAGCAAATTCGGCGGTGGTGAAATCCGTAAGTATGATGAAATCGATAACGCCCCGGAGGAAAAGGCTCGTGGAATCACCATCAATACCTCCCACGTTGAGTACGAGAGTGCCAATCGTCACTATGCTCACGTTGACTGCCCGGGACACGCTGACTATGTGAAAAACATGATCACCGGTGCTGCTCAGATGGACGGTGCTATCCTCGTTATCGCCGCCACCGACGGTCCTATGGCTCAGACCTTCGAGCACGTGCTGCTCGCCCGTCAGGTCGGTGTGCCCGCTATCGTGGTCTTTATGAACAAATGTGACCAGCTGGATGACCCCGAACTGCTCGAACTCGTCGAGATGGAAATCCGCGACCTGCTCAGCAAATACGACTTCCCCGGCGACGATACCCCGATCATCAAGGGTTCCGCTCTGAAAGCCGTCGAGGCTGAAGGTGCCGCTGATCATCCGGATTGCCAGTGCATCTACGAACTGATGGAAGCTGTTGACTCCTTCATTCCGGAGCCCCAGCGCGACATCGACAAACCTTTCATCATGCCGATCGAAGACGTGTTCTCAATCGAAGGTCGCGGTACCGTGGTTACCGGCCGTGTTGAGAGCGGTGTCATCAAAGTTGGTGAAGACGTTGAAATCGTTGGTATCCGTCCGACCAGCAAAACCACCGTTACCGGTGTTGAGATGTTCCGTAAGATCCTCGATCAGGGTCAGGCCGGTGACAACGTCGGTTGCTTGCTCCGCGGTACCAAGAAGGAAGATGTTGTCCGTGGTCAGGTTCTTGCCAAACCCGGTTCAATCACTCCTCACACCAAATTCAAAGGTGAGATCTACGTGCTGAGTAAAGAGGAAGGTGGACGTCACACCCCGTTCTTCAACAACTATCGTCCTCAGTTCTACTTCCGTACGACTGACGTTACCGGTACCATCACCCTTGCCGAAGGCACTGAAATGGTGATGCCTGGTGATAACACCTCCATCAGCGTTGAGCTGATCGCTCCGATCGCTATGGAAAAAGGACTTCGTTTCGCTATCCGTGAAGGCGGTCGTACCGTTGCTTCCGGTCGTGTCTCCGAAGTTATCGAGTAATCAATGCATTTGAAAGATTGATTCTTTCGAATAGCGGAGTGATCCCGGGCCGCCCAAAAAGACGGTCCGGGATAATATCGTAATAAACCTGTAAAAAAGTAGAGTGCTTAATATGGCTCGTGAATTGGTAATTATGGAGTGCACCGAGTGCAAACGTCGCAACTATACGACGACCAAAGAAAAGCGCAACACTCCGGAACGCTTGGAAAAGAAGAAGTACTGCCCCTTCGAGCGCAAGCACACTGTGCATAAAGAAACGCGCTGATGCGGTGAGATTTTGAAGTGCAGGAAAGTAGCTCAGTTGGCTAGAGCAGCGGTCTCCAAAACCGCAGGTCGTGAGTTCGAGCCTCACCTTTCCTGCCAGTTTTTCGTTAAACGGTAACACATATAACAGACAAGGTCAGACAGATGGAAAAGAGCAAAAAGAGTTTGAGTTCCGGTTTTGATTCGGTAACCGGACGTATCCGCCGGTTTTGTGCCGACACGGTCGCTGAACTTGGCCGCTGTTCCTGGCCCAGCCGTCAGCAGTTGCTTGAATCAACAGTGTTGGTGGTTGTGGCGATGTTGATTCTTGCCTGTTTTGTTGCCGGTGTGGATGAGATTGCACGTCTGTTGATCCGTTGGGTCACAGTTCGTGGTTGATGAATGAAGTTACGCAGAAATTAATTTCCGGTGAGTATAATGGACGAAGCAGTTGAGAATCAGCAGGATCTTCGCGGTCAGTGGTTTGTTATCCAAACCTTGTCCGGACACGAAAATAAAGTGCGCGACACCATTAACCGGCAGTTGCGTACCGGCGATCAGGTCAACGTTTATGAAGCTTTGATCCCGGAAAATAAAGTTAAAGAGATCCGTCGCGGCAAAGCGATCACCGTCACGAAGAAGCTTTTTCCCGGTTATGTGCTGGTGCGTATGGATCTGTACGATGCTGACGGCATCGTTGATGAAAAAGCATGGTATTTTGTGCGCAGTGTTCAGGGAGTTCTCGGTTTCCTGGGTGATGCAACCCGGCCGAGTCCGCTTACTGAAGAAGAATTCCTCGATATGAATCCGGCTCTCAGCGAAGAGGCCGCTGCTCCGGTGCTGGTCATCGGCGTCAAAGTCGGGGATATCGTCCGTATCAAGGACGGTGCATTTATGGGATATGAGGGTAACGTTACCGCAATCGATGAGACTCGCGGCCGCCTGACGGTCGTGATTCTGATCTTCGGTCGTTCAACCCCGGTGGATTTGGAGTTTTGGCAGGTCGAGCAGGCTGTTTAAGCCGGTTCGGGACTTTATTACAAAGTGTTGGCATCGTCACGGGAGGAATCCTGTCAATCCTGACCGGACAGATGTCGTAAAAAGGAAGTAATCATGGCAAAGAAGATTACAGGCTTGATCCGGTTGCAGATCCCGGCAGGCGCAGCGAATCCGGCTCCCCCGATTGGACCGGCACTCGGTGCGGCCGGCTGTAACATTATGGAGTTCTGTAAGCAGTTCAATGCCGCCACTCAGGCTCAGAGCGGAACGGTTATTCCTGTTGTGATCACGGTCTATCAGGACCGTTCTTTCACGTTCATCTGCAAATCACCCCCGGCTGCTGTTCTGATCAAGAAAGCAGCAGGTGTCGCTTCTGCGGCTAAAAAGCCCGGCAGCGAAAAAGCGGGTAAAATTACCCGCGAGCAGATTCGTGAGATCGTTCAGATCAAACGGGAAGACATGAATGCCCGGAGCGAAGAAGCGGCGATGCGCATCATCGAAGGAACCGCGCGCAGCATGGGAATCGAGGTGGTCGATGCGTAGAAGTAAACTGTACAAAAAGCAGCTTGAGGCTCTTGGCGATCTCCAGATCCGCCACAGCGTCGAAGAAGCGATCGGTTTGCTCAAGGCTCTGCCCGGAGTAAAATTCGATCAGACTGTCGAAGTGGCTTTCAAGCTCGGAATTGATCCGCGTAAGTCGGATCAGACGGTGCGTGGTGTCTGCCCGATGCCCCGCGGTACCGGTAAAACTGTCCGCGTTGCGGTGGTTTGCGACGGTCCGCAGGCCGAGGAAGCCCGCGAAGCCGGTGCGGATGTGGTCGGTTATGAAGATCTGGTTCAGCAGATCAAAGACGGTTTTCAGGATTTCGATACCCTGATCGCCACTCCGGATGCAATGAAAATGGTTCGTCCCCTGGGCCGTCAGCTCGGTCCCCGCGGATTGATGCCGAACCCCAAAACCGGTACGGTTACCGATGCTGTCGGTGCCGCAGTGCGTGAGGCGAAAGCCGGTCGTGCTGAATTCCGTGCCGACCGTGGTGCTTGCGTCCATGTGCCGATTGGTAAATTGTCCTTTGAAGCAGACGCTCTCAAAGAGAACTTTGATGCTTTGAGCGATGCTATTCAGAAGGCACGTCCGGTTTCCGCCAAGGGTGTTTATATCATCTCTTGTTCGGTTTCCGCCACGATGACCCCCGGTCTCAAAATCAACCTCAAGGAACTGGTGAGGGCGGCGAAATGAGAATCGAAAAACAATTTCTGGTCGCTTCGATCGTAGATGCGGTCAAGACCTCTGATTATGTCTATTTCGTCTCCTACGCCGGTCTTACGGTCAAGAGCTTCTCTGAATTGCGTAACCAGCTGGCTGCTGCCGGTGCAAAATGTACCGTTCAGAAAAATACTCTGATCAAAAAAGCCGCTGACCAGCTCGAGCTGGGACTTGAGGCGATCGATCTGACTGCCAGCACCGCTATGGTGTATGGACAGGGCGACTGCAGTGCTGTGGCCAAACTGCTGGTCGAATTCGGTAAAAAGCAGGAACAGGTCAAGGCCAAAGGCGGTTATATGGATGGCGCGGTGCTGTCCTCCGCTGAAGTCGGTGCGCTGGCTGATCTGCCCGCCAAACCGGTACTCCAGGCTATGCTGCTCGGTGTCCTTCAAGCGCCGGCCCGCAACCTCGTCACGGTTCTCAATGCCAAAGCTGCGAGCATCGTTAACGTGGTCAACGCCTATAAAGACAAACTTGAGAACGCGAACAATTAATAAGCATGGGAGGCATTTAAGATGTCCGAAGAAAACAAAATGGAAGAATTCGTTTCCTACATTGAAAACATGACCGTCCTGGAGCTTTCCAAACTGGTCAAAACCCTCGAAGAGCGTCTCGGCGTGAGCGCTGCTGCTCCGGTCGCCGTCGCTGCCGCTGCTCCGGCTGCTGCCGCTGCTGCTCCGGCTGAAGAAAAAACCGAATTTGATGTCATCCTCGCCGGCTTTGACGCTGCGAAGAAAATCGGCGTGATCAAAGAGATCCGCGGCATCACCGGTCTCGGTCTGAAAGAAGCCAAAGACATGGTCGAAGGCGCCCCCAAGACCATCAAAGAAGGTGCTTCCAAGGAAGAAGCCGAAAAGATCAAAGCTACCCTCGAAGAAGCTGGTGCCAAGATCGAAATCAAGTAATTTATTTACTGGATTTTCTCACGGCGGCGGGGTGAAAAACCCCGTCCGCCGCGATTTCGTGTTTCTGCACACGATTTTTTCTTTTTCCGCAGGATAGTGGTTTTTTTATCCTGGCGGATGATGCAGAAAAGTAAAATTTGCTGCCGGTGGTGTGGTTTTTTGCCCCGACAGTATTCCGCTCCTCTGAAACAGTGTGGTTTTTTGCTGTAAATAAGAAGAGCTTGCCGGAGAACCGATGTGGTTTTTTGTCGGTGCCGGTCGTTTCCCGATTTCATTTTCCTGTGCCGGAAAAGCTGAGATCGGTTGTTTTGTGTAATGATACCTGAATTTTACGGGCAATCAAAAGTTTTTTTGCCCTTTTTTTGAATTTTTTTTGAATTTTTTTCAACCAACATAACAAACAAGGTGAATGTATGGCGGAACGCAAAAGTTTCGGACAGCTGCGCAATGTCCTGGAGATGCCTGACCTGATCGGGTTGCAGGTGGATTCCTACGACAATTTTCTGCAGCGTTTCGTGCCTCCGGCTGAACGCAAACGGCAGGGGCTTCAGGAAATTTTCATGGATATTTTTCCCATTGAAAGTTTCGACAAAAACATGTCTCTGGAATTTGTTTCCTACGAGATCGGTGAGTGTCCCCCGCAGAAAAGCGATGTGATCGACTGCATCAAAGACGGCAAAATCTACGATGCACCGCTCTATGTCAACTTCCTGCTCAAGGTCAAGGACATGGAGATCCCCGAAAGAGTTTTCATGGGTGATATCCCCATCATGACCGAACAGGGTACCTTTATCATCAACGGTGCCGAACGTGTCATTATCAGTCAGCTGCACCGCAGTCCGGGTATCTGCTTTGAGAAAAACCGTCACACCTCCGGCAGAATGCTTTACAGCTACCGGGTCATTCCCGATCGCGGCAGCTGGATGGATGTGCAGTTCGATCAGAGCAATCTCATCCAGATCTATCTTGACCGCCGCCGCCGCCGCCGGAAATTCTACATCACCACCTTCTTCCGGGCGATCGGTTATCCCACCAACCACGACATCCTCAAAGAGTTCTACACTCTGAAAAAGATGTCCATTTCCACTTTGCTCAAGGAAAAGGATCTTTCCAAATACTATACCGTTGACTCCGTGACCAACGAGGCAGAGGAAGTTATCGTCGGCGAATTGCTCCAGCTCAACGAAAAAGCTCTTGCTGATATGCACGCCAACGGCATCGAAAGCGTCGAATTGGCGATCGTGCCGCCCAAAGAAGATTATATTTTCGCCACCATGCGGAAAGACCCCGCCCGTAACGAAGAAGAAGCTCTCAAAGCTATCTATCAGCGTATGCGTCCGGGCGATCCCACGAACTTGAGCAATGCCCGTCTGCTGATCAAACGGCTCTTTTTCGATAACCGCCGTTACGATCTGGGTATGGTCGGCCGTTACAAACTCAATGAGAGACTCAAGCTGGATATTCCCGCTGATTTCCGTACGCTCGATCCCCGTGACCTTATCGAAGCGACCAAAATGCTCATCGAACTGCACCACACCAATGGTCCGGTCGATGACATCGACCACCTCGGTGCCCGCCGGGTGCGTACCGTCGGCGAGCTGCTGCAGAATCAGTGCCGTGCCGGTTTGCTGCGTACCGAGCGTCTTATCCGTGAACGTATGACCTTTGAGGAGCCGAATATTTCTCCCTCCAAGCTCATCAATCCCAAAACTTTCGCCGGCGTTATCCGCGATTTCTTCGCCCGCAGCCAGCTCTCCCAGTTCATGGATCAGAATAACCCGTTGAGCGAATTGACCAACAAACGCCGTTTCTCTGCTTTGGGCCCCGGCGGTTTGAGCCGTGACCGTGCCGGATTTGAAGTCCGTGACGTTCACACCAGTCATTACGGCCGTATCTGTCCGATTGAGACCCCGGAAGGTCCGAATATCGGTTTGATCAGCTCCATGGCCCTCTACGCTATCATCAACGAATACGGATTTTTGGAAACTCCTTACCGCAAAGTCGTCAACGGTCAGGTCACTGATACCATTGATTATCTGACCGCCGACAAAGAGGAGAATTTCGTCATCGCTCAGGCAAATGCTCTGCTTGATGAGAATAACTGCTTCGTCCGTGATATGGTCATGTGCCGTAAAGCCGGTGAATCTGCCGAGCATCCCAAAGACACCATTGACTATATGGACGTTTCTCCGAAACAGCTGGTCAGTGCCGCTGCCGGTATCATCCCCTTCCTTGAACACGATGACGCAAACCGTGCTTTGATGGGTTCAAACATGCAGCGTCAGGCTGTGCCGCTTCTGATGCCGGATTCACCCTACGTCGGAACCGGTCTGGAAGCCCGTATCGCCCGGGATTCCCGTGCTGTCATCGTCGCCCGCGAAGATGGTGTTGTCGCTGAAGTCAACAGCGAACGCATCGTCGTCACCCCCGATGGTGCATTGCCGACAGAGGAAGTCCCCGGCCGTACCTACCGTCTTTACAAGTACCTGCGGAGCAACGCCGGTACCTGCATCAACCAGCGTCCCCGTGTCCGTCGCGGTGATGCGGTCAAAAAAGGCGATCTGCTCGCCGACGGTGCCGCAACTTACGGTGGTGAACTCGCTCTCGGACGCAACGTTTTAGTGGCATTCATGCCGTGGTGCGGATATAACTTTGAGGACGCTATCATCGTCAGCGAAAGACTGGTCAAAGAAGACGTTTACACCAGTATCCACGTCGATGAATTCGAAATCACCAGCCGGGATACCAAACTCGGTCCGGAAGAGATCACCCGTGATATCCCCAACGTCGGTGAAGATGCTCTGCGCAACCTTGACAGCCGCGGTATCGTCATCGAAGGTGCCGAAGTCAAACCCGGTGATATCCTCGTCGGTAAAATCACGCCGAAAAGCGAAACTGAACTCGCCCCCGAAGAGCGTCTGCTCCGGGCGATTTTCGGTGAAAAAGCTGCCGATGTCAAAGATTCCAGCTTGACCGTTTCCAGCGGTAAAGGCGGTATCGTTATGGATATCCGTGCTGAATATGTCAAAGATCAACCCAATAAACCGGGATTGACCAAGACCGAAAAGAAAAATCAGGAAAAACTGATCCGTACCGAGTACCGTGAGACCAATAATGAATTGATCGCTGAACTCACTGAAAGACTTTCCGATCTTCTGCTCGGCGTCAAGATCCCGGTCCAGATCACCGACGGTGCTGCCGAGGAACCGAAACTTCTCGTTCCCGCCAACCGGAAAATCACCCGCAGCCCCATCGTCAAACTCGCCAATCATCACGCTTCATGGCAGATGGAAGATTGCGAAGTCAAAAATGCCATCGCCGCCATCATCGACAGCTTCAAAGAGAGGTTCGAGGACAATGAAGCTCATCTGCGTTCTCTTGAAGATGAGAACTTCGGTGAAAACGATCAGGGTACCATCAAACGCGTCAAAGTCTATGTCGCCTGCAAACGCAAACTGCAGGTCGGTGATAAAATGGCCGGACGTCACGGTAACAAAGGTATCGTTTCCCGTATCGTTCCCGTGGAAGACATGCCCTTCCTTGAGGACGGTACTCCCGTGGACATCATCCTCAACCCCCTTGGCGTGCCGAGCCGTATGAATATCGGTCAGGTTTTGGAAACCCACCTCGGCTGGGCTGCCAAAATGCTCGGTATCAAAGTCGCCACTCCGGTTTTCGACGGTGCCTGCGAGCAGGATATCATCGATATGATGGAAAAAGGAAATGAACGTTTCGCTGAAGAAAACGGCAAAAACTATCACTGGGGCTTCAAAAAGCAGCCTGACGGTTCCTACGTTTACGACGGTAAAGCCGACGTTTACGACGGCCGTACCGGTGACCGTTTTGACCAGCGTGTTATGGTCGGTCAGATCTACATGCTCAAACTTGACCACCTGGTTGCCAATAAGATCCATGCCCGTGCGGTCGGACCTTATTCACTGGTCACCCAGCAGCCTCTGGGCGGTAAAGCCCAGCACGGCGGTCAGCGTTTCGGTGAAATGGAAGTGTGGGCTCTGGAAGCATACGGTGCAGCGTACAACCTGCAGGAGATGCTTACGGTCAAATCCGACGATACCAAAGGACGTTCCCGTATTTATGAATTGATCGTCAAAGGTCAGAACGTACTTACTGCCGGCAGACCGGAATCTTTCAACGTGCTGTTGAAAGAAATGCAGAGTCTTGGTTTGGATATTCGCACCGTTCGCGGCGGCGATGATCGGTAATAACAATATTCGAGGGAGGAATTAACCTTGATTGACAATACTTATGCTTATCGGGAGTTGCTGGGACAGGATCCCGCTACTTCGTTCGGTGCGATTTCCATTAACGTAGCCTCTCCGGATGTCATCCGGAGCTGGTCTCACGGGGAGGTCAAGAACCCGGAAACCATCAATTACCGGTCATTGAAACCGGAAAAGGGCGGTCTTTTCTGCGAAAGAATTTTCGGCCCCACCCGTGACTGGGAGTGTAACTGCGGAAAATACAAACGCGTCAAGCACAAAGGCATCATCTGCGATCGCTGCGGTGTTGAAGTTACCCTTGCCAACGTCCGCCGTGAACGTATGGGACATATCGAACTGGCTGTGCCGGTTTCCCATATCTGGTTTTTCAAGTGTATGCCCTGCCGTATCGGTCTGATGCTGGAAATGACCAGTAAAGATCTGGAAGATGTGCTTTACTATGAAAAATATACGGTTATCGATCCGGGCGACGCCATTGAGTTGACCAAAGGTCAGATCCTGGACGAAATCAAATACAAAGAAGCCCGCAAACAATTCGGTGATTCCTTTATCGCCGATATGGGTGCCCCCGCCATCAAAGCTCTCCTTGAGGACATCAACCTTGAAGAACTCAAAGGCGAACTCGAAGTCCGTCTGGAAAGCACCAACAACAAGGCTACCCGCAAAAAACTTGCCAAACGTCTCCGTCTGGTCGAGGGCTTCCTTGAAGCCAATTCCCGTCCGGAATATATGATCATGTCCGTGCTGCCGGTTATCCCCCCGGATCTCCGTCCGCTGGTTCCGCTGGAAGGCGGCCGTTTCGCCACCAGTGACCTCAACGATCTTTACCGCCGGGTCATCAACCGTAACAACCGTTTGAAAAATCTGCTTCAGATCCATACTCCGGAAGTGATTATCCGCAACGAAAAACGTATGCTTCAGGAAGCTGTTGACTCCCTTTTGGACAACGGCCGTCACGGCAGAGTTGTCACCGGTGCCGGCAACCGTCCTCTCAAGAGCTTGTCTGACATGCTCAAAGGTAAACAGGGCCGTTTCCGTCAGAACCTGCTCGGTAAACGTGTTGACTACTCCGGCCGTTCAGTGATCGTCGTCGGTCCGGAATTGAAGATCCATCAGTGCGGTCTGCCCAAGAAAATGGCAATGATCCTTTTCGAACCTTTCATCATCCGCCACCTCAAGGGCCGTGGCTACGCCCACACCGTCCGTGGTGCCAAACGCATGATTGAACGCGGCGAATCCGTCGTCTGGGATATCCTTGATGAAGTGAGCAAAGGACATCCTGTCATGCTCAACCGTGCACCTACGCTGCACCGTTTGAGTATCCAGGCATTCGACCCGGTGCTGATCGAGGGTTCTGCTCTGCGTCTGCATCCTCTGGTCTGTACCGCTTACAACGCTGACTTCGACGGTGACCAGATGGCTGTTCACGTGCCGCTTTCAAACGAGGCACAGATGGAGACCAAGCTGCTGATGCTCTCTCCGAACAACATCTTCTCTCCTGCCAACGGTAAACCGATCGTTTCACCCACGCAGGATATCACTCTGGGAAGTTACTACCTTACTCTGGAACCCCAGAGCAAGAGTGCCAAACTGTACCGCGATTACTTTGAAGTTCTTTTTGCCATGCAGTCCGGATTCATCGGCATCCATGATGCTGTCCGCATCCCGAACCCCGACCGCGGCAAAGATACGCTTTACGGTGACAAAGAAGCCAAATTCATTCTGACCACTCCCGGCCGTTGTCTTTTCAATGAGATCTGGGATTCCCGTCTCGGCTTCTATAACAAAGTTGCCAAGAAAAAGGATTTGAGCCGCCTTATCCGCGATTCCTATCAGATCGTCGGTCACCAGGCAACCATCAAATTGCTGGACGACCTGAAAGATCTCGGTTACCGTCACTCCACTCTCGCCGGACTTTCCATCTCCATTGCCGACTTGAAAGTGCCGGAAACCAAAGTTGAATTGATTGAGAGTGCCCGTAATCAGATCGGCGAAGTCATGCAGCAGTACACCGACGGTATGCTGACCGACGGTGAGCGGCACAAAAAAGTTATCGATATCTGGACCCAGACCGGTAACGCCGTGGCTGAAGAACTTTTCAAACATCTGGAAGACGCCAGCCGCCGCGGAGAGATCAACCCGGTTTACGCTATGATGGATTCCGGTGCCCGAGGCAGTAAAGATCAGATCAAACAGCTCGCCGGTATGCGTGGTTTGATGGCAAAACCCAACGGCGATATTATTGAGCGGCCGATCATCTCCAACTTCCGTGAAGGTCTGTCCGTGCTGGAATACTTCATCTCCACTCACGGTGCCCGTAAAGGTTTGGCAGATACCGCTTTGAAAACCGCTGACTCTGGTTACATGACCCGCCGTCTGGTTGACGTCGCTCAGGATGTCATCTGCCGTGAGGAAGACTGCGGAACCACCAAAGGTGTCTGGACAAGTGCCATTACCGAAGGTGATGAAGTCATGCTGCCTTTGCGTGACCGTCTTATCGGCCGTTACAGTGCCCAGGATATCCGTGACCCTGCGTACAACGACAAACGTCTGATCATCGCCGCCGGTGAAGAATTCACTCCGGAAATCGCTGATTTGATCGAAAAACGCGGAATTCTCAAAGTTCTGATCCGTTCCGCTCTGACCTGCGAAACTCTGCATGGTCTCTGTATCAAATGCTACGGCAGAAACCTCGCCAGTGACCGTGAAGCACGTCTGGGTGATGCTCTGGGTATTATTGCCGCCCAGTCAATCGGTGAGCCGGGTACTCAGCTTACCATGCGTACATTCCACATCGGTGGTACTGCTTCTGCTGCGTACAAACAGCCGGTTATTTCCGCCCGTCACGACGGTAAGATCAAACTGCTCAACGTCCGTACGGTCGTCAACCAGAAAGGTCAGACCGTTGTGGTCAACAAGAATGGTTGCGTGATCGTCTATGACCCGGTCAAGGCTGAAGAATTTGAGGCCCGTGAACGTGCCAAACGTGATGCCGAAGCCGCTATCCTCGGTATGGTGCAGAAAGCTTATGACTTCGGTACTGATGCTATCATTGAGGCTGAATTGGAGCGTTACGACCTTGAACCCGGTTCAATGCTGGACAAAGTTGACGGCGATTCCGTCAAAACCAATGAAGTATTCGTCCGTTGGGAACCGGACCATGTGCCGATCATTATTGAAGAGAGCGGTATAGTTTCTCTTACCGATCTGGTTGACGGCGTTACCATCCAGAAACAGAAACGCGGTTCCGGCAGCGGTGACCAGGGGACGGTTATGGAACACCGTGACGACTTGCATCCGCAGATCACGGTGCTGGACGAGAATAACAACCTGCTTTCCAATTATCCGCTTCCCGCCGGTGCGGTGCTGATGGTCAAGAACGGAGCCAAAGTGGTTCCGGGTATGGTCGTTGCCCGTGTTCCCCGGCAGTCGGCGAAAAACAAAGATATTACCGGCGGTTTGCCGCGTATTGCCGAACTTTTCGAAGCCCGCATCCCCAAAGATGTCGCTGAAATCGCTAAAATCGACGGTTTCGTTACCGTGGATAAACTTGCCCGCGGTAAACGCTACATCGAGATCCGCGATCCGAATTCAGGCCGGGTCGAGGAACACAGTGCGATCCCGCTGCACAAGCATCTGGTGGTCAGCAAAGGCGACTATGTCCACAAAGGTCAGAAATTGACCGAAGGTTCCATCGTCCCCCACGCTCTGCTGGAAGTTTGCGGTATTCACGAATTGCAGCGGCACCTGGTCGATGAGATCCAGTTGGTTTACCGTGCCCAGGGTGTGGAAATCAATGATAAACACGTCGAAATTATCATCCGTCAGATGATGCAGAAAGTCCGGATCACCGATCCGGGCGATACCGAATACCTGGTCGGCGAACAGCCGGATCGGGTGGAATTCAACCGGATCAACCGCGAGACCATCGCACGCGGCGAACGTCCGGCGGAAGCTGAACCGGTGCTTTTGGGTATTACCAAAGCCGCACTGGAAACGGAGAGTTTCATCTCCGCAGCCAGCTTCCAGGATACCACCAGGATCCTGACCGAGGCTGCCGTCGCCGGTAAGGTCGATACTCTGGCCGGATTCAAGGAAAACGTCATTACCGGACACCTGATCCCCGCCGGAACAGGTACGGCAAAGATGCAGTCCATCCGGCTGAAATATCTCGGAGAGGAGATCGAGCCGGAGTTGCCCGCTCCGGAGGCTGAAAAGTCTTATGAAGACTATGCCGCCGAGTGGCGTGATGCCGATTCAGAGGAAGAGGACATGCTTCCCGATGAAGCCAAAGAATTGATCGTCGATGACGATTTGGAGGGCTTTGACGAGGAAATCTGAGGTTTTTCTTGAAAAATTTCAGGAAAAGATTTGAAAAAAACACGTTTTGGTGTTATTTTATAAGTCTTTGATGCATTGTGTAATTTTGGTGTACTAAATATAATAAGAGTAAAAAATCAGGAAACTACCATGCCGACAATCAATCAGCTGGTGCGTCTCGGACGCGAAGAAAAAGAGAAGAAAAGCAAGTCAAAAGCGTTGAGTGCCTGCCCGCAGCGTCGCGGCGTCTGCCTCCAGGTCACCACCCGTACCCCGAAAAAGCCGAACTCGGCGTTGCGTAAAATCGCCCGTGTTCGTCTGACCAATGGTCAGGAAGTCACCGCCTATATCGGCGGTGAGGGGCACAACCTTCAGGAACACTCCGTGGTTCTGGTCAAAGGCGGCCGTGTCCGTGACCTCCCGGGTGTCCGTTACCACATCGTTCGCGGTTCTCTGGACAGCCTCGGTGTTGAAAAACGCCGTCAGGGCCGTTCCAAATACGGTGCCAAACGCCCGAAACCGGGTCAGGAAACCGCTGCAAAAGGCAAGAAAAAATAATTTTGGGAGTTAAAAAGCCATGAGAAGACGTAGTGTCGTCAAACGGGAGCTTACTCCCGACGTGAAGTACAACAGCGAGCTGATCGCCCGTCTGATCAATACGATCATGACCCGCGGAAAAAAAGCCACCGCCGAAGGCATCGTTTATGATGCCCTTGACCTGATCCAGAGCAAAAAAGCCGATATGCCGGCTATTGATGTTTTTACCCAGGCTCTGGAAAACGTCAAACCCAAACTCGAAGTCAAAAGCCGCCGCGTCGGTGGTGCCACCTATCAGGTTCCGGTCGAAGTCGAGCCGGAGCGTCAGGTCGCTCTTGCCATGCGCTGGATCGTTACCTATTCCCGCGGCCGCAAAGGTAAATCCATGACCGAGTCTCTCGCCGGTGAATTGCTGGATGCTTTCAACAATACCGGTTCTTCCATCAAGAAAAAAGAAGATACCTACAAGATGGCCCAGGCCAACAAAGCCTTCGCCCACTATCGTTGGTAATTTGTACCGGGGATTTATACCATGAGCGAAGAAAAACAATTCCAGGAGTCTCCGGGACGTCAGGTAAGTCTGCGTAATGTCCGTAACATCGGTATTATGGCTCACATTGATGCCGGTAAAACCACTCTTACCGAACGTATCCTTTTCTACTGCGGTAAAAACTATAAGATCGGTGATACCCACGAAGGTACCGCCACTATGGACTGGATGGAGCAGGAGCGTGAACGCGGTATTACCATTACCAGTGCCGCCACCACCTGCTTCTGGAAGAACCATCGTATCAATATTATCGACACTCCGGGACACGTGGACTTCACCGCAGAGGTGGAGCGTTCTCTGCGTGTGCTTGACGGTGCTGTTGCAGTTTTCTGCTCCGTCGGTAAAGTCCAGCCCCAGACTGAAACCGTCTGGCGTCAGGCTCAGAAATACCATGTGCCGATCGTTGCTCTGATCAACAAAATGGACCGTACCGGTGCTGATTTCGACGGTGCTGTCAAAGAGATCCAGACCAAACTCGGTGCCAATCCGATCCCGGTGACTCTGCCGATCGGCCGTGAAGGAGACTTCAAAGGCGTGATCGATGTTTTTGCCAACAAAGCCTACTATTTCAGTGCTGAAGACCAGGGCACTACCATTACCGAGGGTGAAGTTCCCGCTGAATTGCAGGATTATCGCAACACCACTTTTGAAAACAACGTTGAGCGTCTTGCTGAAGTAGATGATGAGATCATGGAGCTTTTCCTTGAGGGCGAAACTCCCGATACCGATATGCTCCGTGCCGCTCTGCGCCGTGCCACTTTGAAAGCCAAAGCTGTGCCGGTTGCCGCTGCCAGTGCTTTTAAGTGCCGTGGTGTCCAGCCGCTGCTTGACGCTGTCGTTGATTACCTGCCCAGCCCGGTCGATATCTGGGATATCACCGGTTCCGATCCTGCCACCGGTGCTGAATTGACCCGTCACGTCGGTGATATGCAGCCGTTTGCCGCTCTGGTTTTCAAAATCATGAGTGACCCCTTTGTCGGTAAACTCTATTACTTCCGTATTTATTCCGGTGTCGCCAAGCAGGGTATGACCGTGCTGAACCCGCGTACCGGTAAGAAAGAACGTCTCGGCCGTCTGCTCCAGATGCACGCCAACAGCCGTGAAGAACGTGATGAGATCTACTCCGGTGATATTGCTGCCGCCGTCGGTTTGCGTAACGTTACCACCGGTGATACCATCTGTCTTGAGACCGATCCGATCGTGCTGGAATCCATGAACTTCCCCGAACCGGTTATCTCCGTTGCTGTGGAACCCAAATCCAGCGGCGACCGTGACAAACTGACCAAAGGTTTGATCGCTCTCTCCGATGAAGACCCGACTTTCCGTATCAACAGTAACGAAGAAACCGGTCAGACCATTATTTCCGGTATGGGTGAGCTGCACCTGGAAATCATTATCGACCGTCTGGTTCGTGAGTTCAAAGTTGAGGCCAATACCGGTGCTCCGCAGGTTGCTTACCGCGAAGCTTTGAGCAAACCGTCCGAATCCGATATGAAATTTGTCCGTCAGTCCGGCGGTCGCGGTCAGTATGGTCACTGTATCATCAACCTGATCCCCGGTGAACCCGGTTCCGGCATCGTCATTGAGAACAAAGTTGTCGGCGGTAATATTCCTAAAGAATATATCAAACCGATCGAAAACGGTATCCGTGAAGCTGCCGCCAGCGGTGTGCTTGCCGGTTATCCGGTGATCGACTTCAAAGTTGAGATCATCGACGGCAGTTACCACCCGGTCGACTCCTCGGAAATGGCATTTAAGGTTGCCGGTTCCATGGCATTCAAAGATGCTGCCAAAAAATCCGGTATCTCTCTGCTTGAGCCGATCATGAAGGTCGAGCTGACCACTCCGGATGAAAATATGGGTGACCTTATCGGCGACTTGAATAGCCGCCGTGGTGCGATCGTTGAGATCAATGCCGGTGAAAACGCCTTTACCCGTGTGCAGGCAAACGTGCCGCTGTCAGAGCTTTTCGGTTACGCAACTGCGATCCGTTCACTCTCCCGCGGTCGTGCGACCTACTCGATGGAACCGGCACACTTTGAAAGAGTTCCGAAACAAATTCAAGATAAAATCGTGGAGAAAAAATAAAAATGGCTACGGCGAAAACTCAACGTATCCGCATCCGGTTGCAGGCTTATGAACACCGGATTCTGGATCAGTCTGTCAATGAGATCCTGGATGCCGCGAAACGCACCGGTGTTATGGTTGCCGGTCCGGTTCCGCTTCCGACCCGTATCGAACGCTGGACGGTCAACCGTTCACCTCACGTTGACAAAAAATCAATGGAGCAGTTCGAGATCCGCACCCATAAACGGATGCTGGACATCGTTAATCCCAACGGCCGCACGGTCGATGAGCTGAAAAAGCTCAACCTCCCTGCCGGTGTGGATATCACTATCAAAACGGGCTTCTGATCAATCAGTAAGTTCCGGGGTCGCCGGGCGGGTTGCCCGGCGGTCTGAGATACCGCCGTTCCCGGCCGATTGGGAACGAGTATCGTAAGTTTCTCTATTAATGAAAAGGAGAAAGAAATGAAAGGTTTAATCGGTAAAAAGCTCGGCATGACTCAGGTCTATGACGAGAAGGGCGTCCTGATCCCGGTGACGGTGATCCAGGCCGGTCCTTGCGTTGTGACCGGCGTTAAAACCGTCGAGCGCGACGGATACTCCGCTATTCAGCTGGGTTTCGGCAGTCGCAAAGCAAAAAACGTGACCAAGGCCCGTCAGGGACACTTGGCCAAAGCCGGCATCACCGGTGATGTGCTTCCTGCACTCCTCCGCGAAATCCGCGGTGCAGAAGCCGAAGTCGGTGCTGAATTGAAGGCGGACATCTTCTCCGCCGGTGAGTACCTCGATGTGATCGGCATCACCAAAGGCCGCGGATTCCAGGGCTGCGTCAAACGCTGGAACTTCGGCGGCGGCCGTGCCAGCCACGGTGGTGACTGGGAACGCCGTCCCGGTTCTATCGGACAGTGCGAATTCCCGGGCCGTGTCGCAAAAGGTAAAAAGATGCCCGGACATTACGGCAATGACCGCCGTACCGTGCAGAATATGCAGATCGTGCGTGTCATGGCTGAAGAAAACTGCCTGCTGGTCAAGGGTGCTGTCCCCGGCTGCAACGGCGGTATCATCACCATCAAAAGCGCGCTGAAAAAGGCCGCAAAGTAAGAGGAGGAAATACAAATGCTTAAAACTTTGGATATCCTCGATTGCAGCGGTGCCCGCGTCGGCGAATACGCCGTGCCGGAAGCTCTTTCCAGCGTGATCGAGAACAATAAAGGTGCCCAGGCTGTTCATGATGCCGTGGTCGCTTATCTGGCGGGTGCCCGTTCCGGTTCCGCCTGTACGAAAACCCGCGGACTGGTTCGCGGCGGCGGTGCCAAACCCTGGCGGCAGAAAGGCCGCGGCGGTGCCCGTGCCGGTTCCAACCGTTCACCCGTCTGGGTCGGCGGCGGTACGATTTTCGGACCTCAGCCCCGCAGCTATGCCAAGAAGATGAACAAAAAAGTTCTCGCTCTGGCTCTGAAACGTGCTTTGGCTGAACGTATCGAAGAAGGTGATGTGATGGTTCTGGACAAATTCGCTCTGGCGGATCACAAGACCCGCAGTGCTTATGCTGTTCTGAAAAACCTGAAAATTCAGGACGATACCATCATGCTGAGCATGCTTGAAGTTGATGCGGCTTCCGATCTGGCCACCGGCAACATCCCGAATCTGGCTGTCCGTCGTGCTGCTACGGTCAACGTGTATGAGCTGCTCCGCTACAAGAAACTCGTTTTCTGCAAGGATGCGCTCGATGCTTTCATCGGACGTATGGCGTAAGGAGGATGCAAGATGAATAGTGCTTATGATGTCATCATCGCGCCGGTCGTCACTGAAAAGTGCAATGCACTGATCCAGGACAATAAATATACTTTCCGGGTTCACCCGGCTGCCGGTCGTATTGAGATCGCCAATGCCGTGGAAGAACTTTTCAAAGTAAAAGTCGCCAAAGTCAACGTAATGAATTATCAGGGCAAAGCCAAACGTGCCGGACGTACCATGAAAATGGGTCGTCGTGCCGATTGGAAACGTGCCGTCGTTACGCTTGCCGAAGGCAGTATTGAGATTATTTAAGGGAGTTTACGACAATGGCTATCAAAAGTTACAATCCGACGACTCCCTCACGGCGCAACATGTCTGTCGTCGATAACGGCGAATTGACCAAGGTCGCACCGTTCAAGGGTTTGCTCAAAGGTAAAAAATCCAGCGGCGGCCGTAACAACCAGGGACGGATCACCACCCGTTTCCGTGGTGCCGGCAACAAACGCTGCTACCGTATGGTTGACTTCAACCGTAATAAAGAAGGCGTCGCGGCAAAAGTCGTTTCTATCGAATACGATCCCAACCGTACCGCCAATATCGCTCTGATTTCCTACGTTGACGGCGAAAAAGCTTACATCCTCGCTCCCGTCGGTTTGAAAGTCGGCGATGTGGTCATGAATGGCCCCAAAGCTGAACTCAAACCCGGTAACTGGCTGAAGCTGAAAGATATCCCCGTGGGTATCGAGATCTGCTGCATCGAAATGCAGCCCGGTGCCGGTGCCAAATTGGTCCGTTCCGCCGGTCAGGTCGCCACTCTCCGTGGTAAAGAAGAACTCTATGCACAGGTCAAACTGCCCTCCGGTGAAGTCCGGATGCTGCATGTCAACTGCCGTGCTATGATCGGTCAGATCGGCAACCTCGATCTGATGAATACCAAACTCGGTAAAGCCGGTAAAAAACGTTACAAAGGTTTCCGTCCTCACGTCCGTGGTGTCGCTCAGAACCCGGTCGACCATCCGATGGGTGGTGGTGAAGGTCGTGAGTCCGGCGGCGGTCATCCCGTTTCACCCTGGGGCAAACTTGCCAAAGGTAAACGTACCCGCAATCCGAAAAAAGGTTCAAAGAAATTCATCGTTGAACGGAGGAAGAAGTAATGCCCAGATCCATCAAAAAAGGTCCTTTTGTGGATCAGTATCTGATCGACAAAGTCGAAAAGATGAACCTCGCCAACAAGACCCCGATCAAAACCTGGTCCCGGCGTTCTCTGATCATTCCGGACTTTGTCGGACATACCTTCAATGTGCATAATGGCAAAACCTTCGTGCCGGTCTTCGTTACCGAAAACATGGTTGGCCACAAGCTCGGCGAATTTGTCCCGACCCGTGTATTCAAAGTCCACGGTGTGGTCTCCGGTAAGTAATTTATCTACCGTGTACAAAAGAGCTGCTGCATTTGCGGCAGCTCTTTTTATGTTTCCACAAAGGTGGTTGGATATCTGCGATTTTTTAGTCACTTGACAAAGTCAAACGCAAGTTTGTCAGATTAAATGCAATCAATAATCCTTTCAGGGGTTGCGTTTAGTTTTACAAGGCACAACGGGGAAATATTCCTCTCTGACCGGCAGTTTTTTCTTGCAAAATACGATTTGTGGTGTATATTATTGAAATATCAAACACCATAACCAGATGCCGGATATGGTTTCCGGCACAAGTCAAAGGGTAAAAAGGATGAAAATTTACAACTTCTCCGCCGGTCCGGCCATGCTTCCGGAAGCCGTAATGCGTAAGGCTCAAGCTGAATTTATCGATTTCCAGGGCAGCGGCAGCGGTATTCTGGAACTTTCCCACCGCGGCAAATTCTTCCAGCCGGTCATCGACCGTGCCGAAGCTAACGTCCGTGAATTGCTCAACATCTCCGATGATTACGCTGTCTGCTTCATTCAGGGCGGTGCCAGTATGCAGTTCGCCATGCTCGCCATGAATTTGCTCAATGGCGGTACCGCTGATTATGTCGATACCGGCGTCTGGAGCAATAAAGCTGCCAAAGAAGCCAAAATGTTCGGTAATGTCAACATCGTCGCTTCTTCCCGTGATGACAAATATGATCACATCCCTGCTGTTGCCGAGTGGAAAATGACCCCCGGTGCCGCTTACATGCACATCACCAGCAACAACACCATCGCCGGTACCCAGTACATCGATCTGCCCACCGCTCCTGCCGGTGTGCCGCTGATCGCTGATATGTCCAGCGATATCATGTCCCGTACTTTTGATGTCAACAACTTCGGCATGATCTATGCCGGTGCCCAGAAAAATATCGGTCCCGCCGGTGTCGCTCTGGTCATCATCCGCAAAGATCTCGCCGCCCGTACCGACGAGAGCAAAGTGCCGACCATGCTCCGCTACTCCACCTACATCAACGAAGGAAGCATGTTCAACACTCCGCCGACCTTTGCGATCTATATTCTCGCTCTGATCACCGACTGGCTCAAAGAAAACGGCGGTATCGCTGCAATCGAGAAACACAACAACGAAAAAGCCAAAATGCTTTACGACTTCCTCGATGAAAGCTCCTTCTATGCCAGCCCGGTCGCCAAAGCTGACCGTTCCCGCATGAATGTCGTTTTCCGTACCCCCAGCGATGAATTGGATGCCAAATTCGTTTCCGAAGCCAACGCCTGCGGTCTGACCCAGCTCAAAGGTCACCGTCTCGTCGGCGGCTGCCGTGCCAGCATCTACAATGCCATGCCGGTTGAGGGCGTTCAGGCTCTGATCGACTTCATGAAGAAATTTGAATGTGCCAATCGCTGAGCATATTTCTGAATTGAGTGCAAAGTGCTTTCCGGGGATGGTTTGTCTCCGGAAAGCTTTTGTAGTTTTATAATACAAAGAGGTGCAAGCATGTTTGAAATAGAGATCGACCGGATGTTTTCCGCTGCACATCAGCTCAAAGGTTATGACGGTGATTGCCGCAATCTCCACGGGCATAACTATGAAGTAACCGTCACGGTCCAGGCAGATTCGCTCAATGAGGTCGGGATCGCTTTGGATTTCAAAAAATTGAAAGCCGCATTGGATGAGGTGATCGCACCTTACGATCATCACAACTTGTCTGAATTACCGGATTTCAAAGATATCAACCCCACCAGTGAAGTCCTCGCCCGGACGATCTACCGCAAAATGAGCGAATTGCTCAATGACGGCAATGTCAAAGTCGCCAGAGTGCGGATCGGGGAATCAGCTTCTTCAAGACTGACTTACAGTGAGTAATGCCAAATGCTGCCGGTAATTGAAATTTTCACCAGTATCCAGGGAGAATCCACCCACGCCGGAAGAAGGTGTTTCTTTATCCGTCTTGCCGGATGCAATCTGCGGTGCAATTATTGTGATACCGCCTACGCATGGCAGGGTGGGGAAGAAAAAAGCGTGGATGAGCTGGTCAATGCCGCATTATCCTCCGGAACCGGTTTGGTCGAAGTTACCGGCGGCGAACCGCTCATCCATCCGGAAACACCGCTTTTACTGCAGAAACTGCTCGACAGCGGTATGGAAGTGCTTCTGGAAACCAATGGATCTTTGAGCATTGCTAAAGTCCCGGCAAAGGTCAGGAAGATTTTGGACTGCAAAACTCCGGATTCCGGCATGGCAGAAAAGAATTGTTTCGACAATTACAGTTTGCTTGTTCCGCATGATGAGGTCAAATTTGTCGTTTCCAGCCGGGATGACTTTGATTGGGCGATCTCTGTGATCGACCGCTTTTCACTGACCGGGAAAACCGCAAATCTGATCTTTTCTCCGGTCTGGGGCAAAGTGAATTTCGACGAATTGGCACAATGGGTGATCGGATCCGGTAAGCCGGTGCGGATGCAGCTGCAGATGCACAAACTTATCTGGGGCGACCGCAAAGGAGTTTGAATCATGAAAAAAGCAATCGTTCTTTTAAGCGGCGGATTGGATTCCGCAACTTGTCTGGCTGTGGCAAAAGATGCCGGATTTGAGTGTTACACCATGAGCTTTGATTACGGTCAGAGGCACCGGAATGAATTGACTGCTTCACAGCTTTTATCCCGGTCGATGGGAGCAAAAGAACACCGGGTATTTGAAATCGATCTGCGGCAGTGGGGAGGATCGGCATTGACCGATGATTCGCTGGATGTCCCCAAAGAGGGTGTCGGCAAAACCGTCCCGGTAACTTACGTCCCCGCCCGCAATCTGGTATTTCTCTCTCTGGCGGCATCCTGGGGTGAAGTGATCGGAGCCAGAGATATTTTCATCGGGGTCAACAGCATTGATTACTCCAATTACCCGGACTGCCGGGCCCAATTCATCAGTTCCTTTGCTGAAACTGCACGATTGGGGACGTGTGCTGTTGATGACGGTTGGCAGTGGCATATCCATACGCCTTTGCAGAATCTTTCCAAAGCGGATATTATCAAACTCGGTTCCTCTCTCGGCGTGGATTATTCTCTTACCACCAGCTGCTATGACCCGGACAGCGAAGGCAGAAGCTGCGGCAAATGCGACAGCTGCCGGTTACGGCATCAGGGCTTCATTGATTCCGGGATCGCAGATCCCACAAGCTATGTAAAATAGAAGATGGGGCTGCTGCTTACCTTTATGAGGTTTTGCAACAGCCCCATTTTTTGTTTTCTGCTTTACGATGACGGTTATTGAAAAGAAGCCGGGAGTGCGGATAATTTGATGGCACTTGCAAGGTCGGTTGTTTCGCAGATCAGACCGGAATTTCTGGAAAGCGTTATATCCGGGACGTAGGGGATCCCCCGGTTTCCCGGTACCGGAGTTTGCATTATTCTTATGGGGAGCTGCGGAGCGAGGACAGCTGCGACAGTTTGTGCCAATTCAGCAATGGACAGAGCTTTATCGCTGCCGACATTGTAAGAAATTCCGGGGATTCCTCTTTCCAGCAGATTAAAGAGCCAGACGACCAGATCGTCGGCGTAAAGGTATGAACGCATAGGAGTTCCGTCGCCTTTGATGATGATTTCATTTCCGGCAAGAGCATCGGCGATGAAGTTGCCGATGGCGAAGTGGATATGGCGGTCAAGGTATTTGCCGGTGAAAGCGAAACACCGGGCAGCAACGGCGGGGATGCCGGAGGAAAAGCAGAGTTTTTCCGCCTCCAGTTTGGCGATCCCGTAAGCTGTTACCGGGCGGCATTCGGCAGTTTCCGGGACATGGGAAACAGTTTGTCTGCCGTAAACGGCTCCGGAACTGATGAAAAGGAGTTTTTTCACTCCGCATTTACGGGCGATTTTCAGAGAATTGATGGTGCCGTCGATGATGATGGAACGCATTTCCTCATCCGGAACTGCTGCTGCCGCCGGGGTAGCTCCCAGAATCATCGCATCAAAGGAGCCGGAAGCATCAAAAGTACGGACATCTCCGGTAATGAAAGATACTCCGTCAAGACCGTTGAATTCCGGAAAATTCTGCAAAAACTTTTCCGGGTTGCGGGAAAGGATGGTAAAATCATATCCGGCAAGATTTCCCCGTTTGAACATATCGAGAATGCTTTTGCCGAAAAATCCGGTTCCTCCGGTCAGCAGAATTTTTTTCATGTTATTGGTTTACGATTAAAAATTTTTGTAACGTTCCGGCACCGCACAACATACCGTATCGTGGAAACTGTCATCATTGCACCGCAGGTAAATTGAATATTGAGGATTGATTTGATGTATCAGCAGTGGTATATTCCAGAAATCGCCCCATCTGTGATACACGCAAATTTCCAATAACGGCATATCCCGTTTAATAATCTTTTCCGCACCTTTAAGTGCCTGAATTTCGGCACCTTCAATATCCATTTTAATAAAATCGACTTTATTATCTTTGAAAACATTATCAAGGGTAACAACATCAATTTCAAAACCACCGTTCTCAATAACAGTACCCCTGCCGGAACCATCCGGCTGGAAAAATAATTTCTCATCCCGGATACCTACACCGGCTTTGATTATCTTAAAAGACAGATTATTAAACCGGCTTAAATTTTGTTCCAATTCTTCAGCGACCATAGGATCAGGATCAAAAGCATATATTCTTTTAAAGTTGATCAAGGGAATCAGCGGTATTATTGCATCTCCGGTAAATGCACCGCAATCTGCCATCGTTATCTCACCTGTGAGTTGGAAAGGACGGTTTTCTGGATAATACATAACTCCCGGATCGCGTCGTTCAAGATCATCAAGCCTGCCGTATTGCAAATATTCTATGTAATGCTGAAAAATTTCCAAACTTCTTTTATCAGCGAAAAGTGATTTGGCAGCATTTATTTTATCTGTATCATCTTTTAAGAGTGCTGGGTCACAAACCGGGACCAAATCAATTGGTATACACCCGGAGCGGCATAAAGTGATATTGAAGCCGGAAATCGTTACCAAATTTTTGAATCCTTTTGCAGACATACTTTCAGCTGCAGTATGTACTTCATGATGCAAAGCGAGAATGACCGGGATATCACGGCTTAAATCAGTTGTAATATCAGATACGCTTGTGACTGGAATGCCGAAAAGTTCTCCCGAAACGGTATTGTCGATAAATGTGACGATTTCAATATTTGCCTCTACGGCTTTTTCATAAATCACTTTACCGGTTCTGCCGGCACCGTAAATGATTGCTTTTTTCATATATACTCCTGTATTGTTCGTTAGAAATTTATTCGTTCTTCTTCGATGACCAGCGGCTTGTTTTTTACCTGCGTGTAGATTGCACCGATATATTCGCCGAGTATGCCGATAAAGATCAACTGGATGGCGGAGAAGAAAAATAGACCGATCACCAGCGGAGCCATGCCGACTTGGAAGCTATCCCAGTTGCATAGCTTGTAGATGAAATATCCCAGAGCGGTAAGCAGACTTAAAAAGGAGATGAAAAATCCGGAAAATACCGCCAGACGCAGAGGCAGTTTGGTATGGTTGACAAAACCGGTCATGGCATAATCATAATAACTGAAAAAGTTGTATGAACTTCTACCGCCTTTGCGTTTTTCCTGGGTAAAGGTGACTTCACAGCGTTTGAAACCGATTTCGGAAACGAGTCCGCGGAAGTAAGGGTAAGGATCTTTGTATCTTTTCAAAGCATCCATAAAACAGCGGTCGTAAAGTCCGAAGCCGGTAAAGTTGGAAATAAGTTCGGTATCGGAACATTTTTTCAAGAGCCAATAATACAATTTTCTTATTTGAAACATCAAGAAATTTTCTTTGGATTTATTTTTTATTCCGCAGACAACTTTATATCCATCTTCCCATTTTTTGATGAATTCCGAAATCATTTCAGGTGGGTCTTGCAAATCCGATGCCATTATTACAGAGGCATCGGAATTTATTTCCGGATGTGTTAAGTTATACATGCCTGAACGGGTGGGACCGAAATTATTAGCATTGAATATTATTTTTAATGATCGGTCTTCCGATGCCAAGCTGCGTAAAATTTCCCTAGTATTATCTGTAGAAAAGTTATCGGCAATAATGATTTCAAAATCGTATTCCGGATGTTTAGCCAAAACAGCTTTTAAACGACTATAAAACTCTTTGATATTACTTTCTTCATTAAAAGTTCCGGAGTGTATAGATATCTTTTTCCTGCTCATATTCAACTTTCATTTTTAATAGATAACTGTCAGAATGATTTTGAGACGATCTTCTACTGTAATAAATTTTTCTGTATTTTTTCTTCGTAACCGTCAACTGAATCAGCTGTTTGGTCGATAAAATCACAGACTTTGCAAGCTTCATTTATGTATTTGCAATGTTTCAGATGCATCAGCCGGAAATCTTTTAATTTACGGCCGTTCCAAATGTTGTATATCGATTCAGCATACACATTTCCTACAACTGTTTTATGCATCCAATCCGCACAGCAAACAGAAACTCCACCGTTATGATTTATTGCAAGAGATGTGAATGGAAGCGTACAGACAGAAATGTTTTTCTTAATACTTCCGCCTTGTGTAATATCGACTTGATGTCCCAGTTTGAAGTCAAAGACATCTCCGGACCACCCCATGAGATTTTCAATGGTGCAGAAATCGCTTATGCCGGAAAAATCATCGTAAAAACGTTTTTTCTCTTCTTCGCTTAAATCCACATCGATTATTTTTACATATATCCGGCAATTTTCTCTGATTTCATAGAGTTTTTCCACTTGTTTGACCAGATTTTTATAGGAAAATTTTCTCCTGGTCAGCTGGAAATATTTTTCATCACTGACAGCTTTAACAGAAATACCGATTTCATTTATTCCACTGGCAATAATCTTTTTGCAGAATTCCGGGTCAAGTCTGGTTCCATTGGTTCTGGCAATAAATCTTTCCGTTACGTTTGCCTGTCCGAGATATTGACACATTTCCGGAAAATCCGGATGGAGGAAAGATTCACCGTCTTTCCACAAATTGATGAGTTTTATTTTTTCCGGAAATTCTTTGAGATCATCGACCAGTTTTTTGAAAAGCTCCAGCGGCATGAATCCGTTGGGACGGCTGCAGTTTTTCAGCAGTTCCTTATTGCCGGTCGGACAGAATTTACATTCAAAATTGCAAATATTTGTCGGTTCAATGAACATCACAAATGGTGCCGGCAATGGGATGACATCCGGCAGAAATTTCCGTTCTTTTTTTCTCAAGACATCTTTGTTTGATAAAATCGCCATTTCAGATTTCTCCGTGGAGAGTAAGTTTTTCCAGAAGTTCCCAGATGCAGCCGTCGCCGCCGCAATGCTCCAGCTGCATTTTTGCCGTCTTTTTTACATCACTTATCGCATTAGCAGGACAGGCGGAAAATTTGACCAGCTTCATGACCGGTATATCATATTTCCCATCCCCCACATAGCACACTTCATCCGCAGTAAATCCGGTCTTCTCCAGAATTTCACTCAATGCTTCCGGCTTGTTTTTACAGCCTTTGTAAAAAAATTCCGGTTGGAAACGTCGGCGGAAATACTCGGTTATGGGAGTCGCTTCCCCGGTGATCAAGCCCACCAGCAACCCACGGCGTTTGAATTCAAAAACCGCATCAATGTCCTTGAAATCAATGGTTTTCAATTCATTGCCATTGGAGTCCACTGTGATTTTGCCATTGGTCAAAACTCCGTCGATATCCAGTAATACCGCTTTGATCATGCTTTTGCCATCCTCATATTTTCCGCAACTTCCGCTTCCGGCAGATAGGGCCACATATCTTCCAAAGGATGGGAGATCATTCTGCCGTCGGGCAGTTTTTCCGCCTGCACTTTGGGCATGGTACGGTGATTGGCGGTCACTTTTACTTTGCAAAGTACCGGGTCATTGCCGGAGAGAGTTTCTTTTATTGCAGCATCAAGATCTTCATTATTTGTTACTTCCAGAGTTCTTATGCCGTAAACTGCCGCCTGCTTGCACACATCCGGCAGACTCAAGCCGCTTGACCGGTCGGAACCGACCAGAAAACCGGCAAACATATTTCTCTGGGTGTTGACGATACTGCCGTAACCGTCATTATCCCAAATGAACATCTTTACCGGCAGATTCAATCTTTTTACCGTTTCCAGCTCCTGAATATTCATCTGGAATGCTCCGTCACCATTGATGAGAACGGTTCTTTTTCCCTCATTGGCGATCGCCGCACCGATGGCGTAGGGCAGACCGAAGCCCATGGAACCCAGTCCGGCGGCATTTTTGACCTTTTGACCTTTTTTGATTTTCATGCCCTGATAGGTCACTTCACCGGCGGCACCGGAACTCTCCGGTACGATTATATCACCGGCGGTCAGATTGGCAAAGAGAGCTTCAGTAAAGCAGTAAAGATCGACCGCATCGGAGCATTTGGGTTCCTTATCCGAAAAGACCGGATATTTTGCCTTAAGTTCCTGACAGAAAGCCAGCCATTGGGCGTGAGAAGGCATTGCAACACTGCTTGGAGTGATCGCATCGATAAAACTTCCGGCATCGGCAGTTATTGCCAGATCGATACCTTTGATTTTGCGGATCTCGGCGGCATCGATGTCCACCATGATCTTTTTGGCATTGCGGGCGAAATCTTCACTCTTGAATGCCGTCAGACTCGGATCAAGGCGGCTGCCGGCGATCAGCAGACAGTCGCAGTTCTGCACGATGAAATTGGCATAGCGGCTGCCCATGATGCCGGGAAATCCGAAGTTGAGCGGATCTTCATGATCCAGCAGATCGGCACTTTTCCAAGTCAGAATAACAGGTATTTCATTTTGCCTTGCCCACTGGATATACTTATCCGCACATCCGGCAAGTTTGGTTCCGTTGCCCAGCAGAAGCAGCGGACGTTTGGCATCGGTGAGGAGTTTATTCACTTCATCAGCCGGGATATCATATTTTTCTTCCGCGGGAATATCAAAGCCGGTGAGAGTATTTTCATCGACCGATGCTCCCTGCACATCCAGCGGAATATCCAGCCATACCGGTCCCATCCTGCCGCTTGTCGCCAGAAACCATGCCTTTTCCAGATGATAACGGATCATCTCCGGTGCCAATACGGTAACGGCATATTTGGTTATACAGCTTACCATGGAGACGATATCCACCTCCTGCGACCCCATCTGGCGGACGCCGGTATTGGTTTTCAAATCGCTTCTTTTCGCCTGACCGGAAAGCATAAACATCGGTGTTGAATCAATATATCCCGCTGCAACTGCAGTGATCGCATTGGTGCTTCCCGGCCCGGAAGTCACCACTCCCACTCCGGGAAAATTGCGGTGCTGTCCGTAAGATTCGGCGGCAATGGCAAGAGCCTGTTCATGGAGAAAAGAGTAGTGACGCAGATTTTCATTGCGTCCAAGAGCATCATTGAGATGCATTGCTCCTCCGCCGGGGAGCAGAAAAACGTCCCGGACTCCTTTGGAGACCAGGAAATCCATTATATAATCGGCAACCCGTATCATCGGAATTTTTCAACCTCTCATTTTTTTGCGGATCGCCAATTCTTTTTCAGAAAGGATTTTTTCTCCGCTTCCAAGAGCAGATTCCATGCCCCGGATCTGTTTGACATATTCAATAAGCTGCAGCGGTTCGACCGATGCTTTCTGGTCTGAACCGTACATATTGCGGTCAAGTGTGATGTGCCGCTCGACCGAACAGGCTCCCAGAGCGACTGCCCCCAAAGTGGCGATGTTGTCGATCTCATGACTGGAATAACCGATCGGACAATTGTACCGTTTTCTCAATTCCGGGATAAGCAGCAGATTTGCTTCATCCAGCGGCATGGGATAAATGGAGATGCAGTGCATCAATTCAAAGGGGCAGTTCGCCTTTTGGAAGATCTCAACTGCGGTGTCGATCTCCTCCCAGGTACTCATGCCGGTGGCAATGAAGGTGTATTTCTGTTCCTCCGCTACGGCTTTGAGCAGCGGGATATTGGTCAATACCGGGGAAGCGACCTTGTTATATTTGAGGTTGAAACGGCGGAGGAATTTCTGGGAATTGACATCCCAGCATGAGGCGAACCAGGCGATATTGCGTTCTTTGCAGTAGGCGTCGATCTCCCGGTACTCTTTCTCTCCGAATTCCAAGCCCTCTTTCTGGGCTCTCTGGGTGGTTCCCCAGGGGCTTTCCCGCGGACTGTTCAGGAATTCCTGTGTATAAACCTCATCAATAGTACGTTTCTGGAACTTCACTGAATCACATCCGGCGAGGACGGCGGCATCGATAAGTCTTTTGGCGATCTCCAGATCGCCGTTGTGGTTGATGCCGATTTCAGCAGAGATAAAAATTTTTTCAGCCATGATTTTCTCCGTCTGTATATAATACAATAACAATTATTCCCGGCTAATATAGCACCGGGAAAAGATTTTTTCAAGATTTCCGGCAGAAATCCCGGATTTTGTCTGCCATATAGTCCAATTTTTCGTTGGTCATGCCCGGATAAAGACCGATCCAGAAGCTGTTATTCATGATCGTTTCCGTATTGGGCAATTCCCCGATCACCCGGTAATCAACATCCTCAACAAGAGTTTCAAAACAGGGGTGTTTGATGATGTTCCCGGCGAAAAGATTGCGGGTCTGGATCTTGTTTTTCTCCAGATATTCTGTAAGATCATTGCGGATGAAGCCCGCTTTGTCCGTCACCGAAAGGAGGAAGCCGAACCATGATGGTTCTGCTCCGGGAAGAGCGGTAAAAATGGATAATTGCGGCAGATCGTGCAGTTTTTCATACAAATAAGCATAATTTTTCTGCCGTTTTTCCGTAAAACTGTCAACTTTATCCAGCTGGGCAACACCTATTGCCGCCTGAAGATCAGTGGCTTTCAGATTATATCCGAAGTGGCTGTAAACATATTTGTGGTCGTAACCTTTGGGCAGTGAACCGAATTGTTTGGTGAAACGGCAGCCGCAGCTGTTGTCCACTCCGGAATTGCACCAGCACTCTCTGCCCCAGTCCCGGATGGAAAGCAGGACCTTTTTCAGCAAAGGATCGTTGGTGTAAACAGCTCCTCCTTCACCCATGGTCAGATGGTGCGGCGGATAAAAACTTGATGTGCCGATATCCCCCCAGGTGCCGGTGAATCTGCCGTCGAATTTCGATCCCAGAGCATCGCAGTTGTCCTCAATCAGGAAAAGTCCGTGTTCATCGCAGAAGTTTTTGACTTTTTTCAGATCAAAGGGATTTCCCAGCGTATGGGCGATCATTACCGCTTTGCTTTTGTCCGACAAAGCTTTATCCAACTGACTGACATCGATATTTGCTCCATTGAGTTCCACATCAACAAAGACCGGAACTGCTCCAAACTGGATTATGGGAGCGATCGTCGTGGGAAAGCCGCAGGCGACAGTGATGACCTCATCTCCCCTTTTGATCCTCCTATCACCCAGAAGCGGCGAAGTCAATGCGGAAAATGCCAGCAGATTTGCCGAAGAACCGCTGTTGACCAAAAGAGCATGTTCCACTCCCAGATATGCGGCAAGTTTGGTTTCAAATTCACGGGAATATCTGCCGCTGGTCAGCCAGAATTCCAAAGCGGAATCCACCAGATTGACCATCTCTTTTTCATCGAATACCCTTCCGGCATAATTCACTTTGCTTTTGCCTGCTTCAAAGGGGGCATCCTGCTGACTTTTATGCACAAGAGAGTAATATTCTGCGGTTTTCGCCAGAATTTCATCGTGCAGCTGTTTTGCTCTTATTTCGTCCATGCCAAATTCCGTTTCTCTGCCAGAGTTATATATTCTGACAACTGTTCTGCAGTTATGACCTGCCTGTTCCTGTAAAATTCCTTGTACCACAAGGCGGTAAATTCAAACATCTCTTTCGCACTCAAAGTGCCGTGCCAGAGCAGCTCTTTTTCCGCTTTTGAGCAATCCAGACGCAAAAGATTTGCCTCATGTACCGCATTGACTTGCGGGGAATACTCAAATTTGATCTGCTCCCAATACATTGAAAGCATCTCTGCAGCCTCTTTTACACTGATTATCCCGCTGGTATCCGGACCGAAGTTCCACGCTCCGGCAGCAGCCGTATCGCCCTGATACAACTTTTCTCCCAGAAGCAGATAGCCGCTCAATGGTTCCAGCACATGCTGCCACGGACGCACTGCTCCGGGATTGCGGATCTCTGCGGCTCTGTTGTTTGCCGCTGCCTGCATGATATCCGGTACGAGGCGGTCTTTGGCCCAGTCGCCGCCGCCGATGACATTGCCGGCTCTGGCACTTGCCAGAAGCACAAGGTGGTCAGTGCCGTATTTTTCCGGGTGGAAAAAACTTCTCCGGTAGGCATTGATGATCAATTCGGCACAGCCTTTGGAAGCACTGTACGGATCGTAGCCGCCCATGGGGTCACTTTCGCAATAGGCGTGCATTGTCTCCTGGTTTTCATAGCACTTGTCGCTGGTAATGGCAACAATGGCACGGACGGAAGGGGTATGGCGGCAGATATCCAGAATATTCACCGTACCCATGCAGTTGATTTCAAACGTCTCCACCGGTATTCCGTAGGATAATCTTACCAGCGGCTGTGCCGCCAGATGAAAGACGATCTCCGGTTGAAATGAGGCAAATATCGCAGAAATACTTTCTCTGTCCCGGATGTCGCAAATTTCTGAACGCATATCCGGAGAAAGCAGTTCCCAGTGCGACGGTGTCGTTTCCGGGGCAAGAGCAATGCCGCAAACTTCAGCTCCGAGCATTTGAAGCCACGCCGCCAGATAAGAGCCTTTGAAACCGGTGTGTCCGGTTATCAGAACTTTTTTGCCCCGGTAGAGACCATTGAACATAATTTATTTCCAGTACTTTGTCCACGGTGCTTTGCCGCTTTTCCACAACTCATTGAGCAAAGCGTATTCCCGCTGATTGTCCATACACTGCCAGAATCCCTCATGCCGGTAAACTGCCATGTTGCCGTCCTTTGCCGCATCCTGCAATGGTGAACGCTCCAGAAAGAGCTGTTCATCCTCAAGGAGATATTTTTTGACAAATTCCCGCTTGACCGCCATAAATCCGCCATTGATATAACCGTCACCCTTTGGCGGCTTTTCTTCAAAACCGCAGACCAGATCGCCTTTGAGCTGCAGCTTGCCGAAACGTGCCTCCGGATGGACTGCCGAAATGGTGATCATCCGGCTGTTTTCAAGATGGGTGCGGTAGAGGTCAGCGATATTCACATCACTTACGCCGTCACCATAAGTGAGGAAAAAGTTTTCATCATCTTCCCGGAGATATTTTGCCGCCTTGAAAACCCGGTAGCCGGTCATGGAATCCAATCCGGTTCCTGCCAGAGTAACTTCCCAGTCGGATTCATCGGATTCACCGTGAAAAGTGATGTTCGGAGTGTGACCGAGTTTGATCGTGGCATCGGCGGTACGCAGATGATAGTTCATGAAGTAATCCACAAAGGCCTCTTTTTTATATCCCAGACAGAGAATGAAACGGCGTACACCGAAAGCGGCATAGCTTTTCATAATGTGCCAGACAATGGGCTGTTCACCGATGGCGACCATCGGTTTGGGGAGCAATTCAGTAACGTCCCGCAATCTGGTTCCCTGACCGCCGCAGAGGATCATCAACGGGATATCGGCAATATTTTTCATAGGAATTCCTTATTCGTCAGCATCTATACTTTATTATATTATAGTCCGTGAAACGGCAATTTGCAAATCCCGGACCGCATTTTTTACTGATAATAAGTGATTATGCCAGCAAAAACATCGCCGCTGCACCGCAGGCAAGAGCAATTATTTTCCGGAGAGTGATTTTTTCTTTCAGGAAGACCGCACTTAAAACAAAGGTCACAAGAAAACTCATCTGGGCGATCGGCAGGACTACGCTGGCTTTGCCGCCGGGAGTATTCAGGGCAAGAGCGGTAAAGAGCAGTATTCCGGCAACCAGCACCCCGGAAAGTATTCCATAGGCAGTAAGTTTGAGGTCGGGACGGCAGTTTTTGCGTTCTTTGATGAAGAAATAGATCAGACCGCTGATTATCCAGAGGATTTCGATGATGAAGTTCACTCCGTTTTCCGATGCTCCGGCAAACTGGGGAGCGTATTTCATCGACAATCCCAGACCTGCCCGGAAAATACAGGCGGTTATGATCATGAGCATCGGCAGGAAAAGAGAGCCGTTTTCTTTTCTGCTCTCTTTTTGCCGGGACATGAATAATAATACCGCCGCAATGGCAAGGACAATGCCGGAATATTGGGAAATCCGCAGCGATTCATGGAGAAAAAGCATGGAAAAAGGTACTACCAGTGCCAGATTGAGCCGGTAGATGGTCGAACAGACTCCGGCACTTAATTTGGTCATGCTTTCGATCAGCAGGATATTGCCGACGGCAGAAAAAATACCGCAGATAATTCCCCAGAGGACCGTTGCCTGCCAGTTCCCGGTGAATTTACCCGGAAGAAAGGCGAAACATATCGTGCCGCAGATACCGATAACCGTGACAAAAAGCCCTCTGGAACGCTCTTTGCGGGCAAAAAATTTGAAAACCAGATCGTTCAATGCCGAGCATCCCAAGGCACAAAAAGTGTAAAAAAGTACCAATCCCATCGGAAATCCTGTGTTTTGATGATGAATAATTCCCCCTAATGTACCATTTTACCGCTTTTTTTTCAAGTAAAGATTGTAAAAAAAGGCAAAAGGTGGTATATTCACCAAGAGAATATTTTATTTTGTACAAGGAGCTTTTGTTATGAATAAATTTTTAAGCATATTCACCCTTTTTCATCTGTCGGTCCTGGGTGCTTTGGAAGTTGTGCCGGAAAAACATTATTACACGGTCGGAGAAACGGCGGTATTCGATATTTCCCTCGGCGGCAAAAGGGGAGCAAAAATAATTGATGTCAAAATCCACGGCAACCGGGAAGACTCCCGGGAATTGCGGTTGAAAACCGACGATTCCGGCAAGGCAAAACTGGAAGTTCCGCTCTATAAACCCGGCTTTATCTGTGTGCAGATCACTGATAACGGCAAAGATGCCTTCGGCGGAATCGCCGTCGATAAGGAAAAAATCCTGCCCGCCCGGCAGAAACCGGCAGAATTCGAGGCTTTCTGGAGCAAAATCAAAGCCGAATTGGATCATTTGGCAATGCAGTATGAACTCAATGAGATCCCTGCCAAATCCGGCTTCAAAGCCTACGAGGTCAAACTGATTCTCGGCGGTGAGGGCAAGGATGTCGATGCTGTTTTGACCATGCCGGAAAAAAGTGTCCCCGGCAGATCAGCCGCAATAGCACTCTTTCACGGTCACGGTATCGACCGGGTCTCCCCGGTTTACAAGAAAGATGCCATCGTCATATCGGTAAATCCTCTGCCGGTAAAGCATGACGGCAAATGTGGAGTTACCATCCGTGATCCAAAAGGGAAATATTATATGTACCGGCACTGGGGGGCGGATGATCTGGAGAAAAACTCCTTCGTCGCCATGTTCCGCCGCAATTACCGGGCATTGCAGTTTTTGAAAAGTCTCCCGGAGTGGGATCAGAGAACTCTGATCGTTTTCGGAGCCAGTCAGGGCGGAGGTCAGGCATTGGCAGCGGCAGGAATGGATCCGCAGGTGACTTTCTGCGGAGCATTGGTTCCGGCACTTTGCAACCACGGCGGTTTCGATGCCGGTGCTGAATCCGGCTGGCCGCGTTACCATGAGACCGAAGCGTATCAGAATGATCCGGATAAGTCCCTCAAGGTGATCGACTTTGTCGATGCGGCATTTTTCGCTGCGAATATCCGGGACGCAGAAGTTTTCCTCTCTGCCGGATTCATCGACCGCACCTGCGTACCCTCATCGGTATATGCGGCATACAATGTTATTCCGGCAGAGAAAAAGGAGATGCATGATGAGTTGTACGGAGGTCACCAGACCCGGAAAAAGGCTTATGAAAAGCTTTACAAGCTGGTGGATGAGCATATAAAAAGGATGCAGAGCGGATTCAACTCCGTTCAGCAGTGAAAATATTTTATCAGGGAGTTTTGTTATGTTGGAATCTTTGCAGTTGACCCGTCCGCTGGCGGTTTTTGATATTGAAAGTACCGGTGTCGTGCCGCAGCGTGACCGGATCGTGGAGATCGCTGTTATGAAGATCATGCCTGACGGCAGCAGCCGTACCACGGTGCGGCGGCTCAATCCGGGAATGCCGATCCCGCCGGGAGCGACGGCGATCCACGGTATAACCGATGCGGATGTGGCGGATTGTCCTTTATTTGCTGATATTGCGGAGAAACTTTTAAGTTATCTTGCTGACTGTGATCTTGCCGGTTACAACATTTCCGGCTTTGATGTGCCGCTCCTGGAAAATGAATTCAAACGGGCGGGGCTGGAATTTGACACCTCCTCCCGTAAAATCGTGGATATCTACAATATTTTCTGCAAACTTTATCCCCGGACATTGACGGCGGCGTACAAATTTTTCTGCGGCAAGGAATTGGAGGGGGCCCACGGTGCGGCTGCCGATACGGCGGCGACCTTTGAAGTATTGCTCGGACAGTTGGCAAAGCACCCGGAATTGCCCCGGGATGCCGCCGGACTGGCGGATTTTTCCGATGTTACCGACCCGGATGCAGTTGACCGCAACCGCCGGTTTAAGTGGAATGGTGATGAAGTGGTGGTCAATTTCGGCAAATATGCCGGCAGGACTTTGCGGGATGTGGCGGAGAATGAACCCGGATTTCTCCGTTGGATAATCAAGAGTGACTTCCCTGACGATGTGCGTTCGATTGCGGAGAAAGCATTGATCGGGGTTTTCCCGGAGCGTAAGAAAGCATGACATTCCCGCCGGAGATAATGCAGCTTGCCGCCATGCTTGATGACCGGGATGAAGAAGTGGCGGTCAATATCATGGCTCAATTGCTGGCACATGAGGATGAATTGGGTGAATTGCCGGCATTGCTGCAGGAGAATCCCGATCCGCTGGTACGCCGTCGGGCACATTTGCTGCAAAATGCGATAGCCATGCGTTACCGCCGCCGGGGGTTTTTTGCGGCGTTGAATGAGACGGAACTGGATGGCGGAGGATTTTTCTCTGCTCTTACTGCACTGCATTTGCTCTGGTATGACAAGGATCAGAGTGATGAAGTCGCTGAAGAAGTGGTGAATTTCCTGCATACAGCGGAAAAGTTCGTTTTTGATTCGCTGGAAGATGTGGAATTGTTTATGCGGAAAAATCTTTTTCTGCCGGAGAATGAAACGACTATCCGGCCGGAAATTTTCTGCATCGGCACGGTACTTTACCAGCATTGCGGAGCAACTTCGTTGCTTATGGGGGTGAATCATGCACTGCTGGCAGATGAGGAAAGATTCAGAATAGTCCGGGTAAACGGACGATTCGGATTGTTGGATACGGAGAAAAAAGAGCTGCTTTCCGGTAACGGAGCATGGACTCTGACGGAGTTTGACGGCAAAGCGGAGTTCTGGACGAGACAGGATCTGCTGCGTTATCTGGCGGTGACTTTGCTCTCCTGTGCGGTAAACAGTGACAGTTACCGCTATGTTATGAGTATAACCCAGGCATTGACCGGGGATGAGAGTGAGCATGTTTTTGACAGCTTCCCTTATCCGTTTTGTTCCGGAGCCATAGAGGGAGAAACAGAAAAATAAAAAGTTATTGTCTCATTTTTTGTGAAAAATCTTTCCTGCGGTGGTGCATTGCGGGCAATCTCTTGGCAAATCTGCGGATGTTTTCGCAGTCATGTACGTTTAGTACACTCCTGCTCATCCGCCTTGAAATGCCTGCGACCTTGCCTCACACTGCATCCACCGGTTGGATCAAACCCGTGTTTGCCGGGTTGACAAATCACAACTTATGTGACATGTTTTATACGTTAACAAAAATGTTTGTTTATAAGCTCCTGTTACGGATTTCACAAAATTTGGGACTTTATCAATAAAAAGTAAAAAATTTCGCCCTCCGTCGTACAGCGGTGTTATGCAAACTTTTGCATGACAGTTGAGCGGGAGGCTGCATGGTACATGGCAAAGTAAAAAAAGAAAAAATATTGTAAATACCAATAACATTTTAATACCGGAGAAGTCTGAAATGAAAAATTTACCCGCAATCGACTGGAAACGTGTGGAAACTTTGATCGATCTGGCTCTCAGCGAGGATCTCGGTGACCTCGGAGATACCACCACCACGGCATGTGTGCCGGAAAATGCCCGGGCACAGGCAATATTGCTCTGCAAAGAGGATGAAATGGTGCTTGCCGGTATCGGCGTGGCGGAAAAGGTTTTCAAAACCATCGACCCGGAATTGGAATTTACCGCCTTGAAATCCGATGGTGATCTCTGCGTCAGAGGCGAGAAACTGGCAGTTATCAGCGGTTCGGCACGGTCTATCCTCACCGGTGAACGTACCGCATTGAATTTCATCCAGCGTCTTTGCGGAGTTGCCACCATGTCCCGGATCTATGCAAGGGAATTGGAAGGCACTTCCTGCATCGTCCTTGATACCCGCAAAACCACCCCCGGTTACCGCAATCTGGAAAAATATGCAGTCGCCGTCGGCGGTGCCGGAAATCACCGTATCGGTCTGTATGACCGCATCATGATCAAAGACAACCACCGGGAACTTGCCGCTATCGAGGGTGATGGAGCCATTACCCGGGCGGTGGATCGTGCCCGTGCCGCCTATCCGCAGCTGGAGATCGAGGTCGAAGCAGACACCCTTGATGAAGTCGCTGAAGCCGCCAACTGCGGTGTGGAACACATCATGCTGGACAACATGTCCAATGAGGAGATGAAAAAGGCCGTTGCCATCAATGCCGGACGGGCGAAACTGGAAGCTTCCGGCGGCATCACCTTGAAACGTCTGGCATCTATCGGTCAGATCGGAGTGGATTTCGTATCTTCCGGAGCGTTGACCCATTCGGTGCGTTCCATGGATATTTCGCTGGATATTGAGGTGTGCCGATGATCGGAATGCTCTCCGGCAGAGTGGTTGAAAAGGATTTCTCCAGTTGTCTTATTGACGTCAACGGTGTCGGTTATGAGGTGCTTATACCGCTGTCAACCTTTGACAAACTGCCCTTGGAAAATGAGAATATCACTCTTTATATCCATACTGCGGTGCGGGAGGATGCCATTACGCTTTTCGGCTTTGCCGGGAAAGATGAGAAACAGCTTTTTCAGCAGCTCATCAATGTTTCCGGAGTCGGCGGCAAACTGGCGTTGAATGTTTTAAGTGCCATGCCGGCATCCTCTTTCTGTGCGGCGGTATCTTCCGGGGATGTGAAGTCTTTATCCCGGATCAACGGAGTCGGCAAACGCACTGCCGAAAGATTGATCGTGGAGTTGAAAGGCAAACTTGCCGGTATTGATCCGGCAGCGGCACCTCCGGTTTCCGGCAGTGCCGCAGCTGATGCCTGTGCAGCACTGGAACAGCTTGGTTTCCGCAAGGATGCGGTCAACAAGACCGTCAATGCCCTGCTCGCTGAATTGCCGGAAAAAGAGTGTACTGTTGAAAATCTCATCCGTACTGCATTGCTGAAACTTAATTTTTGATAAGGAGACGAGCTTTATGATCAATGATGCTGACCGGCAAGCCATGCTCCTGGGCGTGGGGCTGGATAATCAGGACGGTCATAAAAGGATCACCAAAGGGGATAATTTCTATCTTGCCGGAGGTTCGGAGGAGACCCATGAGAGAATGACCGAAACAGTGATAAAATTCAACGAAAAACTTGCCCGCAAAGGCAAACATCTTGCTGAATTGTCCGGAGAGGAATTCCACGATCTCATGCAGGAAGCCAGAGAAAAGTGACCATCCTATGATCGCCAAGGTCATTACTGATATCTCACTTGACCGGGAATTTGATTATCTGGTCCCGGAAGAATTGCAGGATAAATTGCGTCCGGGCAGTGCGGTAAGTGTGCCATTCGGCAGGAGTTGCCGCACCGGTTATGTTTTGAGTATGGCAGAAAACAGTTCGTATGATCCTGCCAAACTCAAGGCACTCAACGGTATTGCTTCCGACCGCCCCGCCATACCGGAACAGCTTATCGCTCTGGGCCGCTGGATCGCCGGATATTACTGTGCCACGCAGGAACATGCCATCCGGACACTGCTTCCTGCCGCCGTCCGCAGCGGCAAAGTCAAGGAGAAAAAGTACCGCTGCTTCTTTCTTGCAGACAAAAGTGCCGCTGAAAAATACATCATTGAAAATAAGGGGAACAGCCGTCTGGAAAAGAGAGTGCTGGTTCTGCAGATGATGCTGCGTAAAGGCGAAGGGCCCCGGGCGGAATTTTCCACGGAAACAGATTATTCAGCATCGGCATTTGATGCTCTCTGCAAAGCCGGATTGATCGCCTGCCGGGAGGAGGCGATGCCGGATGAATTTGACAACCGCATCGAAACTTTGCCGTCTGCCCCATTGCCCCCGTCGCCGGATCAGGAAAAGGCTCTGGAACAGATTTCGCAAATACTTGACGGGAAAACATCTTCGCATGTGCAGCTGCTTTACGGTACGACCAACAGCGGAAAAACCGAGGTGTATCTGCAGGCGATCGCCAAAGTCCTTGAACGGGGCAGATCGGCGATCGTGCTGGTTCCGGAAATTTCTCTTACTCCCCAGACGGTACGCCGTTTCCGGGCCAGATTCGGGGATAAATTAAGCGTATTGCACAGCCGTTTGACCGACCGGGAGCGTTTTGATGAGTGGAACCGGATCAATTCCGGCAAAGTTCAGATCGCCATCGGGGCGAGATCGGCACTTTTTGCTCCATTCAACAATCTGGGCTTGATCGTGGTCGATGAGGAGCATGACAGCAGTTACAAGCAGTCTGAATCCCCCCGTTACCATGCCAGAGATGTGGCGGTGATGCGGGGCAAACTGGAGAATGCCGGTGTGATTTTGGGATCGGCAACGCCGTCAGCGGAATCTCTTTACAATGCCCGGCAGGGGAAATTTCTGCTCTGCCGCATGGCGGTACAGGTGGATAACAAGCCTGCTCCATTGATCCGGATCGTTGACCGCCGCCTTGATCCGGCTCCGGAAGCCGGGATGAGCAATCTGCTCTCTCCGGTGCTTATCCACGCCGTTGAAGAACGTCTGGAGCGTGGCGAACAGGCGATACTCTTTCTCAACCGCCGCGGTTACGCCCGCAGTTTGTGCTGTCCCCAGTGCGGTTACGAGGCACGCTGTCCGGAGTGTTCGGTAAATTACAACTACACTTACAGTCGCAGCCGGGAAATTTTAAGCTGTCATCTCTGCGGCGGAGTTGTTCCGGCTCCTCCGGCTTGTCCGGAGTGCGGTTTTCAGGAGATACGTTATTTCGGAAGCGGCACGGAAAAGCTTGAAAGTTGTGCCAGAGGGATATTTTCCGGGGCGAGGATCGGCAGGATGGATTCAGATATGATGCGTTCAGCGGATGATTATGAAGTTGTGCTGGACAAATTCCGCCGCGGCAAACTGGACATACTGATCGGTACGCAGATGATCGCCAAAGGTTTGCACTTTCCGGGGGTGACACTGGTGGGGGTGGTCAATGCAGATCTGGGCTTGTCGATGCCGGATTTCCGGGCGCAGGAGAGGACATTTCAGATGCTCACGCAGGTTGCCGGGCGGGCAGGCAGGGGGGACAAACGCGGTGAAGTGATCTTCCAGACGACCAAAGACAGTGATGTTATCCGTTTTGCGGCGGATCTGGATTTTGACGGATTCTCCAAATTTGATCTTGAATTCCGGGAGATGCTGGATTATCCACCATTCACCCGGCTGATCGCTATATTTTTCAAGGGCGAAAATGAATCCGCTGTAGCAGCTTATGCGGCAGAGTTCGCAGAAAAACTTGCTGTTTACAAGCATGACCGTCTGCGGATAACGCCACCGGCTCCGGCTCCGGTGGAGAAGATCCGCAACCAGTACCGCTATTTGATGACCGTCAGGGGCAATGGGTTGAAAACCATCCGGGAAGCGATCCGGGTGCTGGCTCTGCACCACACGGTACCGGCAGGAATTTCCGTGGCGGTGGATGTCGATGCCCAGCATCTGATGTAAAAAATCGTTATTGTCTCATTTTTTGTAAAAAATCTTTCCTGCGGTGGTGCATTGCGGGCAATCTCTTGGCAAATCAGCGGACGTTTTCGCAGTCATGTACGTTTAGTACACTCCTGCTCATCCGCCTTGATTTGTCTGCGACCTTGCCTCACACTGCATCCACCGGTTAGATCGAACCCGTGCTTGCCGGTTTGACAAATCACAACTTATGTGATGTGTTTTATACGTTAACAAAAATGTTATGTTTATAAGCTTCTGTTACGGGTTTCACAAAATTCAGGACATTGTCAAAAAATCACAAAATCCATAGACTTTTTTGTATTAATTTTTTTTAAAAAAGGTTGAAAAAAGTTGTTTCAGGTGCTATTGTAATACGGAAATTTTAATTAATGCTGCAAAAAGCAGTAAAGCCTAAACAAAAATAAGGGGGATTGGATGAGTTGGATTGATTGGCTGATCATGTTGGTGCCTTTGGCATTCGTGATGTACATGGGATTTTATTCTACAAGGTACGTCAAAGGAGTATCGGATTATATGGTTGCCGGCCGCTGCTGCCGCCGCTATGTGATCTCCACGGCCAATATGGCAAATGCGTTGGCTCTGGTCGGCTTGGTTTCCTACATTGAGTCCCATTACCGTACCGGTTTTGCGATGACCTTCTGGAACAGTGCCGTTGTTGTGCCGCTGGGTACGATCGTGGTATTGAGCGGATGGTGTCTTTACCGTTTCCGTGAGACCCGGGCGATGAGTCTGGGGCAGTTCCTTGAGATCCGTTACAACCGCAGTCTGCGTATTTTTGCCTGTTTTCTGCGTTCAGTGGCGGAAATCATGGCGAATATCATCATGCCGGCGATTGCGGCACGCTTTTTTATCTCCTATCTGGGCTTGCCGCAGACCTTCAATCTTTTCGGCTGGCAGTGTCCGACCTTTCTGCTTATTGTGGCATTGACGCTGTTTCTGGCGATCACGCTTATTTACATCGGCGGTACGCTGTCGATCGTTATAACCGATACGATCCAGGGAATCATTTTCTTCCCGACGGTGCTGACATTTATCATCTTTGTGCTGTGCAAATTTGACTGGCTTCAGGAGATCGTTCCGGTCATCAGTGACCGTGTTGCCGGAGAAAGTTTCATCAATCCGTTTGATGTGTATGAATTGCGGGATTTCAACTTGTTCCAGCTGATAACGATTGTTATGGCGACGATCCTGCATGCTGCCAGCGGAGTTACCGGTTCCAATAATGCCGCCATCAGTGCCCACGAGGCGAAAATGGGATCGATCCTCGGTTCATGGAGAGGATCATTTTCCACGGTCTGCTATGTGTTGTTCTCTGTAATGATCATAACTCTGCTCAACCACACCAATTATTCCACGGATGCCCGCCAGGTGCGTAATGCCATTTCGACGGAGATCTCCGAAGAGTTGATCGTTGATCCGGCGGAAAGAACTGAATTTGTCGGCAAGATGGAGAGTATTCCTGAATTTCATCACCGTATCGGTATCGATCCTCCCCCGTCACAGAAGGTCAATCAGGATCAGGTTTATTTTGACAAAGCTCAGGAACACTTCGGCAAAGGCGGCGAAGCGAGTTACAAGACACAGCAATTCAAAACGATTTTCCGTCAGTTGATGCTTCCGGCGACGATGCGTCATGTTCTGCCTCCGGGCTTGATCGGACTTTTTGCGATGATGATCGTGCTGTTCATTCTTTCTTCGGATGACAGCCGTATCTACTCTGCCAGCAGTACGCTGGTGCAGGATTGTATCGTTCCTTTCTACAAAAATGAGACTTTGAGTCCGCAGAAGCACATTTTCTACATCAAATTTGTTTCGATCCTGGTGGGTGTGATCTTCCTGCTGGGCAGTTACTTTATGGCACAGCTGGACTACATCAGTTTGTTCGTCAACATCATGTACGGCATGTGGATGGGCGGCTGCGGTCCGATGATCCTCTTTGGTTTCTACAGCCGTTTCGGTACTTCTGCCGGAGCGTGGAGCAGTCTGCTCAGCGGCATGTTTATCAACTTTTTCGGTATATTCATGCAGCGCTGCTGGGCGAAGGTCATTTATCCTTTCCTTGACAGTCACAACTGGGTCGAGCCGGTTGGTAATTTCCTGGAAACTGTTTCCAGTCCTTTCAATCCGATCATCCGTTGGGAGATGAATCCTCTCAAGTGTCCCATCAACTCCTATGAATTTTATTTCCTGGCGATGGTCACTTCACTGGTTGTGTATCTGGTGGTTTCCAAACTCACCTGCCGTGAGCCTTTCAACCTTGACCGTATGCTTTACCGCGGCAAATATGCCATGGAAGATGTCAAGAAGCCTGCACCTTTCAAATGGAGTGTCAAAAATGTTCTTTCCCGTCTTGTCGGTATTTCTCCGGAATATACCCGAGGCGACAAAATCATTGCCTGGACGGTGTTTTCCTACTCGTTTATTTTCCAATTTGTTATTTCGGTGGTGATCGTATTGATCTGGAACCTCATCTACCGCTGGCCGAATGCGTGGTGGGGGTACTACTTCCTGATCGTCTTTATGATTGTTCCGGCAATTTGTGCGGCGGTAACTACGGTGTGGTTCGGATTCGGAGCGACCCGGGATTTGCTGCGGCTTTTCCGTGACCTTGGCGGTCGTGAAAACAATCCTCTGGACAACGGTATGGTAGAGGGCCACCTTTCACTGATGGACAAAGCCAAACTGGAAGCTCTGGATGAAAAAGCTGACAAGGCGGAAGAAGCCGAAGCTGACAAATAATAATTGGATAATGTCCCGAATTTTGTGAAACTCGTAACAGGAGCTTATAAACAAACATTTCTGTTAACGCATGGAATATGTAACATAAGTTGTGATTTGTCAAACCGGCAAACACGGGTTCGATCCAACCGGTGGATGCAGTGTGAGGCAAGGTCGCAGACAAATCAAGGCGGATGAGCAGGAGTGTACTGACGTACATGACTGCGAAAACGTCCGCAGATTTGCCAAGAGATTGCCCGCAATGCACCACCGCAGGAAAGATTTTTCACAAAAAATGAGACAATAACAATAATTGAGTTTTTTCAGCGAAGCCGTTGCGACAATTGCCGCAACAGCCCATTTTTATGCTTTGCTTATAGTCCCTGCCGGTCTTACTGTATCCGGGGGTGATTTTTTATTTTTTTGTACTTATGCCGCAATCTACCGGGATAATTGCTCCGGTAATGCTGTCACAGGCAAGCAGGAACTTCACTGTTTCAGCGAGATCTTCCGGGCAGACGGCACGTTTGAGGGGGATCATCGGCAAAGTTTTTTCCATCCGTGAATCCGGTGCCCATGGGGGCGGGATCATCGGGCCGGGAGCAACGGCATTGATCCGGAAATTTTTTTCTGCCCACACCGGAGCGAGAGATACGGTCAATTCATTGAGAGCTTTTTTGCTTTGGTAATAAGCTCCATTACCGGGTAAAAGGGCGTAAGCATCGGTGATATTCACTGCGGCAGCTTCGGGGAGATCCTGCCGGAAAAGGTGATCCAGCAGGATTTTGGAAGCGGTGAAATTTATTTGGTGATAAAGTCCGGCGGCAGCGGCATCTTCCGGAGAGCCGGGGCGGTGAAAAATGGCGGCGGAATTGACCAGCAATTCAAACCCCCCTGCATTTTCAGCGAGGGAATGAACCTCTTTTTCATTGGAGAGATCGGCGGTGATGATCCGGTGTCCGTCACCGGGGAGGGTGGAAAGGAGTTCTTCCGCCTTGCTTACTGAATTATGACAGTGGATAATCACCCGGCATCCGGCACCGGCGAGCTTCCGGGCGATGACCGCCCCGATCCTTTTGGCTGCTCCGGTGATCAAAACGCTTTTTCCCTGCAAAATCATACTTGAAATTTCTCCTTTTGCATATTATATTCCATGGTTGACCATAATTCAAGGAGGAATTGTAATGAAAAGAGATAATTTTACCCTGATTGAGATTCTGGGGGTAGTGGCTTTGATCATAATTCTGCTGGTCATTGCGGTGGGAGCTTACACCTATGCGATGGATTCATCGAAAGAAAAATCCACCAAAGCGACGATCGCCCGGCTGGATAACGGATTCAAAGTTTTGCAGGACAAGGGGCTTTTGGTGAGGACGACTGCCATGACCGGTAATAAAGAGGGGTTTGTTACCGTCAAATTTGATGCGGAAAACCGGAAAATCGTTATCGGGAACACAGAATTGACCGCTGAGACATTCAAACTTTTTGCCAAAGCGATAGATGCAGACAGTGCGGATGGGATAACTGATGATGCCGGATACTTCTGTGACGGCTGGGATCAGCAGATGTACTTCCGTTTTCCGGGGAAATTCAACCGGGGCGGATTTGATATAATTTCTCCGGGAAGTGACGGTGCTTTCGGAGAGGAAAATTCTGAATTTCCGGTAATTGATATTGCCAAGTACAAGGACAGCACCGACGGAGAAGCAATTTGTGACGATGTTGCCAACTTCCTTTGAGGAGAGATAAATGTCCGGGGACGGGACGGTGAGGAATTTTTGTTTTTTGCAAATCGCAAAGGAGTTACATATATTATGAGTAAAATACGAGTTGCAGTTGCCGGTTACGGCAATGTCGGCCGCGGCGTGCTTGCCGCATTGAAAAATAATCCTGATATGGAAACTGTCGGCGTGTTGAGCCGTAATCCCGACCGGGTGAAAAAGAGTTTTAATGAAGTTCCGGTCATGCAGATATCTGAGGTGGATGCGTGGCTTGAAGCTTTGAAACCGGATGTTGCCATCCTCTGCGGCGGCAGTAAAGATGATCTGCCGGTGCAGGGGCCGGCATTGGCGGCAAAGATCAATACGGTGGACAGTTTTGACAATCACAGCCGTATTCCGGAATACTTCAAAGCGATGGATGATTCTGCCAAAGCTGCCGGACACGTTTCCGTGATCTCCACCGGCTGGGATCCGGGGATCTTCTCCATGGAAAGAGTGGTTGCCAATGCCTTTTTGCCGGGCAGTCGGGCTTACGGCTTTTACGGTCTGGGCGAATCCGGCGGCTTGAGCATGGGACACAGTGATGCTTTGCGTACCATTCCCGGGGTGAAAGATGCCCGGCAGTACACCCATGCGGTCACGGAAGCCATTGAAAAAGTCCGCCGCGGTGAGAATCCGCAGTTTACTCCCGGCGATATGCACACCAGAGAGTGCTTCGTCGTTCTGGAAGAGGGTGCCGACAAAGATGCCGTCGCTGAAACGATCCGCACCATGCCCGGATACTTCGCACCCTATAAGACGGAAATACATTTTGTTTCGCAGGAGTACCTCGATGAGAAGTGTTCCGGATTTCCGCATGACGGTCTGGTTGTGGCGGCCGGAACTACCGGCAGCGGCAATCCTGCTGCGGTCGAATACCGCTGTCAGTGGGGGAGCAATCCGGAAGCAACTGCCAATGTTCTGGTTGCCCATGCCCGGGCGGTGGTGCGTCTGGCGAAAGAGGGAAAGAGTGGAGCATTCACGATTCTGGATATTCCTCCGGCATATTTCTCCATGCACAGCAAGGAAGAATTGCTGGCGAAATTCATGTGATCGATCCGTGGTGGGAGTAGGGATGTTTCTGCGTCGTCTGGCGGCACTGCTGCTGCTTATTCTGCTTGCCGGATGTGCGTCACAGCCGACGGAAAAGTGGATGACGCAGAGCAATCATGCTCTGGGAATACCGGTAAAAGAGGGGCAGTTTCTGCTCCGCAAAGGGTATTCTGCCGGGTACAGCAGCATAGAGAAGCAATCTTTGTGGGTAAGTTATATTCTTTGCGCTGAAAATTTGCAGAAAACCCCTTTCCCCAGAGAGAAATTTTTTATTACCGATTTGGAAGTTGACGGGACTCCGGCAACTTCCAAAGATTATATCCGCAGCGGTTTTGACCGGGGACATCTTGCTCCGGCGGCGGATATGGCTTATTCAAAAGAGACGATGATAGAGAGTTTCCTGATGAGCAATATTTCGCCGCAAGAGCCTGAATGCAACCGCATTTACTGGCTGAATACCGAAAAACAGATCCGGCAGTGGGCTTTGAAAGAAAAGTGCCTTTGCGTAGTTACCGGGCCGGTCTTTTCTCCGGAGGGAAAACGGAAATTGGGGAAAAGTGATATCACCGTCCCGGTCAAATTTTTCAAAGCGGTCATGGATTTGACTTATCCATACAAGATGATCGCCTGTCTGGTGGATAATGACCGGAAAGAGAATGTCCGTTTTTTGAGTGTGGATGAATTGGAAAAAATTACCGGGTATGATTTCTTTGATAAATTGGATGATGCTCTGGAAAATGAACTTGAAAGTCAATGTGATTTAGCCCAATGGAGTAAACCTTAATCATGCTTATTGGAATAATAACCGGTTTTACGGCGGCTCTGGTCAATACAGCAGGTTACCTTTTCAATGCCCGTTTTCTGCTTTATTATAAGAGTCCGGTGCGGCTGCTGATCCTCACTTCGCTGGTGATGATGGCAATTTCGCTGCCTTTTATGCTGATATTTTTTCCTTTTTCGGCACTTCCCTCATTGTGGTATTACTTTGCTGAAACGATTCTGGCGTGTGTGCTTTTCCTTATCGGGCAGGGGGCATTTTTCGGGGCGTTGAAGTTTTTTGAAGCCAGCAGACTCTCCTCTTTGCTGGGATTGAAAATAGTGGTATTGTCAACGATTTTCATTCTTTGCGGCGGAAGTTTGAATCTTGTGCAGATCATTGCCGTATTGATGGCGGCATCGGCGGCACTGATATTCAACTGGTCGGGAGCGGGGAAAACCTCGGTCAAGGGGTGGCTGCTGCTGTCGGTGACATTGTGCTGTTATTCGATGGTTGATTTTTGTGAAACGGATCTGGTGATCAAGGTACATGAGTGTACGCAATGGAGCAAATTCCACAGTGCTTTGGTGGTGGTTCCGGTGATATATACATTTCTCGGCTTGCTGACCTTGCCGCTGGTGGGATTTTACCGTCCGGACAAAGATCAGTTGAGCAAGGTACTGCCTTGTGCGGGATTGTGGTTGATCTCCCAGGTGGCGTTGCTGTGCTGCTTTGCATTTCTGCAGCCGGTTTTCGGCAATGTTATTCTTGCGACGAGGGGAATTTTCTCGGTATTGGCGGGATTTCTGTTGCCTTATCTGGGGTTGTCGGCATTGGATTCAAAGATTCCGCTGCGGTTGTGGGTGCGGCGGATAGCGGCGGCACTGCTGATGCTTGGGGCGATAGCAGTGTACTCTTTCGGGTCTGTAAAATAAAAAAATCTGCCACCGGGTGCTTTTTCGGACGTGTCAGACATGTCCGAAAAAAATGGGGGTGCCGCTCATGGAGCAAGCCCCCGGCAGAGTGCCAACTGTCTCCGGAGCTGTCCGTAAGTGTCCGTACATGTCCGTAAAAGTCCGTCCCGGTGTTTATCGAGCGTAGCGAGCTGCTGACTGCCGATTGGAGCAGAGCCGCCGGAGCGGCATTGACAGACAACGGCGATCTGCTGAAAAAATGCTCTTTCAAATCTCATTATTTGAGATTTTCTTAATAAAAGATGGCAGTTAGCAGTTAAAAGTTTGCTCTTTGCAGAATTTTTGTGTATAATAAAGGTTAGTTAATGTGGCAAAAGTGCCGAAAAGAGAAAGCGGGAGTTCCGCTTAAAACAAAAAGAAAGGAAAAAACAAAAAATGAAAAAGAGTCGTGGATTCACTCTTATCGAGCTGCTGGTCGTGATCGCGATCATCGCCATCCTGGCTGCAATCCTGCTGCCCGCCCTGCAGAAAGCCCGTGAAAGCGGCCGTCGTGCCAGCTGCACCAACAACCTGAAACAGATCGGTAACGCTCTGGAATTCTACTCCCAGACCTCCACTGGTCAGCATCGTCCCAATGGCGCTCTGAAAAATGGCGTCCCTGCCGGTCCGGACAAAACCGGTGCTGCCGGTGCCATGGAAGCTCTGCGTTCCGAAGGTCACCTGACTGACTACAAAGTTTACGTCTGCCCCTCCAGCACCTATTCTGCCGGTGACGGTACCGAGACCCTCGACTATGATTCCAACAAGAACCTGACCTATGGTTATGTCTATATCAGCCCCCAGTACAGCAGTGCTTCCGCTGTTTCTGCTGATATGTACAGCGATGGCAACGAAGTCACCAGCATGAAATCCAACCACGAAGAATTCGGTAACCTGCTCTATGCTGACGGCCACGTCGCCGGTAAAGCCCACAAAGATTGGTACAGCAAAGAGAACATCGGTCAGAAAGTTGATACAGCCGGTTATTACAAAGTTTACCCGAATGGTAATGCCAAATAATCTTGCTTGATGCAAATCAAAAGATTATCTCAAAAACGCAGGGTTTTTTCCCTGCGTTTTTTTGTTACAGAACGCCGGATTTTTTACAAAAGATGAGACAATAACTATTTTTCAAAAAAAAATGAGATAATAAGTGTGGGGGGGGAAGAATGATGGGGATCATTCAAAAAATCAAAACGTTCATAGCGTTTGATTTTCATTTAAGCAGCAGCACTGTACCGGCTTTGGTGGTGCTGATACTGCTCTATCCGGCAGTATTGCTCCTGCCGGAAAAGTGCGGATACGAAAATGAACTTATCGAAAATACTCAGCTGATGATCATCTTTTTCAGCTGTTTCATCTGGTGTATCGTACCGGAAAAACGAAATTTATTCATCTTTGCGGCATTGATCATGTTTACTCTCGCCCTGCGGGAAGTCAATACCGGAAGAACTCTTTTCTATGCCGTTCCCGGGGAAGTTAATGCTTTTTACGGCTGGGATAAGGTGTGGTACGCTCCATACCGTCTGCCGGCAGGAATCATTTACGGTATCGGCTGTGCGGTATTTTTCTTCGCCGGAAAAGTTTATAAAGAACTGGGCGATCTGCTTGCCGCAACCAGAATTCCGGTGTGGAACGTGGTTTTGTTTCTGATTTTGACGGTAGCTTCAGATCTGCTGGATAAATTCTGTCCGAGTTTGATTCTGGAGGAGGGCGTCGAATTGGCGGCATACGTGGTGTTGTTTATGACACTTTGTTTGTACGCCTTTAATCCCATCCGCCGGGTAAAAAAATAAAAAATAAAAAAATCGCCCTCCGTCAGGCGACACCACCTGCCGAAAGGATTTTCGGCAAAAAATGAGACAATGAGGAAAAGCGGCTTGATATTTTCCGGAAGTGTGTTATATTAACTGCAAACGGGATCGATTCCCGGCAAGATGCCTAATTATAAGGAGATTTACAAATGGCTGCTGCTATCAATCAGGAAACCTGCGTCGGCTGCGGAAGCTGCGTCGATGCCTGCCCGGTCAGTGCAATCAAAATCGAAGCCGATAAAGCTGTCGTCGCCGAAGGCGATTGCATCGAGTGCGGTGCTTGCGTCGGCTCCTGCCCGACCGAAGCCATCTCTCTCTGATTTTCAGTGAGAATGGATCGCAAAAAGTCGATTGGATCAATGTCCGGTCGGCTTTTTTGTTTTTTTGCGGCGGCGGTTTTTCTTTATCTCCTTACCCCCTATCTGCTCCGGGAATTCTGGTTCGATGAGGTTTTGACTCTGCAATTTGCTCTTTTGCCGTCAGCGGCAAAGATTTATCAAAGTTATATCATCCCCAATAATCAGATCGTCCACACGGTTGTTCTCCATATTCTTCTGGGCGTATTTCCTCCGGAAATATTGCGGATATTTCCTTTGTTCTGTGCCGGAGGGATGCTTTTTATACTCTGGAAAAATTTTTCCCGGGAATTGGGCAAAGGAACTTTGACCGTCGCTTTGACCGCTTTGGTGATCTCTCCGCCGTTTCTGCTCTATGCCACAGCTTTAAGAGGGTACATGCTGGCGGCATTTTTTACCGTTTCCGCTTTGTGTGCCGGACGCAGGTACGCTCTGGGCGGCAGGAATATCCAGCTTTTTTACTGGTTCATCGGGGTTCTGCTGGCGGTCGGCGTAATGCCATCGGCTCTGGCAGGAATTGCCGGGGCAGGGTTGTATATTGCCCCTTACTGCGGTAAAAAATTCTGGAAAAACCGGAGACTTTACCGGCTTGCACTGTCGGCTGTTGCGGCATTTTTATTGTTTTATCTGCCGATAAAGGATGATCTTTTCCGGGCATTCGCCTTGAAAGAGGGGTGGCATCATGCCGGGTATGCTCTTTTGGCAGTCGGCATCGCTGTTTTGCTCACCTTTTTATTCCCGTTTGCCGCCGGGATATTTTATCACCGTCCGAAATTGCGTAACTGGCCCCGGACACTGATCTGGTTTCTTCCGCTTGGGGGAGCTTTTTTGCCGGTATCCCCTTTCCCGCGGGTATGGTTTGTATTGTTTCCGGTTTTTGCGTTGCTGGCGGCAGGATTTTTACGCCGGATGCCGGAGAAAGGATTGCGGATATTGGCACTGGCGGTGCTGCTTTTCGGGGGAGTGATCTCGCATGAATTTTTCCGCAAACAAATTTCTCCGGCACTTACGCTTGCCGGACAGGATGACTTCTATGCTCCCCGTTTTGCCTGCGGAGAATTCCGCAACCGGGATACTCTGGCGGTCGTAAAGGAGAATTTCGCTCCGGATTGCCCGGTTTTTGCCTCTTTTGATGCTGATCCGTGGGCACTGCTCTACTTTGACAGCCGGGTGGTTTTTGACGGTCCAAAAGGGAAGATCGGCTTTCTTCCCGGCGGCAGTGCCGTGATTCTGGCAGTAAATGAAGATCCGGGGAAATATGCCGCCCGTTTCGTTGGTACGATGAGTAAAATCAAAGAGGTTGGTATCCATGCGGTTTATCGTCTGGAAAAGGAGGATTTGAGGTGAGAAGTTTACTTTTTCTGCCGGTATTGTTTTTGACCGGCGGTTGTCTGCTTTATTTTTCCGACCCGGAGGCGGACAGGGCGGTTGAATCACTTTGCCTTTTACGCCGGGAATTGCCGGTAAATCCGGTGACATTGGGAGAGATGCTTGCAGGACGACCGGAAAAAGAACACGGCAGAATACGGATCGCTTTTGCTTCTTTGCTGCTGGCAGAAACGGAAAAGAGTGCGGAAAATATTCTGCGTGGCGAGCAGAGCAGGATCTGTCTTAACACTCTCGGCGGCTTTCTGCCGTCGGATAAGGTGAAGTATTCTCTTGAGGGTGTGATGGATTGTCCGGAAGAACTGCCTCCGGTCGCCGTCGTGGAAAAGGCGGCTTTGCTGATTGATGACGGCAATACTCCAATAATGCAATTGCTGGTCAATGTGCGTCTGGCTCATTTGCGGGCGGTCAATGCGATGAATAATAAAAATAAAAATCCGTCAGCGGATAATCATTTTGCATACTTTTCTGCGTGTGTGCTTCTGGCACAGAGTGCCGGAATTGAATTAAAGCAGCTGGAGTCGCTGGAAGAGTACGAAAAGCGGTTTGATTCGGCGGAGGAGAGATTGCGTAAACGCAAAGAATAAATAAAAAACTTCATTTTTGGTGAAAAATCTTTCCTTCCGTCTCCGTTGCTCTGCGCCGCGACGAGGCGGTGGTGCATACGGGGGCGGGCTGTCACCGTCCGTAGCTGTCCGTACATTGTAAAAGTCCGTTTACGTCCGTACCGGTGCTTGTCGAGCGTAGCGAGCCACGCAGACTGCTGAAAAAATAAAAAAATCCGGCTTTTTTAGCGTAAGTAATTTGCTTTTTCGCAAATAGGTGATACATTAATGTAATGCTGTTCGGCAAAAAAATCTATAAATGAGGTATTGAAATGGGTAACTTGAAAAAGAAACGGCGGAAAAAAATCGCTAAACACAAACGCAAAAAGCAGCTCAAACTGCTCCGCCACAAAAACAAGTAAGTTTTCCCTTTACCGCCCGGAAATCATCCGGCGCGGCGGGAAGTCCGCTGCCTGACAGCGGCGGTCATACTGTTGCGACGTCCGTTTCCGGCATCTTCAATGCAGGGAGCGGGCGTTTGTGTTTTTCGGGAGAAATGAAATATTCCCGGGGATGTCCGGGGGCATTCTGCGGTGCATTGGCAGATAAAATAAATTGATAATGTCCCGAATTTTGTGAAACTCGTAACAGGAGCTTATAAACAAATATTTTTGTTAACGTATAAAACATATCACATAAGTTGTGATTTGTCAAACCGGCAAGCACGGGTTCGATCTAACCGGTGGATGCAGTGTGAGGCAAGGTCGCAGACAAATCAAGGCGGATGAGCAGGAGTGTACTGACGTACATGACTGCGAAAACGTCCGCAGATTTGCCAAGAGATTGCCCGCAATGCACCGCCGCAGGAAAGATTTTTCACAAAAAATGAGACAATAACAATAACAATAAATTAAGAAAAAGTTTCAGGGGATTTATCGGTAATTATGGTGTTCGGAGGGAAAAATCTTCCCAATATTCTGACGGTGAGCAGAATTTTTGCGGTTTTAATTTTTGTGGCGATCGCTTCAGTCGCTCATATCGATGTTATCAGCGACAAAAGCTGGGTTTTTGCTTTGCGTATTTCGGCGGTGATTCTGGCGATGCTTGCCGGTCTTACTGACCTGCTCGACGGTTATCTTGCCCGCAAATACCACTGGGTAAGTGATTTCGGGGCTTTGATGGATCCTCTTGCCGACAAAATATTTGTCACCGGTACGATGCTTATGGCGGTCGAATTCCGCATTATTCCGGCGTGGATCGCCATCGCCGTTCTTTTCCGGGAATTCATGGTCACCGGGCTGCGTACTCTTGCCGCCAAAAAGCAGATCGTCATTTCCGCTGACCGCTGGGGCAAGCTCAAAACCGCTTTGCAGATGACCATGCTCGGTATAGCCGGTGTCGCCTGGGCGATCGACGGCGGCAACGAATATTTATTCACCGAATCATGGTTCGGCATCCGCATCTGGTACATCTGGCTGACCTTTATGACCGGTATCGTCCTGATAACTCTCTTTTCCGGATTGGGGTATTTTATCCGCTACCGCAAGCTTTTCCTGAGTCAGGAATAACTATTTTCCCTTTTAATCGGCCCGGCACCCGCAACTGCCGGGTTTTTTGCTTGAAAAAGCACCTTTCCGGTGTTATATTACCACAAATGAATAATATTATATTTCTGAATAAGGAGTGATTTTTTATGAATCCGGAATATGATTTTTCCGCCATTGAGAAAAAATGGCAGCGTTTCTGGGAAGACAACCACACTTTCCGGGCGGTCGATCTTGCCGATAAACCCAAATATTACTGTCTGGATATGTTCCCTTATCCCTCCGGTGCCGGTCTGCATGTCGGACACCCCGAAGGGTACACCGCCACTGATATCGTCTGCCGCTACAAACGCATGAAAGGTTTCAACGTGCTGCACCCGATGGGATGGGATGCTTTCGGTCTGCCTGCGGAACAGTATGCGGTCGATACCGGTACTCATCCGGCGGTCACCACCGAAAAAAATATCAACCACTTCCGGGAACAGATCAAATCCCTCGGTTTCAGCTATGACTGGGAACGTGAAATCGATACCACCGATGTCGATTATTACAAATGGACGCAGTGGATCTTTATGCAGCTCCACAAAAAAGGTCTCGCGTATCTGGATGAAGTCGCTGTCAACTGGTGTCCGGCTCTGGGGACCGTGCTTGCCAATGAAGAAGTTATCAACGGCAGAAGTGAACGCGGTGACCACCCCGTCGAAAGACGCCCCATGAAACAGTGGATGCTCAAAATCACCGAATATGCCGAAAGACTTCTCAATGACCTCGATGATCTTGACTGGCCCGAAGGTATCAAAGAGATGCAGCGTAACTGGATCGGTAAATCCACCGGTGCGGAAGTCATTTTCCAGACCACCTGCGGTGAGAGCGTTACCGTCTATACCACCCGTCCGGACACCCTGTTCGGTGCGACTTACATGGTGCTTGCTCCGGAACATCCGCTGGTTGACAAACTTACCACTGACGATTGCCGTGAAGCTGTCGATGCCTACCGCAAAGCCGCTTCTTTGAAAAGCGATCTCGCCCGTACTGAATCCACCGAGAAAACCGGTGCATTCACCGGTGCTTATGCCACCAACCCCGTCAATGGCGTGCAGATCCCCATCTGGATCTCCGATTATGTTCTCATCTCCTACGGAACCGGTGCGATCATGGCTGTTCCCGCCCATGACACCCGGGACTTTGAATTTGCCCGGGTTTTCGATCTGCCGGTCAAGTGCATCATTTCCCCCGATCCGGAAGCTGCCAAAGCTGAAAATATCGACATTCAGGCGGTGCTTGACGGCAAAGCCTGCTGGACCGGTGAGGGCAAGTTGATCAATTCTGCCAACAATGAGGGATTGGATGTCAACGGACTTTCCGTCAAAGAATCCAAACCTGCCGCCACCAAATGGCTCGCTGAAAGAGGCATGGGTAAAGAAGCGGTCAAATACAAATTGCGGGATTGGCTTTTCAGCCGCCAGCGTTACTGGGGCGAACCATTTCCCATCGTCCACTATGAAGATGGTTCCGTGGAGCTGGTCGATGAGTCCGAATTGCCAGTCGCTCTGCCGGAAATGCCCGACTTCAAACCCAGCGGCACCGGTGAACCGCCGCTCTCCAAAGCCGGACAGTGGCTCAATTATACCGATCCCAAAACCGGACGCAAGGGCCGCCGGGAAACCAATACCATGCCCCAGTGGGCCGGTTCATGCTGGTACTATCTGCGTTATATCGACCCCAAAAATACCGAAGCGGCATGGGATAAGAAACTTGAAAAATACTGGCTGCCGGTCGATCTTTACGTCGGCGGTGCCGAACACGCGGTGCTTCATCTGCTCTATGCCCGTTTCTGGCACAAAGTTCTCTTTGACCTCGGCTATGTCCACTGCAAAGAACCTTTCACCAAACTGGTCAATCAGGGTATGATCCTGGGGACTTCCTACAAAGATTCCCGCGGTGCTCTCGTGCCGACCGATCAGGTCGAATTCACCGCCAACGGTCCGGTTCGCAAAAGCGACGGCGAAGCTCTCGTCGAATTCCCTGCCAAAATGTCCAAAAGTCTCCGCAATGTCGTCAACCCCGATGACGTTATCGCCAAATACGGTGCCGACAGTATGCGTCTTTATGAGATGTTCATGGGACCTCTGGAAGCCGTCAAACCCTGGAATACCGCCGGTGTGGAGGGAGTTCACCGCTTCCTCAAAAAAGCTTACCGGGTCATCGGTCTTTCCGAAATCGTGGATGAACCGGCTTCAAAAGAACTTCAGCGTACCATCCATGCCGCAATCAAAAAGGTCGGTGCCGATCTGGAAACTTTCGGCTTCAATACCGCTATCAGTGCGATGATGGTCTATCTCAACGAATTGGCGAAACTGGATAAGATCCCCAGAGAAGCCGCTGAAAAATTCACCCTGCTTCTCGCTCCTTTCGCTCCCCACCTCGCCGAAGAACTCTGGGAAAATCTCGGACACAGCGATACCATCGCCTATGAGAAGTTCCCCGAATACGATGAGAAAGTTCTGGAAGTCAGCGAAGTCGAGATTCTCGTGCAGGTGCTCGGCAGACCCAAAGCCCGTCTGATGATGCCCGTCGGATGCGATGCCGATACCGCCAAAGCTATCGCCCTCGCCAATGATGAGGTCAAAGCCGCTATGAACGGCAAAGAACCCAAAAAAGTCATTTACGTCCAGGGACGTCTGGTCAATATCGTTATTTGAGAGGATTTTGCAATATGAAGTTCTGTGCGTTTTTTGCAGCACTCTTTGCCATTACCTTTTTCACCGGCTGCGAAGTCATCCGTCTGAATAACGGCAAGTATGAAACAACTTTGCCGGGCAGAAGCGATTTCGCCGCCGTTTACGGAGATTTGATCATCCTCCGGTTACGTAATCCCGAAAATGAAACCGGTACCGAAAACGGTTACTGGGACTGGGGCGGCAAATATTCCATCCGGGACGGATATCTCGTTGAATTGGATATGGATCGGCAGACTGCGCGCAAATGGAACTTCTATTACGAATTACGCCGGCAGGATAACGGTATCCGGGTCATCGACCACCGGGCAGAGAATGCTTATCAACTGCATCACATCCCGGCTGTACCGTACAAAAAGCAGCAGAATAACGGGAATAATTCCGCTCCGGCGGCGTACCCGGCTTATCAATAATAACAGGTAATGTCTCAAATTTTGTGAAACCCAATCAGGAGCTTATAAACAAACATTTTTGTTAACGTATAAAACATGTCACATAAGTTGTGATTTGTCAACCCGGCAAACACAGGTTCGATCCGACCGGCTTGTCAGGGCGTAGCTTTATGCGGAGACTGATGGATGCAGTGTGTGGCAAGGTTGCAGACAAATCAAGGCGGATGAGCAGGAGTGTACTAAACGTACATGACTGCGAAAACGTCCGCAGATTTGCCAAGAGATTGCCCGCAATGCACCACCGCAGGAAAGATTTTTCACAAAAAATGAGACAATAACAATAAACAATAAAGTGCTCTCATAGCTCAGTTGGATAGAGCGGCTCCCTCCTAAGGAGCAGGTCGTGCGTTCGAATCGCACTGGGGGCACCATTTTTCCGCATACTCCGGGCAAAAAAGGTTTGTGGATGGTTCGGTTCTGACGGGCTGTCGCCCTTTATGGAGATACCCCCTGCATAGCAGTCTGCGGAGTTTGTGGCTCGCTCCGCTCGACAAACTGCGGTACGGACGCAAACGGACTTTTACGGACATGTACGGACACTTACGGACAATTCCGGGGATAGTTTGCAGTCTGCACAGCTCCTGTTTATGCTGCCTCCTGCTCATTCGTCATGCAAAAATTTGCATGACATCGCTCCCGGCAGGTGGTGTCGCCCTGTCGCATATCCACGCCATTTACCGGTCAAACGGCGACAACGTCCGCAGATTTGCCAGGAGATTGCCCGCAATGCACCACAGCAGGAAAGATTTTTTACAAAAAATGAGACAATAACTATTTCTCTGACAGAGGGGGTGTGACAAAATTGCTATAAAATGTTACAATTTTACTCTTGCGAAATCGGGGTTTTATGTGTATAATATTAAAAAGACAAAAATTTTGCATTTTTAATGTTGAAAAACTGTAAATTCTAAAGGAAGAGTAAAGATGAGACTGACCGAAAACCTTAACGGGATCTGGGATTTTTCTTACTTCGGCGATGATAAACCCGGTTATCCTTTCGCCACCACAGAGGTGTTGTGTGTGCCGGGCTGTTATGACCTGATGGAGCCTTACTGCGGTAAACGCGGTTATGCCGTGTACAAACGTCAGGTATTCACCGGCGGACTGGTCGATCTTTTTATTGACGGAGCCGGACTTGACGGCGAAGTTTTCTGCGATGGCAAGAGCGTCGGAGTTTTGAAATATGCTTACCTGCCTGAACACATCATTTTCGATGCCGGCAAAGAGGGCTGCCACGAAATCGCCATTGTGCTTTGCAACAAATACAATGAAGTTTTTGAACCCTATTTTGACTTCCACGGTTACGGCGGTATTTACGGTGATGTCACTTTGACCCGGATCCCGGCAGATTACATTCACAGTGTGATGATCTCTACGGAAGATTACCTTACCGGCAAGCTCCGGGTGCGGGCGAGTGCGGCGAATAACTTCAGCGGCAAAGCTGAATTGATCTTTGATACCGGTTACAGCACCTGTGCGGAATTCGCCGACGGTGCAATGGATGTTGAAGTCACGCTGCCTGAATTCAAACTGTGGAGCGAAAAGACCCCCAATCTGCATACGCTTACGATCAAAACGGCAACGGATGAAGTAACTGAAACATTCGGTATCCGTCAGATCAAACTGGATGGCAGAAATATCCTTATCAACGGCGAAAAGATCAAACTGGTCGGATTCAACCGTCATGAGAGCCATCCGGAAATCGGTGCCGCTATGCCGCCGCAGCTGATCGCCGCAGATTTGCGGATGCTGAAAAACGGCGGATTCAACTATATCCGGGGCAGTCACTATGCCCAGCGGAAAACCATGCTTGATCTCTGCGACAAGATGGGTATCTACGTCTGGGAGGAGACTTTGGGCTGGGACTTCAAAGCTCCCAAACTGCACTCTCCTGAATTTCAGGCAGCCCAGCTGGATCAGGCGGGCAAACTGACCGTTTCCAGTTTCAATCACCCCTGTATCATCATCAAAGGTTATCTCAATGAGAATGAAAGTGAGAAAGAGGAGACCAGAGTGATCATCAAGGCGGTTTATGACAAGATCCGTTCCATTGATCCGCACACTCCGATAACTTTTGCCAGCAACCGCTACGAGAAGTGCGTCTGTACGGACATTGTGGACATTGTGGCGATGAATCCCTATCCGGGCTGGTACGACTCCAAACACGGCTGTACCAGTACCAATGACAACGTCAAGCCCCGGCTGAAAGAGCTTTCTGAAGCGATGCCGAAAGACAAACCTTTCCTGATCACCGAAATCGGTGCGGAAGCATTGCTCGGATTCCGTGATCCCCTGAAAACCTACTGGTCGGAGGAATATCAGGCGGAATTGCTCAAAGAGTGTGTCGAATACGCTCTGGACAATGATGATTGTGCCGGTATAAGCATCTGGCACTTTGCCGATACCCGCAGTTATGTTTCCGGACCCCATATTTTCGGACGTGCCAGAGGATTCAACAACAAGGGTATTCTCAGCGAGTACCGCCAGCCGAAAATGGCGTGGTACACCGTGAAGGAACTGCTGAAAAATAAAAAAGCAAAATAAAAAAGGTTGTTTTCCGGTATTTTGATATAGTATTCCACCCCTCAAACAAAAGGAGAAAAAGAAAATGAAAGAAGTAAAACGTATTGCAACTGAGCCTTCCCGACTCCGGCATGCCGGAGTAAAGCACGTGTGCTTTACTCTTATAGAACTTCTCGTAGTCATAGCGATAATTGCCATTTTAGCGGCGATATTGCTTCCTGCTCTTAATTCCGCCCGGGAAAGGGGACGTGCTGCAAGCTGTATCAACAACCTGAAACAGATCGGCATGGGATTTCAGAATTATTTAAGCAGTTATGATCAATGGGGGCCGGCATATGACAGTAATAGGACACCTGATCACAGCGGTGCTCTTAAGTGGATGGCTATGCTGATTTATTACGGCGGCACGGATTCCCCGTACCTTTTCGTTTGTCCGTCTCATCCGCAGGTATCGAATACTATCAATCCTTCCGGGACTAATCAAGTCGGCGGAAATTGTTCTTACGGGATACCGTATTACAAAAATGGAATGGTCGGATATTTATATTCAGGATCCGACCCGCGACGAACCAAGGTGGTTGAAGTAAAAAATCCTTCCGGTCTTTATATGGCGATTGAGACTCGCCAAGGCGGCAAGGACAATCTTTCCGGCTATTATACTATAATTCCAGGCAATGACTGGGGCGATAACAACAGTGCTCTGGCGTATCCGTCCGGACGCCATAATCTGAGTGGTAATGCGATCCATTACGATGGTCACGCTGAATCATATTATGTCGGATCAGTTCCGTCAAAACAGTTTGCTAATATCGGTACTTATACCAGTGATCCGGAAAGATGGTATGTCAGAGGTCGGCAAGAATAATAGATCAATTTTAACATAAAGGAGAAAAATTATGAAAATCAACAAATTTATGATGATGGCGGCAGGCTTGATCTGCTGCGGCAGTGTTATGGCGGCGGAGGAATATTCTTTCGCCACCCCCGAGGCATGGCAGAACCCGGCTATGCTGGAAGTCAAAGATAATTCTCTGATCGTTTCCGGCGGCATGAAGTGGCTCACCGGTAAAAAATTGATCAAAGTCCCCGAAGGCGGCGAATTGCAGATCACCGGTACTTACCGGGCGGTAGAGGGGACTCCCAAAGATACCGTCTATCTCGGTTTCCGTACTTACGATGCCAACCGCCGGGAATTCAAAGAGGTCAATATCCGCAATGTTGCCGGTACTGAAACTGTTTTGACTGCCGATGCCAAAAAAGGCGATACTTTCATCATGGTCGCCGATGCGTCCAAATGGAGAAACAATCATTCTCCCGTCTGGGGAGCCAAAGAGGATTTGAGCGACCTGCCCAACTACAATATCCTGCCTGCGATCGACAAAATCGAAAAAGCCGGTGACGCATGGAAAGTCACTTTTAAAAAGGTTCTTCCGGCTGATCTTGCCAAAGATACTGCGGTGCGTTGTCATCAGTCCGGCGGTTACATGTACTATGTATTCATATCCACCGCCCCCGGAGCAACCAACCCCAAACGCAATACCAACAAAAAAGGCATTTGGCCCCAGGCAAGATATGTCCGTTTCATCGTACTTGCCAACTGGAGAGGCGGCAAAGATGCCAAATTTGAGATGATCGACCCCAAAGTTACCGTTATTCCCCCGGCTGCCGAATAAGAGGCCGGTGATTTAAAATCAATTGTACCCGGCAGGAGAATTTGATCCTGCCTCCTGCCGGGAAATCCTCCCCGGATCGCATCTGTAAAATAATTCCAGAACCCCTGAAAAGGAAAACAAATGAAAAGATATATTTTCCATACTGTGGTATTTTTGTCTCTTTTTTCCCGGTTGATCCCGGCCGGCAATGCAGCAGAAGTGCATTTCGCCGAAATCCGGGAAAAGGCGGCAAAAGTCGTTAAACTTTCCCCGGAAGATTATAAACTCGGCGAAGAATTGATGGTCGAGATCCGCAAGCTTGCGGCAAAGAAGAAGCCGGCTGTTCCGGCTCCCATCATCTCTTTTGAGTCTCTCTCTTCCGCCGGAAGAATGTGGTTCACCGATTTCAACTACACTGACCGTCAGCTTTTCTGTTCCCGTGATCTCTGGGAGGGCGGCCCGAGCCAATTCCAAAAAGCGAGCCACCGTAAAACTTATGAGATTTTTAACCTCTACGGGATCAACACTTTCAACTTTTACTCCTACGGCGAACATGCCATGCGGTATTATGAAAGTGTCCCTCAATTCAGTCCCAATCTGAAAATCATCCCCACCGTCACCCCCGCCGGTTATAACGGCAAACTTAATCCGGCTAATATGAAAGTTATCGGCAGCAGCCCTCATACCATGAAACTGGACGGCAAGATCCTTTATCTCTGCTGGAGCTGGGTCGATATCCCCAAAACCAAAGAATTCATCAGACAGCTTGAAGAAATGACCGGTCAGCCTGCCGCATTCATTTACAGCTGCGGTACGGTGAATGTCAGCGGTGTCGCCGATCCTTTCAACCCCTACATCTCCGGACAGGGAGTTCCGGCAACCAGTTTGCTTTTCTGGTTTGACTACCTCACTGAAATTCTTACTTTCTGTGCCGGAGTTGAGTATTCCAACTACCTTACCGAACATGACGGCAGACTCTGTGCCAGATATTATCACGAGATCATCATGCCCCTTTTTGCCGCCGTCTGTGCCCAGGAGCAGTACAACGGTAAAAAACTTTGCGGTCTGGATATTTTGACCGGTTACAACAACTACCGCGGCCGTCAGCGTCTCTCCGCCGACGGTACCAAAACTTTACGCAGTTACCTTGAGATCGCCAATAAATTCAATCTGGATATCCTCAAAGCTTTTGAATGGGATGAGTACAACGAAGACTCCCACTTCCAGCCCACCGTCAATAAGCCCATGGCTTACCAGCGGATATTGAAGTTCTGGAACGATACCAACAACAAAATCAAACTCACCCCCAATGAGGGCGATGACCTTTCTCTGCCCAATGTGATCCTCTCCCACCGCAAACAGGTCGCAGGCGGTCTGGATTATGAATTGGAGATCCTCCATGTGCCGGACAGCGAAAAGGCGGAAAATTACACCATTCTCGCCGAAGTTATCGACGAAAACGGCAAAGTGCTGTTGAGCAGAAATTTGCAGTACAATGTCGCAGAACTTAAAGAAAACACCCTCATTATCCCTGCCAAAGATTATATCAATTCCAATGCCCTCATCACCCGGCTGACCATTGATTACAAAGGCAAAAAACAGGTCATTCAGGAGGGTTTGCCCTTTACCGTCGTGCGTTCCACTGTCGCCAACGACCAGACCTGGTACTCCACGCCGCTGCGCAATGTGCTTTTCCCGGTCTCTGCCGATGTTCACATCGGAGATGCCGTCAATCCCAAAGGTGCTTTGCCGGAACGTGTCGAGATCCCGGCTGCCGCCGATCTGCAGTTCCCCGATTCTTTGAGTTCGGTTGAGATCATTCAGGACGGCAGAGACAACCGTTACAGCTATGACCCGCACAATGAATTCAAACAGAATGACCCGGAATGGATGAACCTCATTTTGACCTTTTATCAGCTTGAATTCATCCCCAGCGGCAAATTCGATGCCGTTATCAAGCTGGAAAATGCCCCGTCCGCACTCCGTTTCGCCGCTCCGAAAGATCCGAAATATACCTACCTTGCCAATGTCAGTGTCAAACAGGAATCTTTCAGTATCGCTGAAAATCCGGAACTTAAAAACAACAGTGCCTCCTCCTGGCGTAATGCCCGTATGATCGCACTGAAAAAGTCCGAATTTGACAAGGCGGTATTCAAAATCGATATCACCTATACTTCCGGTCAATTCAAAGGACAGAGCTTCCAGTGGAGTTTGCCGCTGAAAGATCTCAACACCGCCGGTGTCTGCAACAAGATCTTTGAAAACGGCTTGCAGGTCGCTCTGGAGATCCCCCAGCATCTCGACCGTCTGCCGCTGCCGGTAATGGATAAAAATGCCAAATTCTCCACGACTCTCCACACCGGATTTCCCACCGGAGTTTTCGCCGTGCGTGCCGTTTCCCGCACCGGCAAAGTCTATTGGAGTGCCCCCAAAGTTATCGCCGCTCCCAAAACAGGCAAAGAAGCGGTCATCGCTGTTTTCAGCAACCTTACAAACGGCAGCACACTCAAAGTCGATTCCGGTATCGTGCCGCACATCAAATACCGTTTCAATCCGGATCTCGCCGGAAATATCCTGACCACCGATGCCGGACGTGAATATTATGCCAATCTGGGCGGCTACGATCTGGTTCCCACCGGTTATGAGGGTTATCACTGCTCGGTTTACAGCGTGCCTTACTCCTTCCGCCGTGCCGGAAAAGCCGGAGACGGCAGAAAAGCCGTGCCGCAGTATGAGAAACTTGCCGACGGCACTTACTGTTTGAAATTCACCGGCAAAGGCGAATTTATCGGATTTCCGCCGTCACTTTTCCCGCAGCGTACCGGCAGTACCGTCAAATTTGAATTCATGCCCGAAAATGTCGATGAGGATCAGGTCTATTTCGTCCACGCCGAACATGCCATTGCCGGATTCCGTCTGCGTACCGAAGATTACCGGCTGGTGGTCGATTTCTACCGCCGTCAAGCCACCGGACAGCAGAGAGATAATACCCAAACTTTCTACACCAATCTTGACCCGGTCGAGGGTAAATGGAATACGATCGAATTCAAATATGATCTCAATCGCATCTATGTTACGCTCAACGGTAAAACTGAATCTTTTGAGTGTACGGGTATTCCCCGCTGGTTCGCTGTCGGCGGTTTCGGCGGCGACGGCACCGTGTCCAAGAATGGAAACGTGCATTATTTCAAGGGCAAACTCAAATCTTTTGAAGTGATTCACAGCATCAAATAAGCTGCAATAAAGGAGTTTTTTTCAATCATGAGCAGAGAAAAAAAGATCATTCAGCTCTTTCCGTCAGAGGATTGTGCCCCCGAATTTGCCGGGGCATTGCAGGAGCTTGCCGGAATAGCCGGGGAGAAAGTTTTGCGGTTGACCTTTGGAAAATATATTTTCAAAAAGAGCAATTCCGCCGCAGTTTATTTTCCCATGTCCAATACCGTGGTAAAGACCGATTCACTTATCAAGCACATCGGTCTGCTGATGGAAAACATGGATGATCTTGTTATTGACGGCAACGGAGCTGAATTGATTTTTGACGGTGACATGAGTGCCATTGCATTGAGAAATTGTCACAATGTCCGGCTGGAAAACTTTTCAATCAACTTCATCCACCCCAGAGTGTCGGAGATGAGAGTGGCCAAATGCGGTGAAAATTTTGCCGAATTTTCCATTGATCCATCCTCCCGTTACACTGCGGATGAGAATGGCCGCTTCTGCTGGATAAATGCCGATGATCTGGTGGAAAGTTTCACCTCGCATCAGGTGGTGCAGGTCTCTGCTCCGGAGAATACTTCCAATCTGCGGACTCTTTTCAATCCGGTGCGTGAAGCAGTGGATTTTGAAACTCTGTCCGATGGTCATGTGCTTTTCAGATATGAAAAAACTCCACCGGTGAAACCGGGGGAAACCTGGCAGTTCCGTGATCCGTCCCGCCGGGAAAACGGCATAATGATCACCAACTGCAGCAAAATAAATATAGAGAGCCTGCGTCTGGGATTCACCCCCGGCGTGGGTATCATTGCCCAGATGACAAGGGATTTGAGCATCCGCAACCACCGTCATGCACCATTGCCGGACTGCAAAAGGGTGTGTGCCTCATTGGCAGATTGTATTCAGATTTCCGGCTGTTACGGCAAAGTGGAGATCTGCGATGCCTTTTTCTCCGGGGCACAGGATGATCCGATCAATATCCACGGAACCTATCTCGGCTTGAATAAGATCAATGGCAAAGAGATCACTTTGCGGTTCTGCCACGGTGAAACGTGGGGATTTCTGCCGTTTCAAAAGGGTGATGAGATTTGTCCGGTAAAAAGGAGTAATTTCAGCCGGGGAGAATCTTATTTCGTGGAGGATGCTCAATTAGTTGATGAGAGTGTCGTGCGTCTGACACTGGACAGAGCTTTCCCGGAAACAGATGATCCGGATGCTTTTGTCATTGAGAATTTAAGTGCCAATCCGGATGTTTCTGTGCATGATTGCATTTTTGAGTGCTATCCCACCCGGGGACTTCTGCTCTCCTCGGCGGGCAAGTGCCGGATTTACAATAATGAATTCCGTCAGACCGCTGCCCGTCCGACGATTTTTATTTCCGGAGATGCCAACTGCTGGTATGAGTCCGGCGGCGTGAGGGACGTGGAGATCACCGGTAATATTTTCCGCTGTTTCACCGTCCCGGCAATCGAAATAAATCCGAATGTCCCCGAACCTGACGGTACCGCCGTCCACAATAATATCCGGATAAAAGATAATATCTTTGAAAATAAAAACGTGGCATTCCTGCGTTATCACAGTGTGGGGATCCTCAAGACCGATCTGCCGGAAGACAAAATCGAAAAAATCGGGAAATAAAGCGGTAATCCGGAAATAAACTTACTGAAAAAAACGGTTCCATTCGATGTTTATGGACCGTTTGTATAAAAATTGCAATAAGAGGTGCAAAACAAAATGGAAACGATCAAATTTGCTATGATCGGAGTCGGCGGACGCGGTGAAGTTTTCTATGAGGGAAATCATCTGCCGGAAAAAGGATTTGAAATTGTCGCCGGAGCAGATCCGTCGGAAAAAGCTCTGGAAAGATTCCGGGAAAAAATTCCCGGCGTAAAGTGTGTTCACGATTACCGGGAAGTTCTGGCAATGCCGGAGGTCGATGCCGTTTTTATCATCACTCCTGACTTCCTTCATGAAGAGATGGCAGTCGCCGCTTTGAATGCCGGCAAACATGTTTATCTGGAAAAACCCCTCGCCATTACCATCGAGGGATGCAACAACATCCTCCGGGCGGCAATGCGTAATAAACGCAAACTCTATCTCGGACACAATATGCGTTTCATGCCGGTCATCCAGGAGATGAAACGCATGATCGATGAGGGGATGATCGGCGAAGTACAGTGTGCCTGGGAACGCCACTTTATCAATTACGGCGGTGACGCTTACTTCCACGACTGGCACTCGGAGCAGAAATACTCCACCGGTCTGCTTCTGCAGAAAGGGGCACACGATATCGATATCCTGCATTGGCTCATGGGTTCATACACCACCAAAGTCGTCGGTATGGGTATGCTCTCGGTCTATGACAAATGCGGCCGACGTCCGGCAGAGGATAAAGAACCTTATGATGTCCGGAGCAACTGGATGAAATTGCGTTATCCCCCCGAAAAGATCGACGATTTTGCCACCAATATCGATATCGAAGATCATAATATGATCCTTATGCAGCTTGCCAACGGCAAACAGGTCTCCTACATGCACTGTCATTACACGCCGGACAGTGACCGCAACTTCTGCTTCATCGGTACCAGAGGCAGGATCGAAAACCACGGCGTAGGCAGAGATGCCCAGATCCTTTACTGGAACAAACGTCAGGGCAATACCCTGCTGCCCGATCAGGTTTTCACCGTGCGTGGTCTGGAGGGTACTCACGGCGGAGCAGATCCTTTGATCATGGAGAATTTCCGGGAATATATCCGGGGCAATCAGAAACCTCTTACCAGTCCGGTCGATGCCATGCGGGCGGTACTGGTCGGTATTTGTGCCCACGAGGCGATGCGTACCGATCTCAACTGCCGGACGATCCCGGAAATCGATGCGGATATTCTGGAATATTTCAAGCAGGAAATGTAAGGATCACCGGAGTAATGACGCCGTTAAAATCAATTTTCCGAAACTGTTTTTACGGAGCAGCAGTAATGTTGCGTTTGAATTTTCTCTTTCAGGATGGCATGATCCTGCCGCCGGATACCGGGATCCCCGTATGGGGCAGTACCGCTCCGGAAGCTCAAATCGAGGTCTCTGTCGCCGGGAAAACGGCTTTTACCAAAGCCGATGCTTCCGGAGAATTTGTCGCCGGATTGCCCGGAATGTCTGCCGGCGGTCCGTATGAACTGGTGGTCAGAGACCTTACCAATGAGAGAAAAATTATTATCGGAAACGTGATGATCGGCAAAAATCTGCCGCAAAATGAAAAAGGAATTCCTCAAATGAATGATTCAAACAAACTTCCGCTGATGATGCTGCGTCTGATGTCCGGAAATATTGAGCATTGTCTGAATGGCGTGCTTAAAGATATTGACCGGTATCCGGGAACGTTTGACGAAATCTGGCTGGCATCCATCACCTGGTATTGTTACAAGGATATGGAAGCTGTTGAAAAACACGCTCTTTCCCTGCTGCCGCTGGTGCAAAGCTGCCGGGAACGCAATATCAAAGTCGGATTGCAAGTCCCTGTCCTCGGACACTCGGTCAAAGCTGCTCCGCCTGCCGGGTACCCATTTAAGGAGGAGTCCTGGAGCGTGGATAAAGACGGCAACCGGGTCTATGGTTATCTCTGTCCGTCTTCTCCGGAAGTTCAGCAGTATATGCATGATTCAGCGGCGGTATATCTGCGGATATTGAAGCTGGATTCCTTATGGCCCGACGATGATATGCGGCTGGGGGCAAGGGAAAGAATGATTTGCTTCTGTCCCCGTTGTCTCAAACTTTTCAATATCGCTGTCTCCGGCAGCTGGACCAGAGAAGCACTGGTCGCCGCTCTGGAAAATCCCGGTAATAATCTGGAACTCCGTAAAAAATGGGTTGACTTCAACGGCAGAATGATCGAAGCATGTTGTGCCGCTTTCCGTAAAGCTGTCGATGAGGAGCATCCGGAGTGTCTGCTGGCTCTGCAGAGGACCCGTTCCACCAACAAATATGATTCGGAAGACGGTTCGCATTACTCCCGGGGACTGGCAGGAAAGAATAATGAGATCATCGGTATCCGTTCCGGCGGTGGTTTTTATCACGACCTTTTCCCCCGGGATATGATCCGTAAAGCCTTTGATGTCGGCAGGGAAGCTGCCCGATTCAAAGCCAACGGCTTCCGTGGCGGTGTATGCAATGAGGGAGAGAATTACCCCCATATCTCCGTGCAGAAAAATCCCGGTACACTCATGACCGAAGCCGCTATGGTCATCGCCGCCGGAGCAAAATTCACCTCCATTTACTGGCACGGGCCAACGAATATGGAGTCGGAGGAAAATTATGACTTTTTCATGCGTACTGCGGCTCTGCACCGCCCATTCATCCAGGCGGTACAGAAAACCACGCTGAAAACTGATCTCGCCGGGTGTGCCCTCTATCAGGGAGTCGAGTCACTCGCTCTGCCCAATTGGAAAGGCGAAACCGATGAGACCGAAGAAAGATTGATGGAAAACGGGCTGCCCATGTCTCTGCCCGGAGCAGCTCCGGAACTTTTCGCTTTAAGTGAAAGATCGGCAAGATCTCTTGGCAGGGAAGACCTCGCTGTCTGCTTCGCCAAGCCGGTACTTATGGATGTCAAAGCCTTTGAAGTCATCAGTCAGAAGTTCCCGGAACTGGATTTCGTGAGAAAAGTCCGTTTGACCGATCCGGAATTGCATGAGCATATAATAACGGATTGTGCGGTTGAACTTTTTGCCGACGGAAAAACCGCAGAAACGGTTTTCAAAGCGATCCGCAAAGAGAGTGAAAATGTGAAATTTACCAGCCGGATCGTCGGAGAAACTGACGCAGATATCGGAGCATCGGCAATAATTACCACTGAATTCGGCGGCAAAATCGTGCTGGTGCAGTTTTTGAATATCTGGCACGGCTGGACCGGTTACCGCAGAGAGTGTATTTTGGATGCTCTGGACGAGGTGGTGCCGGGAAAAATGGCAGTCAGATTGCTCACTTCCGGCTATGCGGTGTGTCCTTTTGCAAGGGTCACTTCCGATGGTAAAGCTGCCGGAGTATTTCTGCTCAATGCCGCTGCCGGAGATACTCCGGAATTGAAAATTTCTTTACGCAATCCGGCTTATAAGCAGTACCGTTTGCAGCGGCAGATGGCAGAGCCGGTCGATTTGAAAGTGATCGCTCAAAGTGATGAAGAAATAATTTTGGAAATTCCGTCTATTGCACCATGGCGTGCGGTATTTATTGAAGGAGTTGAAAAATAAAAATGGAAAAATTACAAACGATATCTTATCTTTCCAGAGAAGATAATTCTATGCAGCCGGTACTTTTCCGTCCGGCTGAAGGCAGTGAACCGCGTCCTCTGGCAGTGTGCCTGCACACCTGGAGTTACGGCATTGAGCCGCCGTACGATCACTTCGTTACCCGGTGCAAAGAACGCAACTGGCACTTCATCTATCCGCTTTTCCGGGGACCGAACAAAACTCCGGAAGCCTGCGGATCTGATTTGGTGGTTTCCGATCTGGAGTGTGCAGTGGAATTTGTCCGGAAAAATTATCCGGTCGATGAATCACGCATCTATCTGGTCGGCGGTTCCGGCGGCGGTCATGCGGCATTGCTTATGGCAGGGCGCCGTCCGGAGATCTGGACGGCGGTTTCGGCGTGGTGTCCGATAACTGATATCGCCCGCTGGTGTGAGGAGATCAGCAAAATGAAACCCAATCCCGAAGATAAAAGTTACGATTACAACATAATGTGTGCCTGCGGCGGTGATCCGGCAGTCGTGCCGGAAGCTGCCCGGCAGGCGGCTCACCGCTCCCCCATCACCCATTTGCCCGGGGCCAGAGGCAAAGGGATAGTGGAGATCGCCACCGGGATCCACGATGGCCACCCCGGAGTACCGGTATCTCATGCAGTAAGAGCATTCAACGCCCTTGCAGCTCCGGAATACCGGATATCCGACGAAGACATGGCGTATATGGATAAGAATGAAGCAGTTCCGGAACACCTGAAATACAAAGGTGAAGATGATCCGGCTTTCGGTCCATGCAAAGTGCTTTTCCGGAGAGTTTCCGGCAAAGTGCGGCTTACCCTCTTTGAAGGCGGTCACTCCCTGCTCCCCGGCCCGGCTTTCGGATTTCTGGAACAGCAGGAACGGGGCAAAGAACCGGTTTGGAACTCCGGAAATTATTACGACAGTGACCAAAATCATGAATTGACCAAGTAAAAACCGGTTGAAAAGCAGTCTTGATCAAGGTATATTATAGCACGAAACAGCGGGCTTGCTATTATGCAAGTTGATACAGCTGTTTCACAAAATCCAGGATATTGGCAATGAAAAAAATCAGGACTTTTTTCCGGGGGAAAATGCTTTTCCGGAAATGTTTTCTGGGAGCAGCAATGATGATAAAGTTGAATTTTCTCTTTCAAGACGGCATGGTATTACAGCAGAATGCTCCGGTTCCGGTGTGGGGCAGTGCCGCTCCGGAAGCTCTGATCGAAGTTTCCATCGCCGGAAAAAGTGCCTGCACCCGGGCATCAACCACCGGAGAATTCATGGTCAAACTGCCGGAACTCCCCGCTGGCGGTCCATTCGAAATGGTGATCAAAGACTGCGGCTGCGGCGAAAAAATCGTGCTTAAAGATGTGTTGGTCGGTGAAGTGTGGCTTGCTTCCGGACAATCCAATATGCAATATTTTTTAGGTGCAGACTGGCGACCGGTCAAAAATGGAGAATATTCCACTCAACTTTCCGCCCGGCAACTGAAAGAGTTTGCCGCTGAAACAGAAAATCTTGACAAATTCCGCTTCATCAAAATCACCGAATCCTTCGGCGCCGTGCCGGAAAAACAGAGTTCCGGTACCTGGCAGCCGATGAAGTTCCCCGATGCTGCCAATGCTTCGGCGGCGGCAGCATGGTTTGCTTTGCAGCTGCGTAAAAATTTGAACGTGCCGGTGGGGATCATCGTTTCCGCTTACGGCGGGACCCTCATTGAATCATGGACCAGCAGAGATGGTTTGACTGCCGAAGGAACTATGGCCGATGCCGTAGCCGAATATGAAGAGAATCTGCAGAAAAGATCGGTCTGGGAAGATAAAGTCCTTCCCCCGAACAACGCCAGTCTCAAATATGCTGTTCCCGATAAGGGCAATGAGGGGATCCACTGCGGTTGGGCCAAACCGGAATACAATGATTCCATGTGGAAAAAAATGGAGATCCCCGGCAGTTGGCTGACGCAGGAAATCTGCGGCAATGGGGCGGTATGGTTCCGCAAAGAGGTCGAAATACCCGCCTCTGCCGCCGGGAAAGAGCTGTTTCTGGAAATCCCCGGCATTGATAAGCAGGATGTAACCTACTTCAACGGCGTGGAAATCGGCAGAACCGGTTCCGGTCTGGATATTTCCACCTGGAATACTTTCCGGCGTTACCGGATCGCTCCGGAATTAGTCAAACCCGGCAAAAATCTGATCGCCATCCGGGCTTACTCCTTTTCCAGCAACGGCGGATTTTTCGGATCCGCCGACCAGCACCGGCTGCTTGCCGCTGATAACAGCTTTTTGCTCCCCCTTGCCGGAACATGGAAAGCTAAAGCCGAACTGGATCTGGGAATAATCCCCTCTTTGCCGCCTTATTACCCGCTTCACCCCAAATATGTCAATGCTCCGGGCAATATTTTCAACAAAATGATCAACCCGCTGATCCCTTTTGCCATCAAAGGTGTGATCTGGTATCAGGGGGAAAGCAACGCGTCTTCGGTTGACGAAGCTCAACTTTACCGGAAAAAATTTGCCGCCATGGTCCGGGATTGGCGTTTCCGCTGGGCACAGCAGCAGCTCCCCTTTATTCTGGTTCAGCTTGCCGGATTCAATCATATCAACCATCAACAGCCATGGGCCGATCTGCGGGAAGCTCAACGCCTGGTCTGCCGGGATCTTCCCCAAGTCTATATGGTTTCTGCGATCGACATCGGCGAAGCTGGCGATATTCACCCGCAAAACAAGAAAGAGGTCGGATCCCGGCTTGCCGCCGGAGCTTTGCACCATATCTATTTGCAGTACTCCCAAGTTCCCGGCGGCCCGCTTTTTGACTCCTGTTTCCGGCAGGGAAATATGATGGCGGTGAAATTTACTTATGCCGACGGATTGACTTTGCGGGGGGAACACCCGGAAAAAGCCTTTGAAATCGCAGGAAACGACGGGGTTTTCCACCCGGCCGATAAGGCAGAGATCCGTAACGGGGGGCTTTATCTTTCCGCCGAAACTGTGGAGAGACCCTGCTTTGTGCGGTATGCCTGGAGAAATTTCCCCTTGAATGTTCTTTATAACAGCAGCAATTTCCCGGCTTCATCTTTTGACAGCCGCAATAAATAATAAGGAGTGTATTTTATATGTTGTGGGGTTTTATAATGATGATCATTACCGGCATCAGCTGGGGCGGAGTCGGAGTGGTCGTGAGTGCTTGTTCCAGACGCAGTACAAGTTACAAAACAGTACAGTTTTTCATTGCCTTGCAGATGATGCTTATTTGCGTGGTATCATTTTTTATTCTGCCGCCGCAGATAAATTCGCAGCTGACTTTGTGGCTGGTTCTGCTGATCGGCGTTGCTGCCGGGATCGGGAATTATTTCACTTTTGTCCTTACTGAAAAAGCGATGAAAATCGGGCCTAATGGATTGATATGGAGTATCATGCAGTCCAGTTTGTGCGGTACATTCATCATGGGAATACTGTTTTTTGGCGAAAGGGCGTCGCTGATTCGTTATTGCGGTTTGATTGCGATCATTGCCGGGGTGATTTTTTCCGGCATGGGCAAGGGGAATGATACCGGAAAGCCGGACGGAAGAAATAAATCATGGCTGTGGATCGCTTTGGCGGCAATGCTGGTGGCGATGTTGACCCAGTGCCTCAATACACTGCCCTCATTTCTGCCGGAAGCAGCTGGACTCGGAGTGTTTTTCCGGTCATTTTCGGTTCAGCTGGGGACGGCGGTCATTTTTGCCGCGACAAGCATGGCAGGTGCGATCCGCGAGCATAAATTTTTTAATTTCTGGACATTGGTGATGAGCTGGTGGGGTATTTTAATCTCCTGTATTTCCAGTTTTTTATGTTTTTACCGCGGATTGGATGTTCTGGCAAAATACGGCTGCGGCGGTTCCGGGTATCCGGTGGCGATAGGAGTGTGTATTGTTGCTTTTGCCGCTTACAGCATGACGGTTCTGAAAGAGAAATTCTCCCGGCTTGAATTGACCGGTCTGACGTTGATCGTCTTGGGAATTACCGGCATTTCTTTCGGCTGAAAAGTGCGAAATGTGCATTTGTACCGTCTTTTTTGCTGATTTTTACTTGCAAATATCCGATTTATTGTATATATTTGTCAGAGAAGTTAAATTATTCTGTAAAGTTGTCATTCAGACAGGGTGGAATATATTTTTTCTTTTATTCAGTAAAAACAATAAATGTACATTACAGAAAGGAGATGACAGAGAATGTTTTGGTTGGATTGGATATTGGTGGTGATCCCACTGCTGATAGTCGTCTGGGTCGCACTGAAAGGTCAGAAATACGTCAGAGGAGTTTCTGACTTTCTGGCAGCCGGCAGATGTGCCGGACGTTACGTTGTATCGGTCGCCGGAGCTGAAGCCGGAATGGGGCTTATCAGCGTGGTGGCAATGGTGGAGATGTATTACAAAAGTGGTTTTGCCATCTCTTTCTGGAGTAAAATTTCAGTGCCTTTGACATTGATTTTTGCTCTTACGGGTTACTGTGTTTACCGTTTCCGTGAGACCAAAGCTCTGACGATGGGGCAGTTTCTGGAGATGCGTTACAACCGGGCATTCCGGATTCTGGCGGCGGTGCTGCAGTCGGTTTCCGGAATCATCAACTATGCGTTGTTTCCGGCGGTCGGTGCCCGCTTTATGATCTACTTTCTGGATCTGCCGACCAAACTTGATATTTGCGGCTGGGTATTTCCGACTTTCGGTCTGGTGATGGCATTTTTCCTTTTGATTGCTTTGATGATCATCATGCTTGGCGGTCAGATCACGATCATGGTGACGGACTGTATTCAGGGATTGTTGAGTTACCCGATGTACGTGGTGGTTGTGGGCTTCATTCTCTGGGAATTTTCCTGGGACAATGAGATGGTTCCGGTGCTGCTCAACCGGGCACCGGATGAGAGTTTTGTCAACCCCTATAATATTGCCAAACTGCGTGACTTCAATCTGGTTTATGTTATTGGCGGTATCGTCAGTTCGGTGATCAACCGCATGTCCTGGCAGGGGACAGCCGGTTACAATGCGGCGGCCCGCACTCCGCATGAGCAGAAAATGGGCGGCTTGCTCGGCACCTGGCGGAGCGGATTCTCCTTTTTGATGTTCCTGCTTATGGGGGTGGCGGCGATAACTTATCTGAATCACCCGGACTATGCCGGTAAAGCCAAGATGGTGCGTACTTCGCTTGCCCGGAAGACTCTGGATGATGTAGTGCCGGGCATTGATAATGAGACCCGGGCCAAACTGTTTGCCAATTACGAGGCAATTCCGGAAGAAAAGAGCATGAAAACAGTTTCCGATCCGGAAGTCGTTGCCATTCTCAAAGAGCGTGCCGCTCAGGCTGAAAAGCCTTACGAGGTGGTAGTTGTTCCCCGGAAACTTTGCAAAAGCTGCACTGAATCAGGAATTGCGGCAGATAATTGCCGTGAATGTGTGAAGATCATGCAGGCAACTGAACTTGCCCAGGAAAAACCGTATCTGGATGCCACTAAACAAGGTTTGGCAAATACGGAATATTCCGGCAATGTTCCGACATTCAATGCGATTTTCGGTCAGATGCTCGTGCCGATCGCCATGCGTGAGATGCTGCCGATCGGTATAACCGGTATTTTCTGTGCTTTGATGATCTTTCTTATGGTCTCCACGGACACGACTTATATTCACTCCTGGGGCAGTATTATTGTGCAGGATCTGGTAGTACCTTTCCTCAAGAAGCCGCTTACTCCGAAACAGCAGTTGACGTTGCTGCGTTGTGCGGCGGCGTTTGTGGGAGCATTTGCCTTTTTCTTCTCGCTTTTCTTTGCCCAGGTGGACTTCATTCTGATGTTCTTTGCCATTACCGGTGCGATCTGGATGGCGGGAGCTGGGCCGGTGATCGTATTCGGTCTTTACTGGAAACGCGGCACCGTGGCGGCGGCATTTACGACGATCATTGTCAGCTCCAGTGTGGCGGTTTCGGGTATTCTGCTTCAGAATAACTGGGCAAAGACGGTCTATCCTTTCCTTGAAAGACATGGTTGGGTCGAACCGATCGGCAATTTCCTGTCGGCAGTATCTGCTCCGTTGAATCCCTATATCGTCTGGGTCATGAATCCTGACAAGTTCCCGATCAACTCGCAGGAAATCTCTTTCATGACCACTCTTTTCGGTATTGTGCTTTATATGGTGGTGTCATTGCTTACCTGCCGCAAGCCTTTCAATCTTGAGCGTCTGCTCCACCGCGGCAAATACAGCGATGACGGAATCGGAAAAGTTGAGAAATTCAAATGGACGTGGAAAAATATCTGCGGAAAAGTGCTGGGAATCGACCCCAATTATACTACCGGGGATAAAATTCTGGCATGGTCGGTATTTTTGTACTCCTTTGTATTCACCTTCCTCTTTATCTTCCTTTTGTATGCGATCTGGGGAGCGATTTCGCCTTTTTCCGATCTCTGGTGGGCTGAATACTTCTACTGGACGAATATCATTGTTTCGCTGGTTGTGGGAATCGTTTCCACGGTCTGGTTCTCCATCGGCGGTACGATCGACCTGATCCAGCTTTTCAAAGATCTGGCTGCCAAAGAAGCCAATGAATTGGATGACGGCAGAGTCGAGGGTGAAGTTTCAGCTGCTGATGCAGCGAAATTTGCCGCTCTGGAAAAAGAGCAGGCAGCGGAAGAAAAATAAATTCCGCTGACCGGATCAAAAAAAAACGGGGGCTGCTGCATTTGCGACGGCCCCCGGTTTTTTTATATGAGATCAGAATGTGACAGTGATACTCTCCTGCGGCTTTAATTCAACAGTTTTGATATTATTGCGGCAGATGAGCTTGAATTTGCTTGCTGCAGCGGCAGTTTTGACGGTGACACCGGCAGAATTTTTATCCCATTCAATGTCGATGGTCAAGCCGCCTCTGGCGTTGATCCCGGTAACTTTGCCGCTTTGCCAATGTTGCGGCAATGCCGGTAATATCTCAACAATGGTCAGACCGTTTTCATCTTTTTCATGACTTTGGACAAGCATTTCGGCGATGGTGGCGGCAACACCGAAATTACCGTCGATCTGAAAGGGCGGATGGGAATCGAAACAGTTGATGTAAATGCCTCCTGATTGTTCGGCTTCTCTGCCGGGGACAACGATCCGCAGGAAGTGCTGCAATATCCGGCAGACTTTTTCACTTTCTTTGTATCTCGCCCAGAGAATTGCCCGCCATCCCATTGCCCAGCCGGTGGAGTAATCGCCCCGGCGTTCGAGGGATTTTCTGGCGGCGGCGAAAAATTGCGGATTTTTCCGGCAGGTAAATTCATTGCCCGGATATGCTCCGTAGAGGTGCGACAAGTGGCGGTGATTGATTTCTATCTCGTCAAAACCGCTGCCGAATTCCAGCAATTCTCCATGTTTGCCGATCTCCGGAGTTTTCAGAGATTTCAGGGCATCGGCAACTTTTTCCAGCAGCGGATCGTTGCCGGATTTGCCGAGGATCTTTGCTGAATCCAGCAGGATCTGGAAGTTCTCTCTGATCAAACTCAAATCCATAAGAGTGCCGGCGGCAACGGATGAAGTTTCTCCGCTTGCCGGATGGAAGAAGTTGTTTTCCGGAGAGGTGGACGGATTGGAAACCAATGCTCCATTCTCATCTTTTTCCAGCAAAGTCAGCAGGAACTCCGCTGAATTGCGGATGATGTCATAAAATCCGGCAAGGAAATCCTTATCTCTGCCGAATTCATACCTTTCAAAGATGTGATGGCAGAGCCATGCTCCGGCGACCGGCCAGTATGCCCATTGCGGAGAACCGGTACCGAAAGCGGTAAACCGCCAGAGGTCGCAGTTGTGATTGAGGAACCAGCCGGGGGCATTGAAAAGTTTTTTGGCGGCAACCGTTCCCTTTTCGGCACACTCCCGGATCATCTGCCAGAGCGGTTCGGCACATTCTGCGAGATTGCCCGGATCATTGATCCAGTAATTCATCTCCAGATTGATATTGGTAGTGTAGTTTGATGCCCACGGCGGGCAGAGCAGGTGATTCCAGATGCCCTGCAGATTTGCCGGTTGACAGCCGGGGCGGGAACTTGAAATCATCAGATATCTGCCGAAATTGTAGAGCAGAGCTGCCAGATTGGGCGAAAGTTCTTCATTTTGGGCATTTTGCAATCTTTCCGGTGTGGGGAGCGTATCCGAAGTGCACGGCGGGAACTCCATTTGCGAACGCAGAAAAAGATTCTGATAATCTTGCAAATGTTCCTCATAGAGTTGTTCAAAAGAGCTGTTTTCCACGGTGGCAAGGTCGATACGACACTTTTCCTCCGGGGATTTCCCGGAAGTGCCGGGGAGGGTTTTCCAGTTGACAAAATCGGTTCTGATAGCCAGATAAAGCGTAACTGAATCGGCATTTTTTACGGTGACAGAACCATCATTATTGGGGATGACTTCGCCGTTTTCATTGGAAATTTTTAAATGCATCCGGAACTTTATCCCGGTGCCTCCATTTTCATCCTGCCAGATGATTTTGTTGCGGCGGTCGTGGATAGGGCAAACTGCATCGAAAAATATTTCATTGGCGTTGTTTCCGGCATTGCCCTGCAGTTCAGAGGTGAATCCAGCGGTGAAGGATACAGCTTTTTCCCGGTCGGCGGTAAAGCGGCAAACCATCAGATTTGCCGGATAACTGATGAAAAATTCCCGGCGGTAATTGACATTTGCCGCTTTGAAGGCGGTGACGGCAAGAGCTTTTTCCAGATCAAGCCAACGCTGATAATTGGAAATTTCTCCGTCGAAGTCGAAGTCAAGGAGCAGATTCCCGGCGGGCAGGTAACTTTGGCAATCGTGATCCAGAAGATTTGCCGAGATGAATTTTTCGGCTTCGGCGAAACGTTTTTCCCGGATCATCTGCCGGGAGATTTCGAGATTTGCCGGGGCATTTTCCCGGTACTTCTGATCGGGGAGTCCCGACCATAAAGTATCTTCATTGAGGCAGATTTTTTCCTGTCTGCTTCCGCCGTGGATCATTGCTCCGATCCTGCCGTTGCCCAGAGGCAGAGCGGCCTCCCAGTAATCGGCGGCAGAAGTGTAAAAAAGCAGAGAATTATATTTACTCATACAGTAGTCTCCAAAGTTCATGCTGTAAAGATAATATAATTTCGCCGGAGAGCGTTTGCAAGCATTTTTCAGGAGAAATCCGGAAATATTGCCGCTGAAATTCACTCAATGCTCAAAACTGCATTTTCATAACACCGCAATTCAAGAGGGACAGAAAGGACATTGTCTTTGTATTCAAAAGGCAGTTCCTGCCAGCAGCCCTCTCCTCGGAGGAAAGATACTTTGCTGATTTTGCGGCGGCAACGTAATTCGATATTGTCCATCGAGTCAAAACCAAGATTGAAAAAACCGAGGATGTCGGTATTTGACGGCAGTTTACGGTGCAGGAGCATGATATGTTGATTTTCCACGGCGGTAAAGGGGAGAATATCACCGTTTAATTTTTCCAGAATATTCAGCAGCCACATTTTGCGTTCTTCCTGGGCATTGGCAAATAAGGTATCGTGGCAGAATGCGGTTGTACATATTCTGCCGCCGAGATGATTGTCATAGATCACGGTTCCCGGCGAAGTTACGCTTACATTGTCCGGGACATTGAATTCATAATGCCCCAATTCAGTAATAACCTTTGCTTTTGGGTCTGTAAGAGAGAGAAATGGGATATTCTGACACCGGAAAAGGTGGTATTTGTTTTTCCGGTCTGCTGAAATTTCCAAATCGCAGCTGAAATTTTTTTTCTCTGCTTTTACTCCGGTATATCGGGAAAAACCACGTTCAGTGAGAGCCTGTGCGGCAAAACCGTCAAGCAGAACTTTGCGGGTCATAAGTTTTTGCAGTTGCTCATCTGTCAGGCGGTCAACGGCATTTTTTCCGGCGATGGCATAAATTCCATCTGAGTCAAAGGAGAATGAACCGTAGAAAGGTATTCCGTAGGCTCCGAAAAATTTGTTGCTCCAGTTGTCAAGAGCGAGGAAATTTTCTTTTGTATTGTCCGGATGCCATTGGATGAAGTTGTTGTGCAGCGGAATGATGATTCCCTCTTTCCTTGCATTTTTCAAAACTCCGGTCAAAGTTTGATACAATGCCTGATATTTTTTCAGGTATAAAGTATATTTCCGGTTGATCATCCGGTCTTTCACCCTGCAGTTGACGTGCCATATTTTTGCTCCGTTAAGACCGGCGAATATGGAAGAACACAGTTTTGTATGCATCCCGATGGCAGATTTGCTGTAAAGAGAGTGGGGAAAGGTATCGGATTCATCCAGTACTTCGGGTATTTCACTCCAGAAATCCCGGAGAGCTTGTGAACGCAGATGGTTGAAACTCAGGTCAAACGGGGATTCCTCCATGAATTTGCCGTTGGCGATCCGCATTACCGGAGCTTGCCCTTTGCCGGCGATGATTTGCGAAGCATCACCATTGAATCTTTGTTCCCAATCCGGCATACATGTGCCTCCGGGAATCGCCGGATCGACCGAATCGATCGCTTCTCTGATAAGTTTGCACACTCCGTTGACAGTATCCTGCCGCAGTTGTCTGTAAGCGGTGAAGATCTCATCATCTATCCGGCAGTTTTTCACAGCCAGACGGTACTCCTCCGGGGTGAAAGATTTTCCGGTGCGGCGGTTGAATTCTGCGGTGTGTTTTTCGCAGAAGCATTCACTGAATGGTGATGAACTGCGGATATCATCATCTCCCATTATGAAACAGGGGTTTTCCCGGGCGAGCAGAGCTGCGGTACGGAAAATATATTTTCTGAAGTTCTCATCCAGCGGGCAGAAACGCGGTGTATTGCCTTCGATATCCACTGTAGTTGTCCACGCTTCTCTGATCTCATCCAACTGCGGCCAGTGTCCGAGAATACTCTGCAGGAGGATTCCTGTTTTTATCCGGGAACCTTTCAAGGCATCCCGGAATTTCCGGTAGCTGTCGATTCTGGAGTCAACTTTGCGGTCAGCCGGGACACCCTCCGGGTGCAGGCTCAAGCAATACAAGGCGATATCGATGCCGGTTTCTTTTTCCAGAGCGATGACATTTTCGGCCTGTTCTCTTTCTTTTCCGGGGGAAAAGGGGATAATGTTGTAAAATTTAAAAGCTCTCTGTTCCATAAAATCAGATAATATATTTTTTATTTTGTTGCCGGTTCAAGCCGGAAAAGCCGGGATTCAAGTTCCTTGAATGGCAAAGTTATTTCTTTGCTGTTTTCTGCTCTTTTTATATTGCCGGGCAATTCGATCCAGTTGACCGGGACACCGTATTTCAGAGTCAGGTTTCCTGCTTTTCCGTCATTGGTGACGACCATGAAGCCATTGCCGACGTTGACAAAGACATCTCCATCGGCGGCTATGATGGTTCCGGAATCCCGTACGATCTGATTCAGCAGTTTCTGTGGTATATCCGGGATGGTGATGTAGATGACGGTATGATCTTTCCCTTTGATTTCAGCGGCGGCGATCTTATCGGGATGGATTTCTCCATCCAGTGTCAGGGAAGCAAGCTTTTTCACTCCGGCAGTTTCCGGGAGGAAGAAAACCGGTCCGATCTTATCCGAGAAAACCCGTTTCTGATTCTCATCCCACCAGACCAGACAATCATTTTTGCCGTATTTGCCCCAGTCAGCTCCGATGATGTAATCTTTGCGGATGATCGACACCCGGTCAACTCCGGTAAGATCGGCGATCCCGGCGGTTGAGACGGAAGAACCATTGGTGTTGAAAGAGTCATCATGGAAACCCGGAGCATAGAAAAAGAGTACTGTCCGGTTATCGGTTTTGACTTTGGTATTGATGATATCCCGCAGTTCTTTATTCAGATGGAAAGCATTGTAGAATGCGATGAACCGGTATTTTTTCAACGTTCCTTTTTTGACCATCTGCGGGAGATCTTCCAGGGCGAAAATATCACATCCGGCACCGGTCTGCATGAATTTGTAGAGATTTTTGTAGAGCAAATTGGCATGGACGGTATTAGCTGGAGATATCAGATCCATATAAAACGAACTGTGTTCGCTGACGATCATGGCGATACGGCTGCCATCCGGGGCATCGGGTACCGGCGGCAATTCGCTTGCTTCCCGTAAGGCTCTTAATTCCCGGAGCAGAGCCGGGTCGGAGAAGTATCGTATGCCGTGATGACCGGCAAATCCGTAAGTCCATCCCAGAAACCATGCTCCGAATTTTTTAGTCAGCAGCAGCCCGCCGATTTTGCGGAGATCGGAGACCATGTTTTCCCGGTTGAAAATATTGCCCAGTGCCGCAGAATGGGTACGGATGTCGCCTTCAGCGATGAAGGTTTTACCGTAGAGCGTCAGCGAATCATTGAGGACACTGTAGAATGCCGGAGAATCCGCATGATGATACCATTGCGGAGAGCTGAAAAAGTCAAATTCTTTGCTTTCACGCAAAATTTTTGCCATCGCATGACCGGAATATACACTGCTGCCTACCGGACTGTTGATGAGCTGCGGAAAGACGTAGCCCATGTAGCCTCCGACAATGATGCGGTTGTCGGTTGCTGATTTGATCGCTTTGGCAGCTTCAAGGAAATATTCCGCCCGCTGCAAAGAGGTGAATTCATTCATATCTTCAGCGGCACGGCCGTACTTCTGACCATCCCGGAAAATAAATTCGTCTGCCGGACGATCTTTCCAGAGCATGATATTTTGAATACGCTCATGCGGCCATGTTATAAAGGAGAGCAGGTCACTTTTCTTTGCCTGCCGGTCATCAAGTTTCCATGCTTTCCGCCATGCCGCATCGTCCGGATAACGCCGGTCGAGGAAACGAACAAGTGCTTTCCTTGAGGCGACACCGAAATCCCCGGTGATGCTGTTTTCCCGGCGGCGTTTTCCTTTTCTGAAGTCATAACGGTCAACGCCCCAATTGTTTTCAAATGCAAGTCCGCAGCAGAGGGCACTTGCCACGATCGCATTGGCAAAAGGTTCTTTTTCCAGCCGCTGAAAAAGTTCTGTAAGGCTGTCTCTTACAAGTTTACGGGCGGGCTGACTTGCCAGACTTGCAAATGATTGGATCGTGGGTCCTTTTTCCATATTGAGATAAAAGCCCATGGTACGGCTGCCGTCACCGAGTTCTATTTGTTCATCCGGATTGGCGAGTACCCACTTGGCAACAGGATCGAGGTCAAGGCAGATCATCACTTTGGCACGTGGATTTTTCCGCAGAGCATAATTTACTGTCTGGCGGCACATTTCGATATAGTGTGACTGCATATTCCAACGTTCTTTTTCTCCGGCCACGATCGGAAGCTGTTTGCCGAAACGGATTATCTGCAATGCTCCGGCATCCAATTGATCGGCGATGCGTCCGGCAGAGAATTGGTTGTCTCCGAAAATCATCGGAGCAGTCTGCCTGCCGTCGATATAAAAGCGGCCGTCAATTATTTTGGCATCCGGAAATCCGGCTGGCAGAACCGGTTCTTTGGCTCCCAGCATTATATCCAGTTGTCCGGCAGCCGGCGGCGGGAGCATTTTCCCGATCCGGCTTTTGATAAAAGCCTGTTTCTTTGCGGTTGCCACCGTGAGGCGGCAAGGCAGAGAGGTGGTAACGTCTTCCAAGAGGACGCCTCGGATAATACATGTCTGTCTGCCGGTGCTGCCTTGAGTAAGACCGTTTTCCAATCCGGTGGTACCGCTGCCGAGAAAAAGGGTGTTATTCATTTCCACCGGCATATCGCCGTATCTTGCGGTAACGGCATAATCATTTTTCAATGGTTCGGGGATATCAAAGGTAAGTTCCAATTGATATTTTTCACCGGGCCGGGGGATTTCCGGAGTCAATTTACAGGAGACAAGTTCGATCTCATCATCGAAAAAAGGAGTACTGCAATCGACATTCCAAATCGCACCGGGGTATGCACCGGAGGGAAAATAATTTAAGGCATTCTGCCAGGAATCAAAACCGGAAAGCTCCTTTTCCCATCCGGGGATAAGCTCTGATGATGTACGGGTGTTTCTGCCGTTGCCGGTGATGATTTTTTCACTGCCGTCGGCATAACGGATCGCCAGCTGAAAAATCATTCCGTAGAGTCCGTCGGAAATATCTGTTTTTTCATTCATTCCGGCAAGCAGATTATCTTTTTTCAGCACTCCGGCAGGGATTTCGGTGTAAGCGACTTTGGGGATCCCGGTTCTGCCGGTGTAACGGGTGCTTAAAATTTTTGATCCGTTGAGATAGATATCTGCGTAATTGAATGCCGCTGCCATAAGGACAGCTTTTTCGATTTTCTTTTCATCCAAAGAAAATCGTGTCCGGGAATATACTCTGACCGGGGCGGTGTGAGGGCGGGAATAGAGTCCTTTGTGCCAGATATAGAAACTGCCGTTTGCCCCCAATGACGGAGTGACTGATTTAAAATCCCCGTAAGTATTGATTTCTCCGGCGACGATGATGTTGTTTATGGCGACTCTGTTTTCCGGCGAGGAGTGGAATGAGATACGGATCCGCTGGACGTCATAAAGTTTTTGAGGGAAACGATATGAGAAAATATTGTTTTTTACCGGGAATACGCCGAGAGATCTCCATTTGTTGTATTGTTTTACTTCGATTTTTATTTCCCCCGGAAGGGTACTTTGTCCCTGATGATCCGGCAATCTTTTGCCGGCAAGATGTTTTTGGGGGCTGAAAAGTGCAGGATATCGGTACTTGATCGGGGTGAAATCGATTTCAATGCCGCAGGCATCAACATTTTTATTGTGCCAGGTGAATTCAAGATCATGATCTGAATGTACCGCACCGGTCAGATATGCGGTATTATCCTTTTGATCATACATTGAACCCGGACGGTATTTTGCGTCTTCGGCTGAATCGCTGACGGTGATAACTGCACTGCGGGAGAGATTGCTTTCTCCCTCACGGACAAAAGGGCGGGCGGCTTCCTCTCCGGAAACTTGCACGTTTTTGAATTCCATAATACCGTCTCTTCCTCCGCTTAAGATCACCACTTTTGCAAAAGCTGTTCCCTGCGGCCATTTGATCGCTCCTGAATCAAAATTGATCGTTCCGGTGAATTTTGTCCATTCTGCAGTAAGTTTTCTGCCGTTGCATCCGGTGTAGAGATAGGCAGGACCGATGCCGTGCAGCCGGATTTTTGATCCGGCGGCAATGTCGGTGGTCAGAGCTTGAGAGAGGATCAATTCAGCTTCACTGCCGTTGATTTTAAGCTCCTTGATACGGTAAGTATTATAATTGGGCAGATCGCTTTTGTCCTCTTTTGCATTGAATGCGGCAAAAGTATTGGTTACTTTGCCTTTCCATCCGGCGGCATTGGCGATTTTGATGACGGTTGCTCCTTTGGCGGCATTTTGGGTGACAACTGCAAGGTTTGTCCGGGGGATGATTTGATAATTCTGGATCATGATCTGTCTGCCATTGGCGTCCAGCGGTACGAATCCAAAAAAGAAGGCATCGACTTTGGTGGTATTGACCAGACGGAATTCTCCGGAAATGGTATATTTTTTATCTGCCTCGACTTTGAAAGATTGATTGCTCAGTACCGGGAGATAAGCGTGTTTTTGAAAGACGCCGTCTTCAGAGAGTTTCAATTTCCTGTTCCATGCGGCATCATCTGCTGCCTGCCATATTTCGGTGGAACATGCGGAAAGGGCAAAAATTGCCGCCAGCATTGATAAGGTTGTTTTATTCATGTTTGTTATCCTTGTTTTGTATTATTATTTTTCGCTGTGTCCGAGAATATCATTGGTGGCAGATTGGGTGTTGAGCAGATCGCAGAGCAGTCCGGAGACGTGTCCGTCGGCGAAAAGAGCATTTGCCATCCGGTTGTGATGGCGGTCGGCAGCATTGGAAGATGTGGATACACCGCAGCGTGTGCAGTATGCTGCATTGGTCGTATTGGAAGCAATTGTACCGCTGCCGGTTTTTGCGTCCAATAACTCTACGATTTTGGAAGGACTTCTCAATGAAGTGTACTTGGATAATCTGGCATTCTGATGGAGACCTACGGTGTGAGCATTGCCGGAATAGATATATCCGTAGCCGATGGTGGGTGTTGTTGTACTGGGATAGATCAGCTGTTCCTGGGCGGCACATTGAAAAAGATTGTCGGCACTGCCGTATTTTTTAAGACGGGCTACCCATAAAACATTATCGGCGGTCTGGTAAGGGGACATGTAATCATCATTGTCACCGGCATAAAAAAGAGCGAGGGTGCCAAGCTGCTTGACATTGGATTGACAACCGGCATTTTTGCCGGATTCCCGGGCTTTGGTCAATGCCGGAAGCAATATTGCCGCAAGAATCGCGATGATGGCAATGACCACGAGAAGTTCAATCAGGGTGAATCCGGTGGACTTCCTGCCGGGGTGGAAAGAGTTTTTTTTCATAGCATGATCTCCTTTTTTTGTGGCATTTACTCACTGTTTTTTGATGTAAATCAGTGTTTGATGCTTGATTATTTCGATCCCGTGCCATATATTATATTGCCAAACGAATGAAAAAACAACACGAAAACAGGTGTTTGATTTTAGTTTTCGTGCCAAAAACAGGAGAAATTATGCCAAACCGGTATTTGAACCTTTTGGAGATGCCGCGGCTGATAAAAAGACCATTCCGCCTGCGTGATATGGCATGGCAGGAGAATCATCTTTATTACTCCCGGCAGCGGGTCATCACGGTACCGCACTTTTGCTGTACTGTGCGGGCCAATCCCGGAATTTCCCGGACTCTGGTCAATGGGGAGCTGCATGAAACATCTGCACAACAGCCGTACTTGAGTATTTTTCCGGCAGGCACGACTTTACATACATTGAGCGGTACCAAACATGATGAATTATACTTCACCGTTCCGGTGGAGGACTTTGATGTCATTATGGATATCTGCAAACCGCTTTCCGGCAATTTCACCATGAATAGACATATAGAAGGTGTTATGAATGAAATATTTGCCAATATTGAAAACATTTACCTTCCCGGTGCGGCAGACCGGATGGACGGATTGTTTCTCCGCTTTCTGGAGGAGGTTTCTCTGGCGGTTGCCGCTAAAAATATTGATACGGAGCAGGATCCGGTGATCTATGAGATCATCTCTTATGTCAACTCCAATTTCCACAAAAATATAACCTTGGACGATATCTGCCGCAAATATTCGATAAGCCTCCGGACATTGTACCGTAAGTGGGGGAAGTGTTTCTCGCATACTCCGGCGGATTTTGTTCTGCAGAAGCGTTTGGATTATGCGGAAAAAATGCTGCTTTTTACGGATTTGCCGATAAAGACGGTCGCTTTGAACAGCGGATTCAACAATCCGTTTTACTTTTCCCAGTGTTTTCACCGGGTCTATAAGCAAAGCCCGGGGCAGTACCGGGCAAATCACGGTAAAAAAGCTGAAACATAAGAAGTTATTTCTCTCCGGAGGGATTGGGCAGATTAAAATTCAGGATTTCAGCAGCACTCTTATCGCCGCCGTCAGCGGAATAAGGAATTTTTTCCCGGCATTCTTCATAAAAGAGCCTCTTTTTTTCAGTCTGTCAGGAGGCGGAATTTGTTTACTGCACCAATACTGCTATCCCGGGGTAATGACGGTATTTTTCTTCGGAATCCATCCCGCAGCCGATCAAATAGCGGTCATCCATGAAAAATCCCGCCCAATCAGCGTGTGCCACCCCGTCCGGACGGTCGATCTCTTTTTCCACCAGCACCGCCGTTTTGACACTCAAAGCTCCCAAGGCAAGCAGATTATCCCGGATCGCTTTGAGAGTTCTGCCGCTGTCCAGCACCTCATCCACAATCAATATATTGCGGTCTTTCGGATCAAGTTTCAGCGTGGAACGCAGTTGAACCACCCCGGAACTGACATCATGCGTATAACTCCCGGCTGCAATCGAATCAATATAGAAGTCCTCCAATTTGATCGCTTCCGCCAGTTTCGCCGCAAAAAAGAGACCGCCATTCATGATTACGATCATCGTCAGAGGAGTTGAGCCGCAGGCTTGAGTTATTTCCGCTCCCAATTCCTGTATCCGGCAATTTACTTCTGCCGGTGTCTTGATGATTTCGATTTTTTCCATGATGATATCCTGTAAGATTCTGCAATATGAAATTTTGCCGCAAACTGCGGAAATCAGACTCCTGCAATCGCCGCTTTCATCTCCTGCTTGTCAAAGTCAACGATGAATATATCTTTGCTGTCGATGATATCATCTGCATTCGCCGCCAGAAAAATACGGTATTTGCCCATCGGCAAAGTCCAATGGTTCTTAAGCGGATGGAAGCAGGAAAAATCATCCCACAGCAAATTGAATTTCACGATCTTTTCTTCACCGGGAGCCAGATCGACTTTGGCGAAATACTTCAACTCCTTGACCGGCCGGGGGAATTCCGGATCGACCGCCCCGGTGTAGAGCTGGATGACCTCTCTGCCGGCAGCAGAAGACGTGTTTCTAACTTTCACTCTAACTTCGCAAGCTGCATCCAAAGTGGTGAAGCCGGTCTGTTTAACCTCCACTAATTCCTGCTCAAAAGACGAGTAGCTCAAGCCGAATCCGAATGGATAACGCAATTCGGTTTTTGCCCGGTCAAAGTGGCGGTAGCCGATGAAAATACCTTCTTCGTATTTTGTGTGCGGATCGCTGTCATCCCGGTTGCCCGGATATGAATTATTGGCGTGGCAGGGGTAATCCTGCAAATTTTTTGCCCATGAGAAAGGTATTCTGCCGGAGGGGTTGACTTTGCCGGAAAGAATATCCGCCAGAACTCTCCCTCCGGCTTCCCCGGCATACCAGAGCATCAGGATCGCAGACACCTTGTCCTGCCATGCTTCCACATCGATTGCCGAACCGCCGGTAAGCGTGACGATCATATTGGGATTGACGGCGGCGATCTCGTTGATGAAATCATCCTGACCGTCCGGCAGTTTCATATCGGGGATATCCGCTTCTTTGGCATTTCCCAAGCCGATACCTTCTTTATCAAACAGGTGATGACGTCCGGCGGTGAAAATTACCGCATCGGCACTCTCCGCCGCTGCCAGAAACTCTTTTTTTGCAGCGGGAAGTTTTCCGGGATCATCGCTTATGATGTGAACCGAACCGATTTGGGGTATGTGCGGGGTGTAGATGATTTCCAGCTGTGACGTTTTTCCGGGGACGAGGGGCAACCGGATGTTTTCCAGACCGGCATTTATTTCCGGGTAAGTTCTGCCATCCAGCGTGATACTGCATTTGCCTGAAGATACAGCAATGATCACTCCGGGATCAGCACAATCAGCCGGAGTCAATTCCGCAGTGATCCGGGAGGTGAATTTCCAGGGCAGGCTGCTGCCGCCTTCCGGGAGAGTGGCGATCGCACCGAATTCCAGAAAGCCTTTATGGTCGATCTCCTCGTGGATCAATTTCAGATCCGCTTCCATAGCTGCGGCATCCGGATAGATCCGGCACTTGACTCCGGAAGAACCGAGGAAACCGGCGGGATTTTTGCGGTTGTGGAGAAATTCGATGGTGGGGATATACTGCAACTCAATATTATTTTCAGCGGCGAATTTCTGCAATCCTGCAAGCGGAGTTACCTCCCGGTCGGTGAAGGTCGCTCCGGCACCGCCCTGATAACGCAGATTACCCTCATGGTGACGGAAATCGGCTTCCGGGCCGGTGACAAGGATCTTGCGGTATTTTTTGAGATCCAGCGGCAGGATGCCGGATGAATTTTTCAGCAATACCGCACTGTTTTCGGCACACTCTCCGGCAGTCTGCAATTGTTCAGCTCCGCCGCATGTGCCTTGTACGGCGGTGCCGTCGATCGCTCCGGTACGGCAGAGCAGCCGGAGGACACGGCGGACTTTGTCATCGACGAGGGATTCGGGGATTTTCCCGGCTTTTATCAACGGTATGATCCTTTGTGAATTCAAATAGACTCCGGGGCCGCCCATTTCCAGATCCAGACCGCCGAGCATACAGCCCAAAGTATCGTGGGCACCGCCCCAATCGGAGACCATTACGCCGTCGAATCCCCATTCACGTTTGGCTATCTGCTCCTGAAGAAAACCGTTTTCGGAGGCATAGGTCCCATTGATACGGTTGTAACTGGACATCATCATCCACGGTTCGCTCTCTTTAACGATGATCTCAAATGCTTTGAGGTAAAGTTCACGCAAGGTTCTCTCATCCGCATCGGAACTGATGGTAGTGCGGCATATTTCCTGGTTGTTGAGAGCCAGATGTTTCGGGGTGGCGGCGACCTTTTCTTTCTGGCATCCCCGGATGTAACCGGCGGCGATCTTTCCGGCGAGGACGGGGTCTTCGCCGTAGTATTCGAAGTTGCGTCCGTTAAGCGGGGTACGCATCAGATTGACTCCGGGGCCGAGGCTGGCTTTTACTCCGATTGCGTTGGCGTCCAATGCGATAGCTTTGCCGTATTTTTCGGCGATATCGGTATCGAATGTGGCGGCGAGGGCGACTCCGGCGGGCAGAGCGACGGTATTTTTTCTTTCCGGCTGTCCGGCTGATCTGATGCCGTTAGGGCCGTCGGCAACTTCCAGAGGATTGATCCCCAGCCGTGGAATAACTGCTGTTTTCATGCAGCTGGAACCGGATAACATGGTGATTTTCTCTTCCAAAGTCATCTGTTCCAGGAGATTTTCCACTCTTGCTTCAATATTTTTCATGAAATTCTGTTTTCCTTTATAAAACTGTCCATCTTCCTGTCATGTTTGAGCGATGCAGTACAAGACTTGTCAACAGAACTTTAATATACTGCAATATCGTTATTTTTGCAAACCGGATTTGAAAAAGGGACTGCTGCAAAATCTTGACGGAGATAAGCAGAGTCCCTTTTTTATTTTTCCGGCATTGCCGGACGGCACTCCGGAGCATAACGGTTATACGGTAACAGCGGTAACTTCCACTTCGACCAAAGCTCCTTTGGGTAGAGCCGATACTGCAACACAGCTGCGGGCGGGTTTGCCGGTGAAGTATTTTGCATATACCTCATTGAAATTGGCAAAGTCTTTGATATCGGCAAGAAAACAGGTTGTTTTCACCACATCGTCAAAGCCCGCTCCGGAGGCGGCAAGAAGAGCGGAGATATTCTGCATAACTTGTTCTGTCTGTGCTTTGATATCGCTTCCGGTCAATACTCCGCTTGCCGGATCAAGTGCGATTTGTCCGGAGCAGAAGAGCAAATTTCCTGATTTTACTGCCTGAGAGTATGGTCCGACTGCTGCCGGAGCATTATTGGTTGAGATAACTTCTTTCATGGAAAAATCCTTCTAATTCAATATCTGATAACCGGCCTTGGATATTGCCTGCCTTATCTGCATAAGCTGTTCCCGGTTTCTCGTTTCCATTTTGATGTGCAGGAAACAGCCGATGATGTCGGCGTGTTCGCCGCCCGGATCGTGCCGGACCTGAATGACATTTGCTCCGCAATCGGCAATGATTGCAGAAACTTCCCGCAGCTGTCCGGGCTTATCCAGCATGGCGATTTTCAATTCCGCCACTCTGCCGCTGGAAAGCAATCCCCGGTTGATGACTCTTGAAAGGATATTGACATCGATATTTCCACCTGACACGACTGCACAGACTTTTTTCCCGGCGAGTTCAAGTTTCTTTGCCAGTACTGCCGCCACGCCGACCGCACCGGCTCCTTCGGCGACCAGTTTCTGCTTTTCCATAAGAGTCAATATGGCACTTGCGATCTCATCGTCACTTACTGTCAGCATACCGTCAACATATTTACAGCACAGCTCTCTGGTCAAAACTCCGGGAGTTTTCACCGCAATACCGTCGGCAAAGGTGGAAACTTTATCCAATGTAACACTCTGCTTTTCGGTAAAAGCCTTACACATTCCGGAAGCTCCTTTGGCCTGAACACCGAAAACCTTTACATCCGGTTTAAGTTGTTTCAAGGTAAATGCCACTCCGGAACATAATCCTCCTCCCCCCACCGGAACAAGTACAGTATCCACGTCGGGAAACTGTTCAAGAATTTCAAGGGCGATAGTCCCCTGTCCGGCAATGACATCCTCATCATCAAAAGGATGAACGAAGATGCCGCCGTTTTTTTTGCAATACTCATTTGCCGCAAGGTAGGCATCATCATACACCCCGTCAACCAGATGAACTTCAGCACCGAGTTTTCTTGTTGCCTCCACTTTGGAAATTGGGGCGATACTGGGCATGAAAATCACTGCTTTGCGGTTGAGTTTCCCGGCGGCAAGGGAGACTCCCTGGGAGTGGTTTCCTGCTGAACAGGCGATGATCTCCCGGTCATCCTGCGGCAAAGATGCTATTTTGAAAAATGCCCCGCGCAGCTTGAATGAACCGGTCAACTGTAAATTTTCCGCTTTCAAACGGAAATCGCAATCATCGGAGAGATTGTTGCTTTCGATCATGTCGGTATAGCGAGCCACACTTTTCAGCAGATGGTGTGCCCGGTAAACTTTATCCAGCGTCAGCATAATTTTGCCCCCTTGTCTGCGGATGATACCAGTGCGGCGTAACGCTTGAGGTAACCGGACAACTGCCGTTTGGGAACAAACTCTTTTTTTCTCCGTCTTGCTGCGAGGGTGTTTTCATCCACCAGAAGTTCCAGAGAATAATTGGGAATATCTATTTTTATCAGATCCCCTTCCTCCACCAGAGCGATATTGCCGCCGGACACGGCTTCCGGAGAAACGTGCCCTATCGCCGCCCCCCTTGTTGCTCCGGAAAATCTGCCGTCAGTGATGAGAGCCACATCGGCGTCCAATCCCATTCCGGCAATGGCACTGGTCGGTGAAAGCATCTCCCTCATTCCCGGTCCGCCGGCAGGACCTTCGTTGCGGATGACAACGCAATCGCCCTTGACGATCGATCCGGACAGAATTGCTTTTACCGCATCTTCTTCACACTCAAACACCCGAGCCTTGCCGGTGAATTTCAGCATTTCCGGTCTCACGGCACACCGTTTGACGATCGCCCCGTCAGGAGCGAGGTTGCCGTAGAGTACCGCAAGTCCGCCCTCGGCAGAATATTGATGGATCACCTCCGGATCTTTAACTTCAGCATTGGCAACGACTTCGCCAACGGTTTTGCCGCAAACGGTCATGGCATCCAGGTTCAGCAGATGGGCAACCTGATTCATCACCGCCGTTACCCCTCCGGCACGGAGAAGGTCTTGCATGTGGTGTTTTCCTGCCGGAGCCAGACGGCACATATTGGGCGTGCGGGAGCTGATTTCATTTACGGTATGCAGATCAAATTCCACCCCGGCTTCAGCGGCAATGGCGGGCAAGTGCAAAACCGTATTGGTGGAGCAACCCAGAGCCATATCCACCGTTAAGGCGTTGTGAAATGCTTTTGCCGTCATGATGTCCCGGGGACGCAGATCATTTTTCAAGAGTTCCAGTACGGTCATTCCCGCACGTTTGGCAAGGTGAGTACGTTGTGAATAAACTGCGGGGATCGTTCCATTCCCCGGCAGAGCCATGCCGATAGCTTCACAGAGACAATTCATGCTGTTGGCAGTGAACATCCCGGAACATGAACCGCAGCCGGGACAACTGGAACACTCGATTTCAGCAAGTTCCGCTTCACTCATCTTTCCGGCATTGACTGCTCCCACTGCCTCAAATACGGTATTGAGATCTTTCCCGTCCAGAGAGAGCATGGGGCCGCCGGAAACGAAAACTGCCGGCAGATTGCATCTTGCCGCCGCCATCAGCATTCCGGGAACGACTTTGTCGCAGTTTGGGATGAAAACCAATGCATCAAAGCAGTGTGCCTTTACCATACATTCAATACTGTCGGCGATCAATTCCCGTGAAGCAAGACTGTAATGCATACCGTCATGACCCATGGCAAGACCGTCGCAGACGGCAACTGTATTGAATTCCATCGGAGTACCGCCGGCGGCAAGGACTCCGTCTTTGACTGCACGGGCGATCTGCTGCAAGTGCATGTGTCCGGGGACAACTTCATTGAAACTGTTGACCACGCCTACCAGAGGACGGGTCATCTGTTCCGGAGTATAACCCAGTGCACCCAATAAGGCACGCTGGGGAGCGGCAGTTACGCCGCAAGTTATTTTATGACTGTTCATCATTTATTCCAATTCATTTTTGCACGCAGTTCTGCGCCTACGGTTTCCATTTGATGAGCTTTGGCAGCTTCACGCTGTTTGGAAAAAAGCGGTCTGCCGTCGGCATTTTCTTTCAGCCATTTGCGGGCGAAAGTTCCATCCTGGATTTCGGAAAGCACCTTTTTCATTTCCGCTTTGGTGGCATCGGTGATCAGACGGTGTCCGGTGTTGTAGTCACCGTATTCAGCGGTATCGCTGATGCTGTAACGCATGAAAGAAAATCCGCCTTTGACCACCAGATCGATGATGAGTTTCATCTCATGGATACACTCAAAGTAGGCACTTTCGGGTTTATAACCGGCTTCGACCAGAGTTTCAAAACCGGCTTGCATCAAAGCGGTGACACCGCCGCACAAGACCGCCTGTTCACCAAAAAGGTCAGTTTCGGTTTCCTCTTTGAAAGTGGTTTCAAGGATTCCGGCACGACCCGCTCCGAGACCTGCGGCATAAGCCAGAGCCAGTTCCATGGCGTTTCCACTTGCATTTTGCTCAACCGCAACCAGACAGGGAACGCCTTTGCCCTCAACGAACTGACTGCGGACAGTGTGTCCCGGTCCTTTGGGGGCGATCATCACAACGTTGACAAAATCGGGGGGGACGATCTCTTTGAAGTGAACATTGAATCCGTGGGCAAAGCTCAAAGTCATACCGTCCCGGAGATTGTCACGGACGCCATTTTCATAGATGGAACGCATTTTTTCATCGTTGACCAGCATCATTACCCAGTCGGCTTTTTTGACCGCATCGGGAGTATTCAAAACTTCAAATCCGTCAGCTTTGGCAACAGCGGCACTCTTGGAGTTTTCATAAAGTCCGACCACCACGTTGACTCCGCTGTCCCGCAGATTCCGGGCGTGGGCGTGTCCCTGACTGCCGTAACCGATCACGGCGACAGTCAGATTGTTGAGAAGTTTTTTGTTGCAGTCGTTGTCGTAGTACATCTTGCTCATTTTCTTTTTTCCTTTCTTTGAAGTTGGTTTTTTTCAGAGCATTGAGTTATTTAATAAAACAACTGTTTTGACATCAAAAAGTTTGCGTAACTGCCGCGTCATCTGACTTTGGATGGCGGCATTACCACGGGAAGATATCCGCATGACCGACAGAGCCGGATCACTGCTTTCGTGAACCGTCAGACTGTCAATGTTGTACTTGCGTTTGGCATAAAGTCCGGTGATCCGGTTCAGCACTCCGCAATGGTTGGCGACGGTAAGTTCGACTATAAAGCGTTCCATTTTTCAATTCCTTCTGGTTACTAAATCCTGCACACTGCCGCCCGGCGGGATCATGGGCAGGACAAATTCATCCATATCAAGCTGACAATCCAGTACCGTCGGTGTGTCCGGTGCAAGAGTGGTCAACGCCTTTTCCAATTCAGATAATGCAGTGACTTTTTTCCCTTCTGCACCGAAGGCCTTTGCCAATGCGGGAAAATCGGTTTTGCGGTTCAAGGTGGTTGAGGAATAATGTTGTTCATAAAACATCGTCTGCCACTGACGCACCATACCGAGAACACCGTTATTGAAGATCACGATCAAAAGCGGCAGTTTTTGTGAAACCGCAGTGGCAAGTTCCTGCAGACACATTCCGAAACTGCCGTCTCCGGTAAAGAGAACGGTCCTTTCCCGGTCATTGGCAATACATCCTCCGATCGCCGCACCAAGACCGAAGCCCATCGTGCCAAGCCCGCCGGAAGTAAGCAAAGTCCGGGGAGAACGGAATGGAAAATACTGCATCGTCCACATCTGGTGCTGACCGACATCAGTGGCGACAACGGTATCTGCTTCACAGTATTTTGCAACCGTTTTCAGCAAAGTCCGGGGAGTGAGACTGTTTTCTTCGGGAGGCAAATCAAGTTTTTTGGCTTCGGAAACCTGTTTCTGCCATTGGGGACGGAACTGCTGCGGCAAAAGTACAAGCAGTTTCTGCAAAACCGTTTTCACGTCTCCGCACAACTCGATGTCGGTATCGGTATTTTTATTGATTTCAGATAGATCGATATCCACATGGATCAACTTTTTGCCTTGCTTGTATTTGGCGGTATTGCCGGTGGCGCGGTCGGAGAAACGGACTCCGAGAGCGATGATAAGATCACATTCACTTTGCAGTTTTGCTGAACTTTGAGAGCCGTGCATTCCGCACATTCCCAGATTTGCCGGGTGTCCGGCAGGTAAAGCGGTCAATCCCATCATGCTGAAAGCCACCGGAGCGGATATCCTTTCGGCAAAAGTACGCAGTTCCTCACTTGCTCCGGAAGCAACCACGCCTCCACCGGAATAGATCAGAGGGCGTTCCGCTTCGGTTATGGCGGCAACTGCGGCACTCAAATCCGCTTCCGGCAGATCGTTGAAAAAGAGTTCCTGCACGACAAATTCTGATTCGTCGCACACATCGGTCTGGATGCTTTTGGGGATATCCACCAGCACCGGTCCGGGGCGGCCGGATGAAGCGATTTCAAAAGCCGCATCCAGTATGCCGGAAAGCTCTTTTACATCACTCACGGCAAAATTGTGCTTGACTATCGGCTGGGTTATTCCGGTGATATCGACCTCCTGAAAACTGTCTTTGCCCAGAAGCGGAACAGCCACATTTCCGGTAATGGCAACCAGCGGCACACTGTCCAGATAAGCATTGGCGATGCCGGTTACCAGATTGGTTGCTCCCGGACCGCTGGTGGAAATGACCACGCCAGGTTTACCGGTAACCCGGGCGAAACCATCCGCCGCATGAGCCGCATTCTGCTCATGGGCGCACAATACATGGTTCAGGCGGTGGGAGTTTTTATACAGTTCATCATAGATGGGAAGAACTGCCCCGCCCGGATAACCGAAAACGGTTTTGACCTTGTTGCGGCACAAGGATTCGATAACGATTTGAGCTCCTGATCTTTTCATTTGTGTATTCCTGAATTTGCGTTGATTAAAATTAAAAAGCCCTGCCGGAAATCTTTTCTCCGGCAGGGCTGTGATTCAAGGTTGAAATTTTTTTGTCTATGCCATGCCGGGCGGCGTAATAATAATTACGCTGATAATAATGGAAATAATAATGGCGATGGCGATGGCAATGGATACGACAAAGGAACCGGACACAAAGAGTGCCGGGATATTGCTGAAACTGTTTTCAAACTTCATCGTATTCATTTTTTATTCCTGTCAAACAAAAAACCTCTCTGCGGCTGATTACCGCAGAGAGGTTTGAACTTCTATTTTCTGTACCGTTTCTCTCAACAATAACCAGCCGTATCGCAGCCGATAATAATGGCGGCGATAATAATAATCACGCTGTTAATGTTGTTGAAAAACTGTTTCATTTTTTCCTCGTTTTGTTTCAAAACACTTTCTAATGTACCATTATTTTTTGTTTTGTCAAGGGCAAAAAATCGGATTCCTTAAAAAAATCGGTGAAAATTTTTCTTTTGGGGCTTGGCATGAAAAGAAAAATGGTGGTACACTTATTAAATACAATGAAAAAGATTATTATCAACATTATTACACTTCTCGTGCTTCTGTTTTTGCCGAAACGCACTGTTCTGTCGTGTGGTTGATAAAATAACTGATAAAGACCATATCCCGGAACAGCAGATGATTCGACTCCCCGGCATTTCATGCCTTCCCCGGCTTGCGCCGTGATCTCCCTCACATCCAAAATAAAACAACGCACCTCTTGCGAGATGCGTTGTTTTTTTAGATGGCACTGGGAGATGGACCAACTTTTCACTTTTCTGCAACCATCTGATTTTTCGCAACTTGCAATTATTAAACAACTTACAGCTCAAAATTTTACTCCACAATGTGGGATGATTGTGGAGCAAAATTTTCACTGACGACATTACAAAATAACACGTCTTCTTTGCCTTTTCAAGTCCATAAATATAACCTTTCCCCTCTATCTGTGCGGTTATATAATTTTTCTGAAAAAACTTGAATTATAGATATTATGCTGTATATTATATATCGTAAATAGCAGATAAAGGATATTATAATGACCGATATTGATTTGATCGCTCCGTCTGATGTGATGCAGAGGACGGCACAGCGTGCCAAAGCATTGCGTTTGGAGCAGAATATCACCCAACAGGAGCTTGCCGACAAGGTCGGTATCGCAGTTGGCACGGTAAAGCGTTTTGAAAAGACCGGTGAAGTCCAGTTCAATCATCTGCTCCGCATCGCTCTGGTTCTGGGCAGGCTTGATGACTTCAGCAGCATCTTTGCTGTTGATGATGTCCCGGCTTCGCTTTATGAGTTCAAAGCCGCAAAGGTGCGGCAGAGAGCGAGGAAGAAATGAAACTTAAAGTCTTTTTGAATATGTACGGCTGCCGTCAGGAAGTTGGCTTACTGCATCAGGATAAACAGCGGATCTTCTTTGAATATGCTCCAAAGTTCCTGAAAAGCGGTATTGAGTTGTCGCCTTTCAAACTGCCCTTGAAAGCGGGAGTGTTTGAAGAAAAATCCCATGTTTTCGATGGACTTTTCGGACTCTTTAATGACAGCTTGCCTGACGGCTGGGGATGTCTGCTTCTTGACCGCAAACTCCGAAAGCTGGGCAAATCTTATGCTGAAATAACACCTCTTGACCGGCTTTCACTCATCGGAGCCAATCCGATGGGTGCATTGGAATACGAACCGGCAGTAGAGGATTCCGACTTGTACGGCGATGTTGAACTTGATTCACTCTCCGGTGAAGTAGACAGGATTCTTGAGGGCGAAGAGAGCCTTGTTCTGGATGAACTGCTGAAACTCAATGGCTCATCCGGTGGAGCCCGCCCCAAGATCGTTGCGTATGTTTCAAGTGACCGAAAAGAGATCATTCATGGCGGCAAAACAATTCCTGACGGGTTTACTCCGTGGATCATCAAGTTTTCTGAAAGACACGATCCGCAGAGTGCCGGAGAATTGGAACACCGTTACTCTCTGGCGGCAAAGGCAGCCGGGATCACCATGCCGGAAACTCATCTTTTCCCTCTGAAAGATGGACGCGGATGTTTCGGAGTTCAGCGTTTTGACCGTACTCCGAAGGGCAAAGTTCACACCCATACAGCCTGCGGCTTGCTTCACGCTTCCCACCGCTTTGCTTCGCTTGATTACGAAAATCTGTTGAAACTCACCTGGATTCTGACCCGGAACCATGCCGACGTAGTGGAAATGGCACGCCGGATGATCTTCAATGTCAAAAGCAGCAATAAAGACGATCACAGCAAGAACTTTTCATTTCTGCTGAACGAACAGCTCCAGTGGCAGCTTGCACCTGCCTACGACCTGACGCCCAGTGCCGGTATCAATGGCGAACAAACCTGTATGGTCAACGGCAAAGGACGCAACATCACCGATGCTGACCTGATAAAAACTGCAGCCACGGCTGATATTTCAGAAGCAGAAGTAAAAAACTTGATCAATCAGGTAAACTCGGCATTGCAAGAGTATAATATCTGCTGAAACAGGGCTTTCCCTCTTAAAACTGCTATTTTTTCAGGTTGCTGTAAACGAAAGCAATGGAATTGTGATCTATTGGACTTGCCGGCATATCAGCAATGCAAAAATAGAAGGATTCAATAACAAGATCAGATGGATGATGAAACAGGCTTACGGCTTCAGAGACCGTGAGTACAACAAAATTGAAAATTATCAACTGCCGGAAATTTCAAGCGAGAAATCAATATGAATTTTTGTCACAAAACGACGAAGAGGCACAAAAAACCGACTTTTCAGTCGGTTGTAATCAAAAATGGCACTGGGAGATGGATTGCCCTCGCTGCGTTCACGCACATCGCAAGCGATGTCGAACCAGATGATTCGACTCCACGATGTTTCACATCGTTCACGGCTTGCACCGTGATCTCCCTCACATCCAAAATAAAAAACGCACCTCTGATGAGATGCGTTGTTTTTTTAGATGGTGGTGGGAGATGGATTGCCCTCGCTTCGCTCACGCACATCGCAAGCGATGTCGAACCAGATGATTCGACTCCACGATGTTTCACATCGTTCACGGCTTGCACCGTGATCTCCCTCACATCCAAAATAAAAAACGCACCTCTGATGAGATGCGTTGTTTTTTTAGATGGTGGTGGGAGATGGATTCGAACCATCGAACTCGGAGAGAGCAGATTTACAGTCTGCCGCCTTTGACCGCTCGGCAATCCCACCGGAAGTTTTTGGAGCGGGTAAGGGGGGTCGAACCCCTATAACCAGCTTGGAAGGCTGGTGCACAGCCGTTATGCCATACCCGCACAGTTTTATGGTACCGACGAAGGGAGTCGAACCCTTAAGCCTTGCGGCACACGGACCTGAACCGTGCGCGTCTGCCAATTCCGCCACGTCGGCATCTTAAACAGCCACAATCAGTGTTATCTGATCGTGTCATTTAATATAGCTCATCTTTGGATATTGTCAAGTCAGACAAACATTTTTTTTGCGTTTTTTTTGCAAAAAAATGCTGTTCCATTGGCATTTATTCTTCCCAAACCGTGTTGCCGAATACCCCGTTGACAAACCATACCGGACGGAAACCGGCTTCAGTTGCCAGACGGCACGCCTCCTCCACCCGGTCAAGGTGGTTGGGAATGTGATTGAAATAGTCCGGATAACTGTACTGCTCATGGGTCATGAGACTGATCGCCTCACGATCGGAAGACAATTCAGCAAATTTTTTCCGCAACACGTCAATATCATCGTAATTGCAGCACGTTACACTGTCCATCAGGAAAAGATCGTGGAAACGGTCATAAAAGCTGTGCTTATGTTTGATATATATCGCCACATCTTTCTCATAGTGAAAACCGATATCGGTCACGCTGAAAGAGTGTTTTTCCCCGATCCGGGCAATGGTACCGAGAAAGCCGCCGACCAGACAATTCGTGCCGCGTTCTTTGAGGGCGTGGAAATTCTCCGGATTGGTCATTGCCCAGTGGAAAACTACCGGGGCAATGAAAGATTCTTCTCCGGCAAAGCGGCAAACCTCTTTTCTGATCTCATCGAAATCGGCGGCAAGTTTTTGAGCATCAGCATGCTGGTAGGGGCGGTCAGGAAATTCACTGCGGGCGTGGAAAGAGAGTTTCAACCAGTCACTGTTACTCCGGAACTCCTCCTTGTAATCATCTGGCATTTCCGAAATGGAGAAGTCGTGGTGGTCGTCATGGAAAAAGAGATTCAGCGTGAATTTTGTTCCGTATTTATCGTGGATCTTTTTCAATCTGTTGAGGAACATCTCATCGAAAATCGATTTCGGGCGTTCCAATGCGATCGACCGCAGGAAAAATACGCAGTCATCAAAGAAAAAGTTGTATCTCGGAAAAGATTTTTTATCCCACACCACGGTGATCGTTTTGGATTCCATGCCGAAATAGTCATCACTCTCGACGGTGATCCGGTTGATTTTCTCTGTCAATTTGATTTCGGCACTGAAATTGCGGTCGCATCTTTCGGCGGCAATGCCGTTGACCCTGACTTCCGCCTGCACATCAGCTACGCCGCAGACATTGATGGTCAACGCATTTTCAGTTTCGCAGCCGTGATGATGATTGAGGACGGCTCCATCTCTTAAATTGGTGATTTCCAGCATGATTTTGGTATCCTTTCTTGGAAAATTTTCCGTTTGTGCTATATTATAATACTGTTTGGATTGAAAATAAATATGCAAAAAAGGACATTTTTCGGCATTGACAGACATACCGGGGGAAATAATGGGATATTTTGATGATTTTCAATTATTGAATGTTACTGATGTGCGGATGTGCGGCAGCAGTGACGTGCGGATGATCCATACTTCTTGCCATTACATCGGGATCATCCGGGGCAGTTACATTATTGAGGGAAATACAGAAAACCGTCCCATGGTTTATCTTACTCCGGCAAATATCGATACTCTCGGCGGCTGGTTTTCTCCTGCCGGGAGTTACCGGGACAATCTTTATATAGAATGTACCGGAGCGAGGGCAGACCGTTTCATGTCGGCCTTTTCCGCCGTGACTGCCACCTCTTTTATTCCGGTTGCCGATCCGGAACCTTTTATCTGCAAACTTTTGGAATTGAAACATCTTTTTGCTGACGGCAGTTTATTGCACCGGCACCGGATAATACTTTGCTTTGAGGAGTTTGCCGTTCTTTTGGAGAGTGAGCGTCAGGCGGTCAACTATGCCGGGATATCCAGATGCAATCTGGAAAATGTTTTGAGGCAGATCAGCCGGGAACCGGGCAAAAAGTGGGATTTCTCCGCTCTTGCTTCTGCCGCCGGGATCACGTTGCGCCACTGGAACCGGATTTTCAGCCGGGTCACCGGGATGCCTCCGGGGAGTTTTGTCCATGCCTGCCGGATAAAACTGGCAAGGGAATTGCTGACTTCCACGGATATTCAGATCAAGGAGATCGCCGGGAAATGCGGATTTGAGAATGTCTCCGACTTCTCCCGTTTCTTCCGGAAAAATTGCGGCATTTCACCGGGAAGATACCGGCGTAACCGGGTGCTTTGAAACAAAAGTTATTCCACTTTGACCGCAGAACTTTTTTCTGCGAGCCATTTGCCGTTGACCTTTACCAGATCGAGCTGTATCTGCAAAAGTTTGTTGTCCCGGGTGATCCGGTACACGGCACAAGCTTTGTCGCCATTGACGGTGATGGAGACGATTTTAAGTGAATCCATCTCTTTGTCGATGGTATCGGTGTAGATCTTTTTCATGGCGGCAAGGGCGTTGCGTGCATTGACGGCGAGCTGTCTGCCCTCGGCGGTATTGCCGATCTCTTTTGCCAGAGCGAGTGTTGCCGGGTCGATTTGGCTCTCTTCCAATTCGCTTACAGCCAGCAGGATATCGGGGAGTTTTGCCTGCGGAGAAAGTCCTTTGTCAATGACTTTGCCCATATTGGTTACAGCCTTGGTTATATCAGCAAATTCATCATAGTTGATTTTGGTGCCTTCTTCGTCGATTTCGACGTAATTTTTGGTGACTTGTGCGAGCAGGGTTTGTCCATTCATTGCCCGGAGGTTGCAAAAGAGGTCATTGATGAAACCCCGGACTTCGCTTTCGGCGGCGGCGAAAACTGAAACAGAGAGGACGGTTGAGAGGATGAGGAAGAATTTTTTCATTGGATAATTCCTTTGTGTTCAAGTTTGTTTACAAGCCACTTGCCGTTACTGAAAATCAGAAAACAGCGTGAATGATAAATTTTGCCATCAGCAGTTTTGGTGATGATATCCGCAGCGGCACTTTGAGCATCTGCTGAAATATTACTGACGGTAACGACTGCTTTTTTTCCGGCATCAGCGATGGCGGCAAAATTCTTTTTGACCCCGGCGGCGATGATTTTATCTTTGCCGCTCTTTTTGAGTTGAGCCAGTTCCTCTTTCTGTTTGGAACTCAACTGCTGTCCCTGAATGAGCAGGGCATTTTCCATAATCACTTCCAGATCGTCCGATGTGAGCATTTTGTCACAGTAACCGATGATCTTTTTCAGGTCGTTGAGGGTGATGGGGATGCCGGATCGGCCCGGTTCGGAGTAATTTTTACTGCAAAACTCCATCATTTTCCGGAAATCCAAGGTTAATTGAGCGGTACGGAAAGCGGTGACGGTATTGCGGACGGCATTTTCTCTTTCAGCTTTTTCCTTTGCTTCTTTTTGGGCATCAACGGGGGCGGGAAGAGCGGCAGTTTCCGCTCCGCAAAGAGTCAGAAATCCGGCAAACAGGAGAATATGGATAAGAAATTTCATCAAAAACCTTTCCCTTTTTAAATATGGATAATGTCCCGAATTTTGTGAAACTCGTAACAGGAGCTTATAAACAAACATTTCTGTTAACGTATGGAATATATCACATAAGTTGTGATTTGTCAAACCGGCAAGCACGGGTTCGATCTAACCGGTGGATGCAGTGTGAGGCAAGGTCGCGGGCAAATCAAGGCGGATGAGCAGGAGTGTACTATCGTACATGACTGCGAAAACGTCCGCAGATTTGCCAAGAGATTGCCCGCAATGCACCACCGCAGGAAAGATTTTTCACAAAAAATGAGACAATAACTAAATATGTACAATACAAAACATACAATACTGCTGTATTGGAAATATTGCAAATTTTTTTGATAAAAAATGTTGTTGAAAAATTTCTCAAAGGTGATATATTATCCCCATGGAAACGAAAGCAAAAGTATTGGAAATAGCACAGGCGGTCAGCCGTGCCGGAGGCCGTGCCATGCTGGTCGGCGGTTGTGTTCGTGATTCTCTGCTGGGGATACCGGTAAAGGATTACGACCTGGAGATCTACGCCCTTGATTCGGCAAGATTGCTTGCCGCATTGGAAAAGGTTTGCGAAGTCGATGCCGTGGGGATGAGTTTTGGCGTGCTTAAAGTCAAGCACTTTGATATTGATATCGCCTTGCCCCGGCTGGACAGTAAAACCGGACGGGGACACCGGGGATTTGTGGTGGAAGTCGATCCGCATCTGGATTTTTCTCTTGCCTCCTCCCGGCGGGATTTCACCGTCAATGCGATCATGCAGGACGCTCTTACCGGGGAGATCATCGATCCGTGGAACGGGCAGAAGGATTTGCAAAACCGCATATTGCGGCATGTTTCGGCGGCTTTTGCCGAAGATCCTTTGCGGGTACTGCGGGGGATGCAGTTTATTTCCCGTTTCGATTTGACGCCGGATGCGGAAACGGTCTCGCTGTGTGCCGGATTGTCGCAGAATGAATTGGTTTCTGAAAGAATTGCCGGCGAATGGGAAAAACTGCTTCTGAAAGGCAATTTTATCAGTAAGGCTCTCAATTTTCTGCGGGATTGCCGCTGGGTGAGATTTTATCCGGAATTATCCGCCATTGACGGCTGCCCGCAAAACCCTGTATGGCATCCGGAGGGCGATGTCTGGAATCACACCCTTAAAACCGTCGATGCCGCTGCCAAACTGCGTCGCAATTGCGAAGCGGATGATCTGGTGCTGATGCTGGCGGCACTCTGTCATGACTTCGGCAAGCCGGAGTGTACCGTGATCGGATCCGATGGCAGAATAACCAGTAAAGGGCATGATTCACTTACCGCTCCGGCAGAAAAATTTATCACTTCGATCTGGAAAAGACGTGATCTGCCGGAGAGAGTCATACCGCTGATCGCCCGGCACATGCACCCGTGGCAGTTGGCAGAGGAGAATTCCTCGGACAAAGCTTACCGCAAACTGGCTCTTTATGTCAAACGTCTGGATCTTCTTGCCGATCTTGCCCGGTCGGATGTGGAAGGTATCGACATGAGCGATGATGAGCGGCGTATCCGGCTGGGAAAAATAGACATTTTCCGGGGACGCTGTGAAAAACTGGCGATTGCCGATAAGGTTCCCCGTCCGCTGATCCGGGGGCGGCATCTCTTGAAAAAGGGATTGACTCCGGGAGTTGGATTCAAAGTTCTGCTTGACCGTTGTTTTGATGCCCAGATCGCCGGGGAATTTGCCACTTTGGAAGCCGGATTGGAATTTCTGGATAAACTGTTATGCGAAAAATAATTCACGTCGATATGGATGCTTTTTTTGCTTCTGTCGAGCAGCTTGACCGTCCGGAATTACGGGGCAAACCGGTGATCGTCGGCGGGGCTCCCCAACGCAGAGGGGTGGTATCGACCTGTTCTTATGAGGCCCGTAAATACGGGGTACATTCAGCGATGCCGAGTTCAACGGCATTGCGTTTGTGTCCGCATGCGGTATTTATTGAACCGGATCACCGGAGGTATCAGCGGGTTTCGGCGGTGATCCGGCAGGAATTTTTCCGCTTGACGCCGCTGGTTGAGCCGATGTCCATAGATGAAGCTTATCTGGATGTTTCCGCACTCTGTCCGACTTTGGAAGATGCTTTGTCAACGGCTGAAAAATTGCAGCAGACGATTTTGGATAAGACCGGATTGACGGCATCTGCCGGGGTATCATTCAATAAATTTCTGGCGAAAACGGCATCGGATCACCGCAAGCCGCACGGTTTGACTCTGATAACCCCGGAAGAAGCTCCGGCATTTCTGGATGCTTTGCCGATAGAGAAGTTTTACGGTATCGGCAAAGTCGGGGTGAAAAAACTGCATACGATCAATGTCCGCTGCGGTCGTGATCTTAAAGAGTTGTCTCCGGCGGTGTTGAAAGCTCTTTTCGGCAAAGCCGGACTCTTTTATTACGGCATTGTCCGGGGGGTGGATGAACGTCAGGTGGAATTGGAGGGAGATCCGAAATCCATCAGCCGGGAGTTGACTTTGCCCCGTGATTGCGGTAATTTACGGGAAATGAGGATCCTGTTGCGGATGCTCGGCCGCAAGGTCGCCCGGCGGGCGGCGGCGAAAGGCTTTGTGGGCAATTCAGTTTTTATCAAGCTGAAATATACTGATTTCCAAACCGTTACCCGGAGCATGATGCTTTCAAAACCCTCCTGCGACGGTCCGGAGATCGGCAATGCCGCCGTAACTCTGCTCTCCCGCACCGAAGCCGGAAATAATCATCCGGTACGTCTGGTCGGAGTCGGTATATCCCAGCTGATTCCGGCAGGAGAAGTCTCCATGGAGCAGCTGCAATTTTCCTTTTCCTGACATATCCCGTCACCAAAAGTAACGGTTGTCAAACCCCTGTGTTTTCTACAGGGTATTTGTGCCGTTCCATGCCGGGAGATTGCCCGCAATGCACCAGTGCAGGAAAGATTTTCTCTTGTTTAGTAAACACTTGGCTTTTTTATTCCGGCAGTTTGCAATAGTACCGGCTTATGCTATTTTAAAATTGAAAATACTGTATTCTTTTGATTGTGTTTTTGATACAGTTTACTTTACCGCTTTAGTAAGTAAAAAAGGAGTTTCAGATGGTATCCGGAAAAAGCAGAGTCACCTTGCGGGATGTCGCTGCGGCGGCGAAAGTTTCACCGACGACCGTCTCCATGGTTCTCAATGGCAAAGCCAGAGATAATCATATTTCTGAAATCACCTGCAAAAGGATCATGAAGATCGTCCGGGAGCTGGATTATGTTCCCAATCTTCATGCCCGGGCGATCAGCCGGGGGCGTACGGATTTGATCGGAGTGGTGATGCGTGACGATATCGGGCACTCTTTCTGGGCGGAGATACTTTCCGGTTTCGGCCAAGTTATTGCCCGTACCGGGAGGCACTTTATTTTAAGTTTTTTCAACCGTGAATCCGGTTCGGAGAGGAAGGCATTTGCCTTTCTCAAGCAGAAAGGGGTGGATGCCTATTTGTGGACGCCGTCGGATGACAGTGATTTTGAATCCATCCGCACTCTGGTCAATGGGAAACCTCTGCTTCTGCTTGCTGGCAACCGCGAGGGATTTGATTCGGTATCGGTAGATGAGCAAGCAGGTGGCGTACTTGCGGCGGATCATTTTGTTAAAAAGGGATTCAAAAAGGCGGCGGCGATCGGCTTGGATTCTCTTATGCAGACCCGTATCGGGGCATTTTACCGGGAGTTTTCCAAACACGGAGAGTGCAGGATTTTTCCTTCGGTGCCTGAATTTATGAAATCTGTCCGGGAATATCCGGCGGTATTCTGTTTTTCGGATAATATTGCTTTGCAGCTTTACCAATCCTGCCGTCAGGCGGGGATCCGGATCCCGGAGGATCTTTCGGTGATCGGTTATGATAATCAAACGTTTACCTCGTTGATGACTCCGCCGTTGACTACGGTGAATCAGCCGAAATATTCTTTCGGTGAAACGGCAGGCGAAGTTTTGATCGGTATGCTTGACAACAATAAACCGGCATGTGAATTACTGCTTCCGGATCTGGTGATCCGGGAGAGCTGTTTTTTGATGGAACCAACCCTAACTTACTAAAGGAGAAAATGTTATGAAAACTGTCAAATCTTTCCGCCATGGCGGAGTAAAACAATGCTGTTTTACTCTTATTGAACTGCTCGTAGTTATTGCTATCATCGCTATTTTAGCGGCGATATTGCTCCCGGCACTCAATTCCGCCCGTAATACTGCACGCTCCAGTGCCTGCATCAACAATCTCAAACAGCTCGGTATGGTTTTTGCCCAGTATGCCGATCAGAGCAATGATGTGATCATCCCGGCAAGAATCAACAATGCCGATTCCGATGATCACACCAACCGGGGGCTGGGATATGGTACCAATGTTACCTGGCTTTATCCTCTGCGTCATGAATTCGGTCTTTCCGATGCCGCTCCGGCGGCAGATATCGCTCTGCCTGAAAGCGAAAAAAATGGTATTTTAAGCTGCCCTGCTTCCACGCTGCAGTCGCAGAGTACCAATAAACTTACCTACGGTGTTATTGCGTATTATATGGGCGGTGAACATGGTGGATCAAATTACGGCGGCGGCAGTAAAGCGTCTGATCTGGTTTCCAAATTCGGAAAGTTGAAAAATCCCTCTGCCAAGGCTTATATTTGCGACTCCTCTGCATTGGCGACCAATACCACTGATGCCCCCGGAGCTGAAACTCTGACTGATTGTTACTGGGTTCTCAACTGGGGTACCCGCATTTCCCGTTCCCGTCATGGCGGAAAAACCAATTTCCTTTTTGCTGATTTTCATGTTGCGACGGTGACTGAAAGTGAATTGAAAGCCAGAGGCGGTATCGCCAGCGGTATCAGCGGTTGTGCCCGCAGTGAATTTCTCGGCTGGCACGGCATGTATTGAGTGATAAATATGAGTAAAAAGAATTTTACTTTCAGCGAGATGCTCGCTGTGACAGTGGTTTTTCTTTTCGGTTTTGCTCTGTTGATCCCGGTTTTGTCCGGGGCATCTGCGGCGGCGAAAGCGGCTTCCTGCACGGATAATTTGCGGCAGTTGGGGCAGAGTGTGGCGAAACATGCTGCCGAAAAAGATGATGTTCTGCTGCCTGCCCGGATATTGGCAAAGGAGAATGCTTATCACTCCAATCGCGGATTGAATTTTGGAACCAATGTCACCTGGCTTTACGCTTTGCGTAATGACTTCGGTCTTGCCGATGCCGCTCCGGCATGGGAGATCGAATTGCCTTCTGAAGTCAAACGGGGCATTTTGAGTTGTCCGGAGAGTTTCATGCGTTCGCAAAGTACGCTCAAACTTACTTACGGTATGCTTGCGTACTGGATCGGCGGTGAATTCGGCGGCGGTTACGGAATCAAACTGCCGGAAATGGCAACGAAATTTTCGCAGCTGCGTTCTCCGGAGAAAAAGGGATATTTCTGTGACGCCTCCTCCTCTGCATCGGATACGGCAGACCCGGTTGCAGAAGGTGTGTCCGATGAGTTGAATGAGACATTCTGGGTTATAAATTCCGGCCGCCGTATCTCCCGGGCGAGACATAACGGAGCGACAAATTTCCTTTTCGCCGACGGTCACAGTGCCCCGGTGACTCTGGAAGAATTGCAGAAAAACGGAGCCTGTAAAAAAGGTGCCGGTATCGGCACTGCCAGCCGTAATCATCTCTTGGGCTGGCACGGTATGAAATGAGATTTTTCCCGGAGGATTAAAGAATATGAAATGTTTTATACTGTACCTTTTTTGTGCTTTTTTTGCGGCATTTGACCTTGCTGCAGCCGGGGTGAAAAATGATAATTATCTGATTTTACTGCCGCTGGAAGTCCAGCGTAACGGCAACAGCCGTCTGGTCTCCCGCCCCTCGGTGGAGTTGGAAAAAGAATTTGAGAAAGCCGGCTTGAAAGGCCGCATCGGTTTTTGCGATAAGACCCTTACCGCCGAGAAATTACGGCATTACAATGTGGTGGTTTTCGGCGTAGCCGGTTACGCTTTTCAACGGGCGATCCGGGGCGAGGAAGCGAACCGGGTGGCAAAATTGCTGCTGGATTATGTCCGGGACGGCGGCGGTTTGCTGATAATGCGTAATCCCGGTTATCAATTCGATACTGAAATCGCTGAAATCAATCAGATGATCAAACCCACCGGCGGTCAGATCCTTTATGAGCAGATGTTTGATACCGATGCCGCCAAAACCCATCTCACGCCGGGGAAAAAGCGGATATACTGGACCGATCAGATCGTACCTCACAAAGTGACCGAAGGGGTGAAAGGCTTGTATTATCCGGATCTTTTTTCGCCATACCACCGTTATACGGACTTTTCTACTGCGATAAAAGTGGATGACAACTGGCAGGTGCTTGCTTACGGTTCGCCTACTGCCCGCACCTATTACCGCAAAAAGGGCGGAGTGATGCACGATCCTGCCAAAGGCACTTATCAGAGCCGTCCTCCTTTTCTGGCGGTACGGGAATTCGGCAAAGGCAGGATCGCTCTTATGCCGGTGGCTTCCACGCTTTACTGGCATGATACCCATCATATTTTCTGGGCGTCCGGGGCTTATTCCGACGGCAGTGAAAACGGTCATCCGGGCAATGGCTTGAAACTGATGGTCAATTTGATGAAGTATCTTGCTGAACCCACCAGCGGCAGCCGCATGGAGGAAGCACCGGATACATGGCAATTCAATACCGGAACTGCGGCCAATGAACCGGGTTTTGTTGCGATCAACTGGGATGATCCCAAGAGCTGTTTTGCCGGGAAGCACTTCAATTTGTGCCGCACCGGTCTGATCGGGGCTCAAAGTGAATTATCCTGCGGCAGAGGAACTCCGGAACAATTCATCGCAGAGGCGAAAAAAGCCGGTTACGATTTTATTGCTTTTGCGGAGGAATTTTCCTCCATGACTCCGGAAAAATTTGCCGAATTGCAGAAAATATGTTCCCGGGAGAGCCGGAATGGTTTTTATGCTTATCCCGGATTCAGCTTCACTGATGAAGCCGGTAACGCATGGGTGACTTTTTCCGATAAACTCACCTGGCCGCCCAAAGAGTGGCTGAGCAATAAATACCCCGGCAGAATGAGCAACCTCAATCCGCTTTCCCGTGGCTGGAATTGGCCGCCGATGATCCTCGTCAACAGCAAAAGCAACAATGACCGGCCGTTTGTCAGGGGCAATTACAAGATCTTTTCCGCTTACACTTTCAAAAACGGCAAATTGACGGATTCTTCTCTGGATGAGTATATCCGGCTTGCCCAGGACAGTTTCATGCCCGGAGTTACGACGGTACATTTCACCACTTCTCCGGAGTATGTCAGTATCGCTCAAAAAAGCGGTTATCAGGCAAAAGCACGCTGGTTTGAAGCCAACGTGATTGGAGCATTCAAAGGCAATCACTGTATTGCTCAAAATAAATATATCTGGAACCGGCCGCTTTTCATTTCGCAGGGACCGGAGATCGAAGACTTCCGGATCATGAATTTCGGTACTTCTGATCTGGCGGTCAAGGGGCTTGACCGCTGGCGGATGCACATCAGAGCAACTGCCCCTGCCGGTATCAGGACGATCGAAATTTTTGAACATGAGGAAAATAATATCTGGCGTAAATTTGATTGCAACGGGCAGAAAACCGTTGATATGCAGATCGACGGTCATCATGACCGCAAACGCAATTTGATCATGCGGGTGACTGACTGCAGCGGCAAATCTGCAATCAGCTGGGAAGCGTGGACCGGAGTACAGGAAAACGGTTATTCCCGGTGCAGCGACAATCTCAATACCATGCCCCGGGGCAAGTGGTGGGGGCCGCCGGCACACCAGCAGAATACCCGGGGATTTGAGGATTTCCTGGTGACAAGAGAATTCAATTACTGCGGTACTCCCTTTTTCCCTGAATTGGGGTCAGAAGGTACTTTGCCTGCCATGGAGTACCGTCCATTGATGGTCAACCGTTTCGTTTCGGTGATTGAATGCCGGATGCAGGCTCACTGGCCGCTTGGCCGTCATGCCAATCTGGACAGTATGGATTCAGTTTTCCCGACCCGGCCCAATGAGTATTACGAAGCGGTGGTACGTTATACGGTATTTACCGGCAGGCAGGATTCGACCTTGCTTGAGCTGATCGACGGCAAAGTTAAGATCAGGGACAATTTCATCTCCCGCCCCCGGATCTTTACCAATCTTGCCCGGATGAATGCCGATCACCTTTCATGGAAAAATCCTGATGGCAAAGTTGAAACCATGACCCCGGTGAAAGCTCCCTTTTTTGCTCCGGTGGCAAAGGATGGTTTTGCCGCATTTTATCCGGATCCTTTCAAAGGTTCGCCGGGAGTGATCCCGTTGATGGATAATTTTTATCTGGAAACCAACCCGCTCAATCAGCATTTGATGGAACTTAACGGCAGAATCGGGAAAACGGTGAGCCGTTTCCGTGCCGGAGATGAATTTACCTACCGTTATCTGGCGGCAGTGGATGCTTTTGCAAAAGACCCCGGGTACTCTTTTATGACCGATGTGACCGACAAACTCGGTATTGACGGTACTCCGGCATACGAAGTGACTGCCGACAGCGGAAAAGTGCTGGACACCAAATATATACTTTCACTTGCCGCTGAAAACGGCGGATTTTCCGGCAAGGTCTCCAAAGCTGAATTGCCGATCGACCTGCCGGTGATGATTTCCGGTCTCAATCCCCGGTGGGATGCTCTTATCTGGTATCGTGGCGAAAATGATCTGCTGATTGCGAAACGTACTTTTGATGACCGCGGATGTGATTTCATCAGCCGCCATGTCAGCAAATGCCGGGATGAAGTCCGCTTTTTCGGTGTGCTGGATGATACCGGTTATTGCCAGATCGACACTGAAACCGGTGACCGGGATCTGTTTATCGGGCATCCGGTGATTTGCGATCAGAAGGAAGTATTTATTTCGATCAGCAAATGTAAGAGAAATCAGATCGAATTTGAATTGCACAATCCCACCGGAAAAAGTTTGACCTGCAAGGTGGAGAATGCTCCCGGTCTGCCGGATATAGGGATTTTCAAGGCGGAAATCACTCTTCCCCCCGGAAGTTCCCGGCGGGTAAGTTGTGATGCTTCCGGAAAGGTCGTGGTCAGATGAGATGTTTTTACTGTCCGGCTCCGGAAAAATATCATAATGATCTGCTTTCCCTGCTTCCGGCAGAGGTCACGGTAATTTCTCCGGAAGAAGCGGCAAAAATCGCTCTTGATCCGGAATGTACCTTGTTTTGGGAGTTCCCGGAAAATATCCCCGGCTTGAGTACCAAACCGGCAGAACCGGCAGGATTCCTCCGGGCAGTGGCCGTATCATCCTGTTTCGGAGAAACTCTTCCTCCGGGCAGGATCCTTATGCCGCATGATTTTGAATTTATTCCGGTGACCGATCCGGTCGAATCTCTGGTAACTCTCGCCAAAGTTGCCGGATACCGGCAGGCGGAATTCGGCATCCCGGAGAATTCTTATCCGATGCTTTTCCGGCATCCGCAGAATCCCGGCTGTTTGATTTCCACAATACGGGTATCCAATTTTGCTTCCGGGAGATTTTCGGTGCAGGTCGATTGGCGGGAATTGATAAATTGGATTTTTGCTGAAATTACCGGAAAAGATGAGGTAATGGATTTTTCTTCAGTCGTATGCAGTGTCAATCCGGCATATCAGGAGAAAGATATCCTGCCGGATGATGCGGAAGAAAAAGCATTTCAGAAATCTGTCCGCTGGTTCTGTGATCAGGCAGTTACCCGGAAAGACGGCAGAGAATACATTATAGAAGGATTCACCTCGCTTATCCATCCGGATGGTTCCCAGAAGAAAACTGAATTGCTCCGGGGAGACTGCAATGGAGAAGCCGCTTTGATCTATGCTCTTGCTCATGCCAACGCTCTGCCGGAAGCTCCGGAAGCATTGGAGCATTGCCGCAATGTACTTGATTCACTCTACCGGGGACCTCTGCTTTGCGATCACGATGTGAAAAGTGCCACTTACGGCAGTACCTTTTTCAGTGACACCCGTCATGCCGTTTACGGTGATGACAATGCCCGGGGAGCATTCGGGGCGTTGCTTTATACTGAATTGACCGGCGATGAATCTTTTATGCCGGAAATCATGCGTCAGATATTGTCGGTTTACCGGACGACCGGGACATTGGGGTTGCGGGGCTGCTGTCTGGAACATCCGGCAATAGATGACCGCACATGGCAGTCATTCTTTGAGGAGGAAACCACCGTTTGCCGCCCGCATTATCAGGCGACTGCCTGGGCGTTGAATCTGCAAGCCTATGTGATGACCGGTTTTGAGGGGTTCTTTACCAAAGCTGAATCTGCCATCCATCAGGCGATGGATAAGCATTTCCCGGACTTTCTGTGGACAAACGGTATCACGCAGGAGTGGGGCAGGATGCTTCTGCCGCTGGCGATGCTGGTGGAGGTCAGAGACACTCCGGAAAACCGGGCAATGCTCCGGCGTGCCGCTGTGCCGCTGCTGGAAAAAATGGAAAATTGCGGGGCGATCCGGGAAGCGGTCGGTGCAATCGGCAAAGGTCTTTATCCGGCTCCTGAAAGCAATGATGATTACGGCAAGGCAGAAGCGGCACTGGTTCATAAAAACGGTGATCCTTTGTGTGATCTGCTTTACACGATACCTTACGCATTTGCCGGATTGCACGAAGCAGCGTGTGCCACCGGAGAGAAAATTTTTATTGATGCCGCAGATAAGATGGCGGATTTTGTTTGCCGGGTGCAGGCGAAATCCGGAATCCATCCCGGACTTGACGGCTGCTGGTTGAGAGGATTTGATTACCGCTTGTGGGAATACGCCGGTAATCCGGCAGATCCTTTCTGGGGGGCATGGTGCGTGGAAAGCGGCTGGACGAATGCCTGGATCGGAGCAACTCTGGGATTGCGTCTTTTGAATCGCTCTTTCCTGTGCCGCAATCTTGCCGGTTGTGCCGGAAAGCTCTTTCCGGAGATCTACCGGCAGATGATGCAGTAAACTATTGAAATAAAAAATCCGGAACCGTTTTCTTTTAGCGGTTCCGGGTTTTTTATATGGAATTGGTTATTGTCTCATTTTTGGATAATGTCCCGAATTTTGTGAAACCCGTAACAGAAGCTTATAAACAAATATTTTTGTTAACGTATAAAACATATCACATAAGTTGTGATTTGTCAAACCGGCAAGCACGGGTTCGATCTAACCGGTGGATGCAGTGTGAGGCAAGGTCGCAGACAAATCAAGGCGGATGAGCAGGATCCGTCTTCGTTCCACTACGCCGGGACAAGGTGTACTATCCGTACATGACTGAACATAAAATCAAAGACTGCCTTACTCGCAGTCATGAGTACGGCATAAGCCGCACGGAATGGCGGAGAGCGAGGAGTGGCAACGGTAACGTTGCCACGGACAGCGTAAGCGAGGCCTCCGGAAAATCGACTGCAACCGCCGAGGGCGAAGCCCGAGCGGCGAGGCCGCTCTCCCGCGGCCGCAGGGAGATATACAAAAACAAATCAACCTTACTCGCAATCACGAGTAAGGCAAAGCCGACGGAGTGATGGAGAGCGTGGCCTCCGGAAAATCGACTGCAACCGCCGAGGGCGAAGCCCGAGCGGCGAGGCCGCTCTCCCGCGGCCGCAGGGAGATTTTTTGGAGAAGAAAGAGATTGCCCGCAATGCACCGCCGCAGGGAAGATTTTTCACAAAAAATGAGACAATAACTATTAAAATAAAAACCTCCGCTGAAACAAATCAGCGGAGGTTTTTTTTGATCGATCAGATATCAGATCAGGCAAGACGGGCTTCGAGAGCTTCGAGCTGCTTGACCAATTCCTGCGGGAGACGATCGCCGAATTTGGCGTAATGCTCTTTGATCATCGCCAGTTCGTTTTTCCAGCCGGCGACATCGACTTTGAGCAGTTCTTCCAGATCAGCGGCGGAAACTTCGCCTTCCAGACCGTTGATATCGATGGCATCGACGGTAGGCAGGAAACCGATTTCGGTCTCTTTGGCACTGCCGGTACCGGCGCAGCGGGCAAAGACCCAGGCGAGAACACGGCTGTTATCGCCAAAGCCCGGCCACATGAATTTGCCTTCGGCACTCTTGCGGAACCAGTTGACGCAGAAAATTTTCGGCAGGTTGCCTTTGGCTTCGCCTTTTTTGCCGATCTCCAGCCAGTGTTTGAAGTAGTCGCCCATGTGGTAGCCGCAGAAAGGCAGCATGGCGAAGGGGTCACGACGGACAGTACCGGCTTTGACGTCCAGAGCGGCGGCGGTAACTTCAGAACCGACGGTGGAACCGATGAAAACACCGTGTTCCCAGTCTTTGGCCTGATAGACCAGCGGCAGAGTGGTCGGACGGCGTCCGCCAAAGAGGAATGCACTGATCGGCACACCGGCAGGATCTTCCCACTCCGGAGCGATGGCCGGGCAGTTGGAAGCACAGGCGGTGAAACGGGCATTGGGGTGAGCGGCTTTGACCGGTTTACCGTCGGCATCGACCATATCGGGGGTCCAGTCATTACCTTTCCAGTCGATCAGGTGAGCCGGGGCGGGGGTGCCGATGCCTTCCCACCAGACATCGCCGTCATCGGTGAGAGCGACGTTGGTAAAGATGGTGTCTTTGGCGCAGGAGAGCATGGCATTGGGGTTGGATTTCATGCTGGTGCCGGGAGCGACGCCGAAGAAACCGGCTTCGGGGTTGATGGCACGGAGCTGACCGGCTTCATCAAATTTCATCCAGGAGATATCGTCGCCGATGGTCTCAACTTTCCATCCGGGCAGAGTGGGGATGAGCATGGCGAGGTTGGTTTTACCGCAGGCGGAGGGGAAGGCACCGGTGACGTATTTGCTTTCGCCCTGGGGATTGGTGAGCTTCAGAATGAGCATGTGTTCAGCCAGCCAGCCCTCGTCGCGGGCCTGGACGGAAGCGATACGCAGAGCGAGGCATTTTTTGCCGAGCAGGGCGTTGCCGCCGTAACCGGAACCGTAGGACCAGATCTCACGGGTTTCGGGGAAGTGGGCAATATATTTCTGATCGAGCGGAGCGCAGGGCCAGATGCCGTTATCGGATTCACCGGCGGCAAGGGGTTTACCAACGGAGTGGACACAGGGGACGAATTCGCCGTTGCCGAGGACGTCGAGGACTTTGGTTCCGACGCGGGTCATGACGTGCATATTGATCACGACGTATGCGGAGTCGGTGATCTCAATACCGATTTTGGCGATGGGGGAACCGACGGGGCCCATGCTGAAAGGAATGATATACATGGTACGGCCGTGCATACAACCTTTGTAGAGACCGAGCATGGTGGTTTTGAGTTCTTTGGGGTCGATCCAGTTATTGGTCGGACCGGCGTCTTCTTTTTTCTCGGAAGCGATAAAGGTACGTGCTTCCACGCGGGCGACGTCAGACGGATCGGAGCGGAAAAGCAAACTGTTGGGGCGTTTTTCGGGGTTGAGGCGGGTGGCAAGACCGGACTCGACCATCTCGTTGCAGAGGCGGTCATATTCGGCTTTGCTGCCGTCGCACCAGTAAACGGCATCGGGTTCGCAGATTTCGACCCAGCTGTTGACCCAAGCCAGCAATTTGGCATTGTTGGTCGGAGCCTGATTGAGCATCTTTGTCATCATCTCGTCCTTTCTTTTTATGTTTTTGACAAAAGTGTATTTTTGTTTCGCACGAACCGCATTTTTGCGTCTTCGTGAAAAAAACCGAAATTAACACTTAATATAGCACGCGGCAAGGGAATTTTCAATGTGCGGAACGCACAAAAAGGATGGAAAAATCGTCAAAAGGTTTGTGCAGTGCCAAAAGATTGTTACTGCAGTTTTAAAAAGTTGTCTGTTTTTGAAACAGCATTGTGAATGTTGTTTCGCAATTTGAAGAACACCGATTTTTACCTTATCTGGGTGTGATTACCTGCAAGATAAAGCGATTAAAAACAGTGAATAGCTTATCTTTTGTATTTGATGGCAATGCCCCGATAGTGCATGATTACTCGATTGAGGATAGACAGAACACTCTTATGTTGCACATCAATTTCCACGTTTACGACATCATCTGCTTGGGGATATTGGTTCAAAGCGAGTTTTTTCGCTTTGCCAATGGAAGCATTTCCTTCAGAAACCAGTAAGAACAATTCAGAACATTCTACAGTCGCTTCAACAGGACCGAGTATTATTACGTCCTTCATGCTTTCCATTTTTGGGGCAATATATCCGCCACTGGTTTGATCTGCGAAAAGTACTCCCGGTAAAGTTCGCGGGAAACCATCGCCGATGTGATAGCCGGAAATACATCCGGAGAGAAATACAATCGAAATTACTCCGCAAATCAAAAAGATAAATTGTTTCATGGTTTTCTCGTTTTTTTTTGATAAACAAATATCGTTGTGAAAGATGCATTTATGAGATTTTTTACAAGTTGAGATTAATATAGCATCGGGTACAGTGTTTTTCAATACAGATTGATAGCTTTTTTTGTAATTTTTCTTGTTGTCGGTAATAATTTTGAATTACAAGTTCAAACGTGTTTTGAATGAATATTTGAAGATTTTTTTTGGGAGAGATTATATCGGCATTGCTGGTAAAAAAACAGTTTTTTTTGAGAAATGATTACTTGCAGAATTTTTTGTTGAAATCCATCTTAATCAAATAAGGACATTCTTATTGCAGGTCGATCCTGCCGCTGAATGCCGCTGCAATGGTTGCACCGTCGGCGTAAGATAAATTTGCTCCGGCAGGCAGTCCGAGGGCGGGGCGGGTCAGTTTGACCGGGAGACCGGAGAGTAATTCAGCGAGAAAGGCGGCTGTTGCACGACCCTCCACGTCGGAACTTAAAGCGAGGATCACCTCTCTGGTCTCTTTTCTTGCGGCACGTTCTTTGAGCAAGGCGATATTGAGTGATGAGCCGTCTTCGCCGTCCAGAGGGGAGATCCTGCCGCCTAAAACCAGATATTTTCCCCGGTATGAATTACCTTTTTCCACGGCAAAAAGCTGGGTGGTCGTTTCCACCACGCAGAGCAGGGAATCATCCCGGCGTGGGTCGGAGCAGATGGAACACAATTTCCCGGCAGGGGCGATGGCGCCGCACTCCGGGCATCTGCCGACGTTTTTGGGCAGATCGGCAATGGCATTGCCTAAAGAGTGGAGCAAGCTCTCATCCCAGTCGAGCATGGCAAGGACGATTCTTTCCGCTCCGCGCCGGCCGATGCCGGGGAGCAGTTTGAAGTATTCGGTCAATTCTTCGACAGCTTCCGGGAATTTCATTATTTCCTCTCCTTAAGGTATGGATTTAATATATATCCGCTCTGCCGGGGGTGCAAGTATTTTGCCGATAAAAAACAATTTTTTATTTGCAATTTGCCGAAAGAGTGTTATATTCATCAAATATATGGTAATATAAGGGGCTTTTTATATATGTCTTGGAAAAATATTCTGCTTCTGCTCTCGGTGATAGCTCTGATCCACGGAGTGGTCATTTACGGTTGTATGCAGAGTGATTCGGATGCTGTTGATGCTGCTGCCGCCAAAGCAGCCGAAGAACTTCGCAACCGCCAACTGTCACTTTTTTACCGTCTTTTTTCAGCTCCGGATGATCCGGATGTGCCGGAGCAATTCGCAGTGCAAAAAAACGTTGAACCGTGGAAATACGGTGAAAATCCGACTTTGCCGCCCAATCTGCTTACCCAGTCCAGAGGGGCGAAAAGTGTGATCCTGATCGATCTGGAGAGCCGCCGGGTGATTTTTGAATACAACTCCCGCAATGCAGTTCCCATTGCTTCTCTGACCAAGCTGATGAGTCTGCTGATCGTTTCGGAGAAGATAAAAGCTGATACGTCGCTCAGTATGAGTAAGATGGTTGAATTGAGTTCCGCTGCCAGAAGTGTGGAAAATGCCAAATTGAAAGCCGGGAAATATTCGATAAAAGATCTTATGTACAGTATGATCGTCGGCAGTTTCAACGATGCAGCCACCCAGTTGGCGATCACCTGCTGCGGCAGTGTGCCGGAATTTGTCAAGGAGATGAATCAGAAAGCTGCGGCGATGGGTTTGAAAAATGCCAAATTCAACAGTCCCAGCGGTTTGCCGCAGGATGGGGTCAATTCCTTTGCTTCCGCAGGGGAGGTTGCCATGCTGTGTGAAGCAGTGATGAAAAATCCCGACCTTGCCAAAATTTGTTCCACCGCCCGCTACACTCTGGAAAACGGCAGCAAACGCCGTGGCGGCAGGGATATAGGTTCGGATAACCGGATGATAAACGGCCGCAATGTGCCGGGGGCATTCGGTTTCAAGACCGGTTTTACCAATGCTGCCGGCAGATGTGTCGCATTCGGGGTGAAACGCAACGGCAGAACCATTATCGGTGTGACGACCGGATTTGGCGACCGGAATAAACTTTTTGACTTCAGCATTGCCCTGACGGAATGGGCATTCAAAAATACGAAGGTGGGAAATTGAAAATCTGTCATGTTATTACCCGGATGATCGTCGGAGGTGCCCAGGAGAATACATTGCTTACGGTACGCAGTCATCTGGAAAAGGGGCATGAAGTTACTGTGGCGACCGGATATTCTCCGGGGAGAGAGGGAAAGTTGCTGGAAAATGCCAGTTACGGTGAATTTCCTCTGGTCGAATTTCCCGATCTGGTACGGGAAATATCTCCATGGCATGATTTGAGAGCTTATTTTTCCTTGAAAAAATTTTTCCGTGAAAACAAATTTGATGTTGTTCACACCCACAGTTCCAAAGCCGGGATCATCGGGCGTCTGGCGGCCCGTGCTGCCGGAATTCCGGTGGTGGTGCATACGGTTCACGGTCAGGCATTTCACCCTTATCAGAGTAAATTGAAGAACCGTCTTTTCATCTTTCTGGAGTGGTTTGCCGCAAAGTATTGTGATAAAATTTATGCAGTGGCACAGGCGATGATCGACCAGTGCGTAGCGGCGAAAGTTGCTCCAAAAGAAAAATATATGGTCGTTTACAGCGGAATGGATACTGCTGCTTTTGCCGCTGCCAGGAGGGATGGCGATATGCGGAAAAAGCTGGGTATCCCGGAAGATGCTTTTACCGTTGTCACCGTTGCCCGTCTCTTTGCACAAAAGGGGTATGAATATGTGATCCCGGCTGCGAAAAAGGTGCTTGCGGTGCGTCCGGATGTCCACTTCCTTTTTGTGGGGGATGGCCCGATGTATGATGAATTGGCTTCTGAATTGGAGAAGTCGGGGATCCGGGATAATTTTCACTTTGCCGGTCTGGTTCCTCCGGGGGAAGTGGCTTCTTACATTGCCCAGGCGGATCTGCTCTGGCACTTATCCTTGCATGAGGGGTTGCCCCGGGCGGTGGTGCAGGCGTTGGCGGTGGGTATTCCGGCGATCGGTTTTGCATTGGACGGCACGCCGGAAGTCATCATTGACGGGGAGACGGGATATCTTACGGATGCCGAGGATGTGGAAAAGGTTGCGGAAAGAAGTTTGATTCTTGCCGGGGATGCTGATTTGCGGAAGAAGATGGGCAGTGCCGGTAAAGAGAAGGTGCTGGAACAATTTGACTGGCACCGCATGGGCGACATACTGGAAAAAGAGTTCCTTGCCCTTTTGAAAAAATGAGACAATAACAATAATTTCTCACTACACATAAAAGGAAAAGTAAAAAAATGAAACATTTTTTATTGTTTGCCTTGTTATTTTCTGCCGGGATGGTATTTGCCGGAAATTTTGAAGCCGATTGCAAAAAAGTTGAAAAATGGATCAGCGAAACTTATCCGCAAAGATCACTCTCCCGCCGGATGCAGGAGAATAATTTGCGGCGTCTCCGCAAATCCGGTGACAGTGCCGCTTTGCATAGACAATTTCCGAAAGCTTTCGGAGAAGAATGGATTTCTGAATTGGAAACCGCCAAAGCTCAAGGAATAACTTTCAGCGATGACAATAAAACCTTGTTGAAGTGCCCTGAAAATGTAACTTCCGTAGTTATCCCATCCTGTGTTACCACTATCGGGGATCAGGCGTTTAACGGGTGTTCAAACTTGACCAGTGTAAGCATCCCCGACAGCGTTACAACAATCGGAATTTGGGCGTTTGTTTTTTGTTCAAACTTGACCAGTGTAAGCATCCCCGACAGCGTTACAACAATCGGAGAAGGGGCGTTTTTTGGGTGTTCAAACTTGACCAGTGTAAGCATCCCCGACAGCGTTACAACAATCGGAGATTTGGCGTTTAGTGAGTGTTCAAACTTGACCAGTGTAAGCATCCCCGACAGCGTTACAACAATCGGAGATGGGGCGTTTTTTGGTGTAGAATCAGTAAAATTATCCAAAAATAATCCGGTATTTATGATTGATGAGTTTGGAGCATTACTGGATGTTGAAAACAATAAGCTTCTCTATCTGCCGTCCAATACCAAAGGGAAATATACTATCCCGGATGGCGTTACAACAATCGGAATAGGGGTGTTTAGTTTTTGTTCAAACTTGACCAGTGTAAGCATCCCCGACAGCGTTACAACAATCGGAATAGGGGCGTTTGGTATGTGTTCAAACTTGACCAGTGTAAGCATCCCCGACAGCGTTACAACAATCGGAGATGGGGCGTTTATTGGTGTAAAATCAGTAAAATTATCCAAAAATAATCCGGTATTTATGATTGATGAGTTTGGAGCATTACTGGATGTTGAAAACAATAAGCTTCTCTATCTGCCGTCCAATACCGAAGGGAAATATACTATCCCGGATGGCGTTACAACAATCGGAGCTTTGGCGTTTTGGATGTGTTCAAACTTGACCAGTATAAGCATCCCCGGCAGCGTTACAACAATCGAAAATCGGGCGTTTTTGGGGTGTTCAAACTTGACCAGTGTAAGCATCCCGGACAGCGTTACAACAATCGGAGATTTGGCGTTTTTGGGGTGTTCAAACTTGACCAGTGTAAGCATACCCAGTAATTGTAATGTTGGTTCGCTAGCTTTCCCGGATAACTGCAAAGTGATCCGGAAATAGGTTGGCAGACCGCTGAGTACGGTGCGGTCTGACAATATGGATGTGCCGCTATCGGAGCAGAGTTACGCCGAGTGCTGATGATCTCCGGGGAATATGCTGTTTTACCGGCAGCATCCCCGCAATGAGATTTCCCAACGGTCGATCACTTCATCACCTTTTACGATCCACAATTCATCAAAGAGGTTGACCGTCGGATCACAATGTGAAACGATCAATTCCAGACGCTGAGCGGGGAAAAGGGTGATGTTTTCCGGAAAGGTCAATCTGCCGTGTTCATCTCCGAAACTCCAGTCATAGGTGAAATCGGGATCAACAGCACCATTTTTCATGACTCTCGGCGGAGCTCCGGGAGTAACATAGATTGCCTTGGTTCCGGCATCAATGGTCGCCTGTCCGGGGATGCGGCAGTTTATGACACTTGCCAGAATCCGCAGGGCAGGTGAAAAATTGATTTTTCCGTGATCGACCGCCAGATATTCCGCATCCATCATGCAGTATGAACCTACTTGAATATCCGTAACTTCGGGGATCTTGATATCTGCCTGCATAGTTCCGGTCCCGGTTCCGGTGAAAATATGGCATTGGGGAGCGATTTTTTTTATTTCATTGAAACTTGCCGCACCGAGTTTCATCAGCCGGGTACTTTCGGTGATACGTTCATTAAAATCGCGGATATGCTGGAGATGTCCGGCGTAACACTGTACCCCGTCAATAATCAAATTGGGGAATTTTTGAATGAATTTTGCCAGTTCCAGTGCTTCATTGCTGTTTACGCCGGTTCTGCCCATTTCCGGATCGACATCAATGAGCAGATGCAACGGATGTTCGCAACTGGCTTGGGCGGCAAGAAGTCTGATCTGTTCAGGGGTGTCAACGGTCAGTTGTAATCCGGAAATTTCCCGGTTCAATTTTCCGGTGCGTGCGATTTTCCACGGAGCGGAGATGGGGGAGGTGATGAGGATATTTTGTATTCCGGCTTCAGAAAGTTTTTCGGCTTCGGAAAGTTTTGCGGCACATATTCCGGTGCAGTTGCCGCATTCCAATTGTCTTTTGGCAATTTCGGGGCATTTGTGAGTTTTGGCGTGCGGACGGAGTTTTTTTCCGGCAGCTTTGGCGGTATCCCGCATTAAAATCAGATTGCGTTCAAAAATTTCCAGATCAAGGAAGAGCGCCGGGGTATCCAACTCACACTTTTGCATAATGTTGTCCTCTTTTTTTGATGATTGTCCGGGGAGAGGTGCTGATAAAACAAAAGGCACCAGATTTTTTCTGATGCCTTCGTAAAATAATGGCGAGAGAGACGGGACTCGAACCCGCAACATCCACCGTGACAGGGTGGCACTCTAACCAGTTGAGCTACTCCCCCGCGCCATAATCTTTATCGGGTGCTGACTGCATGTGTCGCTGTCAACAGTTACATAAAATACATCCTTTTTGGAAAAATGCAAGCGATTTTCGTGAAAAAAGTGTAAAAAAATTGATTTTTTGGTATTCCGGCGGGAAAAAAGCGGTTTTCAGGTTGACTTTTCGGGTTTTTCAGGTTATCTTTAGAAATGTACCAATGGACTTGACAATATAATAATATAAAGGGAAAAAGAAAATGGCTATCGAATTGAAAAGTGATTCCGACCGTCTGGCTTATGCTCTGGCGATGAATTTTGCGACCAGTATCCAGCAGCTTCCGGTAAAAGTTGACCTGCCGCTGCTGGGAAATGCTGTTGCTGAATTGCTCAACGGCGGAGAATTGAAACTTACCAAAACCGAATACGCCGCCGAAATGCGTAAACTTCAGCAGATGCTTCAGGAGGTCGAGAATAAAAAGAATGCCGACAGCGAAGCGATCCTCGCTGCTGAAAAGAAATTTTTCGAGGAAAACGGTAAAAAGCAGGGCGTCAATACCACCAAAAGCGGTTTGCAGTATCAGATTTTGAAAGAGGGCAACGGCGAAAAACCCGGTCCGAAATCCACCGTAAAAGTCCATTACGAGGGCAAATTGCCCAATGGCGTGATTTTCGACAGCTCCATCGCCCGCGGCGAACCGATCGATTTCCCGGTGGATCAGGTCATTGCCGGTTGGACGGAAGCTCTGCAGCTGATGAAAGTCGGAGCCAAATACCGCCTTTTCATCCCCTCCCGTCTCGGTTACGGCGCCCACGGTGCAGGTAATGCCATTCCGCCGCACTCCACATTGATCTTTGAAGTCGAGCTGCTCGGCATCGAAAAATAAATAATCTTTGAATTTCGGTAACCGGATCATGGCTTTATTGAAACATATTGTGCTTCTGGGTGCAGGGGCGGTAGGCGTTTTACCGGCAGAGAAACTTTTGAAACTGCCGGATATCCGTTTTACTGCCGCTGCGGATATGCCCCGGGTGATCCGTTACCGCAGGGATGGCATTTTCCTCAACCGGAAAAAACTTGACTTTACTTTTGCCGCTCCGGAGGAGATGGGTGATCTGCCTCCGGCGGATCTGATCATTGCGGCGACGAAAACGGTCGCTTTGGCAGAGGCATTGGATAATGTAGTTCCGGTAGTCGGGGAAAAGACCATTTTTCTACCGTTATTAAATGGTATAACCGCCCATGAAGTCATACAGGCACGTTTCCCGTCAAATCCGGTATTGCGGGGATATTTCCTCGGTCATGCCAGTGTCCGGGAAAAGAATTTTATCACCCACGACGGGGTCGGTACATTTTATTGCGGCGGCGAAGCGGAATTTTTAACTCCGGTATATGAATTATTCAAACGGGCAGGGATCCCGGTGGAGATCCCGGAAAATATGCTTTCAGCAACCTGGAAAAAATTTGTTCTCAATGTGGGGATAAATCAGACGCAGGCGATGTTTTCGGCTGATTACGGGATGGTTCAGCGGGATGAAAAACTTCTGACTTACTGCCGTAAACTTATGGAAGAAGCAGTCGCCGTGGCGAATGCCGAAGGGGTTACGGAGACGGAAAATATGATTTCCGCCGCCATGGACGTGATCCTTTCCATGCCGGGCAATGTAAAAACTTCCATGCTTCAGGATATGCTTGCCCGCCACAAGAGCGAAGTTGATGCTTTCGCCGGGACGATCTGTGCCAAAGCAGAAAAATACGGTATCCCCACGCCATTGAATGCAGAGGTTCTTGCTGCGATCAGCAGCCGGGAAGCGGCTTATCCGGCAGAAACGGAAAGGATTGAGCCATGAAAAAGGTCAATATCGCTTACGGCATGACCGGAATGTCTGCTTTGCTTCCTGAAAAAAATCTGCTGGGAGTCTTTGAATCCCGATTACCGCCTGCTGTGGCGGATGAAGCGGCGGAAATCCGCCGGGCACTGGATGAGCCGATCGATTCTCTGCCGCTGGAAGAATTGGCAAGAGGGCGTAAAAGCTGTGTTATCATTGCCAGTGATCACACCCGTCCGGTGCCGAGCAAATTCATTATTCCGGAAATGCTCCGCCGTTTGCGGCTGGGCAACGGGCAAATTGACATCACCATTCTGATTGCCACCGGTTGTCACCGGCAAACCACGCTGGAAGAGCTGACAGCTAAATTCGGCGAAGATATTGTAAAGAATGAAAAGATCGTTATCCATGATGCGGATGATGAACAAAATATGATATCCTGCGGGACATTGCCTTCCGGGGGAGCTTTGCGGCTTAACCGTCTTGCTTGCGAAACGGAACTGCTGATTTCCGAAGGCTTTATAGAACCGCACTTTTTTGCCGGTTTTTCCGGCGGCCGCAAAAGTGTTCTTCCGGGGATCGCTGCCCGGGAAACGGTCATGGCCAATCACTGTGCGGAATTTATCAATGATCCTGCCGCCCGTACCGGGAGTCTGGATGGCAATCCGATCCACAAAGATATGCTTTTTGCCGCTGTGAAAGCGAAGTTGGCTTTCATTGTCAACGTGGTCATCAACGGTGAAAAGAAGATAGTCAAAGCCTTTGCCGGAAATATGGAAAGTGCCCATCGTAAAGGGTGTGAATTTCTTCGTTCCCAGTGTCAGATCCCGGTGCCTCCGGCAGATATCGTGATAACTTCCAATGGCGGTTATCCTCTGGATCAGAATGTCTATCAGGCGGTAAAGGGGATGACTGCCGGCGAAGCGGTGTGCCGTCCCGGCGGAGTGATAATTCTTTGTGCCGGTTGTTCTGACGGTCACGGAGGGGAAGCATTTTACCGGACATTGAAAGAGATGGTTTCTCCGGCGACACTGCTGGATGAAATTTCCCGGGTTCCCCGGAACCGGACGACTCCTGACCAGTGGCAATATCAGATTCTTGCCCGGATAATGTCCCGTTATAAGATCATTATAGTTACTGCTGACGGCGATCATCAACTGATCCGGGAAATGAAATTTGAAGCAGCTTCCTCTGTGGAATCAGCTTTGGAAATGGCATTTGCCATTGTGGGGGAGGATGCCGGGATCGCAGTCATCCCCGACGGAGTGGCTGTTATTGTCAGCAAAGCCGGATAACCATTCCGGTCAGTTCCGGGATGAATTCTGCCGCAATTTCAACGGGGTCATGCCCCGGTAACGGCGGAAAAGATCACAGAAGTACCCGGCATTGTGAAACCCCAGCATCTCTGCTATCCGCATGACCGGCAGATTGGTTTCAGTAAGCAGTCTCTCTGCTTCTGCAAATTTCAAGCTCCGGATATATTCTGCCGGGGTGATGGTGAAGTGCTTTTTCCAACAGCGGAAAAAATTTCTCTCTGAAAAACCGTTTTTCCGGGCTACCACTCCGATATCAACTTCATCTGCGAAGTGTACCTGCAAATAGGCAGCCACCTGTCTGATTCTTGCTTCGGCATTGTCAGATCCGTCATCCATGCCGGAATCTCTTTCTATGAGCAGCAATTCCCAGAGGGTCAGAGCCAGCAGATCCAGTTGGTCAGCGATCCCCCGGACATTCGGAGCATGGAGCAGGGTATCGACTTCCCGCAATTTTCTGCTGATTTCCGGGGTCATTTCAAAGTGCCATGCGTAAGGTTTGCTTATCAAACCGGCGTCGGTCAACTCATCCAGCAATTCCGGATTGTAGCGGAAAAAGATTACATCTCTTGGATGGTCAAGGACATATTTTCTTTCGACATGTGGCACTTTAATCAGGACATTCGGGTAACGCAATTCGGTTTCCACGCCGTTGTAAGACTCTTTCATCGAGAGATTTTCTCCGGAAAGCCGGATGCACAGCTCCAGTTTGCCCCTTTCCGAACCACTGCAGAACGGGTGACTTTCAATGCCGCCTGCCGCCTCCAGAGGGAAAATCCCGGAAAAACGTCTGGTGGCGTTTTCAAGATATATTCCGTAAACAGCCATTGATTGTTGAACCTCCTGTATCACAGTGTAATAATATACATTGAGCTGAAAAAGATTGCAATGGGTTTGTGGCATAAAATTGATATTTTTTTGTCAGTTTTGACTATTGTTTTTTTGCCGGTTTTACCGTATATTTCAAACAACAGCAAAAGTGGAGACCGAGACAGATGATTTCATGGAAAATTTGTGTGCGTGATTCCGGCGGCAAAACGGAGTGTATCACGCCGGAGGATATGCAATCGTTTCATGCCGGGGAAAATGGTTCCGGCAGATGGTGCGGACACCGGATATACGGGGAAAATTTCTGTGTGACCACGGAGATAAAACCTGAAAAAGAGCAGCGTTTGCAGGGCAGAATATATATCAGCGGATTCAACTCCGGAAAATTCATCACCGAAATCCGTTTCCCGGTGCTGATTTGCCCTTACGATGACAAGGTGAAACTTATGGACGGGGCTATTGATCTGGGGTTGCTGATCAACGATCCGTGGCTTTTGGCCGATGGCAAAGATAATGAATTTTACTGCTCATCGACGACACTTTTTGCTCTGCTTTATCCGGACAATACCGGAATTTATCTGGATTCCCGCAGCAGTGAACCGGATCCGCGAAAAGTTTATCTGCGTCCGGACAGAGAAAAACATACCGCTGAATTTTCCATGGCATTTGATACCGGAAACGGTGAAAGAGCTTTTGCCGATTGGGAGATGCCGGGAGTGTGTGTTTTCGGCAATTTTACCGGCAGCTGGTTCGACGCGGCACAGATATACAAAGAGTATGCCCTTACCCGGCGGGAATTCACCGCCCGCACAAAGGAAAATCCTTTGCGTGATCTGGGAATGTGGCTCTGGAACCGGGGAAAAATAGAAGATGTCATCCCTCCGCTTCTGGCATTGCAGAAAGAGTTGCCCGGTATTCCACTGGCATTGGACTGGTACTGGTGGCACCACAACCCCTACGATACCAATTATCCCAACTTCTGGCCGCCGCGGGAGGGGGTGGAGAATTTCCGCAATGCGGTTGCCATGCTCCGGGAAAAGGGAATATTCGTGCAGGTTTATCTCAATGGCGTATGCTGGGATATGGACGATCCGTCTTTTTCCGGCGGCGGCATGAAAGGGGCGGTGATCGACATAAATGGCGAAGTGAAAAATAATATATTCAACCGCTATACCCAGCACCGTCTGGCGTGGATGTGTTCATGCTCAAAAGAATTTCAGGATTTGATTTCGGATCAGGTGAAAAAACTGCATGACTGCGGTTTGTCCGGACAATATCTGGATATGATCGGAGCTTTTGCCAATGTGCCTTGTTACAGTAAAGATCACGGACACCTGCAGGGCGGCGGCAAGTTTATGGCAGAAGGATACCGGAAATTGATCATCCGGCTGAAAGAGGAGAATCCGGACTATCCATTTTCCTCCGAGGGGTGTACGGAAACGTTTATGGATCTTTTGGATGCGGCGATCGTGGTGAATACCTCATCTCTGGAACACTTCGGCGGCGGCAATACCGTTATTCCGGTATTCCCGGCGATTTATCACGGGAAAAATGCGATGGCGTTATTCGGCAATTACGCCCTGCCGGACGGGATCCCGCCGTGGGATCCGTTGTGGCCGCCGGAAGACCGCTGGCAGGAGGAAAAAGCGTGGCACAAACTTTACCCGGAACATTTTTACATCGATGTTATCCGCAATGTGGTATTCGGTACGCAGCCGATGGTTTGCAATCTTACCGGCAAGATCCACACCGATCCGGAATATGCTGATATCTGGCGTTTCATTGTGGAGACGGCGAAGTTTTACCATGCTCATATTGATTTCCTGTTTGATGGTACGATGCTCGATCCGGCAGGATTTGAGTGCGGTGTAAGTGAAGTTACTTTTATGCAGAGGATGATTTTTACCAAGCCGGATGAATTCAAAACCGTTACCGTAGAGATGCCTTCGCTGCTTCACGGTATCTGGCAGGCTCCGGATGGCAGAAAAGCGTTGTTTATCGGCAATTATCATGCGGAAGAAAAATCGTGGGAGTACCGTGGACGCAAAGGAGTTGTTCCCGGGCACTCTTATTCAATGATACAGCTTTAACCCAAACCCCTAATAAAAAGGAGAAAAAAAGTATGAAAACAATGTTTTTCCGTTGGAAAGTAAAGCACTTGTGTTTTACTCTTATTGAACTTCTCGTAGTCATTGCGATCATCGCAATTCTGGCGGCGATATTGCTCCCGGCTTTGAATAAGGCGAGGGACAGCGGCCGCAATGCCAGCTGTATAAGCAATCTCAAGCAGATCGGAACCGGTGTGGCAATGTATATTGACAAGAGTGACGGTTATATCATGCCGCATTATCTTGATGACGGCGGAGATACTGAGAATACCTGGATGTATCTTGTCAGTAAAGAGCTGGGATATACCCCGGTTCAGCGTCAGCCGGAACCGCAGGTGCTTGCCTGTCCGTCAGCTCAACTGCCCTTGTCGTGGTATGCCACAGATGACACGACTAAAGAGTTTTACAGCAACTATCTGAAAAACGGCTTTTTCGGCGGTGAAAAAGAGATCATGGAAAATGCCAATTATCCGAGTATCCTCAAAGTGGCGGTCAAAGACAGCGAGATCAAAAATCCAAGTGATTTCCGGATAATCGTGGATAAAGCAGACAACAAAGATGCCGGCTTGAGCAATGAATTGGGGGTCTGGGCAGATTGTTATCAGAGCCGCTGGTACTCTTATGTTGCTAAAAAGCGGCACAGCGGCGGAGCCAATGCCCTTTGTTACGATGGTCATGTGACCAATTATCAGTGGCGTAATTACAATACCGACGGCGGCAGAAACTGGGGAAGTGTCAGCGAAGCCGGGGCAAATTATGATAAGATCTTTACGGTACTTTTGAAATGAAAATCAAGTTGTTTTTATCTCTGTTATTTGTATTTTTTGCTTTGTTTTCCGCTTCGGCGGCGGAGCCGGTTGAGTTCCCTCAACTGACATCAGCACCGGTGATTGACGGCAAAGGAGACGATCCGGCGTGGCAGGGATTGCCGTGGTACGGGGATTTTTCCGTAGTGGGGACGAATGTGGTTCCGGATGCCAAGACCGCTTTCAAGGCAGGAGTATTTGGAGGGGAACTTATTTTTCTGATACGGGCGGAAGAACCGGATACATCGGTTTTGAAGCGTACCCGGAGCAAACGGGATGATATGGTATTTTTCGATGATTGCGTGGAAGTGATGATCGATGCGGAAAATTTTTCCGAGAATCTCTGCCATATCATCGTCAATTCTCTGGGTACGGAATATGACTCATATTACAGTCAGAAAGGCATGGTCGCCAATCCGGCTTGGAACTTCCAAAAGGCACGCAGTGCGGCATTTACCGGCAAAGATCACTTTTCAGTGGAGATCGCTCTGCCGCTTGCGGAATTGGGATTTGTCAGCGGTGACGGCAGGATCCGTTTCAATGTTGCCCGTCAGCGTTATGGGAAAAAGCGGGAGATTTCCAGTTTTTCTCCGGCAAAAGGCTCGTTGCAGGTGCCGGAAACTTTTGCCGATGGTGTGATCAAAGTTCCCGGTCTGGAATCTTATGCCTACCGCCTTTCCGCACCGTATGATCTGAAAGTTAAAGACGGCAAAAGTGTCACCGGTAAAATCCAGCTGCACAACCGCAGCGGCAAACTCCGTTTCGTGGAGGTGCTTATCAACGGTAAAGCGGCGGCGAAACGGGCAGTTGATGCTAATTTAAGCTGTGAGATCGCCTTTGACTTGCCCTATAAAGAAAAATTGGATATTCTTGTTGAAGTACGGGAACGCCGCCAAAGCAGATTGCTTCAGAGCCGGACGGTCACATTGGAATATCAGCCGGTCAGCATCGTGCTGGATTCTCCCGGGTACCGGGATAATATTTACAGTGACGAAAAAATTTCAGCGATTGCCGGGAAAGTGCAGATAAATGCTTCAGATGATGCGGATAAAGCTGTGCAGGTAAGTTTGCTGGATGCCAAGGGGGCAGTTCTCGTCTCCGGTACGGCGGATAAGGAGGGGAATTTCTCTCTGCCGGTGAATATTCTGCCGGAGGGTTCTTATACTCTTGTCGTCCGGCGGGGGAAATTGAGCTGTACAAAAGTTATCCGCAAACTGCCCCGTCAGGATGGCGAAGTGCGGATCGCCCGCAACGGTGTGTTGCTGGTTGACGGCAAACCTTTTACTCCTTACGGCTGGTTCCGGTTGAATCCGGAGGATGGTGCAAAGGAGGGTTACAAACTGGATTTTCACTACAATTTCCCATGGCGGAGCGATGATGAGGTGCAAGCTTATCTGGATAATGCCCATAAACTCGGACTGAAAGTCATCTCTTACTGCTATCCCAACGGCAGTATGATGACCAATGCCGCTTACAAGCGGGCATTGAGTGACAATGAAGCGGAACTTATCCGTCGCCGGGTCAGTAAATTCAGCACTCATCCTGCGTTGCTGGCGTGGTATATTGCCGATGAACCGGAATATGAACCGTGGCTGCGGTCAAGATTGGAAAAAGTCGCCGCTGTCTGCCGGGAAGCTGATCCCTACCATCCGACGGTGATCTGCAACAACTCCATTGACGGTCTGCTCAAATACCGGGGGATCGGGGATATTTCCATGCCGGATTACTATCCGGGATTTCTGGAAAACGGCAATGCAGCTTCTCCCATCGGACGTTACGGCGAATTGCTTGCCGCCAGTAAAAAACTGGATAACCGTGCCCAGTGGGGAGTGCCGCAGGGATTCACCTGGAATGCTTACGGTTCAAAAGGGCACCGGATCCCGGATTATACTGAATTACGCAACATGCACTATCAGACTCTGCTCAATGGTCATACCGGGGTCATCTGGTACAGTTATGAGTTGAATTACACTGATCCGGCACTGCATATCCATGTGGCGAAATTGCGGAACGAAATGGAGATATTCATTGAATTGTGGCAGAATCCCCAGTTACGCAAGGAGCTTTCCATGACCCGGGAGCTGGCAGCGGCATCTTATAAAAATGTCAACGGCGAAGATTATCTGATCGCCGTCAACCTTACTCCGGGTGACTTATCCATTGATCTGGCTTCTCCATCCGGCAGGAAATTTTTCATTGCCGGTAAAAAGGGCGAAACGGTCACTCCGGAAAAGGGCAGGATCAAAGATAAACTTGCCCGGTATGAGACCAGAATCTACACAACCGGCAGCGAAAAAGCCGCCGCCTTTACCGCAGAGGAGGAAAAAGAAGCGGTTTCTGCCGCCCTCAAAGCATTGCACAGAGAGGGGAATTTAGCCTATTACCGGGCAAATCCGGGATTGAAGTTTACTTCCAGTACGCTTACAGATCCCCGGATACCACTCTATCAGTATTGTGACGGGGCATATTCGTCGATCCATGTGTTTGACCGGGCAAAAGATCCCCGGTGCGAGGTGACGTTGATTTTCCCGGAAAAGGTGAAAATTTCCCGTCTGGAACTGTACGGCAGAGATATCCGCAGTTTCAAAGTGCGTACACCGGTTGGAGAATTCGGCAGATACAAGGCAGGAGATCAATCATTCGGCAGAGTACAGAGTGTTTCTCCGGTGGAAACTGACCGGATAAGTGTTTACGACTTTGACGGATTCGGTATTTCGGAAATCGAGATTTACAGTGAGCCAAAATAAAGAGAAAAATTGATGAAAAAATCATGTTTGTTTGCCGCATTGCTTTTTTGCACCGCTGTCGCTTTGCCGGCGGTAAAAGCGGATGAAGTTCCGGCGGTTCCGGCCGGACAAATAGCGTATTACTCTTTTGACAACGATGTGAAAGAGTGCCTCAAAGACAGTGTTTCCTCTTTGGATATCGTGCCCCGCAAAACTTTGCCCTCCTCGGATTTCAAACCGGGGGTTTCCGGCAAAGCTCTGGAATTGCAGGCCAATTCCAAAGGACAGTATGTCTGCCGTGATCCCCGGCTGACGAAACTGGCTCCGCCTTTTACTGTTTCGGTCTGGATAAAACGGTATGACCGTGAAACGAAAAACAGTATTATCGTTGCCACAGCCAGCGATCAGTCGCCCAAAGGTTTTGAATTGGTCTGGAGCTGGCGTTATCTGGTTTTCCGCATGGGCAAAGGAGCAGGGAAAAAGCCGTTTGTCATCAAATCTGCTGAACCGGTTCTGCCGGTGGATTCATGGATAAATGTGGCAGTAAGCTGTGATGAAAAATCTGCCGTTCTCTACATCAACGGCGAAAAGATCGCTGACGGAGTGCTGGCTCAAGGCGAGAAATTCGTTCCTGCCGACGGGATCGGGACACTTTTTACCATCGGCCACTACCCGACGCCGCTGGATGCTTACAAGCACATCGGATTGATCGATGAATTGAGGATATTCAACCGGGCTCTTACGGCAGAAGAAATTGCCGGTGTGATGTTTCTTGCCCAGCAGTAAAGGAGAAAAAGATGCCGGAATATATTCCCCGCCCGGAATATCCCCGTCCATCATGGGTGAGAGATGACTTTCTCAATCTCAACGGGACTTGGGATTTTGCCATTGATCTTTACGGGCAATACACTTTGGAAAATGTGCCTTTCGATCAAAAAATCACCGTTCCTTTTCCTCCGGAATCAACTCTTTCCGGGATCGGGGAGACCGGTTTTATGGAAGTCGTGTGGTACCGGAAAGAGGTTCAAATCCCGGAGCGGTGGCAGGGGAAACGGATATTGCTTCACTTTCAGGCAGTGGATTATGATGCGGAAATTTTCATTGACGGCAAACCGGTATGTTTTCACCGGGGATGCTTTACTCCTTTTACCGTTGACCTCGGTGTGGATCCGCCCCGGCAATTCTCTGTCACGGTGCGTGCTTGTACCCTGCGTGACCGCAACCGGGCGAGGGGGAAACAGTCGGACAGACCGGAGAATTACCTTTGCTGTTATACCCGGGTAAGCGGTATCTGGCAGACGGTCTGGATGGAGGCTGTCCCGGAAGTTTTTATGAAACGACCGCGGGTATTGCCGACAGCAGATGGATTTTTGCTGACCGTTCCGTTGTCGGCAAACCGCCGTTTGTGGAAAGTTGAAGCGGAAGTTTTGCTCAATGGAGAGAGTATCTGTCATGCGTCTGTACCGGCGGATGCCGGGTTGAGTGCGGTCATTTACTGCGTATTGCCGGAGGATAAGAGGATATATTGGTCACCGGAGAATCCGCAGCTGTACGATATTGAATTGACCCTGACCGGGGCCGACGGTTCAGTTGTTGACCGGGCATCGACTTACGGCGGCTGGCGTTTCATAAGTATTGACGGGATGGATTTCCTGCTCAACGGGAAAAAGCTTTTTCAAAAACTGGTTCTGGATCAGGGGTATTATCCGGATGGTATCTGGACGGCACCGGATGATGAAGCTCTGCAAAGGGACATTCATTTGTCCATGCAGGCGGGATTCAACGGAGCGAGATTGCATCAAAAGGTTTTTGAGGAGCGTTTTTTGTATCACGCCGACCGCCTCGGATATCTGGTCTGGGGGGAATTCGGAGACTGGGGGATCGACTGGTGTCAGGAGAATCAGCCGGATGTGGGGATCTATCAACCGGGTATCAGTCCGGCAGGGCAATTCCTTGAGGAGATCGAAAGAGATTTTTCCCATCCGTGTATCATCGTCTGGAGTGCTTTGAATGAAACTCACCGCCGTATGATAAACGGCAAATGGTCTCTGGATGTGGTCAATGATTTGATCCGTACTCTTTTCAATGCAGCTAAAACTGCCGATCCCAGCCGTCCGGTACTGGATGTGTCAGGTTACATCCACCGCCTGCCGGAGAGCGATATTTACGATATCCACGACTATGGCACGGCAGATGAAGTTGCTTCGCACCTTGCCGTTATGGATCCTCCCTGCCAGTGTGATCCCAACGGCGAGAGGGATTTCAATGAGCTGTGGCACGGACAACCCTTTTTCTTAAGCGAGATCGGAGGGATGGCTTATCCGCCGCCTCCGCCGGGGAGCTTCAGTTACGGTGATCCTCCGGCAACTGCAGATGAATTTCTGGCACGTTTCCGTAAACTCATTGCGGAAATCCGGCGGGATAAAAGGGTATCGGGCTACTGTTATACCCAGCTTACGGATATTTTTCAGGAAGCAAACGGACTTTATTACTTTGACCGCCGTGCTAAATTTCCTCCGGAAAGAGTGGCGGAGATCCAGGCGGATTAAAACAAATCGTTCTGATTTTTTACCGCCCCGGATAAGCCGAGTTTGTTCCACGCTTTCGGAGTGGCGACTCTGCCGCGGGAAGTGCGAACCAGATAGCCGTGCTGGATGAGGAAAGGCTCATAGACATCCTCCAGAGAATCCTCATCTTCACCGGTGGAAACGGCAATGTTTTTCAACCCCACCGGTCCACCCCGGAAGTTGTTGATGATGACCTCCAGTATCCGCAGGTCCATCTCATCCAGACCGTCGCTGTCGATCTGGAGCATTTCCAGAGCATTGGCGGCGACAGGGCCGGTGATTTCACCGTCGGCTTTGATCTGGGCGTAATCCCTTGCCCGGCGTAAAAGGTTATTGGCAATACGCGGAGTTCCCCGGCAGCGGGAAGCTATCTGTCTTGCTCCGTCATCATCCAGCGGCACATCCAGGATCGAGGCGGAACGTTTCAAGATCTCCATCAGACTTTCCGTATCGTAGTAATCCAGACGCATATTAAGTCCGAATCTTGCCCGCAAAGGTGCGGAGATCATTCCCAGCCGGGTGGTTGCTCCGATCAGCGTGAAACGGGGGACGGTGAGCCGCACTGATCTGGCACCGGCACCCTGTTCAAGCATGATGTCGATGAAAAAATCCTCCATCGCACTGTATAAATACTCCTCCACAGTAGCACTGAGGCGGTGGATCTCATCGATAAAAAGGACATCTCCGGGTTCCAGAGAGGTGAGCAGTCCGGCAAGATCGCCGGGTTTTTCAATGGCAGGACCGCTGGAACTTTTCAATTTAGTTCCTCTTTCATTGGCGATGATGTACGCCAGAGTGGTTTTGCCCAATCCCGGGGGGCCGCAAAGCAGGATATGATCGAGAGCTTCGCCGCGTTCTCTGGCGGCCCGGACGAAAAGTTCCAGTTGTTCTTTGACTCTTGGCTGTCCGGGGAATTCGGCAAAAGTCGGCGGCCGCAGAGAGGATTCTTTTGCCGGATCACGCCGGTTTAACGTGGAAGTTATAAAACGTTCTGTCATATTTTCCCAAAAAAACTTGTTTTTCTGTCAATTATGTGTTATTTTAATAAAGATAACGCAATTTTTGTCAAATTACCAGTTGCAAAACGGGAAAAGAGGGACTTTTTTTGAAAATCTCTTTTTCCGGAGGGCAACACGAACAAAAAAAGGAGTACAAACATGTTCGACTGCAAAATGGCGAAAAAAACGGCGGATACCATCCGCGTGCTTTCCGCAGAAGCGATCCAGAAAGCCAAATCCGGACACCCCGGCATGCCGCTGGGCTGTGCCGATTATGCGGCTGTGTTGTGGAGCAAGTATCTGCGTCATGATCCCTCCACCCCCGGCTGGCTGGGCAGAGACCGTTTCATTCTCTCCGCCGGTCACGGTTCCATGCTGATCTACAGCCTGCTGCACCTTTTCAACTACGGTCTGGATATGGAAGAACTCAAAAACTTCCGTCAGTGGGGCAGTCTTACTCCGGGCCATCCGGAACTCGGACACACCGAGGGTGTTGATATTACCACCGGACCTCTCGGCAGCGGTTTTGCTTCAGCAGTCGGTATGTCCATTGCCAACCGTTACTTTGCCGTCCGCACCGGTCTGGACAAAACTGATTTCTTCGCCAACAAAATTTTCATCATCTCCGGTGACGGCTGCATGATGGAAGGTGCCACCAGCGAAGCTGCTTCTCTGGCCGGACATTTGAAACTTGACGATCTGGTCGTCTTCTACGATGATAACAACATCAGTATTGAAGGATCCACCGGTATCGCCTTTACCGAAGACGTCGCCGCCCGTTTCGCCGCTTACAACTGGCGTGTGATCCGCTGTGACAATGCCAACGACATCTGCCAGTGCGATGCCGCTCTTGCCGAAGCTGTCAAATCCGATGGCCGTCCGACCATCATCATCGGCAAAACCCAGATCGGTTTCGGCGCCCCCAACAAACAGGGCAAAGCTTCTTCCCACGGTGAACCGCTCGGTGATGAAGAACTCGCCGCTCTGCGTGCCAACCTCGGATATACAGAAGCTCCTTTCACCGTTGCTGAAGATGTCAAAGCCTACTGTGCCGCCTGCGTCGCAGAGAGCAAGGCCAAGGCCGCAGAATGGAATGCCAAATTCAAAGCCTTCTGCGATGCTGATGCCGCTGCTGCCGAGCTGATCGACAAATACGTCAACCAGACTGTTCCGGAAAACATCCTGGAAGAATTGCTCAAGGTCGCTCCGGTCGATGAGCCGGTCGCTTCCCGTGCCAGCAGCGGAACCATCCTCCAGAAAGTTGCTGAATTGGTTCCCGCTCTCTTCGGCGGTGCCGCTGACCTTGCTCCTTCCACCAAGAGCAACATCAAAGGCGAAACTGATTTCGCTCCGGGCAACTACGGCGGCCGCAACATCCACTTCGGCGTGCGTGAGCTTGCCATGGGTCTTGCCGCCAACGGTATGGCTGCCAACGGTACTGCGATCCCGTACAGCTCGACCTTCTTCGTTTTCTCTGATTATATGAAACCGGCGATCCGTCTTGCCGCTATCCAGAAACTGCATCAGATCTACATTTTCACCCACGACTCCTTCTACGTCGGTGAAGATGGTCCCACCCACGAGCCGATCGAGCAGATCGCCATGCTCCGCAGCATTCCGGGTGTTACCGTCATCCGTCCGGCTGAAGCTCACGAAGTCGCCGGTGCCTGGGCAGCCGCTCTGAAAGCCGACGGTCCGGTCGCTCTGCTGCTCACCCGTCAGAATCTGAAACCCTACGACGCTGAAACTGCCAAAAACGTCAATGTTGAACGCGGTGCATTCGTCGTCAGCGATGATGAAGATTTCGGCATGATCCTGCTTGCCACCGGTTCCGAAGTCAATCTGGCTCTGGAAGCCGCCGAGCTGCTCCGTGCCGAGGGTGCCAAGATCCGTGTGGTCTCCATGCCTTCGCAGGAACTTTTCCTCCAGCAGGATTTCGACTATCAGGACGAAGTTCTCCCCGGCTATGTTCCGGTGGTCTCCATCGAGGCTGCCAGCACTTTCGGCTGGGAACGCTTTACCGGTCTGGAAGGTCTCAATATCGGTCTGGATCACTTCGGTGCTTCTGCTCCGTACAAAGTGCTGGCTGAGAAATTCGGCTTCACTCCGCAGGGTATCGTCGATCAGATCAAAGATTGCTTCTGCTTTGATGAAGATGATTGCGACTGCGGATGCGGTGATGACTGCAGCTGCGGCTGTGATTGCGAAAAGTAAGCAGAGAGTGTAATATACTCTGAATAAAAGGAAACGGGTGCAGGGGGATGAGAATTCTCTTGCACCCTTTTTCAGCAGTTGTTTCAACAGAAAGGCACAATATTATGTCAGGTATTTTCAAAGCCTATGATATCCGCGGCGTTTACCCGGCGGATATCAATGCCGATATTGCTTATGCCATCGGCAGAGCTTATATTGTTTTTACCGGGGCGAAAAAAGTGGTCATCGGCAGAGATATGCGTCCTCATTCGCAGCAGCTTTTTGACGGTATCAGCAAAGGTATTACCGATCAGGGAGCGGATGTGATCGATCTGGGATTGAGTTCCACGCCGCAAAGTTATTTTGCCAACGGCACACTCAAATCCGACGGCAGCGTGATGATCACCGCCAGCCACAATCCCGGAGAGTGGAATGGCTTCAAACTCTGCAAAGCCGATGCCGTACCCATCAGCGGAGCTACCGGGATCATGGATATTCAGGAGATCGCCGAAAAGAGGGCGTGGAGCGAACCGGAGAAAAAGGGAGTGGTTTCCACTTACGATATTACCGGTGAATACGGTCAATTTCTGCGTTCCTTTGCCAAACTTGACCGCAAGCTGAAAGTAGTGGTCGATTATGCCAATGCCATGGGATTGTATGAAATCGCCGGGATCAAAGATCTCTTTGAGATCGTTCCGATGTATGATGTGATGGATGGAACTTTCCCCAATCACGAGGCGAATCCGCTTAAACTTGACACGCTTGATGCCATCCGTGCCAAAGTGAAAGAGGTCAAAGCTGACTTTGGAGCGGCATTTGATGGAGATGCTGACCGCTGCGGATTTATTGATGATGAGGGTGAAATTATCCCGATGGATCTTTTCACGGCTCTTATTGCCCAGGATATTCTCTCCCGCGGCCCGGCAACGATCCTTTACGATCTGCGTTCCAGCCGGGCGGTAAAGGAGTGCATTGAAGAAAACGGCGGCAAAGCGATCCAGTGCCGGGTGGGCCACGCATTTATCAAGAATCAGATGCGGGAAAATGATGCGGTATTTGCCGGGGAATTGTCCGGACACTACTACTTCAAGCAGAATTTCACTGCTGAATCCCAGGGTTTGGCGATGATCATGCTTGCCAATCTGATCTGTGCGAAAAATTGTCCGCTCCATGAATTGATCGCACCGTTGAAAAAATATTTTTCCAGTGGAGAGATCAACTCCAAAGTTGCCGATGTTGCCCCCATTCTGGCGGAGATCAAAGCGAAGTATGCCGACGGACACATGTTTGAACTGGATGGGATTTCTTCGGAGTATTCCGACTGGTGGTTCAACGTCCGCAGTTCCAATACCGAGCCTTTGCTCCGGCTGATCGTCGAAGCGGATACGAAAGAGCTTATGGAAGCAAAGCGGGATGAACTTCTCGCTATTATCCGGAAGTAATATGGCAGAGTTTTTTGACATCTATGATGAGCAGGGCAATCATACCGGCATTGCTCCGAGGAGTGAGTGCCACGGCAATCCGGCATTGATCCATTGTACGGCTCATGTGGCGGTAAAGCACCCGGAAACGGGGGCTTTGCTGCTGCAGAAAAGGCGGATGGACAAAGATATCCAGCCGGGTAAGTGGGATACTGCGGTCGGCGGTCATCTGGATTGCGGAGAGAGTTTCCTGATTGCTGCGGTACGGGAGCTTGCCGAGGAACTCGGTGTGACGGAAAAAGTTGAATTGCGTCATCTTTTTGACAGCAAGATCCGCAATGAGATCGAGTCGGAGAATACAAGGGTTTTCGGTGTGGAACTTGCCGGGCCGTTTGCTTATCAGGCAAGCGAGATCGACACGGTGCGTTTTTTTACGGCATCGGAACTTGCCGATCCGCAATGGCGGGAGAACTTTACGCCCAATTTGCTTTCGGAGCTGGAAGATTTGAAAAAGTGTGGATTTTATCCTCCTGCTTGACAAATATCTCAAGATGTATTATATTTGACAATGTGCCAAATTTTGTAAAACTGAAAATGAGGTAAAAATGAGTGTTGCAATTTTAATGGGCAGCAAAAGCGATCTGGAGATCGTGAGAAATGCCTTTGATGTGCTGGATGACTTCGGTGTGCCGTTTACAGCGAGGATCATGTCAGCCCACCGCACCCCGGTCGAAGCGGCTGAATTTGCCGCCAATGCGGAAGCAAACGGCTATAAAGTGATTATTTGTGCTGCCGGTATGGCTGCCCATCTGGGCGGCGTGGTTGCCGGACACACTACTTTGCCGGTGATCGGTATTCCGATGGCTTCAGAGCCTTTTAAGGCGGTCGATTCACTTCTTGCGACGGTGCAGATGCCTCCGGGGATACCGGTGGCGGCGGTTACCTGCGGCAAAGCCGGAGCGAAAAATGCGGCTTTGTATGCTGTGAGCATCCTTGCTACGGCTGATCCTGCTCTTGCTGCGAAGCTGAAAGAATTCCGTGAAAAACAGAAAAATCAGGTTCTTGCCGCCGACAGTGAGCTGCAAAATGAGCTGGAAGCAAGAAAATCTGCAAAAAATTGAACTTTTTTTCAAAAGTCGCTTGCATTTTTCGTGATCAGCGGTTATTTTATGTAACTGTTGTCCGATAATGCATCGGATGCCCCCAAGGTGGGTTGGTAGCTCAGTCGGTAGAGCATCGCCCTTTTAAGGCGGTGGTCCCGGGTTCGAGTCCCGGCCAACTCACCATTTTTTTGTCAATATTTAAGTTAACTATAATGAGGTCGGTAAAATGAGTAAAGTCTGCGCCATCTGCGGCAAAACCAAAGGAAACGGCGGCTGCATTACCCGTAAAGGTTTGGCGATCAAAGCCGGCGGTATCGGTATGCACGTTGTGAAAAATGTCAAACGCAAGTTTGAAGTCAATTTGCAGAATGTCAAAATCAATGAGGGCGGTACCATCAAAACTGTCAAAATGTGTGCAGCCTGCATCCGCACCGGAAATTACGTCAAAGCGTAATCCGGCAGGATTCTGAATTTTGAAAATGAACGGACAGAGTTTTGCGACTCCGTCCGTTTTTTGTTTTTTACAGCAAACCGGGGTGCAGTTCTGAACTCGCAGTCATGAGTAAGGCATAAGCTTTGTCGCGACAAAGCCGTAAGGAAAGATTTTTCACAAAAAATGAGACGATAACAAAAATTAAGGATCGGGAAAATGTTAGGGTTCGGGGATATTTTCATTGCGGGGGCAGTTTACGGCTGTATCGCAGTATCTGTGTTTGGTGTGATCTACGGTGCATTACGCTGGAACAAGGATGGTGAGTGATCATGTTTATTTTGGCAGCAGCAGGTATTACAGTAAATTCATTTGCCATGGGGGCATTGCTTCTGGCGTATGTGGCAGTCATCAGTTATCTTGGTTTCCGCGGTTTCCGCAAGACCCGCAACAGCAGTGATTATCTGCTTGCCGGACGCTCGGTGAATCCTTTTGTTATGGCAATGAGCTATGGAGCGGCATTTATCAGCACTTCGGCACTGGTCGGTTTCGGCGGTATTGCCGGGGAATTCGGCATGGGGCTGATGTGGCTGGTCTTTATGAATATCGCATTCGGCATCATCATAGCTTTTATCTGGTTCGGCAGACGCACCCGCAGAATCGGTTTGGCACTGGATGCCAAAACTTTTCCGGAATTTATCGGCAGAAGATTTCAAAGTGAGCGGATGAAAGTTTTTATTGCGGCGGTGATTTTCTGTTTTCTGCCGCTTTATTCCAGTGTGGTTTTGATAAGCGGAGCCAGATTTCTGCAGGAGGTAATGGGTTTGCCCTATATGCCGGTATTGTTTATATTTGCGGCGGTGGTTGCGGTTTATGTGATTTTCGGCGGCTTGAAAGGTGTGATGTATGTTGATGCACTGATCGGCAGTATCATGGTTGGCGGTATGCTGCTTTTGCTTATTCTCTGCTATGTGAAACTGGGTGGAGTTACTGAAGCTCACCGGACGCTTACCGATATGGCGCCATTGGTCAAAGAGAGATTGCCGGTTGAATATGCTTTGGGACACCGGGGCTGGACGGTCATGCCGGAATTCAATTCCGTGTGGTGGTGGACTCTGGTTTCCAGTTTGATGCTGGGAGTTGGTATCGGGGCATTGGCGCAGCCGCAGTTGGCGGTGCGTTTCATGACGGTAAAGAGCGACCGGGAGTTGAATCGGGCGGTGATGGTGGGATCATTTTTCATTCTCTGTACCGCCGGGGCGGCATATATGATCGGAGCTTTGTCCAATGTATTCTTTTTTGCCACAGACAAAGGTTTTGCGGAAAATTCCTCGCTTCTGGCGATCGAAGCGGCAGGGGGGAATCCGGATTTGATCATTCCGATATTCATCCGGGAAGCGTTGCCGCCGCTGGTGCTGTATATTTTTGCTTTGACGATGCTGTCGGCGGCGATGTCAACTTTGTCCAGTTTGTTCCATGTCAGCGGCAGTTCCATCGGGCATGACATTTGCGGCCGCTTGAACCGCAATGGGGACAGCCCCTTGATCACCCGGGCAGGGGTTTGTTTTGGAATTCTTATCAGTGTGATATTTGCCATGATCCTGCCGGAAGGGATCGTTGCCCGTGGTACGGCGATCTTTTTCGGCGTTTGTGCGGCGGCGTTTCTGCCGGTGTATGCGGCGGCGTTGTATTGGAAGCGAGCCACCCGGACGGGTGTCTGGTGGGCGATTGCGGTGGGAACCGGGGTATCGGCATTTGGATTGCTTTTCCTGCACCGTAAGGAATCTGCGATGCTGGGTATCTGCGAAAAACTTTTCGGCAGGACGGAATTGATTTCAGCTCATCCGTGGCCCTTTGTAGATCCCTTTATTTACGCTCTGCCGCTGTCGCTGCTGACATTGATCGTGGTAAGTCTGCTGACAGCCCCGCCGGATGAAGAACATTTGAAAAAGTGCTTTGACAACGTGAAATGAACTATCCGGAAACCCGTAAAACCTTGTTGGAAAAGATCCGCACCGGTGATGAGGTTTCATGGAAAGAATTCTTTGACCGCTACTCTCCGGTGATCGCTTTTGTCGGCAAACTGTATAACTTTTCGGATGCCGATTGCGATGATCTGGTTCAGAATGTGATGGTTAAGTTTTTTGACAGCCGTCAGCAATTCGTTTATCGGGAAAAGGAGGTAAAATTCCGTACCTGGTTTTCCCGGGTGATCCGCAGTCAGGCGGTGGATATGCTCCGTAAGAACCGCCGGGTGCCGATTGAATTTGACGCAGACCACGATCCATTTGCCGATGAATTTGATGCTCAATGGCGGAAAGTCATGCTTGACGAGGCAATGGATGAGTTGCGTATGAGATTGGAAAGTCAAACCTATCAAGCCTTTGAATTGTATGGTTTGCAGGGGCGGAAACTTGCCGATGTCATGTCAGCTCTCAATTTGAGCAAAGATCAGGTTTATGCGGCCAAAAGCCGGGGCAAAAAGCTGTTGCGGGAAATTATTGAACGCCGTGGTTTTGCTGAAGAGGGTCTGCATCTTGAAAAGTGAATCAGGAGAACAGTTCGGTAGTTTCAAGCTGCTCTATTCCTGCGGCAAAGGCAGTTATGGAGAAGTTTTTCTGGCCCGCAGTGTGATTACCGGAAAAGTTTTCGCGTTGAAAAAACTTTATCTGTCCGGTGAATTACCGGGGGTGATCGAATATCAGCAGATTTGTCCGCAAACCGGTCTGATGCAGATCTATTATACCGGGCAAGAGGGCGATGAATTCTACTATGTGATGGATGCCGCCGATGATCTTAATGGCGGTGACGGCGATTACCTGCCGGATACTTTACTTAACCGGATGAAAAGAAGTGGCCGTATTCCGCCGGAAGAGTTGCGGGAAACCGCTTCATCTCTGATCAACGCCTGTTCGATACTCCACCGCAAAGGGGTGATGCACCGGGATATCAAGCCGGGGAATGTACTGTTCATAAACGGGAGGGCGTTGCCGGGAGATATTGGACTTGCCGCCGGTGATTCGGGAAATACTCTGGTTGGCAGCAGTGGTTTTATTTCACCGGAAGTTGTTGCCGGGGTAACAAATCACAACTTATGTGATATATTTTATACGTTAACAAAAATGTTTGTTTATAAGCTTCTGTTACGGGTTTCACAAAATTCTGGACATTATCAATTATTAAAAACAAAAAAAGGAAAAATCATGAAAAAATCAAACTGTTTGCGGCAATTTTTACTCTTTTCTCCCTGCTTCCTGCTGTTTTTGCCGATGATACCGGCGTAAGTATTGATGTAAAAATCGACCTTACTCCGGCGATGAAATAATTTTTTCTTCTGCAGTAATACCAAATGCCGCCTGACGTTTGTCAAGCGGCATTTTCTATGCTTGAGTATTGGAATCAGGGACAGAGAATTTTTTCGGCACAGGCGATGCCGTCGCAGGCGGCGGAGATGATACCTCCTGCCAGACCGCATCCTTCACCGGCACAGTAGAGATTTTTCAATGAGCTTTGCATGGTTTCCCGGTCACGGGAAATTCTTACGGGAGAGGAGACGCAGCTTTCCACGCCGATAAATTTACCCTGTTTGATAAAACCGGGTATGCGGCGGTCGAAATCTTTGAGGGCCGAAGTCAGAGCGTTGTGCAGATCAGTTGGGATAATGGTATCTATTCTGCCGGGAGTTATGCCGATTGCCGCAGAGGTGCGGGAATTTTTCAATCCGTTTTCTTTGCGGATGAATCCTGCGGCATCCTGGGCAGGAAGTGTGTAATCACTGCCGCCTGCAAGGAAGGTGCGGCTTTCAATAGTTTCATAGAGAGCATCAATATCGTCCAGTGAACCGGCTTCATCCGGGGAGAATGTGGCGATCAGACAGCTGTTGGCAAATCCGCTTGCCCGGGCAAAAAGGCTCATGCCGTTGGATATGGAGCGTTTTTCCCAAGCCGTGGCATTGACGACTTCTCCGCCGGGGCACATGCAGAAAGAGGCGATATGCCGGGAGTATTGCCGGAAAACGAGGTGATATTCGGCGGCGGAGAGGGCAGCCGGACGGCTGGGGAGATGATACATTGCCCGGTCGATGAGGTTTTGCGGATGCTCGATCCGGCAGCCGATCTGGAAAGGCTTGCAGCTCCACTGGACTTTTTTCAGGATATTCCGCACGAGGTATCTGCCGCCCAAACCGGGAGCGAGCAGTACAGCCGGGGCGGAAAAAACTTCACCGGAAGCACTTTTCACTCCGGTGCAGACGCCATTGGCAATGCAAAGATCGGTGATATTGGTGTTGAAAATGAATTTTCCGCCCATTTTTTCGATTTCTTTGCGGATATTGCCGGAGAAAACGGCGAGGTGATCCGAGCCGGCATGGGGGCGTTTTTGCCAGAGTATTTCCGGGGGGGCTCCGCATTGAACCATAATTTTTTTCACCCATGCCGCCCGTGCATCCTTGGTGCCGGTGTAGAGTTTGCCGTCGGAGAAAGTTCCGGCACCGCCTTCACCGGTAAGGAGGTTGCTTTCCGGATCAAGCTGCCTTGTCCGGATGAATTTCTGATAATCGTCAACTCTTTTTTCAACGGGGCTTCCCCGGTCGATGATTATGGGGTCGGCACCTGCCATAGCCAGCAGATATGCGGCGAAGATCCCTGCCGGGCCGGTACCGAGGACCAGGGGATTTTTGACCGTGATTTTGTCGGGTATTTGCGGTACAGCGGGGATGAATGAGGCAAATTCTTCATTGGGGGTGATGGGCAGGGCGGGGCCGTCAAGTTTGAGTGAAACGATTATTTTGGGGTTTCCTCTGCGGGAATCAATGGAGGATGAGAGGAGTTCCGCAGAAGTTACGGACGTTTTGGGGAGATTGAGTTTTTCGGCGGCGATAGCGGCGATTTGCGATTGCCAGTTTCCCGGCAGTCTTACTGCATCGAGAATAAGTTCTTTTACCAGATAAGCCATAACAGTTACCCCCTCGGATGGAATTTCCGGTGAACCGCCGCCAGACGTCCCCGGTCAACGTGAGTATAAATTTCAGTAGTTCCGATATCGGCGTGGCCGAGCATTTCCTGTATTGCCCTTAAATCGGCACCATTGGCAAGCAGATGACTGGCGAAACTGTGCCGCAGGGTGTGCGGATGGATATTTTTGGCGATCCCGGCTTGGAAAGCTGCATCTTTGATTATCGCCCAGATCCTCTCCCGGTTGAGTTTTTTTGAGCGGTGGGAGACGAAAAGATAGGGGGATTCGGGGATGAACCGGGTCAATTCTCCTCTGGCATTGAGAATATATTTGCGGAGCAGGGTCAACACCGCAGAAGCCACCGGCACGATACGTTCTTTGGCACCTTTGCCATGCACCCGGATCAGGGAATTTTCAAAACTGACATTTTCCAGAGTCAATCCGGTCAATTCCGATACCCGCAAGCCGGAAGCGTAGAGCAGATGCAGTATCGCCCGGTTGCGGAGATCCAGAGCTTCGCCGTTGGCAGGGAAAATATTGAGTATGGCATCGACTTCGGCAAGCGAGAGGTAGTCCGGCAGCACCCGCCACAATTTAGGAGAATCCATCAACAGTGTCGGGTCGGAATCGATCAGTTTTTCTCCGGCAAGATAGCGGTAAAACATCTTTATTGCCGTCAGATGCCGGGCGATGGAAGTAGTTTCCATACCGTTGTCCCGCAGGAAATCGAGGAAATCGAGCAGTATCTCCCGATCGGCATCCTGCCACCGGCTGATTTTATTCTGCTTCAGAAATCCGGCAAGAGCGGCGAGGTCACTGCCGTAAGCGGCGATGGTATTTTTGCTCAATCCCCGCTCAACGGTCATAAACTGGATGAAATATCGCAGAAAGGTATCCATCAGAGTTTCAGGGAATCCAATGCACTCCACGGAGAAACTTTTTCAGCGGTATTCTCAATGCAGCAGGAACAATTTTGGTTGTTGAGATTGCATCCGCACTCCGGACATAAGCCCTGACAATCGGGGGAGCAGAGCGGATTCATCGGCAGTTGGAGGAGCAATTCAGCCCGGAGATCCTCATCGACCTCCAGAATTTCCAGATTTTCGGGGAGTTCAAAAAAGATATGGAGATCATCCACGCTCAAAGTGAATTTGACCGGGGCAAGACATCTGCCGCACTCACTGGCAAAGGGGGCGGAAATTTTTCCGGAAACCAGCACGCCGCCGGAGACCAGTTGAGCTGTCAGATCGTATTCAAATTCTCCGGCAGTGCTGAATTGGTCATCATCGGCGAGATCCAGAAATTCAGCCGGGAGCGTGCCGCTGCGTTTTACCGGAGCTTTTTCCAGAGCAGAAACGGAAAAAGCGATCACTTTTCCACCTCCGGGAAGTTGGTCGGATCGGCGGTGAAGTCAGAAAATTTGGCGATAACTTTTTCAAAAACCTCAACTTCACTTGCCGGGAGCGTTCCTAAAAAGCGTGCCATCAGATCATCCAGCTGGGATTCGCACTCTTCAAATCTTGCCTGCAGAGATTCTCCGACATAGAGCCGGACGGCACGGCGGTCATTGGGGTCATTTTTGCGGATGATCGCACCTTTACGGACGAGGGTATCGACCATTTCGCTGGCGGCGGCGGGGGTGATGGCGAGATTTTCGGCGAGGACTTTAAGCTGGATGCCGCTGCCGGCATCTCTGGTGAGAGTGTAGAGGGTGTCGATCGCCCGCATCTGGCTCAAGGTATAGTGAAAAATTTCTGTCGGCACCTGCTGGGCGCAGAATTCTTTGATCCGCATTTCGGTAAGCCGCATATTTCTTCTTAAATCTCTGATTCTTTGATCCGTCATGGTTTCCCCCGTATTTCAATAACTTTCAATTACACCTGATAATAACATAAACCTTAACAAGATAAAAAGCAAGTGATTTTTTTCAGAACTTTCAGGAAATCTTGATATTTTTTCTGCAAATCGGCTATTTTAAGCATTGTTTATGACAGAACTGGAGATTTTCTGATATCTGCCACGCTGGCTCTTTCATGAAAGAGGTAAGGCACTTTGATATTGCGGAGCATACCGGTAGCACCACCTGCGATCTGGTGAGCGAGGTGGAGAGCGTGCCGGCTCATTCCGGCAAGATCCTGCTCAAAGGTGGTCAACGGCGGTTCGGTAAAGGGGGTGAAGCGGCGGTTTTCCAGCATGATGAGGGAATATTTTCCCGGGACGCTGAATTTGGTGGTCTTGAGCATCAACTGGAGCTGCCGGAAATTGAATTCACCGGGCAGCAGCATTGCGGTGACGCCATCTCTGACCATCTGGGAAAATTCGGAAGCTTCCAATTCACCGGCACCCCAGATATAAACCAGCGGTTTCAAACCGAGTCCGGTTATTGCCTGCCGGAAAAACTTTTCTCTCCTGATATCGGAGAAGTTGTGGGTATCCGGCCAGATCCACAGTCCGATATTGCGGTGTCCCTTACTGTAAAAGTAGTTCACGGCTTCTTTGATCATGCCCTCATCATCCGACGAGACACTCCAGAGGCGGTTTTTGTGCAGGGAATAGTTGTTGAATGCGATCACCGGCAGGGGGTTGATTTTTTTCAGCAGCTCCATATTGAGCTGGGAAAAGACGAAAACTCCGTCGAAGAAAAATTCGTGGATCATATCTATTTGCAGTGAAGAAATGATTACATAGGTATCTCCGGCATTGATGATTTCCTTGCTCAAAGAGATCATCAATTCACTCTCGTAATAACTTTTCAAATCGTTATTGTCGGCGATGAAAACCCATCTTTTGGCGGAATTTTTCAGTTTGCGGTAGTGGTATTTTTCGGCGGCACGGACGATTTTCTGCCGGGTGTCTTCATCGACGCTCCCGGAATTATTCAAAGCTCTGGAGACGGTACTTGGTGCCGTACCGCATATTTTGGCGAGCTCACGGATGGTTGTTTTTTTCATAATGACAGTTTTCTCCATACGATGGAAAATATAGCACTTTGCCGGGAAAAATCAATCAAAAAAAGAATTTATTTTCAATGAAAATCAAAAAATCAGCGTGATTCGTTCCAATTTGTTCCATTGCCGATTTGGAATATACTGGAGGTATGTGGTATATTTTTGGCAGGTCGGATATAACCATTACAAACAACATGGAGGTTTTTATGCAAAAGTTGAGACATGTTATTCTGTCAGTATTGCTCGGGTGCATGCTGACAACCGTCGGCGGGGAGAAAGCCAGAGCGGTAATTACCGACTTCGGAGCTGTCGGAGACGGAAAGACTGTGAATACAGAAGCGATAGCCAAAGCTCTGGATCATCTCAAAACTGCCGGCGGCGGTGAATTGGTTATTCCCAAGGGAGAATTTATTTCCGGTAAGATCATTCTGATCGACAATCTGACCATCCGTCTGGAAGATGGTGCTGTGCTTAAAGCATCCCCGGACATCAAGGATCATCTCTACATCAAATATTATACCCCGTTTCTTAATTTCCATTTTATCTACGGGAAAAATATCAAAAATCTCCACATAACCGGTCCGGGAACTCTTGACGGCAACGGCAGAGGTTATTGGCAGGATGTTTATATCAACGGCACTCCTTTTGAAAAGATGAAGCAGCGTCCGATCTATTACAGCGACGTATTGCGTCCGAAATCAGAACGGCCGGTGTTGTTGTTCCTTGACGGCTGCACCGATATCCGCATGGATAATCTCAAGGTGAGTAACAGTGCCGCATTCACGTTGTGGTTTGTCGGGTGCCGCCGGGTGAAATTGGATAATATATTCATTCGCAACCTGCGTTACGGACCGAATACGGATGCCATTGACATTGATTGTACCAGCGATGTGGAAATTTCCAATTGTGACATTGAGGCCGGTGATGACTGTATTGCAATAAAAAGCGATCCTTACCGGACCAATACGGATGTACCGAGCGAAAATATTTACGTGCATGATTGTAAATTTTCGGCGGAAACTTGTGCTATCCGCATCGGTTACGAGGGTGATGCTCCTATCCGCAATGTCAAATTCAAAAATATTTATGTTCGAGACACCCGGCATGGCATAGACATTCTTTCGATCGTTCCCAAATCCAATGTCAGGGTCAAGTACGGTACGCCTATAGAAAATTTGCATTTTGACAACTTCACGATGGAAGAAGTCGGTCAGGCATTTTTCATCTGGGCTGGTAACGAACCGGGAAAAACCGGACATACCGGTTATATCCGGAATCTGGTCGCTGAAAATATGAATATTACTTCTTTGGGAACGAGTTTTATCGGCGGTGAAAAAGAGGGGATCATCGGACCTGTTGTCCTGCGTAACGTAAAGATGCATGTTGCTAATCCCCCGGGAATGCCTGCAACCAAAAAATTTGCTGCCATGCCCAGTCATTGGGGCGATTGGTGGAAATCCGGCGGATTGCGGGTGTTGCGTGCCGATGTAAAAATGGAGAATTGCAATATTACCTGCGATCACAAAGGATTTGAAGCAATTGAAATAATGAAATGAAATTTGACCGGAGGAGAGCAAAATGAAAAAGAATAGTTTTACACTAATTGAACTTTTGGTCGTGATTGCTATTATTGCGATTTTGGCGGCAATATTGCTGCCGGCACTTAATTCAGCCCGGGAGCGGGGCCGTAATGCAAGTTGTGTAAACAATTTGAAACAGATGAATCACGGTTTTGTATTTTATTCCGACAATTACGACGGCTACTATATGCCGCTGGATTCTACAAATGGCAAAAGTTCTGCACTTTGGCAGAATTGTCTCGCTGAATTCGGTCTGGGAACGGAAAAATTCAGCAGCCTGCTTGATTACGCAAAATATCCGGCTTTTTATGCCTGCCCTTCTGCCAAAGCTCCAGGGTATGGATGGACTGAAAAAACATCCACGGATAAATTGTCCTACGGTTATTGCAATGCAATATTCGACCGCTGGGAAAAATGCAAAGTAACACGTATTAAAAATCCGAGCAGCAAAATAATGCTGACCGATGTTGAAGCACGCAGTCCTTCATCATCAAGCGGTTATTACTTTCATTTCTTCAAGCCGTCATCCAAAAGCATGGATGGTAATTCTCAATCAACTAACTGGTTGGTCGCAAATTGGCATAATGGTGGAACCAGTGCCTTGTGGATTGATGGTCATGTCACAACTCCGAAAGAAGTGGAGTTGTACGGTACCGGGGATTCAATGATGACTTTGGATTGATATTCCGGTTACATGCAGACTGAGGTTGCAAATTTATTTCAATAAGGAGGGAAAATTTGATGAAAAAACATTTATTGGCAGTATTGAGTTTTGCTTCGGTACTTGCTTCGGCGGCACCGGCAGTTGACAGCCCCTTGTGGCAGACCTGGGACAACAGCAGTCCCATGCTGCAGGAGTGGAAAAAGATCGTCGCTTCCGAAGCATGGAAGGGCAACAAGATCGGTATAGATCATGATGTTCCTCCGCCGTGGACACCGATGACGGTCGAAAATACCAAAATCAACATGTGGGGCAGAAGCTGGGATTTTGACGGCAAAGCCTTGCCGCAACAGATCGTAAGTCAGGGCGAAGAATTGCTCGCATCTCCTTTGCGTTTCGTCGCTCTGGTCAACGGCAAGTGGGTAACTTCAACTCCCGGTACCGGAAAAATCGTTTCCTCTTTTCCCGATCAGGTGATCTATGAGGGCGAAACCGAAGTCGCCGGAGTCAAGATCAAAACCCGCTTCACGTTGGAATTTGACGGCTTTGTCTGGATGGAATATTTCATTTCCAGAGGGAAAAATATTCCCCGTCTGGCGTTGGAATTCCCCATCCGCCGGGAAGTTGCCCAGTTCTTCCGCAAGCAGTCCGAGGGGTTGACCGCCAAAGCTGTGCGTGACCGCTGGGGCAAAATCACGGTCAACCGTCAGCTCGGCCCGCTGAAACCCTATTTTGCCAAAGACTTCTGCTTTGCCAATGACAAAATCGGTATTGATTTTGCCACCGAAGGTGTCGCCGGATGGTACGCCAAGGATTTCAAACGCCGGGTGGAGTGGCTGGTCAGCGATACGGAAGTTATTGCCCGTTTCAACTTCATCGACAATCCTCCCAATAACAGATTCCCCAAAACCAAGATCGAATTCGGCTGCAATATCATGCCTTACCGGCCGCTTGACCGGAATTTGCAGGGCAAATTCATGTTCAGCTGGGATGCTTCCGGGCAGATGCTCAAAGAAATTATGGAAAGTCCCTCTCCGACCGTCCGGATGATAAATCCTTATTACTACGGCTGGGAGGTCGCCGCCAAAAGAACTCACTTCGGTGATGCCTGTGCCCCCTGTGCCATCCCGATCCCCCGGAATCCGGAGCGGATGATGAAATATATGCGGGAATTGCGGGAGCAGAAACCCGGTTCACACATCGTCTATTACGCCGTGGGCGATCTGCATACCGACTACGATCCGGTATTCATCGACAATGCGGCGGCTTGGAAAGGAGCGGATGACAAACTTGATCTGGAAACCGTCTGTGCATTCCTCAACAAAAAACGCGGAGAGATCCGCCGGGTTTGCGGCTGGAATCAGGATTACATTGATTACAAAGTCTATTGCTTTGCCTACTGGGCGGAGAAGCTCGGTCTGGATGGATTTTACTGGGATGATCAGAACTTCATGCCGTGTATCAATCCCGATCACCCGGAACACCGCTTCTATGACTGCAACGGCAATATGCTGGAGTGGAAACCCATCCGCAACTACCGTGAGATGACCAAACGTATCTATAAAGCGGTCAAAAAACATAATCCCAATGCTGTTTTTGTCGGTCATACGATGCCGCCGCACTCGCCATTCAGCGAATTGTCCATCGACGGAGAAGTGCTTCGCAAACTTTCCGGAGACAAGCAGTATTACACCCGCTTTATTGAGCCGGAGGATTGCCGCAATGTCTATTTCAACAGTCATGTTGACGGCAGTGCCAAACTTTTCCTGCCGGAGTATTACGGCAGATTCTACACCGGTAAAGAAGCTCCGGCGGCGACCCGTGCCATGCTGGCATTTCTGTGGATGACCGACTTGAGTGTCTGGATCGGTCAGTGCGACGATATGACGCTGATGAATGGTTTCATCCATCCCCGTGGTGCTTTCGGAGTGCATGAGGCTGAATATCTTGCTTACTACAATCAGGAAGCGGTCAATGTGGATAATGAAAAAGTTTTCTGCACCGTTTTCCGCAAAAAGGATAAAGTCCTGATCGCAGTTTCCAATTTGAATAGAGAAGCGGTCAGTGATACGGTGAATATTGATATGATGATGCTTTTCCCGGGAGCTTCCACCGGCACGCTTTACAATATGAAAGCCTTTGACGGCGAGAAACACACTCCGGTGAAAATGGAGTTGGTTCCGGCACAGGCGGCATGTTTTGCCGAGATCAAAGTGGAGATCCCTGCTGAAGACTTCGTACTGCTGGAGATCAAAAAAACGCTGTGATGTGCAATTCAGCGGCCGGGGATTCATTTCCCCGGTAATATCTGATTATTTTTGCTTCAGTGCGGATCATTTCTGATCTGCACTGCAGTTTTGTTTGTAGAAAATAAAATTCAATAACTGAAATAAAAGGAGTTTTAGATATGGGAAAACCGATTCGTTTCAAAGCGACATTTTTAGATGAGATAAGTGAAGATATCCCGCATCAGAATTGGGGCAAAGCCGAGTGGGATGCTGACTTTGCGGCAATGAAAGCTGCCGGTATTGACACGGTGGTGATGATCCGCTGCGGATTGCGTAAATTCATCACCTACCCGTCAGAGATATTGATCGGGGAGGAGAAGTGCCACCGCCCGCCGGTCGATCTGGTGGATATGTTTCTGGATTTGGCGGAAAAGCACGATATGAAGTTTTTTTTCGGTACTTATGCCCGTAAACAGAATGGAGCTCACACCCCCGAGGAGATCGAACACAACTGGGATCAGGAAAAACGCCTGATCGAAGAAGCCTGGGCATGGTACGGACACCGCAAAGCATTTGCCGGATGGTATCTGACCAAGGAGATCGCCGAAAACAAACCGGAGATCGTCGCTGAATTCTGCCGTTACGGGAGATTGTGCAAATCCCTCTCCCCCGGTCTGCCGATCATGATTTCTCCGGGAATGAGGGGCCGCAAAGCGTGGCTGCCGGACGATCCCAAAGCCCGGGATCTGGATTTTGCCATCCACGAAAAAGCGTGGGATGAGGTGATGTCGCAAATTTCCGGACTGGTGGATATAATCGCTTTTCAGGATGGTCATGTAAGCTTCGAGGAGCTGCCGGAAGTTTTGAAAATCAACAAGCGTCTGGCGGACAAATACGGTATTGAAACGTGGACGAATTGTGAAAGTTTTGACCGGGATATGCCATTCCGTTTCCCGCCGATAAAGTGGGAAAAACTTTTGCTCAAGCTCAAAGCCGCCGAAGCGGCAGGGATCGAAAATGCGTTGACTTTTGAGTTTTCCCACTTTATGAGTCCGAATTCATTCTGGAAGTCTGCCGGTCATCTTTACAACCGCTATATGGAGTATCTGGCAGAAATTAACGATAAAATTTGATTTTGACTTGATAATTTATTAATCGGTGCTATATTTTTAGTGTAAGTTCAATGATCTCAAAGGCTTACAGGGAAAGAAAAAGCGAAGAAAGGTAAAGAAATGAGAAAATTGTTAATGTTTGCTGCCATGTTTCTGGGATTGGCAGTTGCTGCAGAAATTACATTCCCCGGCGTGATCGAATTGCAAAGCGGTGATCTGACTGTACAGCTCAAAGGTTCCAATGCCGGCAGTATTTCTGCGATCAGGTACAAAGGAACTCTTTTGACCAATGGAGCATCCGGTATGGTGCTTGCTTACGCCGGAAAGGGCTATGGTTTTGTCGGAGCCGGGCGGATCTACAAAAATGCCGGGGGGACTGTTGTTAAAGAAGCTCTGGAAGGATTGACCATCAAAGTTGACGGCAAGGAAGTTGACTGGAACGCCGCTAAAAAATTCACCGGAGCTTTGATCGAGGTGGAGAAAAAATCCCGCATTGAGGATGTGGATTTTGTTCAGGAGATCCGGCTTGATAAAGACGGTCTGGCGGAAAAGGTCACACTCACCCCGGCTAAAGAGGTGAAAATCGCCCGTTATTACCACATTGTTTCCTGGAACAGCAAATTCAACAACTTCCGTGCCGGTATTCCCGGAGGACTTTTCCGTGACGGTATCCTGAAAGCGGATAACAAATTTGTGGTTCAGGCTTATTGTCCGGCACTTATTCTGGTGAATGAAACTGCCGGAGTTGGTGTTGCTTCGATTTTCACCCCGGCAAAAGGTTTCCCGGAGATCCTGCTGTGGGATCGCGGCGTGGGAGCTACTGAGCATTACGTCGCTGCCACCGGCAAAACCTGGGCTGCCAATACTCCGGTAAGCTATCAGCACAAAATCGTTTTTGCTGCTGTCAGTGATGCCGATGACATGCAGGATGCCGCTGGTCTCTGATTGTCGAAAAGTGATCCATCTGCCGCAAGATCTGAAAAAGATTTTGCGGCATTTTTTTTTACAGCTTTGCGGCATCCATGATTTTTTCAGCTTGACAAAGAGTTTAGAGGGGTATATATTAATACGTATAAGTAAAATTTGTCAGCAGGTTTTTAAGAAATGAAATATAAAATAAATCGGGATTGGGAGTTTATGCTTTCCGGCGGAGATGCCGCTTCATGGCGGAAGCTGGATTTGCCGCATGATTGGGCTGTAGAGGGAGATTTTTCTCCGGAAAATTACATTCCTGCAGTTCGTGAAGAATCCCATTTGGAATATCGTCATGACTCGTTCCTGCCTCGCGGCAAGGGTACTTACCGGAAAAAATTGACGATCCCGCAAAAGTATTCCGGGCAAAGAGTGCTTTTGGAATTTGACGGAGTTTTCGGAGAGAGCCGGATCCGGGTTGACGGAGACTCTGCCGGAGAGAATTTTTCCGGTTATACCGGAGCTGTTTATGATATCACAGCTCTGTGTGCCGGTAAAAATGCAGTGGATGTTGAGGTCGATGTTGACGCAGACCGGATGCAGGGCTGGTGGTATGAGGGGGCCGGGATCTACCGGCACGTTTGGCTGCATATTTTACCGGGATGTGCTTTTGATCCCTGGGGTATTGCTGTAACATCTCCGCAAGTTGCTGCTGAATCTGCAACTGTGGAGGTCGTCGCAGAAGCAGTTAATATCCATCCCGGAGCCGTATCAAAAGTATTGATTGCAAAAATTTACTCTCCGAAAGGTGATTTGCTGGCAGAAAAAAGTTTTGCCCGCAAATTTATTTCCGGTAAAAATCTGGAAAACTTCAGTTTTCAGATCGCTGATCCTGATTTGTGGGATGTTGACAACCCTGTACTTTATACTTTGCAACTGACTCTTGACGGAGAAGATGGCATTGACCGTGCGGAGGTGAAATTCGGCATCCGTACATTTGAATTCACACCTGATCGCGGTTTTTTCCTCAATGGACGGCATTTGCAGCTGCGTGGCGGCAATCTCCATCACGATTTCGGAGGATTGGGGACAGCTTTGCCGGATCGGGCTCACGAAAAAAATGTGGAAGTTCTCAAGGAGATGGGAGCAAATGTGATCCGTTCTGCACATAATCCGTCAGCTCCGGCATTGCTGGATGCCTGCGACAGATTGGGGATGCTTTTTTGGGCGGAAACCCGTAATCTTCACTGGGATAAGGGGGCGGAAAAAGATTTGATCTCTCTTATCCGCCGGGATCGGAATCATCCGTCGCTTATTTTATGGTCACTTGCCAATACCGGCGGAGCGATGGATGGCAGACGTTATCTGACTGATGATTTGCAGAAGCTTCATGATTTGGCAAAAAAACTTGATCCGTCGCGTCCTACCGTGGCAGCATTGGAGGGCAATGCTGACGCTAATGCCAATGGTTTTGCTCTGGTTACTGATGTGGTGGGTTACAATGGCGGCGGCATGGGTATTTGCGACCGGGATCACCGGCTTTATCCGGACAGATGTATGGTGGTAAGCGAATACTCTTCCGGCAGAGGGGCAAGAGGAATTTACTGCGTGCCGGATGATCCGGAATCCGAAACCGAAACGCTCGGTGATGGCAGAGTCATGCGGCGTAACGGATCTTATGCAACAGAATTTGATCTCATAAAATCCCATATCAGCGAGTGGGAATATGTTGCTTTGCGTCCCTATCTGGCTGGCGGTTTGATGTGGTCAGCGATCGAATATCGCGGAGAAACCTGCGGATATCCGGTGGTAACCAGTCAGTTTGGCGTGCTGGATATTTGCCGTTTCCCGAAAGATATTTATTATTACTACCGTAAGTTGTGGAGCAAAGAACCGGTACTTCACTGTTTTCCGCCGTGGCATCATCCGGGCAGGGAGGGGAAAATGACGGAAATATTCTGTTTCAGCAACTGCGATGTGGTGGAATTGTTTTTTGACGGGAAAAAGATTCCCGGGATCCCGGAATATTTGCAGCCGGGCAGCACATTTCCTTATTTGAATTGGACATTGCCCTATAAAAGCGGTACTGTGACCGCTGTCGGAAAGATCAACGGAGTGGAAGTCTGCCGGCAGTATCTGACTTCTCCCGGGGCGGTTGCCGGTTTGAAATTGACGGCGGATCGGGAAAAGTTATCAGCCGACGGCGAAGATCTTGCATTTATCCGGGTCGATGTGGTGGACAAAGACGGGAATTTTGTTCCTGATGCAGCGGAAAATATTTCCGTAACTGTCAGTGGTTGCGGTGTTTTAGCAGGAATTGCTTCAGGTGATCCGGTGAGTCATGAAAAGGAATCGGCTCTTTCGGTGAGAACATTCAATGGTTCCGCACTGGTGATAGTCCGGACAACGCAGGAAACCGGCTGGATAGATGTTCAGATTTCCGGAGAAAATTTGGCTCCGGGAATTGTCAGGCTTGCTGCCGGATAATTGATCCGGCGGATAATAAAAATATGGTGAAATCGGATTTTTAACTTGACAAAAAAGGAAAACAGTGTTACTTTAATTGTATTATTAATACGTATAAGTACTCGGAGGATGGGCTATGACACAACGGGATTTGATGACAAAATTTTCCGTATCGCAGGCAACTGTATCCATGGCGTTGAACAACAATCCGGCAATTTCGGAGAAGTTACGCCGGGATATCCAGCAGGCGGCAGCAGAAATGGGATACCGACCCAATCTTGCCGGACAGATGCTGCGTAAAGGCAAAAGTAATTTGCTCGGGGTGATTTTACCTTCGCTGTATTACAGTTTTTACTCTGAATTGCTGGCTGAATTGCACATTTATGCCCAAAAACGCGGTTATGTGATCATGCTGGAACATTGTGAGAGTTACAAGGATTTCACTTTTGCAATGCAGAGTATGGAAAGATTCAACGTTGCCGGGATCATGGCGGTCTGTGCCGCTGAATGGCTGGCGGAGAGGAAAGGCAGGGAAATACCATTCGTGCTGCTGCATGGCAATGCTTTGCCGGACACTTTGAAAAATAAAGTATCACAGGTTTACCCGGATATGTATCAAAGCGGCTATGATCTTGCAGATTATCTGATTTCAAGCGGCAGAAAGCACTTGTTGTATCTGGGGAAAAACAATGACCGGGAATCACGTTTCTGCGGTTTTTCAGCCCGCTGTGCCGCCGCCGGGATAATGGATTTGCCGGCGATCCCCGGCCGGGAAAATACTACTGAAATGGGGTATGAACTGGCTGAAAAAATATTGCAGATTTTCCCCGAAACGGATGCTGTTGCAGTGCATAATGACAATATGGCTCTGGGAGTATTGCGTTATTTCTGGGAAAAACGCATCGATGTTCCCGGCAGGGTGGCAGTTGCCGGATTTGACAACATCCGGGAGGATACTTATACGACACCGGCATTGACTTCCATCGGGCCGGATCGTGGATGTTTTGCCAGGCAGGCACTGGATGAATTGCTGATGCAAATCGCTTTCCCGGAACATCATCAGGAAATAAAAGTGCATTGTGAATTGAAAGTCAGAGAGTCGGCATAAAACAATCAACCCCTAAAAAGGAGGAATTCCCCATGAGAAAAGCAACTGTAGAGAAGCGGAGATTTACCCTGATCGAATTGTTGGTCGTGATTGCGATCATCGCCATTCTGGCAGCGATCCTGCTCCCGGCATTGAATAGTGCCAGAGAGCGCGGCCGGACGATCAGCTGTGTGAATCTGATGAAAGAGACGATGCGTGCCTACCAGTTTTACACCAATGACAATGACGGCTGGTATATGCGGGCGGTCGTGCCTTATGAGGGCGGGACCAAACGCTGGCTGCAGATGATGGTGATTTTGAATTATCTGCCCAAAGATCAGATGATGTGTCCGTCGGTCATGGTGCTTGATACGACGAAAAACTGGGAGCAGAATTGCGGTATCGGTTTGAATATCCTGACTTTCGGTCTGCAGGACAATTTGTATAAATTCTGGCACACCGAGCAGGAGTTGACCAAATACAAAGAGAGCAGCCGTCTGATCGTGATGACCGATGTGCCGCCGATCGGAGCGAATAGCACCAGCAGCGGCTTCTATTTTGAGCCGGGTTATGGTTCAATCGAGCATACTCCGGCGGCGACCCGCCCGATCAGTGTCCGGCACAGTAATTCCGCCAATGCGGTGCATTTGGATCAGCATGTTGAAACCCTTGCTCATCCGCAGATGCGCGAGTGGGTCCGTTATATTCCCTGCACCAAATCCAGTGCCGGGGAGATCACGGTGGACAAGACCGGTTTGTGGGATGCAGAATAATGAAATTCACCATAAAATAAGGAGAAAAGGTGTATGAATAAGAAATTTTTTGTGTTGGCTTTGACCGTATTGACCGCATTTGCAGTATCTGCCGGAGGTTTCCGTGATCCGGACTTTGAACTCAGCCCTGCCGGACAGCTGAAAAAATGGAGCGGCGGCTCCTGGATTTTGCTTACTGCCAAAGATATCAAAGCTGAAATTGTGACGGATGCGTCAAAAGCATTCAGCGGCAAGCAGTACTTGCACATTTCCAATCCGGACAAAAATCCGATTTCGGTCGGCGGTTTCCCCCGGATCACGGTTCAGCCGGGCAAAAGATATATCCTTTCCTGCCGTCTCCGCGGTACCGGTAAAGTCAGTATCATGTTCATCCGCAATGATAAAAATCTCAAAGGCCGTCCGTGGGATCCCAAATGTGCCGCCCGTCGTATCCAGCTCACCCCGGATCAGTGGACGGAGATGACGCTCTCCTATGTGCCGCAGGCGGAAGACTTCAAAATGTATGTTGCCGTTGCGGTGCGTGAGGGCGACGCTGATGTTGACGGCTTCACGCTGAAAATTGAAGATATTGATGCTCCGGCATCCGCTCAATAATCTTATTCGGAGTAGAGAATGAAGCCGTTGAAATTTTTAACATTGATCGTCGGACTTTTATTGTCCTTTAACGCATTGGCAATGGGAGATCCGGATTTTGAATTGACCTCCTCCGGACAGATCCCCAAGTGGAGTGGCGGCTTCTGGATCAGATTGAGTGCACAGGAGTTTATTGCCAAAGTTGTGGAGGATGCTGCCGGAGCATATTCGGGCAAGCATTTTCTGCATGTGGAACATCCGGGTAAAAATGCTCTTTCAGCAGGTGGTTATCCCCGGATAATCACGCAGCCGGGCAAAAAATATATTCTCACCGGAAAAATTCGCGGAAACGGTGAATTGATGCTGTTTTTTATGCGTAACGACAAGGAGATGAAAAACCGTCCATGGAATCCGCGTGCTGCAACCTCATATGTGAAATTGCATTCAGAGCGTTGGCAGGATATTCGTCTGGAGTATGTTCCCCAGGCAGAAGACTTCAATATGGTTCCGGCATTTTCCATCCGCAAAGGCTGGGCGGATATCGACGCTTTGAAATTGAGCGTGGAGGAGGTCGCCGGAGAAGTCCACGATGCAAAGCCGGAGACCGCAGCAGAAATTCCGGAACGGGCAAGCCGTATGCCGGATGCCTCCGGCAGAGCGAGGGTCAGCGGATTTGAGACATGGTTGAATAACGGTTTGCCGGCAGGATGGGTTTTAGACCCGTGGCGGCAGGGAGATCAGGTGGCAAAAGCGGTACTTGCTGCTGATGAACCGGAGGAATTCGGCAAGTATGCACTTTTTCTCAACGGCAAACTGGTCATGGATCCCCAAGTGAAATTCAAGGATAATATCAAAGGACGCCGGATGCGGGTCTCTTTTTATGCCAGAGGCAAAGGGGGGAAATTCAAAGTTTTTCTGCGTGAGGGACGCTACGGCAATGTTGATTATCTGATGGAAGTTTTTGGCGGGGAAACAACTGGGGAATGGAAAAAATATTCCGGAGAGGTGGCTTTGGCTCTGGGGTACGTCAACAATGCCGCAGTGGAACTTAACGGCGAAAACATCTGGATCGACAATCTTGAATTCAGTGAAGTAAAAAGCATTTCCGGAGTTACGTCTTATGTTATTCCGATGATAAAAAATCCGCCGGTGATCGACGGTCATATTTCCGGAAGTGAGTGGGAATTTTGCGGAGGAGCATCGGCGGCATTTCAGGTTTCCGGGGCTGCGAATTCAGCGACAGCGTTGAAGCGTCAGACCGGTTTTAAATTTTGTTCAGACGGGAAATATCTCTATTTTCTTTTTTCGACTCCGGATGTCAAAAGGTTGAAATCCGATGCTGACAAACGGGATTCAGCAGTTTATTCTGATGATTCCGTGGAGATGCACATCAATCCCGATCCGGGGCAGTCACATCCGCCCAAAGCGTACCAGCTGGTTTTCAACGGCTTGGGGACGGTTTTCGATCAGTGCCGGATCAACGGCAGATTCAGCAAGGATTTCCACCGCTGGGATGCGGCAACGCTGACGGTCAAATCGGTCATCAAAGATGGAGTCTGGACTCTGGAGGGCAGGATCGCTCTTGCTGAGATCGGTTTGACTCCGGAAAAACCATTCTCCATGAATGTCTGTCTCAACCGTTGTCTGCCGACGGCGCTGGGAACGATTTCCGGCGGCAAATTTGAAGATCTCGGTGCGATGCCGGCGATGCTGATCTCCGCCAGACATCCGGCAGTTTACTGGGAAAATCAGGATGGTTACGGCAACATGACGGTCAAGGTGATCTATCCGGCAGATTGCCGGGGCAAATATCTCCTTGATTATGCGCTGGACTCCCAGAATGCCACGATTTCCACGCAGAAAGTGCTGGATGCTTCTCTGGCAGGTCAGGCAGTACCGTTTTTCTTCACCACTCCCGGCGGTGCCGGTAAATTCGGTAATATGATACTTACTTTGAATGGCGGTAAGGATCAGGTGCTTTTCCGTCAGGCGGTTTCTTTCAGCAGTGCGATGGAAGTTGTTCCTGAACCGGAATTGCCGCTGGAACTGCATGTGCTGCCGGAACAGAATAAAGTGGCGGTCAATATTTACCCGTCCCGCCGCGGGTATCGTGACTTTGCTTATTTGACTGTCGATGGACTGCCCGGAAAAACTGTCAGGCTGGAGAAGAAAGAGCTGGCTGTTTTTGACGGAATGCTCTTTGTCAAATTGCCTGCCGGTATGCTTCACGGGCAGAATTATAAATTGCGGGTGTCGCTTTTTAATCAGAATGGAGAGTTGCTGGATTCTGTCAACCGGGATTTTACGATGGATGATTCTCTCATTTTGAAAGATGATGCGGCAAATTACAGAGGAGTTCTTGCTCCTTATCAGCCTTTGCAGCATGAGTCCGGCAGAGTGAAAGTATCCATGCGGGAATATTATTTCGGCGGCAACGGATTGCCTGAAGCGGTAATCAGTGCCGGAGAAAAGGTGCTGCATGCTCCGGTCGTTTTTACTGCGGTTGATGCCGGTGGAAAGGTGATGTACGGGGAAAACGGCAGATTTGAAGTTGTATCAGAAGATGATGAGAAACTGCTTTTTACCGGCGAAAGCATTTTCCCCGGATTTGTTGTCAAATTGTCTGGACGCATGGAATATGACGGGACAATTTTCTACAAAGGGGAAATATCTGCTGAAAAACCGGTGGCTTTACAGCGTTTGTCTTTAGATATCCCGATGAATAAACTGGATTATTTTCACAGTTATCTGGATACGAATTTGCGGCTTTGGATGTGCCGTCAGCCCCAAAAAGGCGAATACCGTCATCCGTCGGTACCGGTTTGGAATCCGGAATCTTCGCTTGTTGCGGAGGGATTCCGGAAGTTTGTATTGTACTTTTTTCCATCGGGAGACGGTCTGCTCTGGTCGAGTCGCAAGGTGCTTCCCGGAGTGATAAAGGATGGATTTCTGCCGTATCTGCTTTTCGGCAATCACCGTTTCGGGATGGAAGTTTTTGCTGATACGGATCGTGGCTGGATCCATAATCAGTCATCGTCGGTACATGAGATATTCCGGAGCGGCGGCAAAGAGACGGTAAGAACAAATATTGTCGCTGCCGAAAGTACCGTGGAAAACGGCAGAACCTTTGAATTCGGTCTGACAGTTACTCCGGGACGGGAAAAAACATTGACCCGCAAAGAAGATCGCCGCAGTTATATCGGAGCAAGTCACTCCAGTTTTATGGATCGTTCCTGTTCTCCGACAGTGGCAAAAGATGCCAAACTGCTGGATATTCAGTGTGCCGGAATTATCAAAAAAGGTGGTTTGCCGATCCTCTGGATGTGTAAAGAGCTTTATCCGCAGGGTGATCCGATCGCCCGTTATCTGGACAGCGAATGGCGTACCCGTCCCGGCGGCAAATGGCTGATGCATCACTATATGCCGTCGCACGCATACGGTCTTGATCCGTATGATTACGAAGCTCCGGCAGGTTGTTTCCCGGCCTCACGGATCGACTTTCACTCCCGGAGATTTGATGATCTGTTTAAGGCAGTTCCCAATCTGATGGGAGTCTATTGGGATGAGAATTACATGAAACCCTGCAGCAATCCCAACCATGCCGACTGCGTATATAAAATGGCTGACGGCAGGACGCAGGGCAGGGCATGGTGGGGGGCGATCCGCGAAATCGACCGTCGGCTGCGGACAAGCATGAATCGTTACGGCCGGGAAGAGGGGAGCATTGCTCTGTTTACCGGAGAAGGTATTATTCCGCATGCAATGGCATTCGGTAATGTCAACACTATGGGTGAACATCACACTCACGGTATCGACTACATTGATTACTGGACGCTGCATTGTACGGAGATAATGGCAGCCGGAGCGTGGGGGATCGACGTCGGATTTCTGGGAATGTTTTACGAGGAAAAAGACCGCAATAATATTGCCCTCAACCGGGCTCAACTGGCGATAGTCAAACTTTTCAATGCACATTTTCAGGCGAGTTGGATTTTCAATCAGCAGTTGGCGGCTCATTTCAAGAAGATTGATGAAGCTTTTGATTATTCTCTGCCCGGGACGGTTTTCTGCGGATATTTCACCGATGAAAATAAACGGTCAGTACGCGGATTGCCTGCGGATGTGAAAGCATCATTCTATGTGCATCCGGGGAAAAATGCTTTGTTTTTCATCACCAATTTGAAAAAACAGAGTCAAAAAGTTTCCCCGCAATTTGATCTCTCCGCATGGCAGATCGACTCTTATGATGTTTATGATGCCGAAAACGGCAAGCCGTTGTCGTTGGAGGATCTGGAGATAAAAGGACATGATCTCCGGGTAATTGAATTGAGGGCAAAATAATATGTACTGGTATGATGTTTTTCCGCAGGTTGTCCTGGCGGACCGGGAAAGTTCAGTGAGGATCCATCCCCGCTTTGAACATGTGAAACTGAAAAGTTCCCGGCAGCTGCAGATATTTACTTCGCCTTTCGGCGGTATGACTGAATCCGGGATGATGGGAGCTTATCGCTGGGGGAGCAATGACGGAGAAAAGGTCGATTATGAGATGCAGGGGGATGATATTATCCTGCACCATTGGTTTGCCGGGGAGCAGGAACATAATATCCAGCTGGTGATTACTGACCGGGAAAATCCGGATTTTTTTGAAAGGCGTTCAATAAAAATCTATTCTTTGCACCGCGATTTGCTTTCTCTGCGTCCGTTCAAGGGGGAAACCCACTCTCATTCATCGGGCAGCGACGGCAGGGAAGATCCCCGTTTTGTAGTTGCACGATACCGGGAGAAAGGATTTGATTTTGCAGCGGTAACAGATCACGGCAATTATGAGTCGTCGCAAACGGCTCATGATTTCTGGCAGGAATCGGTTCCTGACTTCAACATTGTTCAGGGGGAGGAGGTTCATGCTCCGGGCAATCCGGTGCATATAGTCAATTTCGGCGGTACAAAAAGTGTCAATGATATGTACCGTCAGAATGAGGAGTGCTATCATCAGGAGGTCGGTCAGACCGCTGAAAATCTGCCATCGGATCTGTCACCGGAAGTTCGCCGGATCACGGCATCCTGCCGTTGGGTATTTGATCGTATCCGTTCTGTGGGCGGTTTGGCGATTTATGCCCATCCTTTCTGGAAAATGAGCCGCAATGTTTTACCTTTTCCGGTTGTGGATGCTGTTTTTAATGACCGCCGGTATGATGCTGTTGAATTGCTTGGCGGTTTTTACCGTGAGGAGTCGGAAGCAAATAATTTTCAGATGATATACTGTTTGGAACAATGGGCAAAAGGCAATCGATTCCCGGTGGTTGGGGCGAGTGATTCCCATGGCAGTGTCATTTTTCCGGAGAACCGTCCTTCGGTAGTTAATTTTATCGGTAAAAATTCAGTTTCTGCGGCGGATGCAGATCTTTTCGGCTGGTATTTTACGGTGGTTTTGGGTGAAAACAATTCCACGGGAGAGGTGATCCGGCAGATAAAAGCCGGTAATTCGGTCGCGGTGGAAGCTATTCCCGGGAATGTACCGCATATATTCGGCTCATTGCGTCTGGTCAAGTATGTGTCGTTTCTGCTGCGTGAATTATTTCCGGTGCTGTCTTCGCTGTACCGGGCGCAGGGGGAAACGATGATCAGTTTGCTTGCCGGGGAAGAGGAAGCGGCGGAAAGGTTGAAACTTTTATCCGGCAGGGTGGATCTGCGCCGGGAGAAGTTTTTCACCGGTCGGTGATTATACCGTTGAGTGCAGTTTGAGCTGTTTCCGGTACTCTCCCGGAGTCATGCCGGTGTGCTGACGGAAAACCCGGATCAGGTGGCTGGTATCATAAAATCCGCTGGAAACGGCGATTTCGGCGATGGTTTTTTCTGTATGTTCCAAAGCGTTGCAGACCTCCTCGATCCGGTATCGCAGGAGATATTCCATTGCTCCCTGACCGATATTGCGGTGCATGAATTCATTGAGGTAATTGGGGGAGACTTTTGCGGCGGCGGCGAGTTTGGCGAGGGTGAGTTCTTCGGAGTAGTGTTTGGCGATGAAGTCAAACAGCGAACTCAACTGCAGGGCATTACCTGACACGACCTTTTTTGCTGAAAAATCCCCCCGGCGTACCGCCATGGATAAAAGCCGTATCAGCAATGCTTTGATAAGAGTATTATTGCCCGGATGACTGCTTTGACATTCGGAAGACAATTCATCAAAGGCGTTGTCCAATTCCACTGCTGAAGAAATGCTCACCGATAATTTTTTCTCCGGGCATTCACCGGGGATGCTCCACGCTTTGAAAATCCTGTTTTTCTGCAATTCTTCCAGTTCTTCATTGGAAAACAGTTCCATCGAAAAGAGCAGGTTGTCAAAACTCAACTCTCCGGAAATGGAAAACGCATGTACGTCTCCGGGAGCAAAAACATACAGATCTCCTCTGGTTGCCGGATAGAGCCGGTCATTGAGGCGGCAGCAGGCGGCACCGCTGCGTATATACATTATTTCAAAACAGTTATGCGTGTGAATGGCTTCCCGTCTTATTCTGCCGGAGATGTGTTCCGACCAGACCGGAATGGCATTTTTTGAACGCAGATAAGTGCTGATTTTGTATAGCTTCATAGCGGTACAGTTCCTCTTTCATATTCCTTAATATACTGCTTGTATGCAGTGAAATCAAAGGAAAAAGCAGTTTATCTTTGATTTTTACAATTTTTTCCATTTTTTGTGCTATGCATAATGTTTTTTTGCGGGTATATTTTACAGTAAGGGAAAATTTACCCCCGAAAACAACAACAAGGAGAGTACAGCTATGAATGAAAAACTTTTCCGGCATGCCGGAGTAAAAGCACATGCTTTTACTCTTATCGAACTTCTCGTAGTGATAGCGATCATCGCCATTCTGGCGGCGATTTTGCTTCCGGCACTTAATTCAGCCCGGGCAAGAGGACGCTCGGCGGCGTGTATCAACAACCTCAAACAGCTTGCCATGACCACTGAATTATACGCCGATGCCAATGATGGCTGGATACCGCATACCCATGCGAATTACACAGATCCCCAGACAAATGATACCTTGACTATGACTTGGGCATTGATGTACTCCGGTATTTTCCCGAAAGGGCACGGAAATTTGGTTCCGGCAGCAATGATGTGTCCGGAAATGCAGAGAGATCCGTCCGGAGATGCTGGCAACAATCCTTTCGGTCAGAGCAGTAATACCAACAGTTATGGTTTGTGGGGATTTGACAGTAATCATGAACGGGGTGAAACATTTGATGCAAGAGATTATCGTCCACAGCGTATCGGTGTGGTAAAAGTTGATGCCGGAGGGCGTTATATGCGAACTAATGGTTTTAAAGCTCCCAGTGGAGTTTTGCTTTATGCAGATGCAGCCCGTGGAACAACCAGAAGTGGAATCTATACCTTTTATACCACTGTCGGTAAGACTGACAGTGCCGGAAAATATGGCTGGTATATATGGCGTATTCATAATAATCTTGCCAATGTATCTTTTGTTGATGGTCATGTCGCTTCAATGGATAAGGGTGAATTGCATAATACAGCAATGAGAGTATGGGCGACTTATGATCGCAATTTGAATCATGAGAAAATGTATTGACGGATGATATTATGGCTTCGAATTTCAATGTTGAGCATCTTTACGATAAAATTCTCGGGTGCTGGACGGGCAAAAATATCGGCGGCACTCTGGGGACCCCTTTCGAGGGGACAAAGGAGATGCCGGAAATCGACTTTTACACCGGAGAACTCAATGGTGAACCTCTTGCCAATGATGACCTTGATCTGCAGTTGATCTGGCTTTTTGCCGCTGAAGAAAAGGGGATATATCAGCTTACTCCCCGGAAACTTGCGGAATATTGGCTCAATTACGAGGGGGCCCCCATGGGCGAATACCGCAACTGCATCGCCAATATTGTCAATGGTCTTTATCCGCCTTTGTCCGGATCATGCAATAATTCGGAATTACGCTGGAGCAATGGTGCGTGGATACGCAGTGAGATCTGGGCGTGTATTTTTCCCGGTTCTCCGGATGAAGCTGCCCGTTGTGCGTATATGGATTCCTGCTGTGACCACGAGGGCGAGGGTATCTGGGCGGAAGTTTTTACTGCCGCACTGGAATCGGCGGCATTTGTGGAAAGTGATTTGGAAAAAGCGGTTTCTCTGGCATTGGCACGCATTGCTCCGGATTGCCGGATAGCGGCGGCGGTTCGCAAGGCATTGGAGCTTTTCCACTCCGGGATTCCGCTTGATGATGCCAGAAATGCGATCGTGGAATTGAATAAAGATACCGGATTTTTCCAGGCTCCGCAGAATATCGGTTTTGTGGTGCTTGCTCTGCTTTACGGGCAGGGGGATTTCGGCAAAACAGTTTGTTATGCAGTTCATTGCGGTGATGATACGGATTGTACGGCGGCAACTGCCGGGGCGGTGCTGGGGATCATTTGCGGCAGGAAGAATCTGCCGGAAAAATGGTGTGCCCCCATCGGAGAGAGGATCATTACCAAATGTGTTTCCGGCTTCGGTATGCCGACGCCTAAAACCTTGCCGGAATTGACCCAAAGGACGATTGCTGTTGCCCAACGTGCTGCGGTGGAAAATCCCGGTTTGCCATCCATTACCGAAGCTCCGGATGATTTAAAAGATTGGGTGATCCCGTCAGAGAGTGACATGCCGTCACTCATCGGCAGACGTTCACCTTTTGAAATAATGCTGGAAACTCCCTTTTGCCGGGTGGGAGCGGATTTGACCGGAGGCGTGGAAATCGCTCCGGGGGAAACGAAAAAGATCCGCTTCAAGCTCTACTGGATCAGCCGGGTGATGGGAAATCTGAAAATCGAACTGCAATTACCGGAATCATGGAGTTGTGATCCGGGCAGATATTTCCAGATATCCGGAACCTGTATCGGTCCCCAGGGAGGGGAGATCGATGTGATGCTCACAGCCGGGGAATTTCCCGAAGATATGATCTATATCCCGGTGAAATTCACTCTCCTTGACCGCCGGATGCCGGAGATGGCTTTTCTGGCACTGCAAAGACGCGGCAGTGTCGATGACCGTCTGCTGGTCCGCAACAGCGATGAATACAACCGCTTTGTCAGAAAACAGGGCGGAACAGGAAAATACCCGGCGGCGGAATTGGATTTTTGAGGTGACACAAGATGAAAAAAAGTATTTTTATATTGCTGTTTTTGGGACTTTTTCCGCTTTTTGCGGCGGATACCGTGTACAAAGTTGACAGTTTGGATGCCGGGAAAATAAAACTTCCTTCCGGTATCGAAGCAACTGCCGACGGATTCCGGATGCGTAACGGCAAAGAGGGAATCGTTATTCCCGGCAGTGAAAAATTCCGTTTTGCCGAATCCGGTTTGACGGTAATGGCGACGCTTTGCATGGAAAAGTGCGGGATGAACAGCTCCGGAACTTATGCAGATGGTTCTTATGTGGATAATTACCACATAATTGCTTCCAAAGGCAGGGAGTTTGTTTTCGGCAGACGCGGAGACAACTGGGTGGATCAGCTTTACTTCAATTTCTGCGTTGACGGCAAGTGGAAGGTCGAGCTGAATAAGACTGTCCCCATACCTCCTTACGGTAAATATTTCCATGCGGCAGTCACTTTGCGTCGGGATTTCCGTCCCGGCGATGACCGCAATCACTATATTTACCAGTTTTATATCAACGGAGCTTTGAAGTTTTCCGGAGATTGCCGTTCCGATGCGATAACCCCGACCGATGCCCCGGTGGTTATCGGCAGAGGCGAAGGAATGTTGAATCACCAGTGGTGTTTCCCCGGAGTTTTTGACGGAGTAAAAATCGTCAACCGGGCATTGACCGAAGATGAGATCGCAGCGGAAGCAATTCTCTCCCGCAAGGTGAAAATCTCCATTCCCGACCGTCATTTTTTAAGTGCGGAGATGATTGCTCAATTTGAGCGTTTATCAGCCATGTCGGCTGCTCCGGGCAAATGGGGACTCGCCTCTTTGCGTCGGGCGGCACGGGATTGTTATGATCTGGAAACGGTGAAAAAAGTTCTGGATAAGTTTCCGGCATTTGCCGGGGAGAAAGATTTTGACCGCTTTGCAGAATTATGGAATCAGCAGGCGAAACCTTTTGCGATCGTATCTGCCGGAGACCGGGTGAGTTTGATGCTGGTTACCGGCAAAGGGAAAGGGGCATTTCCGCTTCTGGATATGTATGACCGTAAGAGCAACCGTGGATTATTCGGCTCGGACACATTGAAGTGGCAGATCACTGCCTCCCGTCTCAATGGCAAAAAGAGTGTTACGGAGAATTTCAGCAACTTTGGTTCTGCGTGGCAGACCGGAGATATCCGCTCTGTCAACGGAGCAAAAGAGTTGGATATTTTCTGGCAGAATGGCAAAGTCACGGTTAAATCCACCATGCGTTTCGGCAATAACCGGTGTGATTTTACTTTGAGTGCCGATAACAAAGATGCGAATTTGCGTCTTGAGGAGTTGCGTTTCCCGGTGTGGTCATTAAAACAGCTTGATGCTTCGGGAGAAGCATTGATAATTCCCCGGATGAATGGGCAGAGGATCGCTGATCCGCTGGACAACCCCAATCAGATCCCGGCGGAATCCGGTCAGCCCGGTTCCATGATGTCCATGCAGTTCTGCGGTTACCGGGATGATAATACCGCTCTTTACATCGGTACGGAGGATCCAGCTGCCGGAGCGAGGAAATTTTCTGTCCAGCCGCTTACCGGGGAATTGGTCATCTCCTACCGGCAGGCGATCGCATACAATGCCGGGAAAAAGGGCGGCAACCCGATGGAATTTTCCGGGAAAGCAGCCATTGAGGTCGTTGACGGCGACTGGTTTGAGATCGGCAGAGCTTACCGTAAATTTCTGGAAAAAGATGCTCCGTGGTATATTAAGGATCTTCCCCGTAAAGCTACTCCCAAGTGGATGCGGGATAATATTTTGTGGCTGTTGATCTCCAGCGGTTCCAAGGACGGCAATCTGCAGGTCTTTATGAAAGACATCACCGAATTGCAGAAGTACATCCAGCTGCCCATGGCGATCCATTTTTACGGCTGGAATGACAAAAAAGACAAGGGGGACTGGCCCAATTTCTACGCTTTGGACGGTTCTCCGGCTGCGGTTGAGGAGCTGCACAAAATGGGTATCCGGGTGCTGCCTTACTTCGATACTCTGCTCTGGGCTCTCAATGACGGACCGGGCTTGAAACCCAAAGAATTTCCCACCTCCGGAAAGGCTTCGGCGTATTTGCAGCAGGATGGACAGATGATTTTGCAGAGCTGGGGACGTCCCCGCCGCCAGTATGCGATAATGTGTCCGGCGGTTCCGTTGTGGCAGAAACGCATGGAATTCATGTGCGGCTATATTATGGACAATTACGGCTTTGACGGTATTTACCACGATCAGGTCGCCGGAAATCTTGCCCGGGCGTGCTACGCTGAAAATCACCCCCATCTGCCCGGAGATCCTCTGGCGTGGAACCGGGGCTGGAAGGAACTTTTTGACCTTCAGGACACCATCCGTCTGCGGCATCCGGAAATGGTGACAACTTCAGAAGATGCCAATGAGACCCATTTGCGTTTCTTTGACGGATTTCTGGTATGGCGTTGGGTTTACCGCAATCAGATACCGCTTTTCAATTCTCTTTACAGCGGCAGGGTGCAGTTTGTCGGCAGGACTTACGACCAGAACCGCAAAGGTGATCCGGAGGATTATTTTGCCAAAGCGGCAAGTCAGATGCTCTACGGTGAACAATTGGGATGGATGATCCCGGTTTCGCTGGCGAAATATCCTGAACGCCGCCGCTTTGTCAAGCAAATGTGTCATTTGCGGCATGAATTGCTGGAGTATTTTAATTGCGGTGAATTTTCCGCACCTTTGAAATTCAAACGTCCTCCGGCTAAAAAAGAGCTTTTCTGGGGCAGTCCGGAATCCTTGCAAAAGGTTGCTACGGACAATATCATGCACAGTGTATATTCTCTTAACGGTATAAAGGTGATGACTTTTGTCAATGTTACTCCGGATAAAGAGACGGTATCTCCTCTTTTTGAGCTTGGTAAGGATGAGGTGATCGCCGTTTGCGATCCTGCTCTTGAGCAGGTGTTATATGTGGAGGCGATGCCGGAAGTAACTTTGCCGGGCAGGGGATTTGCCATATTGCTTGCCGGAAAGAAAGAGGCGTTGAAAGATGAAGCTGACCGGCTCTTTGCCGCTTTGAAAAAGATTGCGGCATTTGATTACGGACAGAATATTTTCTCCTCTCTGCCGGTCAAAACTCTGGAAGTCGGAGTCAAGGAGGAATTTTCCGGTATGTTCGGCAGAAATCTTGATCCATTCTCCGGAGAGGGCTGTTTTGTCCTGACCGGCAGCGGCAAAGGCCGGGTGCTGGAGAGATTTCCGCTCAACGGTTTGGAGAGAGGTAAACGTTACCGGGTCAAAATGATGATCCGGGCTGATAAGGGCGTCAGTGGTGCCGTACTGGTCGGCAATACCAATGAAAATTGGAATTTTGTCCACTTCATGATTTTGGGAGGCAAAGTTCCCTCCGACGGGCAATGGCACGAGGTCAGCGGTGAATTTACCGTCGAGCAGCGGCTTTTCCAGCCGGGAATAATGTTTTATAACGATTCCAACGGAAATTATTCTGTGGATGATGTCATTGTTGAAGAAATCAAGTAAAATCAAGGAGAAAAACTATGAAAAAATTGCTCTTGTTTGCCGCCGTTTCCGGAGCGGCAGCTTTGACCGCAGCCGGAAACAGTGTGCCGGCATATCCGCTGTGTTACAAAGATGTGACATTCCATGTCAATTTTGATGGTACTGCTGACGCGGCAATGTCGCAAGGCAGAGCCAAGCCGATCCAGACCCACGGAAAAGTTGAATTCCGGGACGGATTACGCGGCAAAGCACTTTTCTGCGGTCAGGGCGGAGCGATGTTTCTGTATATGCGGAATAAAAATATGGATCTGACCAAGCCGGGAACTCTGCTCTTTTTCTACAAACCGCTCAACTGGGAGAAAAGCAAATTCAAAGGCGGCAGTTTCTTCTGCGGTATCCAGGCGACCAAAGGAGCGTTGTATTTCAATGTTGCTCATGATCCGGTCAATGCCTGTCCCTGTCGCCGTCCGGTGACGCTGAATTTTTTCAACGGAGTGAAAATCCCGTCGCAGATGTATGCCTATTATCCCAATTTTCCGCAGAGCGACTGTGAAAAGTGGCACATGCTTGCCTTTTCCTGGGAGCCGGGAAAACTGCAGATCAGTCAGGATGGCAGAGCATGGAAAGAATATCCGGTGGCTTTCACAATCACCGCAGAGGATTTCCCCAATCCGGCGATCTGCATCGGAGAAAGTTCAAAATGGAACTATCTTCTGGATGAATTTACCGTTTACAACCGGGTACTGACATCCGGAGAGATCGCAGAAATCTACAACGATACGATCACCAAATAAATCGTTTTGATGAGTAAAACAGTCCGGATGTGAGATGTTTGCAACATCTTACTTCCGGCCGTTTAATTTACGGAATTCAGACGGCGACATTCCTGACGTATCAGTGAAAATACGGGAGAAGTATTCGTGTGAGTTGAATCCGGACATCTTTGCCACAGTATGTACCGGCAGGTCAGTTTTCCGCAGCAGTGATTGTGAATAATCCAAACGGCACATGGCAAGATAACGGTTGAGAGTTACTCCGCAGCCGCGGGAAAATGCCCGGCTTAAACTTCCCCGATGGATATTCAGCATGGCGGAAATTTTTTCTACATTCAGCTCCGGATCAGTGAAATGATCGTCGATGATTTTTTTTGCTTCTTCAGCGATACCGCCACGCTGGGTATAGTGATATCTGCCGGAGGAAACCAGAGAAAGAATTTCAAATGCCGCTGACAAAGCATGCATCTTTTCATGGAGTGATTTGCTGTAGAGCGAAGTGGCAATGGTTTTGAAAAGATGCAGCGGACATCCTCCGGCATAATTTATGCCGGGGTGTATAGCCATGCCATCGAATAATATTGCAGCACTTTTTCCGGCGACAGTTACCCAGCAGTAGTGAAATTTCTCGTCACCCGGACGGAAGTCATGCAGGGATTTCGGCGGATAATACCAGACATACCCCGGTCTTAAAATAAATTCCTTACCTGCATCACGGAAAATCCCCCTGCCGCTGATGCACCAGAATATTTCAGCAAAATCCACCACCCGTACCGCTTCCCGGTCAGGAGGGGACAATAGATATTCTCCTGTACTGCGTACATAAAAATCCAATGTGGTGTCAGTAGTGAAACCAAAGACTGTTTCCCGTGTTGATTTCATGTGATAAAAGTTTAAGCTATTGTTACATTTTTACAATTGTATTATAGAGATGATAATGCTATATTAATTTCCGTCACAGAGATAATATATCACAAAAAATCAAATAAGCAAGGGAATTGCAGAAGTAAACAGCCTCAGATTTGACGGGGAAGAGAATATTTCAGCCCTGGTGTGAACAGATGCCGGGACGTATTCAAAGAAAACTGAACCCTCAACAAAATAAGGAGATATGGATCATGAAAATCTGCAGTATGAGAAGTTTGTCCGGCAATTTACCCGCCAGCTGGCGGGTAAAGTCAAAAGACTTTACCCTTATTGAACTTCTTGTGGTCATTGCGATCATCGCAATTTTGGCAGCTATATTGCTTCCGGCACTTAACAGTGCAAGGGAGCGTGGACGCAGTGCCAGTTGTATCAACAATATGAAACAGCTTGGATTCTGTTATCTTTCCTATGCCGATGCCAATGATGATTATTTCCCGGTTTACAACGAGCATGATCCCAAGTTCCGTTTCATGTATCAATTCCATGTACAGCTTGGTGTTCCGGAAACTTCTCCGACTCCCGGAGTTTACCTCTGCCCCTCCGAAACCGATGATAATCTGCTGAGTAAAACCAGCCGTCTGATGAATGACAATTATCCGGTTGTCTGCTATGTGCAGAATCAGGAGACCGGTTATTGGAAAGAGAACAGCACCTGGGATCTGGTCACCAAAGTCACCCGTCTGCAGAACAGTTCCTCTTTTGTCGTCATGGCTGAACGCTGTAATCAGGCAGCGTACTATTTCCATTGGCAGACTCTGTATCTTAATACGGAAGCAATGAAACCGGATAAACACATGGGCAGCGGTAATTATATTCATGGCGACGGTCATGTTTCCACGATGAAAATCACCAAAGATCAATTTTCCTCCAATGCAACGAACTTCAAAAACATGTTCTATTACAACGGCGAATCAAGAATGAAATGATCCGGGGAGCAACAAATGAAAAAGATTTTCATCATTTTTGTACTTGCGGTGATCTGCAGTGCATTTGCCGCAGATTACGCCTCAATAATTGCTGAAGCCAAAGCGGCTGCCGGGAAAAAAGATCATGCCGCAGCATTGCTCAAGTTTGATGAGGCGGTCAATACGGCGGCAACTTCCGCCCAGAAGCTTGAAGCATACACCGGTAAATTCCAGACGCTGAATGCCATGAATAAGGCTGCCGAAGCCAAAGAATTGATCAATAACGCTCTGGAAGATGAATCGCTCAACGAGCTTGACGCCCGCAGGCTCGCCAATAACGTCGGTCAGGCATATATCTGGACTGTCCATTGCGAATTCGGTCTGTCTATCCTTAAAGCCGTTAAAGATTTGCCGTGTCCTTATTACAGTAATGAATACTTTTCCACGATGAATCTTATCGCAATGACTTATTTGTCCCGCAAAAAAGATTATCCGACGGCAATAACGATTATGGAGGAGTATCTCGCCGTCAAAAATATCCACCCGGGAAATGCCGCCGCCGCATGGTCAAATATCGGTCTGGCATACGAGAGAATGAATAAAAAAGCAGAAGCTCTGGCAGCATACAAAACTTCTTTGGAATTCATGAATAAGGTTACTTACAAGGTAGATAAAAGTTCCCGGGAAAAGAAGATCAGGGAGTTGGGAGCTGAATTGAAAAGCGGGAAATAAAAGTTATGAAAAAGTTTTTTCTTTTGCCGGTTCTGTTTTTGGCTCTCTTACCGGTCAACGCCGGAGAGATCAAACTGGCTTCCGGAGGCAAAGCTCTGGCAGGGATCGTTGTTCCCGCCAATGCCAAACCCATTATCCGTTTTGCCGCAAGAGAGTTGAAAACCCATCTGGACAAAATGACCGGGGCATCTTTTGAAATCACCGATTCTCCGCATCTGCCGGTCAATATTTATCTTGGAGCGGCAGCGGCAGATGATTTTGAACAGGATGAATTTGTTATCAGTGCCAAAGGTGATCGTATTGATATTTACGGTAAAGATACTGCAAAAGAGATTTATTATTTCGATTTTTTTCACGATAATCCGGATAAGGGAACATTGCGCGGCGTATTCAATTTCCTTGATATGCTTGGAGTCCGTTGGCCGATGCCGGGATTTGACCATGTACCGCAGTGCCGGGAATTGACATTCCCGGAAAAGACGGTGCGTTACAAGCCGATCCTGCCGGAAAGAACCATCAAAGGCGGATGGGATTTCATGATTCTTTACCCTGATGCCAAAGAGTATGTTTCCAGAGTAAATGACTTTTATTTGTGGGGCATGAGAAACAACGTCTCTACCCGCCGCATGGTCAGCGGCTGCCACACCGAAAGAGCATTGAAATTCGATACGCACCCTGAAAGGTTGAAAAATCCCTCATCCATGCGATTGAATCCGCAGGGAAAACGTGAACCGCAATTTTCCTGCTGGAGCGATCCGGTCAATCTGGAATTGTGGAAAAGAGCTGCCGATACCTATTTCAGCGGGAAAACCCCGGCTGAGGGCGGTTTTCCGGGAATAAAGGGCTATCTGGGCAGTCCGTGGCCTTCGACGTTCATGAGTCCGGACGAATTTATGATCGACCCGATGGACCACTTTTCCGGTAATGACGGCAGATGCCGTTGTGCCAGATGTGACGAATTGCGTAAAAAATATCCTTGCGAAGATGATTCCGAGATCATTTGGCGTCTGATTGCAGAAGTTGCCCGATTCGTTGAAGCGAAATATCCGGGCAAATATATTTCCACTTTGGTCTATCCTCCCAAAACTCAAATGCCGAAATCGGTGGAGTTGCCGAAAAACATCCGGGTCAGGATCTGTATTTCCGGAGCCAGAGAGATGGCTTTCCCTGAAACAGGTAATGCTGAATTTGCCAAAGTCAAAATGTGGGCGGATAAACTTGGCGGCAAAAATATTCCTTTGTGGACTTATCAGTGCATTGCTTTTGCCGGGACATTGCCGGGAGTGCCTGATTCCTATCCTCGCGGGATCGGGGCATTTCTCAAGAAGTTTTCTCCGTATTGTGCCGGCATGTTCATTGAACAGCATGTGCTTACTCATACCTATCGTCTGCTGGATCTTTACATCTTTCTGCGAATGGCATGGGATCCTTCACGGGATGTGGAGAAAGAGATCACGGAATTTTTCCAAATCTGTTTTACTCCTGCTGCTGAGGAGGCACAGGAGTTTTTTGCCCGGTTGGAGAGAAACTGGGTGAAGATCGATCGCCTGATCAAATCCGACACCGCAGTGCTGGGAGTCGGTGGTATAAACAAGGAAGTTCTGCAGAAAAAGGCGTGGGGAGAGGTATATACTTCCGCTGAAATGGCAGAACTGGATAAGATGCTCAAAAAGATCGAGGAAAAATGTGCCTCCAAACCGCGATATGCCAAAAACGCCCGGCTGCTCCGTCAGTATCTTTATGAAGTTATGAAGCGGGAACGCAAAGATATCATGGAGGTGGATGATATTCGATCATCCGTCAGATTAGTTGCCGGCAAAGATGAAAAATCGGCTCCTTTCGGAGTGCTTGTCCCGGCTGCAAAAACGGGTGATAAGTTGACTGCCAATGGTAAATTTCAAGTCGTTTGCGATGGTGAAAATCTGATAATCCACTCCGAGCTGGAAGAACCGGATCTCGCTGCCAGTGCCACTGTAAGCGACCGTAAAAACGGTGACAGCAATATCTGGCAGGACAACTGTTTTGAATTATTTTTCTATGCTCCGGCTTCCAAAAAGCAGTGGCAGATCATCGTTAATGACAAAGGTGTTTGGAGCAGTGCTTCCAAAGGCAGGATCATCATGCACTGGCAGCAGATCCCCGGGGTGAAAGTTGTTTCTTCCCATCGCAATGGTATCTGGTATGCAACGGTTACTGTGCCGATGAAAGAGTTGAAGATCAACAACGGGCAATTGCGTTTCAATTTCTGCCGGGAAAGAAACATCAAAGGCAGAAAAACCGAATATTCCACCTGGTCTCCAATCGCCACGCTGGGGAATTGGAATTCACCTGACCGTTATCCGGATTTAATTTTAAGGTAATGAAATGAAACATTCATCTCCGCTTCCGCCGGGATCTGCCAGATTTACTGACAGATTTCTGGCACCCCGTATTGCCCGCAACCGTGCTGTTACCATCCCGTCTGCCGTCCGGAAATGTGAAGAAACCGGACGCTTTGCGGCATTTGACCTGAAATGGAAACCGGGTATGCCGGATAAACCTCACATCTATTGGGATTCTGATGTCGCCAAGGTTTTGGAAGGTATGGCAAATATGCTTGCGTATGAACCGGATGCCGGATTGGAAAAGCAGGCTGATGAATTGATCGACCGGATCGTTGCCGCCCAGCAGCCCGATGGATATCTGAATACTTATTTTACAGTGGTTGAACCGGAAAAAAGGTGGCAGTCGCTCTTTGATTGTCATGAGTTGTATTGTGCCGGGCATCTGACTGAAGCGGCAGTGGCATATTTTGAAGCGACCGGGAAACGCAAATTTCTGGATGCTATGTGCAGATATATTGATTATATCGCACAGGTTTTCGGCAGAGGTGAAAATCAGATACACGGTTATCCCGGCCATGAGGAGTTGGAATTGGCTCTGATCCGTCTCTACCGGGTGACCGGAGAGAAGCGTTATCTGGATCTGTGCAGTTACTTTATTGAGGAACGCGGCAGGGAACCATCTTATTTTCACAAAGAAAACCCGCTGGTGAATCTCTGGAATCTTCAGGCGGAAAAAACTGTACGGCAAATGACTGAAGTTACCGGTCATGCTGTCCGGGCGATGTATCTTTATTGCGGGATGACCGATCTTGCTCTGGAGACCGATGATAAGGAACTTTTGGCAGTTTGTGAAAGATTGTGGCAGAATTTTATATCCAAAAGGATGTATATCACCGGCGGAGCCGGGTCGAATCACTGGGGTGAAACCTTTACCCATGATTATGATCTGCCCAATACCCAGGGATATTCCGAAAGTTGTGCCTCGATCGGATTGTGTTTCTGGGCTATGCGTCTTTTGAATGGCACCGGAAAAAGTTGTTATGCCGACATTCTCGAACAAACTCTTTTCAACGGAGCTTTGTCCGGCTTGAGCAGTTCCGGGGATAAATTCTTTTATTCCAATCAGTTGGAAGTTACTTCATCAATGTATGAAGTCGGTCATTACAGCCGGCATCGCCAGCCGTGGTTTGATACTTCATGCTGTCCGACCAGTTATTGCCGTTTTCTCGGTCAGTTGAGCAGATTTTGTTTCTCGGAAAGTTCCGATGGGGTGGATATTCATATTCCTGTGGCTGCGGAAGTGAAAAGCCGGTGCGGATTTGCCTTTGGTATTGAGAGTGATTATCCGTGGGACGGCAAAGTGAAAATAACCGTCAAGTCAGACGGATCTTATCGTCTTGGCATCCGGGTGCCCGGCTGGTGCCGCGATCCGCAAATCAGAGTGAATGGTGAAGCGGTGCAACAAATCACTTCATGCACCGTCATTGCCCGGCAATGGCACAAGGGTGATACCGTATGGTGCGACTTCCCGATGTCTGTTGAATTGTGCCGCTGCAGCAATATGGTATATGGCAATGCCGGTAAGGTCGCTTTGAAACGCGGTCCGGTGATCTATGCTTTTGAGGAGTGCGACAATGGCAGACCTTTGAGCAGACTGCTGATCGATCCAGCCGGAGAATTTACTGTGGAAAAATCTGAAATCGACGGGATATTTTTTGCTTCTGTCAAAGGTGCGGCATTGGAGGAATCCTTTGAAGATACGGGGAAATTGTACTTTTCCGGGGAAGCATCATTTGCCGCAAAAACATTTACCGCTGTACCATACGCATTGTGGGGTAATCGCGGCGGTACGGATATGAGTGTATGGATGCGAGAGAAGCATTGATTGCCGGTTTGGATGGTGTCGGATATCCTGTGTCTGAATCATGGGGATTTGTTGACGAATTACGCCGTCCGGAGAGACGTTGTTTTCATCTTACCCGCAGCGAAAAACGTCCGGACGAAGTTGATTTGCGTGCCGGGGTGATGCTTTGCCGCAACTTCCCAGATCCGGAAGCTCTTTTGGACAGTGCCTGGGATAATCTGGAGAGTTGTTTTGCTGAAGCCGGGATCAGGACTGACGGTGGCTGGCAGATTTCTGCATGTTTCGGCGATGCCGGGAAATGGGATTCATTCATTCTTGATATTACCGGGGAAAAGTGTACAATTACTGCCGGAAATACTGAAGGCATCAGGCGTGGATTGTATTATCTTGAATCAATGCTCATATCAGCCGACGGCAAATTTCTGCCGCAGGGCAGGATCCATAAAAAAGCGTGGTTGAAAAACCGGATATCCCGTTGTTTTTTCGGTCCGATCAAACGTCCTCCCATGAACCGGGATGAATTGACCGATCAGGTGGATTATTATCCTGAAGCATATTTGAATCGTTTGGCATCCGAGGCAGTCAATGGGTTATGGCTGACGGTTTCCCTGCGTGATCTTTGTTGTACTCCATACTTCCCTGACAGTGGAGAAAATGCTCCGGCACGTCTGGCGAAATTGCGTCAAACAGTTCTGAAGTGCCGTCGTTTCGGTATCCGGATATTTCTTTTTATGATTGAACCTGCCGCATTGAATCGCAATGATGAGGCGTTGAAAAAACACCCGGCTTTTGATGGAGCAGTATATCATGGAGCGGTACATTGTTTCTGTCCTTCATCGGATACGGCGTATGATTATTTGTACCGGTCGGTCAATCAGATATTCTGTCAGGTGCCGGGGCTTGGCGGGATAGTGAATATTTCTCTGGGAGAGTGTCCGACGACCTGTCTGTCTTCCCTGCCGCAGTCCGGGGACAAGCGTGACGTGGTTGTGGATTGTCCCCGGTGCAGTAAAATCCCGTTGAAAGAGGTGATGTTCAACTCATTGTCTGCCATGTGTGACGGTATGCGTGCGGCTTCAAAAGATGCTGAATTTATCAGTTGGTATTATCTTCCTGCACCGCAGGATCAGCCGGATTGGACATTTGAATTGACCCATGTGCCGGAGAATTGCACGATTTTATATAATTTTGAATCCGGTTGCAAGTCGTTTCAGCTTGGCAGGGAGCGTATCGGCGGAGATTACTGGCTGTCGTGTGTCGGACCATCGGAGAATTTCCGGCGTATGGCATCGGTCGCCGCCGAAGCTGGAATTGCTGTTGGAGCAAAAATACAGTGTGCTTCATCTCATGAACTTGCCACAGTACCATACATACCGGTGCCCGGGCAATTGTACCGCAAATACCGGGCAATGTTTGAAACAGGGGTTTCTACTGTGATGCTCGGCTGGTATTTCGGGACTTATCCGGGGATGATGACGCAGGCGGCAGGGATGTTGGCATTTGAGGATTTTTCCGGAGATGAAAGTGAATTTCTCATCCGTCTGGCACAGAAGCAATGGCATGAAAAAAGTGCTTATGTTGCTGAAATATGGCAGGGATTTGCCGATGCTTACCGCAACTATCCTCTCTCCAATGCGATGCAGTATTTTGGCCCGTATCACAATGGATTGATTTGGCCGCTTTACCCGTTTGAACAGCATTTGCCGATGGTACCTACCTATGTAGTCAGCGGCAGATCGAATGGAGATACCATTGGAGAAATACTGGACAATCACACTCTTGACGAAGTTGCGGCATTGGGCAGGATCATGGCGGAAAAGTGGCATGAAGCGTATATGAAATTTGCCGGATTGCGGGATTTTGCCGCAGATGATCCCGGACTGCTCCGGGAAATATCTTTGGCAGAGGCATTGGATCTGCATTTTGCCAGCGGCAGAAATATTCTGGAATTTTATCGTTTGCGTGCAGAAAATAATGGTTTTACCGAAGCAATGCGGGCGATTGCAGGTGATGAGATCGCAAATTCACGGAAACTTGCAAAGTTGTGTGAATCTGATTCCCGTCTCGGATTTCATTCAGAGGCGGAAACGTATCTTTATTTTCCGGAAAAATTGCAGAAACGGGCAGAATTTTTGGAGAAAATACTTCTTTCTCCTCCGCAGGAAGTTAAATTGCCGCAGGTCGCCGCAGACGGAATTTTTCAGGGAAAAACTTACTCATTTTCAGTTAAGCGTAATGCCGGAGAATTGATTTTTTCCGTGTCGCTTGACAATAATTATGAGAATGACCAGCTGTTTATCACACTTTCCGGATCTCCGGAGTCAAAACCGCTGATTCTGGACTTGAACCGGAGTGGGACTTTTTATTGCAATTCTCTTTCTCAGCCGGGAAGAAAAGTTACCGTTTATGCCGATCATTGGCAGGTGGAATTCATCATCCGTACTGATACTTTCTGCAAGGATGGAGAATCTTTTGCCATGTCGGTCATCCGTTACACATTTGACGGCAGTAATACAGTATTTGACTGTGTCCCGGAGTGTCCGGAAGCAGGCACATGGAGATTGCTTCTGGGATTTTACAGCCCGATGCGGATGCTTTCTGTTGAAAGCTGATCCGCACTTGGCATCTGCGGGGATATTTATGTATGCGGCGGTAAAACAGGAAACTATTTTGCCGCTTTTGTCACTTCAGCTGCCCACAAGGCACTTTCGATGATGGCATCTTCAGGTGAACATGCCGGATGGAATTCCAGATCACGCCGGGCTTTGGAGATGTCAAAACACATGTGGCAGGCGAGGAAACGCAAGCCGGTTTCGCTGATTTTGTCCCCCTGCTGACGCAGAATATTCTCCACACTGTCAAAGGTGATGACCGCTTTTTTATTGAAAGCCAGTGCATTCAACTCCAGATACCGGGTGAGAGTTACTGCATGATCGAGGCAGATATTATAAACTTCTCCGGTGGCGGCAGCCGGGTGCATCATTGCCAGAAAGAATGATTTTGCCAGCTCTTTTACATGGATCGGCTGGAGCAGAGCCTGACCGTTCTCCGGCAGGACAAGCGGTTTTTCAGCGATGATATCTGCCATGAAATCCTGCCGTCTGCCGCCGAAGTTATCCAATGGCAGCATTCCCGGTCCGGTGATGTAGCAGGGGCGGATGACGGTGGCGGGAAAGCCGTTATTGCGGAAAAGTTCCAGCACCATATTATCAACTTTGCGTTTGAAATCCCAACCGGTTCCGGTGGAGAATCCGCCGTAAGGGGCAGTTTCGTTACAGGGAACAAAGGGCAGCGGCGTGTAGCCGCCGGTGGAACTGCAGTGGATGTAGTGCCGCAGGGCAAAAGCATATTTATGGATGTGGGAGATGGAATTTACCGACGGTACTGTATCCAGAATATGGGTGTACGGGGTTTGCAGGATCTCTCTCATTGCCGCTTCATCATTTTTGTCGGCGGTGATGCTTGGAATACTGCTCACTTCTGAAAGGAAGGTCTGTTTTTTCCCTCTGGTAACGATGGTAACGTCGATTTTTTCCGCAGCGAGGATCTCTGCAATATGGTGTCCGACCCATCCGCTGCCGCCTAAAAGCAGAACTTTCATAAATTTCTCCCAGTTTCTGTTTTGCACTTTATCATGCAGCTAATATACTGCTCCGGGAGGCAAATTGCAACTTCACGGATCGGAAATACCATTTTTTTCTTATAATATCGGGGTGAATGCCCCTGATAACTTGTTTTTCTTCTCAAAAAGAGGTATATTAACAGCAAACCAAACGAAAGGGTGGAAAAATGGAAAAGTACAAGCAGGAATTTATTGAATTCATGATCGACTGCCAGGTTTTGAAATTTGGCGATTTCGTTACCAAGAGCGGCAGAAAAACTCCGTTCTTTGTCAATACCGGTTTTTACCGTACCGGGGCACAGCTGCGTAAACTCGGTGAATATTATGCCCAGGCGGTCAAAGCGGCATTCGGAGTGGAATTCGATGTGCTTTTCGGACCTGCTTACAAAGGTATTCCGCTTTCCGTGACCACGGTTATCGCTCTTTCTGAAAAGTACGGTGCCGATATCCGTTACTGCTCCAACCGTAAAGAGGTCAAAGATCACGGCGACAAAGGCATTCTGCTCGGCGGTCCGGTCGGTGATGGTGATAAAGTGGTCATTATTGAAGATGTCACCACTGCCGGCACTTCCATCGGTGAGACTCTCCCCATTCTGCAGGCACAGGGCAATGTGGATGTTCTTGGATTGGTCGTGAGCGTTGACCGCATGGAGCGTGGTCAGGGTGAAAAAAGTGCCCTCTGTGAAATTTCTGAAAAGTACGGTTTCAAAACCTGTGCCATTGTGACGATGAAAGAGGTCATTGAACACCTCTACAACCGTCCTTACAAAGGCAAAGTTATCATTGATGATGCTCTGATGGCTTCGATCAATGCGTATTATGAACAGTATGGTGCCAAATAACAGGAGTCTGCAATCATGCATCGTTTCACACTTCCCAGAGATATTTATCACGGCAAGGGAGCTCTTGCCGTATTGAAAGAATTCAAAGGCAAAAGAGCGATCGTCTGCGTTGGCGGCGGTTCGATGAAAAAATTCGGTTTCCTTGACCGGATCATGGATTATTTGAAAAGTGCCGGTATGGAAACTGCTCTGATCGAGGGTATCGAGCCTGATCCCTCCGTTGAGACCGTTATGCACGGGGCGGAAAAGATGATCGAATTCCAGCCGGATTGGATCGTGGCAGTCGGCGGCGGTTCCCCCATTGATGCCGCCAAAGCGATGTGGATCAAATACGAATATCCGGAAACGACCTTTGAAGATATGTGCAAAGTTTTCGGTCTGCCGAAATTGCGTACCAAAGCCCGCTTCTGTGCCGTCTCCTCCACCTCCGGTACTGCTACTGAAGTTACGGCATTTTCGGTCATCACCGACTATGCCAAAGGTATCAAATATCCTCTTGCCGACTTCGAAATCACCCCCGATGTGGCGATCGTCGATCCGGAACTGGCTGAAACCATGCCGCCCAAACTGGTCGCTCATACCGGTATGGATGCAATGACTCATGCGGTCGAAGCATTTGTTTCCACCGCCCACACCGCCTACACTGATCCGCTGGCGGTCTTTGCGGTCAAAATGATCCGGCGTGATCTGGTCGGCAGTTATCAGGGAGATATGGAGAAGCGTGATTCCATGCACGATGCCCAGTGTATGGCAGGAATGTCTTTCTCCAATGCTCTGCTTGGGATCGTTCACTCCATGGCCCACAAAACCGGAGCTGCATTTGCAGACTTTGGGGCCCATATTATCCACGGAGCTGCCAATGCGATGTACCTGCCCAAAGTGATCGCATTCAATGCCAAAGATCCGGTTGCCTTGAAACGCTACGGCGAACTTGCCGATTATATGAATCTCGGCGGCAGCAGCGATCAGGAAAAAGTTCAGCTGCTGATAGCTGAATTGCGGAAAATGAATGATGCTTTGAATATTCCCCAGTGCATCAAAAATTACGGAGCAGACAGTCTGCCTTGTGAAAAAGGTTTTATTCCGGAGGAAGTTTTCCGTGAACGTCTGCATGACATTGCCGCCAATGCGGTCGGTGATGCGTGTACCGGCTCCAATCCGAGAAAGATTTCCGTAGCGGAGATGGAAAAACTGCTTCTCTGCTGCTACTATGATACGGAAGTTGATTTCTGAAAAATCACTGAAGAGGGGGCTGTTGCAAAACCTCGTAGAGGTAAGCAACGGTCCTTTTTTGTTTACAGCGTGTTTTCCCTGATATCCATTTTCAGTTCTTTTATGGGTGGTGAATCAAAGGAAAAGGTGAAAATGACTCCCTCCGGTACTGCGTAAGCCGGGACGAGACCGTGGGCGAACATTACCCGGATATCTTTTATGGAATCATCACTGCCCCGGACTTGAAAGAGCAATTCCAGATCACAGTTGACAGCTTTGTTTATTCTGAAACAGCAAATATTTTTTGTTCCATTCCGTTTTATCCGCAAAGAGTAATTTTCCGGGAGACCGGCGACATTATCACCGAGAGCGGCAAATGCTTCCGGCGGCATCATACGCAGAAACGGCAGGGGGACGGGGGGAACCGGATGATCGAGTATCTTGAAAATTATGTGGGTATTGTTTTCAAAGACCGCATAAGTAAGCGGCACAGCTTTGCGGTCAGTGAGGATTTTTTTGCGTAATTCATCTATGGTCTGCTGACTGTCCACGGAATGATCATTCAAATCCAGCACGATTATATCTCCTGATTCATACGGGGTATTTATGCCGTATGATGGGTATTCAAACTGGAAAAATCCTCTGATTCTGCTGGTAGCGATCAACCGATGCGGATTTTCTCCGATACATTCCCGGATGAAAGAGGTCAGTTTATCTGCTTTTTTCCGGTTCAATATCATTGATGCCCGCTCCTTTCCGCCGGGAATAAAGCCGTAAAGGATGAGCGAAAACAATGTGGATACCAATATGGCAGCAAGCATGGCATTACGGAGCATCGGTTTTCCGGAAGGATCAGCTTTTTTCAGTGCGGAAACTGCCGTTACGATACACAAGGTGGTCAATTCCACACTGTATTGGAGCATGACGGATTTCATTTCCGGATTTTTCTGCAGACATATTCCGGCGGCAAGCGGCACTCCGGCAAGCAGCAGCCGGGGCGAAAAGATCGCAGCCCACGCCAGTGGAATAAAAATACACAGCAGAAAGGAAAAGGTGCTGCTGTGAAAAAGCGTCCCGAAAAATGCCCCCGGACGGGTGAAAGGTGAAAGAAGTATCTCCGGCAGATTATTGCCCAAATGGGCGAAGTGGAAATTTTGAGCATACACTCCGGCAGGTGAGGCAATGGCACTGCGGGGAATGATGAAAGAGCTGACACTGAAGAAAAACAGAAGTGAGGCGATGAAAAGCGGCAGGGCGGTTTTCCACTTCTTTTCCGTAAATAAATAGAGAGCGTAACCTGCCCAGAAAATCGCCACTGTTTCCTGGATGAGCAATGACAGCAGGAATAGTATCACCATCCCGGTGCGGTTGTTATTTTCTTTGCAGATGAAAAATCCCAGAATTACCGGAATGAAAAATATTATCGGATGAAAACCGTAAAAGTGAGCAAGATACTGGTGACTCAAAGCCGGATTCAACATCACGATCATTGCCAGAATCAGACTGGCAGTGCTTCCGCAATTACTTTTACGCATGAGAATATAACTTAAAGGTATCGCTGAAGCGACTGCCAGAGCATTTACCAGAAAGACCGTATCCGGGGCATCGGCATATTTCAAAAGCGTGGTCATCAGTATATTTACGCCGAAATTCCAGTGTCCGGCTCCGGAAAACCATTGGAATAATCCGCCGTTGCCGCCGGCAAGATAATGGTAGTGATCGACATATTGATTCCAGTCACCGTAGATGAAATAAAGGCTGTTGTATGCACTGTTCTGGAGGAAATATCCCCAGCACAGAGCTGACAAAGTGAGCAGGATTATCACTGCGGCAGTGATTTTAGGAGAAAATTCCGGAATCTTCAAATCGCTTTGCGAAACGGCGATAAAAAATACCCAGCCGAAAACAAATCCGGCAAGAACTGCATAGGGAAAGGTCAATGGTATGAACCATAAGCAGAGCAGGGGACGGCAGATTTTTTCACATTTTTGCAGCCGGTCGTGGAATTGTGAGGGGCTTATTGCCGGATAAAGTATCGCCAGCAAAGCTCCGGCGGCGGCGACCCACAGCGGGAGAGGTGAATTTTTGACTTTTATCAGGTCATAGAAAATGGCATTGACTTGAGAAATTTCAAAGAAGAAGCGGTACAAAGCGACCGTTGCGGCACTGCCGGCAAGAAAAAGCGAAATCGCCCGGAGAATATTTTTTCCTGTTCCCGGGTGAAAAATTTTCGTTCTGTCAAAAGTTTTATTCATTTTCATATCTCTTTAAATCACAATTTCCGGACAAAAGAATAATCTAATCCGCCCCGGAAGATTTTTCAACTTTTTTATCACTGCTCAATGGAAAATTGTGTAAAAAAGAGAGTGAAATTGCATTTCAGCTTTTTGTACTGTCTTGTTTGCGGAAAGAATTTTTTGAAATTGCCTCTGTTATGAAAATCTTGATAATGTCCCAAATTTTGTGAAACCCAAGCAGGAGCTTATAAACAAACATTTCTGTTAACGTATGGAATATATCACATAAGTTGTAATTTGTCAAACCGGCAAACACGGGGGTGTTTGCAATCGGTGGATGGATTGCGGAGGAAGGTCGGGTTTTGCGACGGGTACGCAACAGGAGTGTACTATGTACTCGACTGTTGCGGCGCAGGAGCAAGGCACGAGATTACCCGCAAGACGCCACCGCAGGAAAGATTTTTTACAAAAAATGAGACGAAATTTACGGATTTATATCAATTCACATTGCTGATGAAAGTTACCGGAACGATCCTGTCCAAAGCTGCGGCAAATTTTTTCATCGTTTCCGTCGGTGCCGGTTTGAGATCAGCAATCACTCCGGGACGGTCAAGCGTATTGAGCTGGATCGCATCCGGAGAAATTTGTTTCACCAGCGTTTCAAAACGGCTCAAACTCTCATCCGAATCATTGATCCCCGGAGCAATGAACATCTCCAATGCCATGAATACCGACGGATGATTCCGGTGAAATTCTGCGATGCCATCCACCAGTTTTGCCAGAGTTTCCCCCGGCACCGGACGGTTTATTTTCTGATATTCCTCATCATTGGAGGCATCAAGCGAGGGAATTATCATATCCAAGCCGGCAAGTTCTTGCTGCAATTTTTGATCTTTCAAAAGCAGACCGTTGGTGAGCAGACAAACCTTGTTGTGCGGATGAAATTTTTTCAGATGTCCGATCACTTGGCCGATACCGGAATTGAGCGTCGGCTCTCCTGCCCCGGAAAAGGTGATGTAATCAGGAGCCGGGATTTCGGCAAGTACCCGGTCGATTTCGGCAAGTACTTCATCTATATCGACATATTCCCGGCGTACCATGGTCAGATCGGTCGTGGCACGGGCTTCGCAGTAGATGCAATCCAACGGACAAACTTTGGGTACGATCAAATCCACTCCCAGAGATTTCCCCAACCGGCGGGAATTTATCGGCCCGTAAACATGTTTTCTCATCAATCATTCTCCGCAATTTTATCCGCAATCCAATTAATATAGCGGCAAATATGCAAAAAATCAAGCCCGGTCTGCCCTCCGGTTGAAATAACTTTTTTCCCGTTTTTCATTTGCCTCATTTGACAAAAGGTGAATCAAGATGTATCTTTTGCAAAACAATGTACATCAAGGATTGAATGTTATGAAAAAAGAACTCGCTCTCGGTATGATGCGGCTGCCGGTCGGTGCCGATAATAAAATCGATTACGATAAAACAACGCAAATCATCGATTACTTCATGGAACAGGGATTCCGGAGATTCGACACCGCAGAACTCTACCATGACACCCAATCCGAATACGCTGTAAACAAATGTATCGTCAAACGTTATGACCGGGACTCCTTTGAGATCGCTGATAAACTCTCCTCATGGCGGATCGCAGAAAATTCCAGTGCCGGAGAATTCTTCCAAAAACAGCTCAAAGTCACCGGATTGGAATACTTTGACCGCTATCTGCTTCACTCTATGGAAGAAAAACTCTATCCCGGTGCAGTGGAAAAACGTTATTTCGAATTCATCTTTGAAAAGAAAGCCCAAGGCTTCATCCGGGAAGCCGGATTCTCTTTCCACGGCAAACCGGAACTTCTGGAAAAAATACTCACCGAATACCCCGAAGTCGATCTCGTCCAGCTCCAAATCAATTACATCGACTGGGACAATCCGGCAGTCAGAGCAAAAGAGTGTTATGAAATCGCCAGAAAACACGGCAAAAAAATCCTGATCATGGAACCGGTCAAAGGCGGTCTGCTCGCCAATCTTAACGGAAAAGCCGCCGAAATCCTGAAAGAAGCCGCCCCCGATGCTTCGATCGCTTCGTGGGCTATCCGTTTCGCCGCCGGTCTTGAGGGAGTGGACACCCTTTTAAGCGGCATGTCCAATATGGAACAGATGATGGATAACACCAATATCATGAAAAACTTCAAGCCACTGGACGATGAGGAATTGAAAACCCTCGGCCGCCTCCGGGCTTTCATGCACCAAAATCCGCTGGTGGAGTGTACCAACTGCGGATATTGTCTTACTGAATGTCCTCTGGAACTGCCCATTCCCAGCTTTATCCGGGTCCTCAACAACTCAAGGATATTCGGCGATATCCCCCAGATACGCAACTCATACAAAGCATATTCCGCCAAACACTCCCCGGATGAGTGCGTGAATTGCGGCTGCTGTGCCGGTGTATGTCCTCAACATCTGGATATCCCGTTTCATCTGGCTTCGCTTGCCAAATGGGCAAAGGATTTGTGACAGCTGAAATATCTGAAAAATATTTACTCAACTTGATATTCCTGATTTGCGTGATATATTACAGGTACAACAAACACTTGAACTCAAGGAGGTTATTATGAAAAAATCCGTCTGTATGCTGTTTTGTGCCGTTTTCTGCACTCTTTTGTCATTCGCTGCCGGCGGCAAAGAGATCAAAGCCGGAACCCCGGCTCATTGCGTGAAAACATTTTATACCTGCATGGCAAATGGTGATTTCGCCAAAGCACAAAAATTGATCAATACCAAAGAATTGCAGGATATGATCAAACTTTTGGAAGCATTGGTCAAAGAAACCCCGGATTTGAAAAAAGATGCCGGAGCAGAATTCAGTGCCATCTCCAAATGTGAGATAGTTTCGGAAAAAATCGACGGCAATACCGCCAAAGTCGTGATCTCCTACCAGGATAAAGGCAAGGAAAAAAAAGATACCGTCAATCTTAAAAAGATCAACGGCATCTGGAAGATAGACGATTGATTTTCTGTAAGCAGGATCACTCTGTTTCAAAGGTGAATTCACTTAACTCATCATGTTTCCACGCCAGATGTCTGGTTTCCGGGGAGACATAAAAGAGCGGTGAAAATGTCCTTGCCTTGACGGTTTTTTTATCGGGCATGAATTCAAGCAGCCGGAGCCAGCCGTCGCCGCCGCTGCCATGCCAGCCGCCGCCGATCGCCTGAGTATTGAACGCCATTTGAGCAACAGATTTTCCGGCGGAGTTTTTGTCCATTGAAAAAGCGATCCCGCCTTCCCATTTGTCCGGAATTGCGATATGACCGCAGACGACCATACGGATATTGGCAGACGGGAAAACCAGCTTCTGAAAAATAGCTTCTCCGGCATTGCCGCCCTGCTTGTTTATTTCGTAGTTTTCCTTTTCGATCCGTTTGCCGTGACGGTCGAGATAAGAGTGGGTCAGCACGATACCGAAGTGGTTTTTGAATCTGGGTTCGGCGGCAAGTTTTTTTGCCCATTCAAGATTTCGGTCAGAGGGGGCAAATTGCAGAGAAATGATCAGAAATTTGCGGTTGTCCGGATGAGGGGCGGTAAATTCATAAGCGGCATTTTCCAAAGTGGTAAGCCCGAATGCATTGGTATCGCAGGCAATCAGCTGACGCCGGGTAAGCCGATTGCGGTCAGTCGGAAAATGATCATTGAAAAATGACCGCCGGTTCTCCGCTGAACGGTTGCCGTAATCATGATTGCCGGTGCAGAGAATGTAGGGGATTTCCCCGTCCAGTTTTTCCGCCGCCCGGGAGAAGGCTTTCCACTGCTCGGCTCCGATCAATTCATTTCTGCCGGGTTCAACGACCGGCAGATCATTGCGATTGGTCAGATCCCCGGTGAAAAGCACCTGCTGAATCCGCATGGATTCCCGGTAATCGACGATCCAGCCGTGCATCAATTCCAGAATACCGTGATTACGGCGGAGCTTGACATAACCCTGCACATCAGGGACGATCACCATTGTCCATGATTGCGGATTTTTCAGCGCCGGAGCAACTGAAACTTTTTCCGGAGCTGTTCCGGCGAAGCACAACACACCCAACGACCAGCTTAACAACAACAGAATAATGCGTTTACCCATATTCCCTCCTTATTTAAATTACAGTGGGTCTTTCATCTCAAATTTTTCAAATGAAGCTTCGCAATTTTCCAAAAAGGTCATCCACGCTTCACGGTCGATGAAAGCTGTTTCATCTCCGTTTTTCAGTTTTTCATATCTTGCCGGAGTATCATTCTGGCTGACGTGATTGCCGATAAAAAGATCAACTTTCTCCTCTTTCATCCGCCGGAGACTGCGGCGGTAGGCAGTTCGCAGATCGTACTGCTCAAGATGATATTTGCGGATGTAGTCTGCACAGAGCGAATTGAATCCGGCTCCGCCGAAAGTCCCTGCCCGGTAGATTTCCCCCTTATGTTCCACATTCCAGAAAAAGGAAATCACCCCGGCGGTATGCCCCGGAGTTGCCACACAATCAATAACCGTATTGCCCAACTTTATCTGATCGCCGTCAGAAATAATATGATCCGGCTCAAAAGGTTCGGGGGAAGCCATATCATATTCCGGGGCCCAGGAGAGTTCCGGGCGTGTCCCATTGACCATCGGCACGTCTCCGGCACCGATAAAAGTTTCCGCTCCGGTAAGTTCAACCAATGCCCTTGTCGCAGCTGCATGATCAATGTGTCCATGGGAATGAATGATGTAACGCAGATCAGATGGATCAAGTTTGCAGCGGTACATCGAATCAAGCACCAGATAGAGACTCTCCTGATAGCCGCTGTCAAGCATTATCAAACCTTCCCCGGTATCAATGATGTGTGTCGATGCCGGCCGGCTGCCGACAAACCAGGTATTTCCCAGAATACAGAATGGCTCCATTGCCCCTTTCCACGGTGGTTCCATTGTTCCCAAGCTCCTTTTGCAAATTTCCCAGCTGTAAGAAATATACACGGCATTGATAAAAAAGTCAAACCCCGGGAAGGAAATTATCGGAAACAACCGGGTCTTACACGCTGTTTTATCCGGTAAATGCTTGTTTTTTATGTATTTGAGGTGTATATTATTTGATCGTATGATTAAAAATTTTTATGGGAATGACATGACACTCAATCCATTCAAACTTTATAAGATCATCTGCGGGCGTTTTCCGTGGTTTCATAATCTTGTACTGTATGCAGTTTTCGGTCTTTTGGCGGCGGTGCTGGATTACTCGATCTTTTTCGTTTTGAGCCGTTTCATCGGGATCTGTCCGGAAATTGCCAGTCTGGCGGGCAACATCTGCGGATTTTTCTTCACCTTTTCCGGAAATACTTTTTACAACTTCAAAAAATCATCCCATCTGCTTTTCCGCTTTGTTTCCTATCTCTGCATTGCCGCCGGAGGGATGACGCTCTCAACATTGCTCATTCACCACATCAAAGATCTGGTCAATGTCTATTTGCTCAAAGCGGTGCTGGTATTATTCGTGATCCCGGTCATCCAGTTCATTTTGAATAAAACTATCACCTACCGGGACTTTCACGACCCGGAGAATTAAAATACTATAGAGGCTGTTATGAATTTTTCCGCATTATGGGGATCAAAAACCTTTTTACAGAAATTTTTTATCATTTTTCTGATTTTTTCCGGGCTTCTCTGGGTGCTGGTTCCGTCAACTTATCACAGTTCGCTGCATTTTGACCCGGCGGAAACGCTGATGTGGGGAAGCACATTCAATCCCGGCAATGCCAAGCATCCGCCGATGTCGGGATATATGCTCTATAATTTCTGCCGTATTTTCGGCTTCCCGAATTGGGCGATATTTCTCTTGAGTCAAGTCTGCGTTACGATCGGATTCATCTATGTTTACAAACTTGCCCGCTGTTTCTTTGACCGGGATAACAGTGTGATCGCCACACTGTTGATAACCTTTTACTTTTTCTACAATTACGAAACGCCCAAATTCAATGCCAATATCCCGCATCTGCTCTTTGTTCCCATGATGTGCTATTACTTTTTCCGCGGATGCTCTGCGAATAAATATCACCATTGGATTTTGCTGGCATTAAGTGCCGCCGGAGCGTGTTTGAGCAAATATTCCGCCGGGATCTTAAGCGTAAGTTTCATATTGTATCTTATTGTCAATAAAGATGCCCGCAAGGTTTTAACTACACTCAAACCCTATATCGGAGCGTTGCTCTTTTGTGCATTGATGACTCCGCACATTTACCATCTGATCAAAACAGATTTTCTGGTATTCAACTACATTTCCCACGGTAAAGCGGTCAAATACAGTTACTTCGTCCAGCTGCTGGTATTCGTTGCGGCACTTATTGCCCCAATGCTGAGCATGAGTGCGGCATGTTTCATTTTTTACTGGATAAGTGAAAAGAAATTCCCCGGTTTCAAGCTGTCGATCACCAATCCGGCGGCACTTCAATACACCATCTGCATCATCGGCGGTCAGGCGGCAACTTTGCTGTTGATGGGGATTTGCGGTCACCGTCTGCTGACCATCTGGACATATCCGCTCTATCTGTGTGCCGGAATTTTCATAATCTCATTTTATCCCGGAGAAACCAGCTGCCGGATGAAACGCGTTTTTGCATTGTTCTGCAGTTTATTTGCAGCAATTCTCCTGATTTTCCCCCTCATATACTACAACTGCAAAAGCAAATACCGCTACCACATCGACAAAACGGTTTTCCGTGCCGCCGCCGAAAACTTTTACCGGGAAAGAACCGGAAACGATATCCCCTTTATCTCCGGTGATATCTGGGAAGCTTCCATGCTGCAGAATACCTTTGAATACAAAATCAAAGCCGCCCCTTTCACCGATCCGATCCTGACCGCTCTGCACGCCGAAACGATCCGTAAACATGGAGCTTTGGGAATAACCGCAAACCCCGAAGCAGGCTCCGCCAATATCGAAAAACTTTTCCGCAATGTCTCTCCCCAATGGCAGGAAATGGAGATCGAATACTGTGCCAGATTCGGTAAGCCCAAAAAATTCAAATTCTATCTGGCAGTGATCCCGCCGGCTGATGTTAAAGAGTTGGGAAGCCAAAAATGAAACTTGATATCCTGCTGCCCTGTTACAAACCCCGGAAAAACTGGGATGACAGCATTGTAAATGCTATCGGAAAACTGAAAACAAAAATCGGTTCCGACGCCGAAATCACCCTTTATATAACCAATGACGGTGCCCCGGATAAGTATTACTCTCCTGAAGCTCTCAAACGTATCTCCGATGCGGTAAACGGCAAATTCCACTTTCTCAAATATGATAAAAACCGGGGCAAGGGATACTCTCTGCGGCATCTGGTCAAACATGCCGACGGCGATTTCATGATCTATACCGACGGGGATTTCCCCTTTGGTTATGAATCCGTCGCTGAAGGATTCCGGATGCTTGCCGACGGTGCGGATGTGATAATGGGGCGGCGGAACAACAGTTACGGAACTGCTCTTTCGCCATTCCGCAAGTGTCTCTCCGGCGGATTGAAAATGCTCAACCGTCTCTTTTGCGGATTGCCGGAGGATATTCAGGATACCCAGGCCGGATTGAAAGGTTTCAACCGCAAAGGCAGAGAAGCCTTTTTGCTGACGACCGTGGATTCTTTCGTCTTTGATACAGAATTTATCCTGATCGCCTGGAACAGAGGATTGAATATCTCCCCGCTGGATGTCCAATTGAATCCGGAAGTCAAACTCTCATCCATGGGATTGAAGATCCTGTGCCGGGAATTGCTGTGCTTCATGAAAGTCCTGTGGCAAGTCAGAGTAAAGAAGAGTTATAAAAAATAGTTATTATCTCATTTTTTGTGAAAAATCTTTCCTGCGGTGGTGCATTGCGAGCAATCTCTTGGCAAATCAGCGGACGTTTTCGCAGTCATGTACGTTTAGTACACTCCTGCTCATCCGCCTTGATTTGTCTGCGACCTTGCCTCACACTGCATCCACCGGTTAGATCTAACCCGTACTTGCCGGTTTGACAAATCACGACTGATGTGATATGTTTTAACGTTGACAAAAATGTTTGTTTATAAGCTCCTGTTACGGGGTTTACAAAAATTGGGACATTATCAAAAAATGAAAAATCCTGAAATTCTGCTCTCCTTTGATATTGAGGAGTTTGATCTTCCGGAGGAATATGGTGCTTCCATCCCGGAGGAGGACAAATTTGAAATTTCACGCCGCGGTACACAAGCAATCATCGATCTGATGAAAGAAACCGGGGCAAAAGCTGCTTTTTTCACCACTGCCGTTTTTGCCATGCGTTATCCGGAACTGATCCGGCAGATGGTCAGCAACGGACATGAAATCGCTTCCCACGGAATGAATCACTCGACTTTTGAAGCAGCTCACCTCGCTGAATCCAGAAAAATACTGCAGGATCTCTCCGGTCAGGAAGTTGCCGGATTCCGGATGGCACGCCTGGCAAAGGTGGATAAAGAGGAAATAAAAGCTGCCGGTTACACCTATGAATCATCTCTCAACCCCATATATCTGCCCGGGCATTACTGTAATTTGCGTTCTCCATTGCTGCCGTTTAAGGAAGATTGCGGCTTGTGGCAGTTCCCCGTTTCAGCAGTGCCGGGAATACGTTTCCCGCTCTTTTGGCTGGCATTCAAAAACATGCCGCTCTTTTCCTACAGCCTGCTTGCCGGGATCACCCTCAAAATGACCGGATATTACAACATGTATTCCCACCCGTGGGAATACAACTTTCAGGCGAAAGAGAAACGTTGGCAAATTCCCGGTTTCGTTGTCCGGCACGCCGGAGAAAAACAGATCCACCGTCTGCGGAAATTGATCGCTCATCTGGGCAAAAAAGGCAGATTCATCACATTTCAGGAGTATTTGAAAAACAACGGAGCTGATGAATGAAAATCTCTTTTCCAATAGATTCTCTGCGGGAAAAAATTTCTCAAATCATTCCGGTTGTTTTCAACCGTAAAAATTTTATATTTTCTGCGGTCTATTTTCTGGCATACAACCTCTTTTTCTGGGGATTTTTAAGAGAACCTATCCCCGGAGCGAAAGATATGGCAGTGTATCTCATACTGCTGGCTCTTTTTGCTCTTTTCCTGCCGCTGATCTGCCGCACAAAGTCCCTGCGGCGACTTTTATTCTACTATTTCCTGCAAATATTGATCGTTGCAGCAGAATTGACCAACTTTTCCCTCATTTCCCGTTATGATGCAGAACGCTCCATCCGTTACGGTTTTTCATTCATTTTATGTGTAATGCTTCTGGATACCGCATTGACATTGATCTGCTCCAGCTGCAGCAGATTGCGGAAACTGCCGGCGATTCTTTCGGCAATACTCCAAATTGCAAGCGGGAAAATATTCCTTGCGATTCTGATACGCAACATCCGGGACGGCAAAAAGCTGGAATTGGATACTGTCGTTGCCGTATATCAAACCGATCTTGCCGAAGCTTTGGCGTACATCTCTTTGAATCCCGGTCTCATACTGGCAGTAATAATCTTGCTGCTCTTTGCTGCCGTGTCAATATGGTACTATACAAAACTGCCGTTATTCTCCGTACCGCAGAATAAAATTTGCAGAATATCTGCTGCCGCAATCGGAATATTACTGTTTTTCATCGCCTTTTCCGGTATCAAATCTCATGTCGTCAAAGGCAAATTGAGAATATTTTCTTTGCTGGTAAGGGGGAATTATTTCCGGCAGGAGCTGGCTCTTTTCAATCAACAGGCTGCTGAACGCAGATTGGAGCCGTTGAATGATGAAGAAAAGGAAAAGGTTCATTCCACCGGAAGTGACGGGAAATTCATTCTGGTAATAGGTGAATCAAACAGCCGTGACTATATGAGCTGTTACGGTTACCCCCGTCAGACCACCCCATTCCTCGACAGTGTGAAAACTGATAAAAGATTCATCTTTTTCACCAATGCCTATTCCAATCACGTCCACACTACCGAAGCGATCCGCTATATGCTTACCGAGCAGAATCAATACGGCAATGACCGCCAAACAGGAGTAACTCTTTTTGATGTCTTGCGTTATTGCAGAAAGCAGAGCAATTTCATAAGCAATCAATATCTGTATGACTCTCTGCGTTCTCCGGTAAGTGCAATTTCGCAGGCGGCAGATGAAGTAAATTATATCAATTCGGAAATGGACTTCATCATGCGGAAAAACCGTCTGGATATGGACGCGGTTGATTTTTTTACCGCCAATCAGAAAAATACCGGCAAATCTTTTACGGTGATCCACCTCATGAGCTGTCATGCCCCCTATCAGATCCGTTACCCAGCCGGATTCGCAGATCATCTGGAGCTTGATTACGAAAAAGCTACGGCATATCTGGACAAGGTACTGGAAAAATTATTCAGATTTGCCATGTCTGATCCGGAAATAAAGGGGATCATATTCATCCCGGACCACGGTGAGGACGTGAAAATCGGAGATCATGACAGTGCCGGATTTACAATCGATATGACCAGAATACCGATGATATGCTATTTCAGTGAGAGCTGGATCGCTCAAAATCCGGAACTGTATAAAAAACTGATCCGGTCACAGGACAAATATTTCACCAATGATCTGCTCTTTGATCTGACGCTGGACATAATGGGGATAAAGACCAGTTTCAATCCTCCGCAGCTGCACTTGACCGCCGATGAATATTCTCTGGATTTCAACAACGCCCGCACGCTGCACGGCAGAGCAAAACTTGATGGCAGTATGCTTCAGCAGAATACGGAAAATTGAACCGCAATCACTGCTGCCAGATAATAGGACTTTCCGGAACAGAACTTGCCATGGAAGTAATGCGGAAATCGGGGCTGTCTGTCGATGGTTTGCAAGCACAAATTGAATACGACTATTCTCCGGAATATTGGACTGGCTGGGCATTGGCGTATTTCCAATGGTTCACCAAACGCCCGTTCAAAAATATTGCCGAGTGCGTGACTATGCAGGAGATACTTCTGCTTTACCCCACTCTTCACGAAGCATCAGAAGAAAAGTTTGTGGAAACAGTCAACCGTATTATCCGCAATAAAAATCTTCCCACCCGTTTGCAGAAGCGCCGCAAAGATGCCGGACTTACGCAGAAAGAACTTGCCAGGCGTTCCGGAGTGAAACTGCGGACAATTCAGCAATACGAAATGCGGGCGAAGAATATCAACAAAGCCGCCGCCGAAACATTGTTACAGCTCGCAAAGGCTCTTTTCTGTCATATAGAAGATTTGATAGAGTACGATTGCTGAAATTCTTGGAGAAATACAATGATTGATTATGGTTTGAAAAATAAAGTCGCTCTGATTACAGGTGTAAAAAATCCGCAGGGGATCGGAGCAACTGCTGCTTTGCTCTTTGCCCGTCAAGCATCAAAATATATGAAGCGAAAGCCTTGACAGGCTTCATTCACCAAAAATTAAAAGCCGCCCTCTCGGCGGCTTGATTTCTGGTGGAGGTTAACAGGTGGCGAAACCGAAAATCTCTGCTTTGGACTCTTATAAGGGAAAAAATGGAAGTGAAAAAAGTTGGTTTTTACAGGGCAATGCCTGTCAGGGGAACAGCAGTAAACTCCAATCCTTGACAGCAGGAGTTTGCCGCACTTTTACTGGTATGCAGAGTTGATATCCGGCATTTGACAAACATCAGATTCTGCGTTATATTACAGGCAGACTATGTGGGATTACCGTAAATAGGTAAATTGAAAAAAATACAACCGAATAGAGGTGAATTATGAAAAAACTTCTTGTCATGCTGTGCGGCGTTATGCTGCTCGTTGTAAGTGGATGCTGTTCTCTCGGACAGTGCAAAATCACGATGGAAAAGAATGCTGTTCTGCTTGATGTCCGGACTCCGGCAGAATATCAGAAAGGATACCTGCAGGGAGCAATCAATCTGCCGCAGGCGGATGTGGATACAAAAGCGGCAGCAGTTGTCCCCTCCAAAGATACGCCGGTTTATGTTTATTGCCGGGGCGGTCGGGAAGCAACTATGGCTACGGAAAAACTTCTGAAGCAGGGGTACACCGATGTTCATAATCTCGGTGCAATGAAAGATGCCCGGAAAAAACTCAATCTCCCAATAAAAAAGTGAAAACAGTATATCATTATCGGCGGTGGGAGAAATTCTGCCGCCTTTTTTGATTTTAAATGAAACAAGGACTTCACTTTGGCAAAATGAAAGACGGAGCAGGAGTGGCGGAAAACCAACTTTTGCACCGTCTGTTTTTTACATCAAGTCCTTGTATTACCACTTTTTGTAAATCGTTGATAATAAACAACAATGTTCCCAGGACTTGCGTCCAGTGCGTTTCAGAGACTTTTGCCGTAAAAGTGGTGCAAAATGCCGTTGCCGGTATGGTTCAGCATTGAGAATATCAGTCTCTTGCTTGCCCTGCAAAAGCCGCAAGTACCTGCAACTGTAAGGGGTATAAAAAGAAAATTGCCAGGGACTTTATTTGTAAGTCCTTGGCAATCCATAAGTTCTGGTGGGGGGTGCGTAACTTGTCAGCGAACTTTGCTTCTGAAGATTTTTTACGCTCAAATGATAAAAAAGTTCGCAGAAGCAATACCAAACGGATAAGCAAGCCGATGATAAATGCCGGATAGGTAATCAGCAACACACCGAGAAATTCCATTCCGCAAGTTTCATACCCCAATGGCGACCATTGAAATTTAGACCAGTACCAAGCCAATGCGACAAAAAGACCATATTCAAGCAAACCCAGCGAAACCAGATCCGCAATCAAATATTCCCATTTCTTTTTCATTTGTTATCTCCTGTTTTGCGCCACGGATAAAATTGCTCCCGTGTACCGTCACTCCAAATGCGGTGGCGCATATCCCCGGCGTGGACCCGGCAAGCATCTTCAAGAATGATAAAAGGTTTATCGGTAAAACTTTTTCCTTTACCGTAATAATTTACCGGATGTGCGATTTTACCTATTTGTGCAGTATCGGGTATATCGGTCGTATCGGGAAATGTGTTGCCGTTTTCTCTTGCATAGAATTCAAGTGCGACGTATGTCTGACGAAGCATTGTGCTGCAACGGAGGCGTCTCGCATGTTCTCGCGAGCGGCACAGGCATGGCATACTGATCATCGCCGCAACAAAAAACAGAATAAACAATAAAAGATATTCATACCATTTTTGCAATTTGCCATTCAATTTCCATGCCCAGGCGATTGTACCAATGGCAATAATAAGACTTCCACTCAAAGCATAAATTGAATTGTGATGCCCATTCAAAGCGAGGAATTCCTCCACTGGGAAATAGATATTTTCCGGCAAACGCCCATCCAGTTTCTGCCACAATGGATAAACCGGGCTGAACCAGAACAAGTTCCACACACCAAACAGTAAAAATCCGGCAATCAAAAAAATACCGGCTTGTTTTTTCTTCGATTTTTCCGTTTTATCCATATTTAACATTTCTCCATACTCAACTCAACCGCTCAAAGGTAATATAATGTCAGTTACAATCATTTACAACTGCAAGATACGGATTTTTGATGTAATCGCGACATTCAAAATCTACCCATGTAATAATCTGCGAACTTTTGTCAGGGAATTTATAAGACTGTTGGAAGTTTAATGATTTGCATTGCAAATGTGTGAATTTCTGAAAATCAAGTCCTGCGTCGGCTCACCAAGAGCTTGGGACGAAGTTCTGAACCCTAAATAGAAAAAGGGGCTGTTGCAAAACCTCAAAAAAGGTGAGCAACAGCCTTTTTCTATTGTTTGAGCAGAAAGTTGGAGGTATAATAAGTCATGATAGGAGAAAATTATGGCTTATTTTACAAATTCTCAAG
>SUWD01000022.1 GCA_015061685.1 Lentisphaerota bacterium | reverse complement strand
AGAAAAATCGCCAAATTATTTCATGACCGGAACCAGCCGCAAGTATATAATGACCATATGTCTGATATGGCCGTTTCTGCTTGCGTTTCCGGTCCGGTGTTTGGCGATACCGTCTATGGAGTGCAATCACAGAAACGGCTTTTTTATTTGCCGAAAAACAGAAAATATGGAGAATATTTGACAATGAAAACAATTTGTCCTCACTGTGGGCAAGGTTATCCGGAAATTCCTGACGAATATTTGGGAATGACGTTGCAATGCTCAGTATGTCATAAAGAATTTGTTTGTGAAAATGCAAAATTCTGTTTTGCGTGCGGTACAATCAATTATGCAAATGCGATGAAATGTTTTAAATGCGGGAATTTTTTTCAGACAATGCCGCAACAGCCGATTGCGGACCAAAAATATTTTCCATATGGCGGAGCTCCCAAAAATGAAAATATTCCCTGGTACAAACGTTCAGTATCCGTTAAAAAGGAAAAAATCGAATATGAAGCGAATGCATGGGGCGTATTGGCAATTTTCTTAAGTTTGGGAGCATGTTTTATCCCGATTTTAACTTTACCTGCAATTATTTATGCTCTCTTGGTTCATGCTTCAAAGGGACAGCGTTATTTTGCAATAGCAATAGTTGTTTTAAGAATGATTGCCATCGTTATATTTGAATCTAGTATGCTGGGGTAAGATTGTCAAAAAAATAAAACAGGGGAAACGCTATGAAAACAATTTGTCCACATTGTAAACAGGAGTATCCGGAAACCCCCAATGAATATTTGGGAATGACTCTGCAATGTCAGACGTGTCATAAAGTGTTCGTATGTATGGCTCCTCAAGTACAACACTTTGTTGCTGAAAAAATAAATTGTCAAATGACAATATCGCTGCAAAATACTGGAGCGGCAAATTAATAAAGTACATGTTTGTTGTCGTTATTACAGCTTTCATCGTATGGGCTGTTTGGTATAACTTGCCATCAAACAGAAAGAAGAGAGCCGACAAAGAAATTGAGTTGAAACACATCGAAACCGTTTATATGGTCAAATCCGGGGAAACGGATGATTTCAGAGAGGAAGTAAGACGGCTTCAGGAGGGGTATCCAAGATTCGGAGGGAATGCGACTCAAGCAGATTATATCCGTTCTGTAGAAGAAATCATAAGGAATTGGAATGCCGCAGTAAGGGGTTTTAAAAATGCGGATAAAAAGATGTTTCACGATGTCGATTCTCTTGTTATAGTGTATGCATATACGAGTGGAGGCGGAGCGTATCAGATTTCAAAAGATTTTGACCTGCCTGCCAGAATTCTGTTGATTCAAAAGTCACAATCAGAAGCCGCAGAAATCGGAAAAAGAATTTATGAGGCTGCAAAAGATGATGATCTTGAAGAAAAAGAAAAACTGCTAAAGGAATATGATCGGCTTATAAATCTGGGCAATTTACAGAAGTGAAGTCAGGTAACAAGTCGTTTGTTATGGTCATGCTCACATAAGCACAATGACATTGAATCTGGTAATGCATATTATTACCGGAGACAACTGGCAGGCTGTTGATGTTGTTCAATCAAAGCTCTGAAATATGCTTTGGAAAAGGCAAAGATTTTTCCTCCAACATGCTGATTTTTTCCATTTTTGCTGTTGTATAAAGAGCATCTGTGTATTATATTATATAGTGAACGTATTTCTTTAAATAGTCAATACAGCAGGTGAAAATATGAAAATGAGCAAAATGGCGGGACGCCGCCTTCGTGAAGTACCCAAAGATGCCAAAACTGTGAGCCATCAGTTCCTGATGCGTGGCGGTTATATCCGTCCGGTTTCCGCCGGAATTTATTCCCTGCTTCCGGCAGGCAAAAGAATCGTTGCCAAAATCGAAAATATCATCCGGGAGGAGATGGATCGCATCGACGGTCAGGAGATTCTCATGCCGGTGGCTCTGCCCGCAGCTTTGTGGCAGGAGTCCGGCCGCTATGAGTCGGTCGGTGCTGAATTGCTCCGCTTCTCTGACCGCAACGATAAACCCATGCTTCTTGCCATGACCCACGAGGAGTGTGTCACCGCTCTTGTCCGCACCGAAGTGAACAGCTACAAACAGCTGCCGGTCATGGTTTATCAGATCCAGACCAAATACCGGGATGAAGCCCGTCCCCGGGCAGGCCTCATCCGTACCCGTGAATTCACCATGAAAGATGCTTACAGTTTTCACACCGATCAGGCTGATCTTGAAGCATATTATTTCCGGGCTCACGAAGCTTATGAACGCATCTTCCGCCGTATCGGTTTGGACAATGTGTTGAGCATCGAATCCAACAGCGGTATGATGGGCGGCAAAGTCTCCCATGAATTTATGGCGATCTCCGAATGCGGTGAAGATACCTTGTTCGTTTCTCCTGACCGCAAATATCGTGCAAACAGGGAAATCGCTGTTGCTGACTGGAAGTTCGTGAAAGAAGAAGCCAAAGCTCTGGAAAAAGTTGCCACTCCGGACTGCAAAACCATTGAGGAAGTCGCTTCTTTCCTCAACGTCAAAGCTGAAAACACCGGAAAAGCGGTTTTCTATCAGGATGCCCGTACCGGCGAATTGATCTTCGCTCTGATCCGCGGTGATTTTGAAGTAAATGAGAGCAAGCTCTCCAATGTAGCCATGGTTGCCGAGTTGAAATTTGCCGATGATGAGTCCATCATTGCCGCCGGAGCTGTTCCCGGTTACGCAAGTCCTCTGAATCTCAAGGGCAAAAAGGCGAAAATCATCATTGACCGCTCCGCATTTGAGTCATCAAATCTGGTTGTCGGAGCCAATGAGCCGGGATATCACATGCTCAACTTCAATGCCGAAAGAGACCTTGAGGGTGTGGAATATACCGTTGCTGACATCGCTACTGTCCGGGAAGGCGATCCGGCACCCGGTTCCGGTGAGCCGCTGCAGATGCTCCGCGGTATCGAAGTCGGAAATATTTTCCAGCTTGGAACCAAATATTCCGAATCCATGAATTGCACTTTCCTTGACAAAGACGGCAAAAGCCATCCGATGATCATGGGGTGTTACGGTATCGGTGTCGGCAGAGCCATGGCATCGGTCATTGAATTTTCTCACGATGATTACGGTCCGGTTTGGCCGATGTCCATTGCTCCGTGGCAGGTGCAGGTGTGTGCCATTGATCCGCACAAAGCCGGAGTCGGTGAAGCTGCCGAAAAACTGGTTGCTGAATTGGAAGCTCTCGGCATCGAAGTTCTCTATGATGACCGCGGTGAAAAAGCCGGCAGCATGTTCAGTGATGCCGATCTGCTTGGTATTCCTCTGCGACTGGTCATTTCTCCCAAGACCATCGGGGAGAATGAGACCGAATTTCGTACCCGTGCCTGCCGTGACAGCGTAAGATTCAAACTTGATGAAGCGGCAAAGATCATTGCGGATAAAGTGAAAGAAGAGTTGAAAAAATTTGATATTTGAGAAAGTCTGGGGAAAGGTTTTTGATACGAAATCAGGCATACTGTTTCCCGGTCATTTTGAAATAATAGAACTTTTAAGGAAAAATAAAATGTGGAACTACACAGATAAGGTTATTGACCATTTTATGAATCCCCGCAATGTGGGCGAGGTGGAGAATCCCGACGGTACCGGGCAGGTGGGCAATGCCGCTTGCGGAGATGCTTTGAAACTTACTTTTAAACTGGACGATCAGGGCCGGATCGCAGATGTTAAATTCAAAACTTTCGGTTGTGCAAGTGCCATCGCTTCCAGTTCCGCTCTTACTGAATTGATCAAAGGGATGACTTTGGAAGAGGCCGCCAGTGTTACCAATCAGGATATTGTCAAGCTGCTTGGCGAATTGCCGGAAGCAAAAATGCACTGTTCGGTTATGGGCATGGAGGCACTTCAGGCGGCGATAGCCGATTATAAAGGTGAACCCAATCCCTTTGAAAAGCTGGATGATCATGACGGCAAACTGATCTGCAAATGTTTCGGTGTAACAGATTTGAAAATTTTGCGTGTTGCCAAGGAGAATGATCTTCACAAGGCAGAGGAGATCACCAATTACTGCAAAGCCGGCGGTGCCTGCGGCTCCTGTCTGGGGGCGATTCAGCGTCTGCTGGATGACATGTGGAAACTGGAGAGTGTGAAAAAATGCTGACGATAGAAGAATTACGCCAGAAAGAAAACGATTATAAGTCCCGGTTGCTGCAAGTTGAGGGTTTTCTTAAAATCGAGGAAAAAGAGAGTGAACTTGCCGCACTGGAAGAAAAAATGAATGCTCCGGATTTCTGGAACGACAAAGAAGCCGCCCAGAATACCATTGCGGCAGTATCTTCCTGCCGTAATATCATCACTCCTTTCCGCAAAATGGAGAGTTCTCTGGATGATTTCGGTACGGCATTGGAATTTGCCGCCGAGGACGAGGCTTTTGTCGCTGAAGCCGAAGCACAATTGCCGGCATTGGAAGCCGAATTGGATAAACTTGAAATTGTCAGTTTTCTTTCCGGCCGTTTTGACCGCAACAACTTTTATTTGACTATCCATGCCGGAGCAGGCGGTACTGAGTCCTGCGACTGGGGAAGTATGCTTTTCCGTATGTACCGCCGTTACGCTGAACGTCGTGGATGGAAAGAGGAACTTATTGATTATCAGCCCGGTGATGAGGCCGGTATCCGCAGTGCGACGCTGCACATCATGGGGGAATTTGCCTATGGTTACTGCAAAGGGGAAAATGGTGTTCACCGTCTGGTGCGTATTTCTCCTTTTGACAGCAACGCCCGTCGCCACACCAGTTTCTGTTCGGTGGATGTTTTCCCGGAAATCGATGATGATATTGATATTGAAGTCAATGAAGCTGATTTGCGGATCGATACTTACCGTTCCAGCGGTGCCGGCGGTCAGCACGTCAATACTACTGACTCGGCAGTGCGGATCACCCACTTGCCCAGTGGTATTGTGGTCAGTTGTCAGAATGAGCGTTCACAGCACAAAAACCGGGCAACGGCAATGAAAATGCTTAAAGCCCGCCTTTTTGAAATTGAAGAACGCAAACGCCGTGAAGCTGCTGCCGCTTTGCGTGGCGAGCAGATGGAGAATGGCTGGGGCAGTCAGATCCGCAGCTACGTTCTCCAGCCTTACCAGATGGTTAAAGACTTGCGAACTGATGTCGAAACCAGTGATACCTCCGGAGTATTGGATGGTGACATTGATCGCTTTATAGAGGCATATTTGAAACAGCAATGATCAACAAAGCTAATTTGATCCGGCGTTCCGCACTTCTAAAGGCTCTGCGGAACGCCTTTTATTCAGAAAATTTCCTTGAAGTTTCCACTGCAGTGAAAATTCCGGCACCTGCACCGGAAGAGTATATTGAATCTGTCGTCAGCGAGGGCGAATTTTTACGAACCAGTCCGGAGTTGGCAATGAAACGGATGCTCTGCTGCGGAATGGAGCGTATTTTTCAGATCGGACCGGCATTCCGGGCGGAGGAAAAAGGCAGAAAACACCGTGAGGAATTTACTATTCTGGAGTATTATGCCATTCAATGGGATTACCGCAAACTGGCTGAATTTACTGCGGAGATGATCGCTTCGGCGGCAGATGAAGTTTTGGGAACCTGCCGGATAAATTACCAGGGAAATCCGGTTGATTTGAGTCGTTACAGTTTTATTTCTGTTGACGAGGCATTCCGCAGATATGCCGGAGTTTCAGCATTTGAAGCTGATGCGGATGGTTCATTTGATGAATTGATGGTTTTGAAAGTTGAGCCGGAATTGGGCAGAGAATGTCCGGAATTTCTCATTGATTATCCGGCGAACCGGGCGTCGCTTTCCCGATTGAGTGCCAAAGATAACCGGGTCGCAGAACGCTGGGAGCTTTATATTCGGGGAATGGAGCTGGGCAATGCCTTCGGTGAATTGACCGATGCTGCTGAACAACGCCGTCGCTTTGATGAAGCTCTGAAGTTCCGGGCATCGCAGGGGATGCACCCTTATCCGGAAGCCACAGATTTTTTGACAGCTCTGGAGCAGGGGATGCCGGAAAGTTCCGGTTGTGCCATCGGCTTTGACCGTCTGTGTATGATCTTCTGCGATGCGTATGATATTGCAGAAGTGATTTTTGAATAGACTTTATCCCGGTCAGGAAAGATGCTCGAAATACCATTTCGCAGTCAATTCAAGACCTTGCGAAATGGTAAATTCCGGTTTATATCCCAAAAGTTTTCCGGCTTTGGAAATATCGGCGAGGCTGTGAGGGATATCTCCCTGACGCACCGGACCGTAAACAGCTTGGGTTTTGGTGATTTCCGGATCAAATTTTCCCAGTTCCTTTTGCAGGGAGGCAAATAATTCATTAAGCGAAGTCTCTTTGCCGCCGGCAACATTATACACCGTATTGACTGCCTGACAATTTTCCGTTTGCAGAGCGAGAATATTGGCTTGTATTACATCCTCGATATAAGTGAAGTCTCTGCTGTATGAACCATCCCCGTTGATTACCGGGGATTGATGTTTGATCAACGCCGCCGAAAATTTCGGTATTACTGCTGCATAAGCTCCGTCGGGATCCTGCCGTTTGCCGAAAACATTGAAGTAACGCAGCCCGATACATTCCATATTGTAAACTTTTATGAAATTTGCGGCAAACTGTTCATCAATACTTTTTGTCAAAGCGTACGGTGAAAGCGGAGTCCCGGTACGGTTTTCCACTTTAGGCGAATCGGTACAATCTCCATAGACCGAACTGCTTGAGGCATAGACGACACGCTTCACCCCGGCATCTTTTGCTGCCATAAGCATATTGACAAATCCGGAAACATTGACCGCCGTGGTCGTTGCCGGATCTTTTATCGACCGGGGGACGCTGCCTAGAGCAGCTTCATGCAGGATAAAGTCAACTTTTTCAACTGCTTGACGGCAGATTTCCGGATCCCGGATATCACCTTCAATCAAATCAAAAGCCGGATCGCTGATGAAATCGGCAAGATTTTCTCTTTTTCCGGTGGAAAAATTATCCAGTACCGTTACTTTATTGCCCAGAGCAAGCAGTGTGCCGGTCAAATTTGATCCGATGAAACCGGCACCGCCGGTAACCAGAATTTTTTTCCCTGTCAATGAATAGTCTCTCATTTTATCTCTTTGCCAAGCCTTTCCATGCGGTATTCGCCGTTTAGGACTCTTGAGCACCACGAATCTTTGTTTTCCAAATACCATTTTACCGTTTTCCGGATCCCGGTATCAAATGATTCCATTGGTTTCCAACCCAGTTCCCGGGTGATTTTCCCGGCATCAATGGCGTAACGCAGATCGTGTCCGGGGCGGTCAGCGACGTGGACGATCTGTGAAGCATAGCTTTTGCCGTCACAGCGTGGAGTTAATTCATCCAGAATGGAACAAATGGTGTGAACAACTTCCAAATTGGTTTTTTCGTTATTGCCGCCGATATTATAAGTTTCCCCGGGAACACCTTTATCGGAAACCAGATACAAAGCTCTGGCGTGATCATCGACATAAAGCCAGTCACGGATCTGATTGCCTTTTCCGTAAACCGGCAGCTCCATGCCGCTCAAGGCATGGAGGATCATCAGCGGGATCAATTTTTCCGGGAAGTGATAGGGGCCGTAATTATTGGAACAGTTGGTGATCAAAACCGGCAGATGAAATGTTCTTCCCCATGCCCGCACCAGATGGTCAGATGCCGCTTTGCTCGCTGAATATGGAGATGACGGATCGTATGCCGTGTTTTCGGTGAAAAATCCATTTTCTCCTAAAGAACCGTAAACTTCATCGGTAGAAATGTGATGAAAACGGAAAGAGTTTTTCTCTGTTTCCGTAAGCGTTGAAAAATATTTTCTTGCACACTCCAGAAGTACGCCGGTACCGACAACATTGGTTTGAATAAACTCCTGCGGTCCGTCAATGGAACGGTCAACGTGGCTTTCCGCAGCAAGGTGCATGACATTTGTCGGGTGAAAATCATTGAAAATTTTTTCCATTGCAGCAAAATCCGCAATGTCAGCTTTTTTAAATGAAAAACGCTTGGAATCGGAAATTTCTTTCAGGTTTTCCGGATTTCCGGCATAGGTCAACTTATCAACAACACAAACTTCATCATTGGTATTGTTGATGATATATCTGACCAGAGCGGATCCGATAAAACCGGCTCCACCGGTAACTAAAATTTTCTTCATTTATTCACCTTTGCAGAATTCCGGATCACTTTTCAAAAGATCGTCAAAATACTCAATAGTTTTTTTCAATCCTTCCCGCAGCGGGGTGACCGGCTGCCAGTTGAGCAATTCTTTGGCTTTGGAAATATCCGGTTTTCGCTGCTTTGGATCATCTGACGGCAGCGGCATCCGGATGATTTTTGATTTTGAATCGGTCAATTCAATAACATTTTCTGCTAATTGGATAATGGTGAATTCTCCGGGGTTTCCGACATTGACCGGACCGGTGACATCATCTCCGGTTGCCATAAGTCTCATCATGCCGTCAATAAGGTCATCCCGGTAGCAGAAACTGCGGGTTTGCGAGCCGTCGCCGTAGATGGTGATATCCTGATTTTGGAGAGCCTGCAGAATAAAATTACTCACCACCCGTCCGTCATGCGGATGCATTCTCGGACCATAGGTATTGAAAATGCGGATGATTTTTATTCTTGTGTTATTCTGCATGTGGTAACATTTGAAAAGAGTTTCGGCACATCTTTTGCCCTCATCGTAGCATGAGCGGATTCCGATGGGGTTGACATTTCCCCAATACTCTTCAACTTGCGGATGAATAGCCGGGTCTCCGTAAACTTCGCTGGTTGATGCCTGCAGTATTTTGGCATTGAGTCGTTTTGCCAGACCGAGCATATTTATTGCACCGTGGACGCAGGTTTTTACCGTCTGCACGGGGTCACGCTGATAATGGATCGGGCTTGCAGGGCAGGCGAGGTTGTAAATTTCATCACATTCTATGTATAAGGGAAATGTTACATCGTGACGGATCAATTCAAATTTCGGATTATCCAGCAAATGATAGACATTGCGGCGGGTGCCGGTATAGAAATTATCAAGGCAGATGACCTCATTGCCTTTTTCGAGCAGTTTTTCACAGAGCCAGCTGCCGAGGAAACCTCCGCCTCCGGTAACCAGAATTCTTTTCATTGCAAAATATCTCCGGTAGTTACAATTATAATGTTCCGGAGCATAAGTTACACCTGAAATTAAAAAAATACAAGTTTTTTTGTAAAAATTCATTGACATTGCAGAAAAGAGGTATATATTTATCCTTGCCCAAAGGGTGCTTTCAATCAAAAAATCTTATAGAAAGGAGAAAAATGAAAGCTTTTAATCTTATTTGTGCAGCGTTTTTTGCGTTGCTGGTGTTCTGCGGATGCTCTGACAATTCTCTGGCGTATGTTGCCGAGGATGCCGAAGTCGTGTTGTATGGTAATGTCAAATCTCTGCTTGACAGCAAGGTTTGGGAAATTGCCCAGAAAGACAAGAATTTCAAAAAAGGGGTTCTCGATACTCTTAAAGAGATCATCAATGTCGAACCGGCTGAACTTTCCGGTAACTTCGCAGTTTGGGGTGTCGATGTTCTGGATGAAGGCGATTTCAAAGCTGTAGTTGTTCTGGATGAAGGTAATGCTGAAGATGTCTTCAAAAAGATCGCCAAAAAAGCCAAGAAAACCGACTTTACTGACGTAGAAGAAGATGAAATTGATGAGTGCAAAGTCATCACCATCATCACCGGTGCGGACAAAGCCAAAAATATCAAAGGCAAAGTTGAGTACAGCGTTGTTCTGGTCAGTGATAAAGTGCTTCAGATCACTGTCGGTGATGAAGCCGATGCTATCTTCCCGGCTGATAATGCCAGCGAGACTGCCGGCGAAATCAATAAAGATGCTGTTCTGGCTGTTGCCGGTTCTCCCGCATTTTTCAAAGAGCTTGCCGATCAGAATGAGATCGAAGTAAAAGGTCTTGGTATCGGTGTGGCCGAAGTTTTCCTGACCGGTTCTGAAATCCAGGTCAATGCCCGGATCGATATCAGCGACGTTGAGTAATTCAAACGTTCTTTTGAAAAAATCACGCTTTGCAGTTTTGCAGAGCGTGATTTTTTTTGGGGTATGTGCGGCACGTGCATTGACTTGCCGGCGAAAGTCCGGTACAGACTTGTCAGCAGGAACTGTCAGCGAAAGTAAAGGGTGTCCATCGTGAGGTGGAAATTCGAGAAGGAATTTTCAGAAAACAGTTACGGCTTCCGCCCCGGCAGGAGTGCACATCAGGCAATCCGCAAAGCACAGGTTCAGGAATGAAATCCGCGAGCTGACCCGCAGAAACCGGGGACGCCGTCTGGCAAACACCCGCAATGGGTATTTGCATATATCCAAGAGTTGGATATTGAAGAGAACCCTGACTGACAAATGTATTATTCAGATGGGATATGACGATACCCTCATCCGGTACAATGAACTGCACATAAGTTACTGAACCGCCGTATGCCGAACAACACGTACGGTGGTGTGAGAAATGAGCTCTCGATTCAAAACTTCAGTTATTTTACCGGCAAACCGGTTTCAAATTCGATTTCCTGATTAGAGAGCATTTTCAGAAATGCACCGGAAAATTCCTGTTGAGAAATAAAATCAAATTCAGTATCAGCATTTCCTTTGAGCATTGCAGTACGATTTGCAGTCTGCCGCAAACACCCTTTGCCGTCCCGGTAGAACATTTGAAAAAGGAATTTACAACGCAAGTAAAGTTTGTTCTGTTTTCCGGTCAGTTTTATCTGTTTTAATTTTACCAGAGAAAAATATTCCGGAGCTTGAGGAATATGTTCCACTGTATATCCGGGAAAGGGAAACCATTTGATCGTGTGTATGCATTGTTTACAGACAGATTGTAATTCAGGGGGATCGATCAATTCAAAATCATCAGCAGTAAGGGCAGTTTCTCCGGCAGCATGAATTTTGAATTTTAATATCGGGGATATCTGGCAATGTCTGATTCCGCTTTTTATATTTATTCCGTAAGATATTGCATAAAGGAATACATCTGCGGTATCGGAGAAAAATTGTTCATTGCCACTTCCAATTTGCAAAATTGCTTCCCCATTGAAAAGAAAGGCATCTTCGGAATGATACGAAATCAGATTTTTGATGATAGCTTTTCCATGCCGGATTTTGCCATCAGGAATATTTTTATTTGTAATTGGCAGCAGTGAATCAGCATACGATATACATTGCAGGCGGTATTGCTCAAGCATATCTTGGTAGAAAGAGCGATCCCGTGGGATATTTGCACAACCGCAAAAAATAATTCCGGACAGAAAAAGTATAAAAACTCTTGAGATCATATTTATTCTCCTGACAATTATTGATCAGTTATACTGAATAACAATAATATACTTCCCCGGCTGGAATTTGTCAAATTGAGGCAAAAAAAGAGACTGCCTGACACAGTCTCTTTTTTGATTGTCGCGTGATACGCTGAACTTACCGGGCGTAGTACTCGATAACGCTCATGATCTTGACCGCAACGGGGATTTCCTCGACCTGCGGGGCACGCACCAGAGTAGCTTTGAGGTTGTCGAGATCGACTTCCATATAAGCCGGGGCGGTGGTGTTGTTTTTCTTGGCGACTTCAGCAAGTTTCGGGGATTTTTCAGCGTTGATGCTGATAACCTGACCCTCTTTCACCAGACAGCTGGAGCGGTCAACGCGTTTGCCGTCAACGAGGACATGACCATGGTTGACAAGCTGTTTGGCAGCAAAGATGGTCGGGGCGAAACCGGCACGATAAACCATGGCATCCAGACGCTGTTCCAGACTGCGGAAAAGTTTTTCGTGGGTCTGACCTTCGCCGCTTTTTGCTTTAGTGAAAGCGATGCGGAGCTGTTTTTCGCTGATAGCATAGTAGTTACGGAGTTTCTGTTTCTCCATCAGCAATTCGCCATAGGTGGAGAGTTTGGCACGACGGCCTTTGCCGTGCGGACCGGCAGCGTACGGACGTTTGACGCTCGGACATTTCGGATCACCCCAGAGGCACTGGCCGATCCGGCGACAGAATTTGTGTTTTGCTCGACTTGCGGTTGGCATAACCAATCCCTTTCTGTTATTATTTTTATGGCACTCCGGGTGTCAAGCCACAAAACAATTGGGGCCCGGAATACCGTTGCAATTCTTATAAAATACTACCTGAAAGCTCTTTTTTCAAGTTGACAACGGTCTCAAAAAGCTTTTTTTTACTCTTTTTTAACAGTTTTTGTTTTTAATCACAGAAATTATTCCCTGCGGGTTTGAAAAAATATTTTTTTGAAGTATCTTATGTTTGTTCTGTCAACAGCGAAAGGAATCAGTTATGGATATTGCAGAATTGGCAAAAGAATTTGGCGGTAAAGGTATCTCTTTTGAAGAATATCAGGGATTTCCGGCGGTGCGGCTGGATAATGAATTTTCAACGGCATTAGTTTCTGTTTACGGTGGTCATGTTATTGAGTTTACTCCGGTAAATATGGAACCTGTTCTCTGGATGAGTGAAAAAAGCATGTTTGCCGATGGCTCTCCCATCCGTGGCGGTGTGCCGGTGTGTTTCCCTTGGTTCGGAGCTGCTCCGGAGGGCAAAAGCGGCAGTCACGGTTTTGTCCGTAATGCCATGTGGGAGGTCTCTGCAGCCGGGATCACTCCAGACGGCGGCAATTTTGTGACACTTTATTTTCAGGCGGATGAATTTGAATTGTATTATACTGTGAGTGCCGGACGTCAGCTGACCCTTTCTCTGGAGATCAATAACAAGGGAGTGGCAGACTTCTCTTTCGGGGGTGCATTGCATACCTATTTCAATGTCAGCAATGCTGCTGATATTATGGTCGAAGATCTTGACGGATTGCGTTATCTTGACACAGTCATCAATGAAGAAAATATTCAATACGGTCCTTTGAAAATTGACCGGGAGATCGACCGGATTTTCCATACCTGCGGCAGTACCCGGATCATAGACCCCGGTTTCAACCGGATAATCCATATCGATAAAGCCGGCAGCAATTCGACAGTTGTCTGGAATCCGTGGATCGATAAATCCCGGCGGATGCCTGACTTCGGAGACGAGGAGTACCATACGATGATTTGCGTGGAAGCTGCCAGAGTTCCCAAAATCGGAGATGGCGGGGTCGTTTCTTCCGGAGTGCCTGTTGAATTGCGTCAGGTGATCCGCATTGAGCAGCTCAATTGATCTGTTGATATTTATCAAAACCTCTGACCGTATTTGCGGCAGAGGTTTTTTTATGTGCGGTATTGAATTTTAATAATTTCCACTTAAATTGATACTCTATATACCCGGTTATGAGGAGAAAAATCCGGGAAAACCACATGAGGAGGAGTATATTTATGTGGAAAAAATACTGGTTTTGGTGTGCCGCTTTACTGTCAATGGTATTGCCGGTGTGGTCGCAGGAAAACGGAGTGATCCGCAAATTGCATTTCATTCAGGATGATGCACAGGATTACATGATTTCCAAGATTTATAAGTTGCAGTATGCGCAGGCAAATGATCTGATACCTTTTGTTTCCGGTATTGTTATGCGTTATAACATCAACAGTGTGGTGAACAGCATTGAATACGGCAACAATCAACAGCTGCTTACAGTCAGTTGTCCGGAAAAATTGATGCCTTATGTGGATGATTTCATTGCCAAGGCTGACCGCAAAGTGGAAATAAAGGGGAAAGTCCCCGGCGAAATTATTCAGGGAACCGGCATTACCCGGGAGGTTTACCGTCCGTTATACCGTTCCGGAGAAGATATTGTCTCCGTGATGATCGAATCTGTTATCGGAGAAGGGCCTGCCGGAGCGATTTATGCTTATGATGCCAACAGCAACCAGATCTACTGGAAAGATAACGCTTCAAATACCAGTTACATTTATCAATTTTTATCTTTCCTTGACCGTCCGGCACCGCAAGTGACTCTTGAATTTACCATCTACGAGGTAAGGGAAAGCACCTTGCGGGATATCGGTATTGAATATCTGGCATGGAAAAACGGTCCGGGATTGAATATGTTTCAAGTCGGTTTTGATGCATTTGGTTTATCTTCAGCCGGCAGTTCGGCATTGCAGGCTTTAAGCGGTCCTTTTGGCGGCTTTTTCTTTGCTCCGCAATTTGATGCCAGTTTTATCCGGATGCTTCAGCAGAATGGCAAAGCGGAGATAACCAATACCGCTTCTCTGACGGTTGCCAACAGTAATACTGCTGACTATGCGATATATTTCAATCCGGTGCAGCAGAATATCATCAAGCAGAATAATGATCAGACCCATGTTGCTGAAAGCACGCTTGGAACAACTGAAAATGTTTATCACAGTTACGTTAAAATAACCGGACCGGTGGTAAACATCCATTACGGTACTCCTCAGGAACCGTATCCGGCAAGTGAAGCTTTTGAGGTCGATCCCTATACGCCGGGGGCATTGCTCAAATATCCGGGAACGCTCTTTTTTGCCTACGATCTGCAATCAGCAGCAGTAGTTGAAAGGAACAATGTCGGAGCAGAACTGGTTGAGGTTACCCAGTTGAATGGCAACATTCTTATTCCGCTCAATAAAGAAACGATTCTCGGCCGTTGGGAAAAGGATTCGTTTGTGGAGCAGGTTATTGGAGTGCCCTGGTTGTCGGAAATACCGATATTGCGTTATTTATTCAGCACGGTAACCACTGTGAAAGAGAAAACTCATGTGGTGGTATCGGTAAATGCCACTTTGCTGAACAGTGCAAAACCGGAAAAACTTGCTGAAGGCAGACTTTTTAAGCTCAAGTGATTTGAGAGGACTATTATGAAACGTTTTACATTTGTTTTATCTGGTATATTTTTCTGTGCAACTGCCTCTGCCGCTGTCGTTCCGGGAATTCCCCGTGATTCCAATACCGGTAATACCGGCGGTTATGACGGAACCAGAGTTGAAGCTCAACTATTGGTGCAGGTGGATGAAAAGACGGAAAAAGTTCACTTTATCCGGGACAATAATGATCCGCGGGTAGTTACCAAAACTTATTTACTGAAACATGTAGATGCTTATGAGATCAGGGACTATTTGCGGCAGATGGTTCAAGCCAAGAGAGTGGGTAATACCTCATTGGTTCAGAGTTATCCCGGTAATACGGCAACGTTTCCGGTGACAGCGACGACCACAGCTCCGCAGTTGAATCCGGCATCGGCTCAACCGGGGTATAATCCTCCGGCTCAACTTGGCAGCAATACGGCAGTAGAGTGTTTGAAGTATGTTGACGGAACAGGATTACTTATTGTCAGTGCCGAAGAGTACCGTTTCAAAGACAATCCGGCAGGAGGTATGGGGATCGATTCGATCGTTGCCATGCTGGACAATCCGGCTTTGCAATCTCTGGGAACGGGATCACAGATGTTCATCTACATGCCGAAGTTTGTTCCGGCGATAAATTTGCAGAGTTTGATCCAGAATGTCGGTATGAATGTCAGCGATGCAACTGAATTATGGCAGGGGCAGGATCTGGTCACGGTGGATAATGATCTGAACTGGCTGATTTTTGACGTGTCCAATTATTCCTGCGATAATATTGCCAATTTGCTGGCGAAATACGATGTGCCGATACCGCAGGTGCAATTAACGATCAAAGTCTATGAAGTCTATTCGGAAAACGATGACCGTATCGGTCTGGATTTCCAGAGTTGGAAAAATAATGAGGGAGCCGATTTCTTTTCTGTCGGCGGCCGTTACCGTAACAACTGGGCGGCGATTTATGGCGGAGCCGGGAATTTGAGTCGCCGTTACGGTTCAGAAAGGAGCAGCTTCTTTAATTTCAATCCCCGGTGGAACACCCGTTATCTTGATTTTCTTGCGTCAAAAGGTAAAGCTGAAATAGTTCATACCGGCGTATTGACTTTACGCAATAATACTGGGGGTAAATTCAGCCGGACTACCCAGATCTTTTTTTCTGATACGTCAGAACCCGCAGGGAGTGCTTCTGCTGTACCGGATATGGGAGTTGGTCCCTATGAGCTGTTATCGATCCTGATCGGAGAAGCCGTTACCGGAGAAGATCCGGCAAGTCAGGATGCTGCAGATATTCCGGTGGGAAAGGGCAGCCGGCAGATCATCACATCTTCCGGCGGATACGGTTTTACCATGGACGTAAGCAATGTTATTGTCGGTTTGAAAGAGTGCCGTTTTGAAGTTACTCTGCAGAATACGAGTTTGATAGGATTTCTTTCCAACGGTTCCCCCCGGATATCGCAGGGAAATGTAGTCAAACAATCGGTTTCACTTCCATTTGCTGACGGGGTGTTTGTTATCGGCGGCTTGAATAAAAAAGAGGTCGTTGAGTCATCAACCGGTATTCCGTGGCTTTCGGATATTCCGATACTCGGTTATCTTTTCTCCAGTAAATCATCAAGTGTGAAGAATTCGGAATTGATTGTTGTCGGAGAGTGTCACTGGGCTTCTCCGCAGGATAATCCGCATTCCGGGATGACTAAACGTTATCCCAAACCGTGAGGAATGATTGATGAAAAAAGTATTTTTATTTGTCATATCTCTCCTTGCGTTGCTGATATTCTGCGGTTGCCGCAGTACAGGCGGAGATGGAGCATCTCCGTCTGTAACAACAACGGGGCAGGGCGAAATGATTGTAAAAGGAATCATTTCTGCTGATTATGATATGTTTGCTTCCGGAGCAAATGAAAAGAGCAATAAAACGGATGAGGAAAACTTCATCCGTTCCTGCCGGGAACTTGAAGAAAACTTCGGAAAAATGGAAGCTTACCGCAGTATGGGAGAGTTGGAAACTCCGCTGTTGATCAATCAATTATATGCAGTAAGATTCATCCGCACTTCTACTGATGGTAAAAAGGTTGCCCATGAGCAGCTTCTGCAGTTGATTTTCAGCGTGGATGACAAACAAAGTAAATTACTTGGGATGCGTTTCCTGTGATAACATCAAGCCGCCGGTATTTCCGGCGGCTGACTTTTAGTCGATGTCCAGAGAGGAATCTGTATATATCAGCAATCCTTTTGCATAGCTGCATCCGGGGGCAAGTTCCACCCGGTGCGGAACATTGGCTTTCAGATAAAGTGTATCATTTGGGTGCATCAACCGGTGAGTGTGGTTGTCGCACAGAAAATACTTTAATTCCCCCTCAAGCAGAATAAAAAATTCCTCGGTATCATGAATTTTGAATTCCCGTGGAGATGCCGGAGTGTATTCAATTATGAATGGATCCATTTTTCTGCCGATATGACGGTGGGCAAGGGAGAGGTAACGTATCCCGTGTTCGCCTCCGTCATCCCGGTCAAGCTCTCTGCCTTCGCTCAAATTACCAAACGTATATTGGGATGCTGTATCGCCGTCTTCGGCAAAAAGCATGCTCATAGAGACTCCGAGGGCATCGGCAATGCGGGTCAGGGCCTTGAGGGAAGGGGTAAGCCGGAAGTTTTCCACCTGCGAGATGAATCCTTTGCTGAAACCGCTGTTTTTGGCAAGCTGTTCGACGGTCATTTCCTGTTCGATGCGTATTTTCCGGATATTTTGAGATAATTCTAGTAAATTCATGAAATCAAATCCTGTTAACAGATCAAATGTTTTCTGTTACTATAACACTGATTCCTGAATTATCAATATTTTTCCACACAATATCGCCGTTTTTTACCGGAGTTTTTATGATTTTCCGGTAAAGTCGGTTCAAGAGATGCGGTATGGCATCTTTGGGAAAAGGTTCTGTCGTCTTGACCGCAATGAATGGATTGCGTGGATCGTCACTTGGAATAACTGCAGTAACGATCCGGCGGGGATCGGTCAACTCCTGGATGGCATAATTTTTTCCCCGGGGACAGCTGTTCCCGGAAACATTGATTTGTCTGCCGGATTTTTTTACAGACAGATGACACCCTTGCGGACAACAGATACAGATCAATTCACTCATTTGCTTTCCTCCAGATCAAAAACGACCGCTCCCGGCAGAGTATCAGCCGATATTTCTGCTGTGATCATCTCTGCCGGACGGACAAATTTCAATGTTTTCCGCCACAAAATTTTTTCATTTACTGAGGCTGTAAGTACCGCCCGGTCTGTGACGATCAACGGACGGAAAAGAAAACGGGTATCGGTATCCGGATCAAAGCGGTTGGGGATGACATATTTCAAATTTTTTCCGACTGCGGCATTGAAATCGTTATTTATTTGTTTCCCGGATAAATATTCTGCGATACATTTACCGGCATATTCAGCTTCTTCAGCAACGAAATCCACCAGATCGTGGACATGCAAAACATTTCCTGCCGTGAATACTCCCGGAACTGATGTCGAATAATTTGAATTTATTTCAGCTCCTCCGGTTGCCTGATTTTCTTTTATCCCGAGCTGCCGGGCAAGTTCCATTTCCGGGATCAATCCGACGGAAAAGAGAACTGTATCGCAAGGAATTTCGAAAGCTTTATTCATATCCGGCTGGCGTTTTTCATCGACCGGAGCGGCAATTACGCTGCTTACCCTTTCCTTCCCGTTGATATTTACCACGGATGTGGAAAGGAAAAGCGGGATATCGAAATCATTCAGACATTGCACCACATTGCGGGTCAATCCAGCAGTATAAGGCATTATTTCGATAACGGCTTTTACCTCTATTCCGCACCACCGCAGACGTCTTGCCATGATCAGTCCGATATCTCCTGACCCGACGATTACGGCAGATTTGCCGGGAAGTTTTCCCTCCCGGTTCAGTAATTTCTGGGCATTTCCGGCAGTGAAGATCCCGGCAGGTCTGCATCCCGGAGTGGTAATTGCCCCCCTGGTGCGTTCCCGGCATCCCATCGCGAGGAGAATTGCTTTGCAATGCAGGTGCTGTACAGCATTTTCTCTGGATAACACCCGCAGATCAAAAGTGCCGTCGGCAAGTTTTTTTATGGAAGTCACAGTTGAATTTAATGCGAAAAATGCTCCGGCATCCCGGGCTTGTTTGGCAAGGCGGCAGGAGAATTCCGGTCCGGTCAGTTCTTCTTTGAAATATTTCAAACCGAATCCGTTGTGGATGCACTGGTTCAATATTCCACCTGTACGGTTTTCCCGGTCGATGATGAGAGTATTCAAGTTTGCTGAAGCACAGATTTTTCCGGCGGCAAGTCCGGCAGCACCGGCTCCGACAATGATAACATCATAGTCTGTTTTCATAATTTTACCTCCAAATCCCCCAGTTTCCCGGCAAGTATCCGGCTGTTTCTTCCGGATTTGGTCAATTTTTCCATCGGTATTCCGCTTTCCCGGCTGATGATTTGCAAAATTTTTGCCGTACAGAATCCTCCCTGACACCGTCCCATGCCAGCCCGGGTGAAAAATTTCACTCCGTCCACAGTAGTATGCCCCCGCTTTACAGCGGCGATGATTTCAGATTCTGAAATCGTTTCACAGCGGCAGATGATATTGGTACATGCCGGATCATTCTGATGGTGCTGTAAAAGTTCCTCATCAGAGAGCGTGGCGGTTTCCGGCAGAGGCGGTAAAGTGCCGTCAAATGCCGGATTTTCGATCAGCGGTAATCCGGCATCATGCAGGAGAGTCGTGATATATTCTCCAATTGCCGGAGAAGCCGTTAATCCGGGAGATTGTATTCCTGCAGCGTGGATCAATGCCGGCATCCTGCTGTCATGGGTAATATAAAAATCTTCCGACTCATGTATCGGCCGCAATCCGGCAAAACTGGTGATAAGATCTTTGGCGGCAATGCCTTTGATCATTTTTTGAGTCAGCGTTAAAATTTTTGAGAAGTTGTCTGCTGTGGTGGAGGTGTCAGTTTTATCATCAGTTATTTCTGCGGTCGGACCGATCATAGTGGTTCCTCCGGCAGTCGGGATGACCAGGACACCTTTGGAGTGTTTGACCGGGACCGGGAAAATAATTTTTGACGGTCGTCCTGCCGAGTTGCGGTCAAGGAGATATTCTTCTCCTTTCCGGGGAAAGATTTTGAAATTTTCTCCTCCCAGACAGGAAGATACCTCATCTGCGAAAAGTCCGGCGGCATTGACAATATATTTTGCCTTTATTTTCCGTCCGTCACCGGAATATATTTCCCAATATTTATTATTGAAATTTCCGGCAGTTACCTGAAAATCGCACTTGAGTGATACTCCATTTTTCAAAGCACATTCGATCAGGGCAAAGACATAACGGTATGGTTCAATTGTTCCGCCGTGAGGAGCGAAAAAGCCGCCGACAGCAGAATCATCAAGCTTGCTTTCCAATTCAAAAAGTCTTTTTCTGGAGCAAAGTTCCATATCCGGTACGTTATTGGCGAGACCCTGTTCATAAAGTTTATGCAGCTGGTCAAGCTCATCCGGAGAGTAAGCAACGACCAGGATTCCGCACTTCAGATATGGGAAGTGAAGATCTTGATGCAATTTCTCCATAAGGTGATTTCCCCGTATTTCCAAACGGGTTTTCAGTTTATCGGACGGATGGTGGAAACCACCATGGATAATTCCTGAATTGGCTTTGGAGACACCGGAACAAACTTCATGACCTCTTTCCAGCAGAATCGTATTCAGCTGGTAACGGGAAAGATGATATGCTGTCGCTCCTCCGGTTGCTCCGCCGCCGATTATGGCAACGTCGTAAATCATAACGGACCTTTTGTTTAGTTGTTTGTTTAGTTGTTTTCTATAATGTAGCCCGTTGTGTAAAAAAGTCAAGAGGGATGGATGAAAAAAATCCGGAATAAAGGCTGAAAACGCTTAAATCCGGAAAAAAAGTTTGAGCAGTAATTGCAGAGCGATACTGCACCATGTCCGATCTATGCCGAGATGATCAAGTACGGAAGGTATTTCAAAAGAATCATTGCCGGAAGAAGCAGTGAATTTATCAACCGATACCGGAGAGACTTTCGGCGGAGGCTGAGGGCAGGGAAACTGAATGACCGGAATATTTTCCAATTCGCCAAAATCAAACCATATTACGTGGCAGCTGATACATGAATCAATATAAAAGATATTGTTCCCGTTATCAAGTTTCACGACTCGCATAGGTTTACCGCACTCCGGGCAATTAAGCAGAGTACCGAGTTTGCCGGCGTTGGCAGATTGCCAGATGGCGGCGAGATTATCCGGATCTACGCCCAAACTCCTCAAGCCGCTTAAGGTAACCGCCTGACCGTTGCAATGCGGACAATGGAAATTGATGATTTTATTATAATAACTTTTTTCCAGAGGAGTTCCGCATCGAGGGCAATTCATAGTTTATACCGCTGTTCCGATTTTTTCGCCGCACCGGATGAGAGTTTCCAACTGCCGTGAGGAGTTTTTCAGCAGATCGCTGTCAAATTTTACCTTCGTGGAATCCATTATCAAAATAACCGTAGAGCCGCCGAATTTGAAATACCCTTTCTCATCCATTTTGGCATACTTGCTGCCGGAGGCGGTGTTGACTATGGAGCCTACTCCGAAAGCTCCTATTTCAAGGAAATAAAATTCTCCGAAACAGGGGGATTTCAGTTGAGTTATGCAGCGGGTATTTTCTACAAAGAGGTCGGGGGCTTTTTGAAATGCGATCGGGTTGACGGAGTGATATTTGCCCGGTATTTTTACCGTCTCACCGATCATTTTGCAATCACAGGGAAAATGATACCGGTGATAATCGATCGGAGCGAGCCGGACAACAGCCGCAGAGTAGTGGGAAGCGGATAATTTTTTCCCGCAGAGAGCTTCCAAAGAACGCATTGAACCTTTTATTGGAACCGGGGTGTCCGGAGTTATTTCCGGATAGACCAGCGATCTGCCGTCAGCCGGGGAGCAAAGAGTATTTTCTTCCATATCCGCCGGTCTTGCTCCCGGTTTCAACTTGCGGGTGAAAAAATCATTGAAAGAGCGGTATTCCTGCCAATTTTTTTCAGCTTCTTCCGGCAGCAGTCCCGGAATTTTTATCAGGGACTTAATGCTTGATCGGGAAAAGCGTGAATCATAAAATGCCCCCATCATCCGGGAAAGGAATCCGGTATTGAAAAGCACCCCCCATAAGCTTCTGCCCAGTAATGTATTATAGGCAAAATTCAAAGCACCGTTCCCCATGACGGATTCAGTGCATAAATTTCCGGATTTCCGGTCAATATATTGTATGGGGGCAGAATTTTTTTTCATGTGAGTATTACTTTCAGCATTTCTCTTGCAACGTCGATTTTTTTACCGGAGGGCAGGGGGATTTTCTGTCCGGAGCGGCTGTAAAGCGTGATTTTATTGGTATCGGTACCAAAACCGTCAGAGGCGAGATTGGCGGCTATCCAATCCAAATTTTTTCTTTCCAGTTTGCCCATGGCATTTTGTTCCAGATCATCGGTTTCGGCGGCGAAGCCGATCAACAGTTGTCCTGGAGTTTTATTGGCACCGAGAGAAGCCAGAATATCTTCAGTACGCTCCAAAGTCAATGTCAGATTACCCGGAAGTTTTTTTATTTTGCTGTCCCATGGATTTGCCGGACGGTAGTCGGCAACGGCGGCACTCATAATAACAGCATCGGCCAATGGAGCAAGGGAGTGGACAGCTTCAGCCATATCAGCAGCGGAAACGACATTGACCACCTTTGCGCCATCGGGGGGAGTTATTGATACCGGCCCGGAAATCAGAGTGACCTGATGACCGGCTTCAATCGCGGCGGCAGCTATGGCATATCCCATGCGTCCGCTGGAATGATTGGTGATAAACCTTACGGGATCGATTTTTTCCCGGGTCGGTCCGGCTGTAACAAGGATATTCATATACTCAAGCTCTGATTAAAAAAGCCGCCGGATTTTCCGGCGGCTTCAAGAATATTAATTCAATTCGGATTGACCGGAAAGAGTCATTTTTTGGGAACGAGAACCGCCATTCCTCTGAAAAGTCTCGTGTCGGTAAGACCGCCATTGATCTCTTGGAATACTGACAAAGGAATACCGTATTTTGCTGCAATATCCGCAGCGGAGGTGTCTGCATCAAGGATGATCATATCCAGCTCCATCATCAACGGATCAACAACAGTATTCTGCTTTTTGCTGTTGTTTGAATTTGCTGTTGAAGAAGTTGAACTTCCGGTATTGGCGGTCGCTGCGGAAGAGGTTTTTCCGGGGATGGTTAAAAGCTGACCGATCTGCATTCTGCGGGCAGATGCTTCAGTCATATTGTTTGCACTCATAAGATCGCTCAATTTGACTTTGTAGCGGCGGGCAATAACATCCAGAGTTTCACCACGCTGCACTTTGTGCTTACCGTTGACCAGAGTAGCGGCAGAACTGCCGGCAGAACGTCTCTGACCGCCGGTTACTGCGGCATCGGCACCGGTGGGGATGATCAATTTCTGACCGACTTTCAGGGCTTTTGCACTTTTCTCATTCAGGTTATTAGCCTTCATCAAAGCTGCGAGACGGATTTTGTATTTATTGGCGATCAGACCGGGATATTCCCCTCTTTGAATGACGTGATATTTCACTCCGTTGACAGTGGTTGCTCCACCTTTGCTGCCTTCGGTGGAATCAACTCCGCCGGTGGATTTTACTCCGCTCATCGGCTGGTATTTGCCGGAATAATTATTAGCAGTAGGAGTAGGAGCAGGAGTTGTAATCGGTTCCGGGATGAACTGAGTCTGGTTTGCAGAAAAATTTTTCACCGGGGGGGCGACCGGGATATCGCCGGGGTCAACTTCTCCGGCGGGGGATCCGTCAACCGGGATCATTTGATAACGGTGATTGGTGGCATTGCAGCCGGCGAGCAGCAAACCGGTGCCGGCGATGATGAAAAGGAAACTTTTACGCACTTTCAAACCTCCATAGTAAAATATTAAAAATTTGTTTTTATTGCTGATATGTTATAATATAAAGAACATTGCGGATTTTTGCAATAGCAGAATACAAAAAATTTTCACTTTTCGTATATGATCACCGTTTCATCCGGATTTCCTTTTTTGAATTTCTCTCTGGCGATGCGTTCCACCGCCAGAGGATCATCCTGCAAAGCACTGACCTTATCGCTGATATCTTTGTGCTTTTGCTCTTTTTGGATAAGAGCAGTCTTACGCATTTCCAATTCAGCAAGTTTGGCTTTGCGATTCTGATAAAGCGGATAGAGGAAAAATGCAATGGCTGCTGTGACTCCGGTGATTAAAAGCACCCAGAACAATGTGGTAGAAGTCTCCTTATTCATGACAGAATACCTTTCCGGTAAATCAGATTTCAGCGGTCAGGCTGCAAAGTTACGAGAAATTCGATATTGGTCTTGCATTTTTTCAATCTGCCAAGAACCATCTCCATAGCTTCGGCGGAGGGAACTCCGTTGACAGCTTTACGCAGCAGCCAGACTTTGCTCAATTCATCCGGGTGCAGCAGGAGTTCTTCTTTTCTGGTACCGGATTTTTCAATATTGATAGCCGGATAGATGCGGCGGTCGGAAACGTTGCGGTCGAGGTGCAGTTCCATATTGCCGGTACCTTTGAATTCCTCAAAGATAACATCGTCCATACGGCTGCCGGTTTCGATCAGGGCAGTAGCGATAATGGTCAGACTGCCGTGGTTTTCAATATTTCTGGCAGCACCGAAAAAGCGTTTGGGTTTGTGCAAAGCGGTGGCATCCACACCGCCGGTGAGGATTTTTCCGCTGTGCGGCTGGAGGGTGTTGTAAGCTCTTGCCAGACGGGTGATACTATCCAATAGAATAACGACATCTTTGCCGTATTCGACCATGCGTTTGGCTTTTTCGATGACCATTTCGGCGACTTGAGCGTGTCTTTCCGGCGGTTCGTCAAAGGTTGAACTGACCACTTCGGCATCGATACTGCGTTCCATATCGGTCACTTCTTCGGGACGTTCATCAATGAGCAGGATGATGAGAGTTACTTCGGGGTTGTTTTCCCGGATGCTTTTGGCGACTTTCTGGAGCAATACGGTTTTACCGGTACGCGGAGGGGCGACGATAAGACCACGCTGACCTTTTCCGATGGGAGTTACCAGATCGACGACCCGGGTGGAGAAATCCTGCGGTTCACGCTCAAGGAGCAATCTTTGAGTCGGGAAGTAAGGTTCAAGACTGTTGAAAGGGATGATCTGTTTTTTTCTTTCCGGGGAATCATTGTTGATCGTTTCGACTTTCAGCATGGCGAAGAAGCGTTCTTTTTCCCGGGGGGTGCGGATCTGTCCGGTGATGAAATCGCCGGTTTTTAAGGCGAAACGCTTGATTTGCGAGGGGCTTAAATAGATATCTTCCGACGAGGGCAGATAGCTGTAAGCCGGGGAACGCAGAAATCCGAAACCATCGGGCAGGACTTCGAGATATCCGCTGCCATAGAGCCGGCCGCATTTTTCGGCATTGGCACGGAGGATTTCGCAGATAAGAGTTGATTTCTCCAAAGCTCCGATGCCTTCGATGCCGAGTTCAGCACCCATGGCGGCGAGTTCAACGATGGATTTATTCTGGAGGTCGGTGATGTTGATTACCGGTGCATTGGGATCGACCGGCGGCAATTCTTCATCAATGAAATCCTGATGTTCGTGATTGTTGTTGCGGTGATTGTTGTTGCGGCTGTTTTTGTTCTTGCGGAAACGGTCACGGCGGTTGTTATTGTCGTTGCCGTTTTGCTGGCGGTTATTGTTATTATGATTGTTGTTCCGCTGTTCTTTGGGTTCCTGGAAAACGGGTTGTTCCGGGCGTGGCGAAGTGGCATTTTCCGGAGTTTGCGGGGCAACTTCACTGAAATCATCTGCCGGGATCTCTTTTGTCTGCGGTATTCCCGGAGCATATACGGCAGTGGGGTCAGGCAGGGGGAGAGAATCACTTTCAGCAGCGTCGATTTTTTCAGTGACCGGAGTGTTTTCTTTAACCGGAGCATTTTTACGGGGACGTCCACGCCGTTTGGGAGCGGGAGCCGGATTTTCGGCGGCGGGAACCGGAGCAGGGGCGGTTTCGTTTACGGGAAAGAGTTCTTCGTTTTCGTTGTTCATGTAACAATTCCTTATATAGCAAAAATAAATTGATTTTCCAAAATGGCGGCAAGTGTTTCCAACTGACTGATCAGATCGTTTTCGGTACCGCTGTTTATAATACCGTAATCGGCTTTTTCCAGTTTCAGATCCGGATCCATCTGCATTTTATCTCTGCGGATCACCTCATCCTGAGTGAAGTTACGGTTGATCAGATGTTTTTTTCTCAATTCAGCCGGACACCAGATGGCGAGGACGGCATCGAAATTTTTTTCAAAACCTGCTTCATAGAGCAGGGGTAATTCAAAAGCTCCGTGAACATTGTTCTTTCTGCACCGTGCAATGGCTGCATCGACTTCGGCGGTCAGCATCGGATAGATCACCGAAGTTATTATCTGCATTTTTTCCGGTGCTTCAAAAAGCAAGGTGGCCAATTTTTTCCGGTCAACAGAATTGTCATCTGCGAACATTTCTGCTCCGAAATTATCTTTGATGCACTTCATTAAAAGCGGATTTCGCTGATCGTAAAAAGACCGGCAGACCGCATCGGCATCCAATGTGAACCAGGAACGGGATTCAAAAAAACGGAGTACAGAACTTTTTCCGCAACCGAATCCCCCGGTAATACCGAGAATCATAGATATTTCCCTGAAAACTGCAATACCGGTAATCCGGACAAAAGGGAATACAACTCAACGGTATTGCGAGATGATTAAAATGTCAAATGAACCGGTACAGGAAACCGCACCGGGAATATCTGTTTCCTAATTTAACCTCTTGGGGAGATTTTTTCAAGTCATCTTTGTACAAAAAAGTGATTTTTTTGCACAAAACATCCTTTTTTTGAAATTGCCTCAATAACAACTTTTTTTCAAGCAGATTTTATGCCATCGGACGGAGTTTTTCCCGGCAGAGAGTTGCCCGCATGATATCCACTTCAGTATCGGTAAGTACTCCGGAAGCATTTTTCTGCAGATGAGCCGGACCGATTCCGATGAAAAGCTCATTGACTTTGTGAATGTCAATACTGTTGAACAACCCCATGTCCACGCCGATACGCAATCCGGAGAGTGACTGCATGGCTTCCTCAAATCCGAGTTTGTAGCTGTGCCGCAAAAGTCCGTAAGATCTGCCGACATGGTCGAGAATATTATAGCGGTCGTTTTCCAGAAGTGACCGCCGGGCATTTTTTTCCTGCTGGATAAGCTGCCGGATCACGGAATCCAACTCATCGATGATTTTAAGTTCGCTTTCGCCCAATGTATTCTGATTGGAGATCTGGTAAAGATTGCCGCAATTATCTGAACCTTCACCGAAAATCCCTCTGACTGCCAGATGCAGTTTGCTGATCCCCTGGATCGTGGGGGCGATCTGTCCGGTAAGCACCAGTCCCGGCAGATGAAGCATTACCGAGGCACGCATACCGGTACCAACGTTTGTAGGGCAGCTGGTAAGATATCCCAGCTGTTCGTCAAAAGCATATTGCAGATTGGAACTCAAATCATCATCGATGCGGTTGATACTTTTCCAGACCTCCCGCAGTTGAAATCCCGGGCGTATAGTCTGGATACGCAGTTGATCTTCTTCATTGATCATCAGCGAACATCCCTCATCCGGACAGACGAAAAGCCGCCGGGATTCCGGGGTGCGGATGAATTCTTTGCTTGCCAGACGTCTTTCCAGTAAAATTTGTCTGTCCAAAGGACTCATTTCCGAGGGATAGAATACCAGAACATCTTTTCCTCCCAATGCGGCAGCGGATTCAGCGGCTCGGGAAACGTTTTCACAAATTTCCTGCATGATCTCCGGCGATGCAGCTGACGGGAAAGGATATTTGTTGATATTCCGTGCCAGACGGATGCGGCTGGAAATGGCGATGTCATCATCCGGACCGGAATCGTCAAGGAAACTTACCGGATTTTTCAACAGCTGGTCAACGGAGGTACACTTCATTTTTCCGCCTCCAGCAAATCCAATTCAGCTTTGAGCAGATTTATCCGGTCACGGCAGATGGCTGCTGCTTCGTACTCTTCCCGGGCGATCAGGTTTTGCAGCTCTTTTTTCAGAGACTCCAATTCACTGCGTTTTACCGCCGGAGAATCTCCTTTTGCTCCTCTGGGGCGTTTGCCCAAATGCAGAGAACCGCGTTGAACCTGGGAAATTGCCTGCTTGATGAGCTTGTCAAAGGTTTGATAACATGCCGGGCAACCGACTTTACCATCATTTTTGCGGATTTTTTCGGCAGTCCATGAACAGACCGGGCAGACCTGGGTTTCTGCCGGTGATTCACTTTTTCCCGGATTGATTTTTTCCGCAATTTTATTTACATTGAAAAGCACTTCCGCCAGATTGAATCCGATCCCCGGCAGAGTCTGGTCAGTCTCTCCGGCACTGGCACACTCATTGCAAAGGTGGAAATCTTTGCACTTGCCGTTATGAAATTCTTTTATATGGACGGTTGCTTCATTTTTTTTACATTTATCGCACAGCATACTTAAAAACTCCCTGTTACAATACATACTATATCCTCTGGTCAATAAAAATGCAAATTTCAGAGATTCAAGGGTTGAAAAAAGTTTTTTTTAATGCTATTTTATAATTTGTAGTTTTCCTGGACGATTTTCAGGGAAAGCCGTTTCTTTACTTTGGTTAACATGAGGCTGAAATTATATGAGCAGTATCGACGATCCTGGACCTCGACGGTGCAATGCCGTGGTGCCGGAAGCGATTTCAGCCGGAGTTGACCGTTGAAGTTATTCCGCTGAATATTTTTCTGCATCTGCCGTGCATTGCACTGACGTCGTTCCTCTTGAATCCGAATTACCGCGGAAGGAGAACGAACAATGTTTAAATGTTATGACTTGATTGACGGCAGGGTTTCCCGTTGCCCCGATGGGCAGCCGGGCATGATCCAGGTTTACAGTGCCCCCACTGACGAAGAACGCAGTTATCTTATCGAGCAGTGCGGTATTGACGAGCATACGCTCAGTTCGGCATTGGACGAAGACGAGATCAGCCGTGTCGAATATGAGCAGAATCATGTGGCGATAATCATCAAGCGGCCGCAGGATATCCAGCTTGACCGCCGGATGGCATTCCGGGTCTCATCTCTGGGAGCATTCCTCTTTAAAGACCGGATAATAGTTGTTCAGTCGGAGGCGACATCCCTTTTTAAACACGGCAGGATGCCGCTTCGCGGCAATACTGTTCCCGGGGTGCTTTTGCGTCTTTTGTATCATGCCACACAGCACTTTTTGCAGCATTTGCGGTTGATCCACAATATTTCCGATGAGATCGAGAAGAAGATCGAATATGCGGTTACCAACAAATCTCTGGTCAATGTCTTTTCTCTGAAAAAGAGTCTGACCTACTATGAGTCGGCAACCAGTACCAATCAATTGTTGCTCGGCAAGTTACGTGATGATGCCGTAAGAATCGGTTTCAAACAGGATGAACTGGAATTTCTGGAGGATATCGGCATCGAAAACAAACAGTGCAACAGTCTCGCATTGATCTATATGAAAACTTTGCAGAATATGTCAGAAGCACGTTCTTCTGTAGCGAACAACAACCTTTCCATAATCATGAAATATCTGGCGGTCATCAATATCGTGTTCCTGCCTCTGACCGTGATCACCGGTATCGGCGGTATGTCGGAATTTACCATGATGACAGAAGGTATCTGGTGGCCGCATGCTTATTCAATGCTGGTGGTTATTCTGGTCATTGTCGGTTTTATCACTTACCGGCTGGTGCGCGATATCGGGGCCCCCCGCAATTCAAGGAGACGCTGATCATGGCAAAGAAGATCAAAAAATTCAGCAGTGATATTGCCGTCCCCCGCAGAAACAGTGAAAAATTCCGTCGGGCAGGGCGTCTTTTTGACCGGGCGATAATAGCTTATGTGCTGTTGGTGATTTTGTCAGCGATAGCCGGAAGTCACGGACATTATGAATTACAGCATGCCGCAGACAATGGTTTTGCTGTATGCTTTCTGCTGCTGCCGGCAATTCTGCCTTTGATGCTTGCCGGTGGAATCGGAGCTTTATTCGGTTATCCCGGTCATATCGTTCCCGGTCAGGAGATTTGGCTGCTGGGTATCTGTGATTTGATTCTGGCGGTCAATGTCTGGTGGATCATCCGATTGGTCAGCTGGCGTAAGCAAAGTACGTCCATGCTCCGGACGGCGAAGAACTTTACCTTGATCGTCGTGGTCTGGGGAGCATTTCAATTAGGATGCACCGTGATGCACATGGCATGGGAACATTGCGGATTTACCGCTTTGTATCAAACGCAGAAAGAAAATCCTAAACCGGATCGACCGTAATTTTCAAAAGGGCATTTTCGGCTTTTTTACGGTATTCTTCAATGGTGTTTTCATCGGCATCTGCCGGGACATATATGGGGTCTCCGACGATCATGGTCAATTTGGAAAACGGTTTGGGAATTTGAAAATTATCCCAGCTTTTCAGAGACCAGCAGCGGGATGAATTCAATACGATGGGAACCAGAGCGGCTCCGGTTTTGGATGCGACAACGACCGGGCCGTTTTTTATGACATACTTGGGACCGCGGGGACCATCAGGGGTGAATACCACATTGCGTCCTTTTTCGATTTCCCGTATCGCTCCGAGCATGGCATTGGCTCCTTTTCTGCTGGATGAACCACGCAGAGCTTCCACGTTGAAAAACTTCATGAAGTCAGAAAGATACTGTCCATCCCGGGAGGCACTGATTACAGCGGAAGTCCTTTTCATTGCTTCCGGGGAAAATGCCATGCAGATGAAAAGCAGACGGTTGTGCCAGGTGATACCGACTATTTTGTGCGGATCGTCACTGAGGTGATTGGGATCACGCAATTCATAGCGGTAAAGCAGTTTGAAAGATAATTTTATCAATACCGCCGGAAACCAGTAAAACCAAAGCGGCAATTTTTTTACATTGCGGAATTTATTTTTCAGAAAACCCATTTATTTTTTTACACTCTTTCTTTCGCAGACAGAATTGAGAATACATTTATCGCACTCCGGTTTGGCGGCGTGGCACACCTGACGTCCATGCTGAATTATCAGATGGGAAAAATTGGTCCATAATTCAGGAGGGATCGCCGCATTTACAACGGCTTCGATTTTTTCCGGCGAATCGCTTTTTACCGCTCCTGTCCGGTTGAGAACTCTGCGGACATGGGTGTCCACCGGAAATCCGGGGATCCCAAAACAATTACCGAGAATAACATTGGCACTTTTTCTTCCGATTCCGGGCAGAGAGGTCAATTCATCCATAGTTTGCGGTACTTTGCCGTGAAAATCCTGCATGATTTTCACAGATGAAGCATGGAGATTGCGGCTTTTTGATCCGGATAATCCGCAAGGATGGATTATTTTTTCAATTTCTTCCGGTGTCAATTGTGTCATGGATGATGCATCCGGGGCTGCGGCAAAAAGTTCTGCGGTAACCTTGTTTACTCTTTCATCCCGGCACTGGGCGGAAAGCATCACCGCCGCCAGGAGTTGAAACGGGGAAGCATGCACCAAAGGACAGGTGCATTGACCATATTGTGTAAACAGCAGGTCGTGAATTTGCTGCAGCAGTACGGATTTTTTCATTTGCGGCACATCTCCGCAAATTTCCGGCAGCGTTTATAAGCATCGGCAAGAAAACTTCTCATATTTTCTTCCGGCTGCTCTCCCTGTGAGAATTCCGGATTCATAAAAGATGAGAGTTTGATATGCAGTTCAAAATTCAAGACCCCTTTGAAGGATGAGTTTTTGAGTATATCTGCAACTCTTGTCCAGTCCAGAGTTCCGGTGAAAGGGGCAGTATGCTGATCTCCCATTGAATCATTGTCATGCAGATGCACTGCAATGATCCGGGAACGGTACTCATAACAGTCATCAAGCTGATTACGCAAGTGGATATTGGCATGTCCGGAGTCAAAGCAGAATCCGAATTGTTTTGCCGGATAAGTGTCCAGAAGATGGCGTTGAAATTCCCACGTGTCTCCGGGCATATTTTCCAAAGCGATTCTGGCATCCATTTTTTCCAGTATCGGGATCAGCTCGTCCATACTCCTTAAAAGCGATTCAAACTGCCGGCGTTTATAAGCGATTTCCGCCGGGGACGAATCGGTCTTTATCCGGGGCTGGTGCATGACAAGAACTCCGGTCGCACCGAGAGTTTTCATCATCTCTATCCGGTTGACGATCAGATCGATCCCGGCTCTCCGCTGATATTCCAGCGGAGAAAAGAAGCTTTTTTCAGCATTGGCACAGCCGTGGACATCCTGAAGTGTCAGATTGTAGCGTTTGAGCATCTCTTTTATGGCAGTCAACTCATGCTTGCCGTAGGCGAAGTCGCTGTTCCAGTGATGTCCCCACATGATGTGAGTGAAGCCTGCTTCACTGATTTGCCGCAGGGAATTTTCCGGATCACCGCAACTTGCTCCGACGTTGCTGGATACTGAAAGATTCATGATACGCTCACTCCTCCGGTTTGGCATCACGATTCATCAGTGAACGAACTGCATCGGCGACGGCACGGTCATTGTAAATGATGTTGTAAATTTCATCAATGATCGGAGTTTCAACTCCGAGTTGTCCGGCAAGAGCTTTTGCTCCGCGGGCAGTCGGGACACCTTCGGCGACGACCATGCCCATTTCTTTCCGGATGTCTGCCATTTTTTTGCCGCGTCCCAATTCTTCCCCGACGTGACGGTTGCGGCTGTGCCCGCTGCAGCAGGTGACGATCAGATCTCCTATCCCGCTCAACCCGGCAAAGGTGGAGCGTTGTCCGCCGAGAGCTTCACCAAGACGTCCCATCTCAAAAATCCCCCGGGTCATCATGGCGGCTTTGGGGTTGTCTCCCATATTCATACCATCGATGATTCCGGCGGCAATGGCCATGACGTTTTTAAGGGCTCCGCCAAGTTCAACGCCGACAACGTCTTTGGAAGTATATACCCGGAAATTTTCATTCATCATGAGTTTTTGAACTGCTTTTGCTGAATCTTCGTTTTTTGCGGCTGCGACAACGGCAGTCGGCACTTTTCTGGAAACTTCTTCCGCATGGCTCGGACCGGAAAGATCAATAAAATCAACTTCGCCAAGTTCGTCTTCCACGATTTGGCTTATGCGTTTCCAAGAGTCGATTTCAATTCCTTTTGCGACATTTATAACCGGAGTTGAAGCGGAAAATACCGGAGATATTTTTTTTAAAACACTGCGTAAAAACTGGGTGGGGGTTGCCAAAAGCAACATATCCTGACCGGCAACAGCATCGGCTATATCAGCTTGGAGAATAAGTTCTTCCGGAAGTGTCACTCCGGGAAGAAATTTGTAGTTTTCTTTGCGTTCAGCTATCTCCTGCAAGTATTCCGGGAATGCTCCCCATAACTGAACTTTATGTCCGTTGCGGAGCATATTCAATGCCAATGCAGTACCCCAGGCACCATCTCCGATAACAGTAACTTTCATTTGTCAAGCACCATGTGTTTATTGTTTTTTGTATTTTTGTCAGAGATGAATATACACCGGAGTGAAGCTTTTATCAAGTTTAATAAAGTTTCATTTTGAAAAAAATGCATTAATTATGAAAAAAACTTTGTTTTCCGCTTGAAAAATTCTCCGGTAAAAGTTACATTAAGGACTGGCAGCCGGGATTTATCCGGGAATAAGAAATTTGTAAATTACGGAGTGTTTGTTATGCCGGACATTAAACAGGTTTTGAATGAAGAAATAAGACGTCTTGCCCGAAAAGAGTTGAAAAGCGTTTTGCCGTTGTTTGCAAAACAGATCAGCGAACAGAGAAAACAGATCAGTGAATTGAAAAAGCAGATCGCTGCTCTGGAAAAAAGATTGCCGGAGAAAAAAGTTGCTGCCCCGGTCGCAATTGCTGCTGAACCGGAAGATATCAAAAAATTGCGTTTGAATGCCGCCGGTATCGTAAAGATCCGTACCAAGCTCGGTATTTCCCAAGGAAAATTTGCAGAATTGCTCGGTGTTTCCGGTCACACAGTAAGTTTGTGGGAAATCGGTAAAATTTCTCCCCGTGCAAACGCAAAAGCTGCAATTTGTGCGTTGCGTACTGTCGGTAAAAGGGAGCTGAAACGCCGCTTGGCAGCACTCGCCGGTGAAACCGAAAACAATCAGGAATAAAAAATATTAAAAAGGAGCTGTTTATGGCTTACGCAGTTGACACGTTGTTGGATTCCCTTGAGGAAAATATGATGAAAACTGAAGATTCTCTGGTCGGTGTTTTCAGCGGCATCCGTACCGGGAAAGCTTCTCCTGCTTTGGTGGAAAACATCACTTTTGAGTATTACGGTACTCAAACCCGTATCCGTGATGCCGCCGGTATCACCACTCCGGAAGCCCGTTTGCTGGTGATTCAGCCTTGGGATGCCAGTGCAGTCAAGGCGATCGAAAAAGCGCTGCTTTCCAGCAATATCGGTATTACTCCCATGTGCGACGGTAAAACTCTCAAACTGCCGATTCCGGAATTGAGTCAGGAACGTCGTGCCGCTTTGAGTAAACAGGCCAAAGCCAGTGCCGAGGATGCCAAAGTTGCTTTGCGTAACATCCGTCGTGATGCTAATGATGCCGTTAAAAAATTTGAAAAAGATGGTGAATTGACCGAGGATGAACGCAAAAAAATGTTGGATGATATCCAGAAGGTCACCGACAGTTATATCGCCAAAGTTGATGCAATGTTCGCTGCAAAAGACAAAGAATTGATGACGGTTTGATGAATAGGAACCGGAAAATTTTCTTCGCCGGAAATAATTGTGCTTCCGGCGTTTTTTTTGTAAAATATCTTTGCTGGGTGTCATTCGCAGCTTTGATTTTGCGGTTGATCGCATCTTGGGAAATGGCACAGGCAGGCGATGGCATAAACAATGTGCTTGCTCCCTTGCCGACCAGTGATCTGGCTACTTACATGACACTGGGCAGGGAGTGTGCTGCCGGAAATTTCCCGGAAACATTTTATTATCAGCCGTGGTATTATGCAGTATTTCTTGCCGGATGCAATATAGTAACTTCGTCGCTATGGCTGGTCATTGTTATTCAGGCGTTTTTGAGTGCGGCGACCGTGTGGCTTACCGGCTGGTGCGGGAAAAAGGTATTTTCAGAAACTGCCGGTATGATTGCTGCCGGACTTTGTGCCGTATCATCATCACTGATTCTTTATGTTCCATTTTGTCAGAATGAGACATTGCAGACATTCCATCTTATTGGAATTTTTGCCCTTACGCTGCTTGCTTTGGAGAAACACAGATCGTGGCTATGGGCACTGACCGGTCTGGCAGTCGGTATCGGTATTTTGACCCGGGGAAATATCTGGTTGATTTTTCCGGCGGTTATTGCCGGATTGTTGATTTGCGGAAGAAAAGACGGAATTTTGCCCCGGAAACTTTTTTTGCATTGTGCAGTATTGATTTTTTCTGCATTGCTTATACAAGTACCTTTTATTATCCGCAATACGGTAAATAGCACGACTCTTACCGGAGCATCGACCGCCGCCGGGGCAGTTCTTGCCCTCGGTAATACTCCGGAAGCTCCTGCCGGCGGTCGTAATCCCGGTGAAACTGCCGGAGCTATGGCGTACCCGGAAGCTTACCGGAGAATGATGAATAATACCAGCGGTAATTTTGCCCGTTCGGTACCGGAGCAGATGTGGGCTTGGATGTGTGATGATCCGGCGGCATTTTTTGAACTGCAATTCCGCAAGGCACTTCTTTTCTGGGATGGCAGGGAAATCCCGAATAATGTTTCTCTGGAATATGACGGAATTATGGCTTCCAAAATTTTACGATATCTGGTCATCGGAAGAAACCACATAATATTTATGCTCGGGGCGTCAGGTTTTCTCTTTTTCCTCGGTGAACTTTTCAGGAAAGGCCGTCGGGAATTGACGATGCTTTATGCTTTTACCGGTATATTTTATGTTGCGGTGGTAATATTCTATATACTGTCCCGTTTTAAAGCTCCGGCGATCCCGTTTTTGACGATTTTTGGCGGCGGGGCGCTATCGGCATGGATCGCATTATACCGGGAATCTCTGCCGGAAAAACGTTTTCTTGCCATCGGCAGAATTGCGATATTTCTGCTTGCCGGATGTTTTTTCAGCTGTTCAGCTTACAATGCTTACCGGGATTGTGAAGCAGCGGTCAACCGCTGGATCTATCCGGATGGTATTGAGCTTGACATGCAGGGGGAGAATATTCAGCTTTTTGATTACGGACCTTATCCGTTTGGCGGTTGGAGTTATCAGAAATTGACTCCGGGAGACCGGATCATGAAAAATTTTTCCCGTTTGCGGGGGAAACGGATATATGCTGACTTTGGCTTGATGGTAAATGCTGTGGATGCTGTTGATATGGTGTTTCGGGTAAATGGTGTCGCTCAAAGCGTAAAACTGCCGGCTGTCGAACCCGGAAAAAACACCCGTCGCATGATTCCTTTGCGGGCATGGGTGCAGAATGGAAATCTGGACATTGCAGTTCTGTCAATTTCCGGAGGGGAAGTTTGGGCGGTTTACGACATACAGCGGCAGTATGGCCGCAGTGCATTTAATGATGCTGTGCTTGATGGAGAGTGGGTTGTCCGGGCGGTAACTGCCCGTTAAACGGAAGTTAAATAAAAAAAGAGGCTGGAGATGAAAAAAACGATTCTTTTGATCGGGGTTTTCTTATTTCTGGCGGCAGTTGCCGTCGGAGGAGAACCGAAGTATGTATTTCTTTTTATTGGGGACGGAATGGCTTTCCCGCAGCGTATGGCGGCAGAAGAATTTTCCAGATACTCCGGAAAAGGAGGTTTGGCAATAAACAAATTCCCTTACCATGCTGTTACCAGAACTGCATCATCAAGCAGTCTGACTACAGATTCTGCAGCGGCGGCTACTGCAATTGCTTGCGGAGTGAAAACCTACAACGGAGCCGTTGGTTTGAATGCGAAGGGAGAAAAAGTTGTTTCTGTCGCTGAATACGCCAAAAGTAAAGGTAAAAAAGTCGGTATAATCACGACAGTAACTCTCAATCATGCTACTCCTGCCGGTTTTTACGGACATCGTGCCGGACGGACAATGTATTTTGAGCTGGGATTGGATCTGGTTGCTTCCGGATTTGATTTTTTTGGCGGCGGCGGAATTGAATATTACCGTAAAAACGGCGTTGATATCTTTAAGGAAGCTGCCGGAAAAGGTTATACTGTTTTGAATGGTAAAAGCGATTTGGATTCTTTGCGTCCGGGGCAGAAAACTATTTTCCTTGCCGATGCCAAAGATAAAAAAATGTCTTATGCCATTGATGCAGATCCGGAAGTTCCCACTCTGGCAGAAATCACTGCCGGAGGGATCAAAGTATTGGATAATCCGGAAGGATTTTTCATGATGGTCGAGGGTGGATTGATCGATTATGCCGGACATGGCAATGATGCAGCGATCAACGTGTACGAAGTATTGGCCTTTGATGAAGCTGTGAAAGTTGCGTTGGATTTTTATCACAAACACCCTGAAGAAACTTTGATCATTGTTACCGGAGATCATGAGACTGGCGGAATGACTCTCGGATGTGTTTCTTCGACTCTCAATGTCAAATATTTTGCTCATCAGAAGTGTTCTTCTGCAAAGGTTGGTTCTCTTGTGGCAGAAGCCAGAAAGAATGATCCGGAATTTGATTTTGAAAAGGCCAAATCTATGCTCACAGAGTATTGCGGTTTCAAATTTAATAATGGAGCTGGTCACATTAAACTTGACAGTAAAGATGTTGCTTCTCTAAAAGAGGCATTTGATAAAAATGAGCTTCACCATACGATCCGCATGATCATCAATAAAAAAAGCGGTATCGGCTGGACTACTTACGGACATACAGCCTTGCCGGTCTTGACGACTGCGATCGGCTGTAAAGCCGAAATCTTCCAAGGATATATTGAAAATACAGATATCTCGTTGAAGTTGAAAGATATTCTGTAATGTAAAAAACGCCCCGGCAGCTGATATATTATCAGCCGGTCCGGGGCGGAAAAAGGGGGCTTACCAGTTTTCGGCGAGGATTTCAAAGTATCCCCGTTCATGGTCACATGATGGACATCTGTCCGGAGCTTTGGTTCCGGAGTGGAGATAGCCGCAATTCATGCAACGCCATACCACCGGGGCAGGGCGGCGGAAAAGCAGGTCGTTTTCGATATTCCACAGCAGATCACGATAACGCTTTTCGTGCTGTCTTTCTGCGATGCAGACGAAATCAAAAACTGCTCCGATTTTTGTGAATCCCTCTTCCCGGGCGATTTCAGCGAATTCCGGATAAAGGTCGTGCCATTCGTCGTACTCACCGGCGGCAGCTGCCGCCAGGTTGTGAGCTGTATCGCTGATTATTCCGGCAGGATATTCGGCGGTGATGGAAACCATGCCGCCTTCCAGGAACTTGAAAAATCTTTCCGCATGTTCCTTTTCCTGATTGGCAGTCTCCTCAAAAATCGCGGCGATCTGCATCAGTTTTTCCTTTTTTGCCTGACTGGCGAAATAGGTGTAACGGTTGCGTGCCTGAGATTCTCCGGCGAAAGCCTTGAGCAGGTTTTCTTCAGTCCGGGTATTGCGGATGGAATTTTCCATTATGCACCTCGCTGTAATTTTATTTTCCGGCAGCCGGAGTTTTTGCTGCGGGGGCGTTATTTGCCGGAGGTTGATTTGCCGGAGTCTGGTTGCTGCCGTCAGCCGGAGTTACGGGTACGATTTCCATAGCTTCGATGGTAACGGTTTCAACGTCGTTATCGGCATTGTTGTTCTGGGCATCGGGGCATTGTTTGCCGTTTTCATTGCAGCACGGTTTGTGGTGGCAATGTTTTGCACAGGACGGGTGAGTGTTATGGGTGGTGTTGTAATAGCAGCACCCGACGAAACAGAGCGCGACAACGATGAGCGCTCCCCAGAGCAGAAGACTTTTTTTCATTTTTTTCTCTCCTCTTGTTTTCCACCGGACCATCCGGTGGTTCTCCTCTGTCAATCAATTATAAACTGCTGAGAAAAAAAATCAACCCCGCTTTTTAGCAAAGGACTTGTTTTTTTACAAATCAGCGGTTATATTTTCCAGAGAACCGAATAGAAAACAAAAATGACAGGAGCATATATGGCATCAAAGAAAACATCTTCGCCGGCAGGAAAAGGAGCCGCCAAAGGGGCGGTTAAAAAATTTTTTCAATGGACATGGGGTAAGATTTTTAAACGTTCTTTACTCTTTGTATTGCTGATTGCCTTAGGCGGTTTTCTTTTTAATATAGATCGTTTGGGCAATACCGGGGTTAATTTGCTGAAATTCAAAGAATATTTACCCGGATTTATTGTCCGTTTTCTGCCAGGAGGTACTGCTCAGGAGGGGGCTGCTGTCCCGGATGAAATCATCAGCGGAGAAGTTATTGAAGTTTATGATGGCGATACTCTTACTCTGCTGTCCCGGATCAACGGACAGGAGAAAAAATACAAAGTCCGTTTTTACGGTATTGATGCTCCTGAAGCGGCTCAGGCTCACGGAACAGCATCCCGTGATGCTTTGCGGGGGAAAATTCTCGGACGTCAGGTGCAGGTGACGGTTGTTTCGGTTGACCGCTACGGACGCAGTGTCGGCAAAGTAATGTCCGGGGTAAGATACATAAATCTGGAGATGGTTGCCGAGGGGAATGCCTGGTATTATCCGGATTATGCCGCCAATGAATATGAGTTGGCAAAAGCAGAAAAAGAGGCACGTTCCGGACGTTTGGGATTGTGGCAGGAGAGTTCTCCGCAGGCACCGTGGTTTTATCGCAAGGAAAACCGGAAGTAATGCGTGGTTTACGCTTGAAAAATATTGATTGTTGAACTATCTTATAATGATGTATAAAGTTCCGGCTTGTGCCGGTTGTTTCAGGAGAATAGAAAATTATGATGACAGCAAATGAATTGAGAAGAAAATACATTGAATTTTTCAAATCCAATGGCCATGCGGAGATCAAAAGTGCCTCTTTGATTCCCGATAATGATCCGACCTGCCTTTTTACCACCGCCGGAATGCATCCGCTGGTTCCCTATCTTCAGGGGGCCAAACATCCCGCCGGCCGCCGGTTGACAGACTGCCAGAAGTGTATCCGTACCGGGGATATCGACGAAGTCGGTGACGCTGTGCATCTGACCTTCTTTGAAATGCTCGGCAACTGGTCGCTGGGAGATTATTTCAAAGAAGAGGCGATCAACTTCAGTTTTAATTTCCTGACCAAAGAGTTGGGTATTCCGGTCGGGCAGCTGGCGGTTACGGTTTTTGCCGGTGATGAAGACTGTCCTTTTGATGAAGAAGCGTGGAATATCTGGCATTCTCTGGGAATTCCTGCCGAGCGTATCGCTAAATTGGGTAAAAAAGATAATTGGTGGGGACCTGCCGGTACTACCGGTCCCTGCGGTCCTGATACCGAGATGTTCTATTGGACCGGTCCGGCTCCGGCTCCGCAGGTTTTTGATCCGGAAAACAAACTCTGGGTCGAGATCTGGAACGACGTTTTCATGCAGTATAATAAAAATACCGAGGGTAAATTTGAACCGCTTGCCCAACGTAATGTGGATACCGGTATGGGATTGGAGCGTATTACTGCTGTCTTGCAGGGAAAACCCAGCTGCTATGAGACAGAAGTTTTTGCCACTCTTTTTGCTGAATTGGATGCTATTCGCAATGTGCCGGGTATTCCGGCGGATCAACGTACTTCCAGTGAACGTATTATTGTCGATCATCTGCGGGCGGCGACCTTTATCATTGGCGATGGGATCACTCCGGGACGTGTGGATCAACCTTACGTTTTACGCCGCCTGATCCGTCGTGCCATCCGCGAGGGACGCAAGATCGGTATCGTTACTGAGTTTGCTTCCCGGATCGCCAAACGGGTGATTGAGCAATTCGGTGAATTTTATCCGGAATTGTCCAACAATGCCGGGATGATCTGCAATGAATTGGAAAGAGAGGAAAAACAGTTTGCTGCAGCTCTGGAACATGGAACGAAAGAGTTCCAGAAACTTATAGACCGGGTGCCTGCTCATATCGCCAAAAAAGTTATCAGCGGTAAAAATGCTTTCAACCTCTATGAAACTTACGGTTTCCCCTTGGAATTGACCGTTGAAATGGCAAAAGAGCAGGGGTTTGAGGTCGATGTTGCCGGATTCCAGGCGGCGTATGCCAAACATCAGGAGCTTTCCCGTGCCGGAGCCGAGCAGAAATTCAAAGGCGGTTTGGCTGACCATTCTGAAGAAACCGCCAAACTGCACAGTGCAACTCACTTGCTTCATGCCGCATTGCGTAAGGTTCTGGGGACTCATGTTGAACAGCGTGGTTCAAACATTACGGCAGAGCGTCTCCGTTTTGACTTCTCCCATCCTGACAAAGTTACTCCGGAACAGCTTGCTGAGGTGGAAGCGATCGTCAATGAAGCCATCAGCCGTAAACTGCCGGTTGTTTGCGAAGAAATGAGCGTGGAAGATGCCCGTGCCGCAGGAGCAATGGGGTTGTTCGGCAATAAATATGGCGAAGTTGTCAAAGTTTATACGATGGGTGATGTCAGCAAAGAGATTTGCGGTGGACCTCATGCGGAGAATACCGGGGATCTTAAAGCATTCAAGATCTTGAAAGAGGAAAGTTCCAGCCGCGGTGTCCGCCGGATCAAAGCGGTTATTGGAGATGCGGCAGTTAAATAAGTTGTGAAGCGGAAAGGAAAATACCATGAGAAGCGAAGATTTACAGATTACCGCTCTTGAAGGCGGATTTTCCATTACAGTTTCCGGCAGGGCCAATTTTGATTATGCGGTGCCTTTGCGGGATTTGTCCGGCAAGCTGGTTCCGGGTAATTGGCTGCAGATTGATTTGGAGAATTGCGAAGCGATGGACAGTACCTTTATGGGAGTGCTGACCATGCTTGCATTGAAAATGCGAAAATCCGGGTCGCAGGTAATGTTGCTCAATGCCAATGATAATTTGCAGAAGCTGCTGCGTGATCTGGGGATATTGAAACTTTTCCGGATGGTTTCTGAAAAGGAGAAGCAGGGGCAGGGGGTTGCTTTACCGGCAGGAGGAAAGGCGAGTATGCTGACTACTGCGGAAACGGTTGCAGAAGCGCACCGTGCTTTGGTTGGAGCTGACAGTGCCAATGCGGAAAGATTCAAGCAGGTCATTGAATTTGCCGATCAGGATGTTGAAAGACTCAAAAAGCAGTCTGAATAAAATCGGTTGAAAAATCCTTTTACCGGGTTGCGAAAAATGCAATCCGGTGCTATATTATTTGATACGCTCCGGAGAGATGGCTGAGTGGTCTAAGGCGGCGGTCTCGAAAATCGCTGTGGGGGCAACCTCACCGAGGGTTCAAATCCCTCTCTCTCCGCCATTTTTTTTGCAAAAATGCGGGATAGCCTGAATGAAATGAAGGCAATCCCATAAAAGCATTTTTGAATGCCAAAAAAAATGGCGAACGAAGACGTAAGTCTTCTCTTCACGCTTTTGTGCCAACAAAAGCTCTTCACTCAAAACCGAAGGTTTTCTTCACATCTTCACCAAGCCGCAGAGAAGACTTACTTGTGAAGACGCTCCATTTCATTCCGCTTGTGAAGAGGTCAGCTTGCGCTGCCCGTGAAGTTGCCGCATGTCGGCGGGTGGATGTGTTTCTTTTTACTGCGCTTCGCTTAAACGGCGGCAAGCCGCCTTGTATTTTCAATTAGCGGTGTTATATTAAACTCCAAAAGGAGATCATCTTATGGCTGAAAGCAGACTGCGTACACTTTCCATTGACTTTGCTGTGCAGATTCTCAATCTGGTGAAATTCTTGAAAAGCCAGCACGAAACGATCGTTTCCAATCAAATCGGCAGAGCCGGAACCAGTATCGGAGCAAATATCCACGAAGCGCAATACGCCCACGGCAAACCGGATTTTATCGCCAAACTGCAAATCGCCCTCAAAGAAGCCAACGAAACAAGTTACTGGCTGGAACTGCTGTTGAAAACAAATTATATTGATGAAACAAGATATCAGGAATTAGATAACCTTTGCTCTCAAATCCGGGTAATGCTGATAAAATCCATCAATACAGCAAAAGGAGAGGAAAAATGAAAAAACTTTTTTTATTTATATTACTGGCAACAACTTTGAATCTTTTTGCACATTTTCCGATAGCAGTAGATACTGATGAAAGCCGTGGTTTGATTTCAAATGTCGATTTTGCGCCGTTACAGGTCGGAATTGGATTTTTTGAAAACTGTCAACTCTATGATGGCAATGTAAACACATTTATTTCATTGGGCGGTTTGGGACTGCTGCAGAAATCTGCTGTTATATCCTTTGCTCCGATATCAGGGGTAAATAAAAATTATTTTTTTGCAGTGCGGCTTAACGATTTGCACAGAAACAAATTATTTATTGACCGTTTCACTTGTCAACCTTGTAAAACATAATTATGGTTTGCAGATAGGGGTTGGAAATTTTTCCACCCATAACAGCGGTATTCAAATTGGAATATTTAATACGGGAGGTTTTCTTCAACTTGGTATGCTCAATTACAATCCCAAATCTTACATCCCGTGGCTGCCGTTGATCAATTGGGATATGGGAAAAAAGGAGTGAATCTGAATTTTTCTGAATAAAAGTGAAGTGATTTTTAGAATTTTATTTGCCAGTATGTAAGAAACACACTCAGACTCAAATATCAGACAGTTTTGCCCCGAATTTTGTCTGAAATCAGTCTCTTTTCTGACTTTTCCTGAAAAGTGTAAAAATCAAGGTTCTTTTGTAAGTGCTTGATTATTAATAAAGTCTTGTTTTTGTACCGAACCTGTGCATGGGGGAACATACGAAAACGGAGCGTGTTTTTGTCTGCCCCCATTTTTGTCTGGAAAATTTACCCTCAAAATTCTTACCTTGCAAACTTACCTTGTGGGGGGAAGATAAAAAACGCTGACCGTTTTTTCAAGTCTGACAAAAATTCTGTGAGGTTTTTTTTACAAAACCGCTTCACAAGTGCTTTTTCGCTGCTTTTTGCCACTGCCACGATCACTACCGCAACCGCCGCGACACGCCCATTAAAACGCAAAAAATTGCCTTTTCGCAGTTGTAAACGCCTGCGGGAGATGGTATATTACCAATGAGACGGTTGATTTGACGATGGAGGAATGAATATGAAAAGTTTTCTGAAAAATTTTTTCTTCTGGGATAATCCAGCTGCCGGTGCAGTTTTCAGCTGGATATTGTCTTTTGTATCGACCTTTTGTTTTAGTAATTTCCATCTGTTGAACAAATTTTTTTTCTCAGTCTCCAAAGGAGATAGGCTTTTCAACTCTCCAGTTGTACTTGTTACGATGATCATACAATCGCTGTTGGCTGTGTACTGTTTATTCTTATCCATAGCATTTTTCTTTCGTCAGGACAAGTCCGAATATAAAAAGTTTTTCTGGTACATCAC
>SUWD01000059.1 GCA_015061685.1 Lentisphaerota bacterium | reverse complement strand
ACTATTGGATTGCTCCTGACGGGCTTGAAGCAGAACTCCCCAAAACTCCCAAGATGGAGAAAATTATAAAAAAGCTGCAAAAAAAAGAGGCTGCTGCGAAACATTAGGTTTTGCAACAGCCCCTTTTACAATATAAGATGATTATTTCTGCTTATTTTTCCTCAATAAGCAGATCATCGAACCAGTATTTACAATTCGCAGTGCCGCCACCGAGGGTAACGGCAAAACAGTCTGCCTTGTGCCATACTCCACCGGCAGGAACTTTGAATACCAGCTTCAGTTGAGTCCATTTCCCTGCGGCAACTCTTCCTTTGGTTCCGGCAGTTGCTCCGGGAATATTCTCCTCTTTGGCAGCCTCTTCCCAGGGATCTCTGGCACTGTGTCCGGATTTGCCCATAATAGAGAGTGTTGCTTCAGCATCCTTATCGCTTTTCACCCAGACTGTCAAGGTATATTCTTTGCCGGGACGCAGCGGATGAGAGTTGAAAACAAAGCAGGCATTGGGCTTATCCTTATTGATCAGATTCAAAGACGGTACCGCCGTTTTGCCGGTCTTTTTATCGTAATAAAACTCCGAATCGCTCTGTGAACTTTTCCAGACATCCCACCAGGACGGATCAAAACCGTCTGCCAGCGGATAATAATCCTTGCCGGGATAAGTTATCATCCGGTAACTGTGAGCAGGAAACTTCATTTTGAATTTCCCGTTGACCACCTTGACCGCTTCATTGCGAAACTCCTCAAAGGCGGTGAAACTGCCCGGATTGAGAGCAGACATATCAATTTCCGCAGTGTGGGAAAAGAGGTCTTTGTTGACCGCAAAAAGCACGACAGTACCATCCGGACAACGGTAATAGGTGATCCGGACATCAGGATCGGAACTTTTCACCTCTTTCTGCTCATAGAAAAGATGGCATTCGGTTGCCGGATCGTAGATATTGTAGCGCTGCATATCTTTCCAGAAATTCCAGACCGGTTCCCAAGCCAGAAATCTCGCCTGAAACTCAATATTGAAAAGCTGCAGTTGTGCCATATAAGCGTAACTGTAAGCATACGCAGGCTTCTGGAAATATTCTGCTTTCTGCTGGGTCAATGCAGTATGGACATTGACCGCCACGCCAAGTACATCGGTATTGAATTCGCTTTTGAAGCGGTAATCCGGAAGTTCATCCATAATGGCATAGGGGTTGCGTTTGGAGATATTCCCCACATCTTCCCCCGGATACCAGTAGTCTATGGAGCCGTGAAGCACCGGGTTGAAGTCCCGCTGTCCGTGGCTGTAAACTTTCACACCGTATTTGTGAGCCTGAGCGACAGTACGCAGCAGCAGATCACGTTTGCTCAAAGTCTCAAAAGAGGCGATATCCCTGCCGAATTTATCCTTGAATCCGCATCCGTGCAAAGTATTGGCACATCTGTTGTTGCCGCAAAGATCGTAACCGATGCACCACAATACCGAAGAAGTGGGTTGGGTAAGAAACTTTTTCTGATTGTAAAGAACATAATCGGTAAATCCGGCTGCCGGACAGGCGGGGAAAAACTTGTAATTGACCAGCTCGCCAGTGTCCGGATCATAAACTCCGCCGGTATAGATGTGAGCCCGGGGGATATCCCAGTATTTCCCGTAGAATTTCGCCACCGGGTCGATATCGCTCAAAGCATTGCCGCAACCGTAGAAGCAGAATGTCCGGTCCCCCTGATTTTTCGTGAGTCTGGCATACGCTTTTTCATGCGGTTCCCAGTTGAATGGATAAGTGGTCGCAGGTATCCAGTTGGTTCCGAAATAGTTCTTCGCTCCGAATTTCCACGCTCTGAAAAAAAGTCCGCGGCGTTCATTTACCAGCGGCCGCACCGGAGAAGCTATAAAAAGCGACTGATACTCCGTACCGGCAGGAACAGTAACTTTTTTATTGATCATCCGTACTTCGCACTTACCGGCATTCTGATCGACAAAAAAGACCGGCTTATTGACGTCGTAAATCCAGTTGGCATCGTTGACAAAGCTGTAACAGAATCCGCCTTTTTTGGCGGTTACCAGCCACAACTGTTTACACTGAACATTGGATCCCTGCGTAAGATGACCGCCCTCAAAATTGGGATAGAAAAACTCATACGGCTTTTTCCTCTTTTTCTGTACCGTAGGTACAAGCAGAAATTCCCGGAAATCCGGTGCAACCTGCCAGTTGAGATGGAGTTCAGACACCTCCGCCTGATTACGGAAAGTGAAAACGGTATTGATCAAACCGTCAAATTCGACAATGGTTTTATAATCAATGACCAAACCGTCTGCAGTTCCGGTACCGCAGAAAGTCACACTCCGGTTGTCCCGGATGGTTTTTCCCGCTTTCCAAACAATTTTTTTACCGTCAAAATCCAATGCCGGAGCTTGTGAAAGAGCTTCAACACCTTTGATTTTGACTGACTCCGGATAGGGACCTTCACCGAAACGGTAAACCCGGTTCCAAAGAGTAACACTTCTGCCGTTTACGGCAAAATCTTTCCACATTTCCGGCACACCATCTTCCAAACCGGCATTGCTGCTGATAAAATCCAATCCCGGACGGTCAATCACAGCGGAAATACCTTTACTGCGATCGTCAATATAGGTAAATAAAGTATATTTCCCGGCAGCAGTAATTCCGGAAATATATTTGATACACTGAATCTCTTTACAATTCCATACACCTTTGGAAATGATATTCCCGGACTCATCTTTCAGCTCATAATTGACATTCAAAGTACCTTTTGCCAGCGATGCCGCATATTTTTCAGGGAGAACAGCGAAATCGAATTCAGCAGCGAGCAAATCACCGGCACTCTTATTTTTGCGTCCGAAGTCACATCCGCTCAAAGAGAGAGTATAATCCTGTATTTTCAAATCGCTTCTGCCGGTAACCAATCTGGCATATTGATTGAAAATTTCTGCTTTGCTCAATGGCCGGGAATAGATTTTTACATCGTCGATAGCCACATCCCATTTATGGGTATCGTCATACCAGCGTTTTTTGATGCCGATAAAAGAATTCTTTTTATCTGCAACCAAATCCAGCGTTTTAGAAGCTTTCAGCGGAAGCGTACCGGAAGATTTCAACTCTCCATTGACATAAAGTTCCATCGTCGTCGGAGTCCAGACGATGGCAATCTGATGCCAGTCTCCCTGCCCGACACCGGCACGGTCGGCAGAAACCTGCGACGTGGTTCCCCAGCCGTGAGGCGGTACGGAACTTTCCCACTCCAGATAGATTTTTGGACCGTACTCGTATAATCTCCAGTAGATAAAACGGTCTCCCTGCTGGAAACGGTTATGGAGCAAAAAGATATTTTTACGATGCACTCCGTTGGTCTTTTCGTGATTAGGGTTGTAATCTCTGGTGCATACCCACATGGTCAAAGTACCCTGACGGTGATCCATATTGCCGGGGACTTCAAACATCAAATCTTCGCCGGGACCGGGCTGGAATCCCTGATTGTTGTCAAATCCCACCGTCCCCCGCAAAAGCAGACCGACATCCCGCAAAGTAGTGGAGTAAGGATTCCCCCGGGCGAAATCTGCATTGCAAGTTCCTTCATCAAAAGTAACGGCAAAAGTCAGATCTTTATCCTTGATTTTTTCGGCGGTTGGGATCTTCTTATACTCCACTGCGGCAGAAAGCACAGCTGCCGAAAGGCAGATTGAGGAAAATATTCCAAATTTTTTCACAATTCTCACTCCTCGCTTTTGGTGTTAAAGATCATAAAATCATCAAAAAGAACAGTTCCCGGCTCTGTTGAAGCAGCACTCATGGTGATAAGTACTTTTTCGCACTTTGCCCACTTCCCTTTATCGGGAACAGGGAACATCAGGATGATCCTTGTCCACTCGTCCTCACACTGCGTTGCGGAGATGGTTTTGCCAACCACTCCGGTGCCGAGAAAGTTATTTTTACCATCCTGTCCCTGAATACCGACGGAAACCGTGGCATCGGTGGAGAGATCAGCACTTTTGGCATAAACGACAAGAGTATATTCTTCGCCGGGAATCACGCCGCAGCGGGCGAGAATGGAACCGCTGGCCTTTTTACCGGAAACCTGATGCAGACGGATACCGGCGGCACCGTTTTTACCCCTGCCGTCGCCGGAGGTATGAAAAAAAGTGACCGGGGTATTGGCAGATGCCCAGCTGTCCCAAGTGGAAGTGACATGCTTCAACCTGATCCCGTTTTTATAATCCATACCATAATCAAACGATTCGGTAAAGCGTTTGCCGGCATCAAATTTCTCGACGTAAACGTTGTCAAAAAGGACGGTATTGTCTTTTCCATTGCTTCCGGAGAGCAGCACCCGCAGCTGTGTTCCGGCAGACGGGATTTCGCCGAGCATGGAAAATTCTTTCCATTCGTTCTCCACCGGACCGGAAACACCACCGATAACCCGGATGACTTTGCCTTTGGCGTCGATCACCTGCATACTGATCCCGGCATTTACCGGAGAATCTTTCAGAGCTTTAGCCGAAACTTTCACCCGGTAGTGACTTCCGGCTTCGACCGGAAAATTACGCAGGAACACTCCCGAACCATTTTCCGGATTGTCCGGCAGTAATACCACTCCCAGAGCGTTGCTGTTGTCCAATCCGGCACCGGGAATCCTTTTATATTGCACTTTGGACTCTTTTGTGTTCCAATTCAACCACTTGCTCTGCTCAAGATCATCAAACGCATCCTGTGCATAAACTGCCGCCGTCAGGGCACAAAAAGCCCATACCATTACTTTTTTCATAAAAATTCCCCTGTTAAATCATTTTTCTGAAACGTTTACTGGATGCGTTCTCCGGTAACATACCATGCTTCCGGAACAAGAGGACTTACATCACGGGCATTACCAAGCACATTGAATGGATTATTCATATCAACAACGTATGTGGCGACATGTCCGTCATGATGTAAAACATTAACTCTGTTACCGCCGTGTCGTGCCATCGGACCGGCGGCAGTTCCCCCAGTCCACCCCCCATGTCTGTGATTAATGACACTCAAATCACCGCCAGTCAAATCATACCTTGTTGCGGCATCCATTATGATATAAAGTTTTGACGGGGCTTTTACGTTAACGGCCTTTGTCCCCGAAGCATGTCCCGGACAACCTTTATCATAGTATGAGTAACCGTAACTGTTCGCAGTTTGCACAACATTGCCGGAACGTTCTCCTCCCGGCTCGACATGAGATAAACCGGCATGAGTAGGACAAATAAAAACACTCAGGGGAAGATATCCCTGCAAATAGAACATGCCTGTCCAGTATTGGCCATTGCCTTCCCCCTGCCAGGTATTACCACTATGTTTAGGAAACCAGGCATCATTACTGTCCAAATAACCGGCAAATGCCAGACCGATCTGCTTTTGATTATTGATACAGCTTGCGACTCTGCCGGACTCCCGGGCGGAATTAAGGGCGGGGAGCAATATCGCCGCTAAAATAGCGATGATTGCTATGACAACGAGAAGCTCAATAAGAGTAAAGCAGTACTGCTTTACTCCTGCCGGCAGGAGTAAAGCAGTACTGCTTTACTCCTGCCGGCAGGAGTAAATTTTCTCGGGTTGCGTTACGTTTCATTTTCTTTCCTCCTTTTTTATTTGCAACTTACTTGAGATCAAGCATTCATAAAAAAACGCAACTGCCTGTAACACTTTGCATTTTCAGAATACTTTTTCTGCCTACGCTATATATTATACACACAACTCCTCAAATTTACAAGAGTAAAATTGTAACATTTTAGGGTAATTTTGTCACACCCCCATTTATATTCTTATCCTTAAAAACAAAAAGATTTTGTCTCATTTTTTGTGAAAAATCTTTCCTGCGGTGGTGCATTGCGGGCAATCTCTTTCTTCTCCAAAAAATCTCCCTGCGGCCGCGGGAGAGCGGCCTCGCCGCTCGGGCTTCGCCCTCGGCGGTTTCAGTCGATTTTCCGGAGGCCACGCTCTCCATCACTCCGTCGGCTTTGCCTTACTCGTGATTGCGAGTAAGGTTGATTTGTTTTTGTATATCTCCCTGCGGCCGCGGGAGAGCGGCCTCGCCGCTCGGGCTTCGCCCTCGGCGGTTTCAGTCGATTTTCCGGAGGCCACGCTCTCCATCACTCCGTCGGCTTTGCCTTACTCGTGATTGCGAGTAAGGTTGATTTGTTTTTGTATATCTCCCTGCGGCCGCGGGAGAGCGGCCTCGCCGCTCGG
>SUWD01000021.1 GCA_015061685.1 Lentisphaerota bacterium | reverse complement strand
GAAGTCGTGCCAGAACAGCGGTAATGGGGATATATTCGTTATGACTGCTGAGCCCAATAACTATTGGTTAGAAGTCGTGCCTGAAAAGCGGTAATGGGGATATATTCGTTATGACAAGTGTGCCCAACAACTACTGGCTGGAAATCCTGCCTGAAAAGCGGTGATGTTATACGGAGAAGTACGGATGTGTACGGAGATGTACGGAGATTTATTGTTGCCGTCGGGCGGATATCGCCGGTTGAAATCTTTTCAACTGGCACAGTTGATTTATGATATTACCGTGCGTTTTGTTGAATTATATATTCCAGCGGAAAGCCGCACCTGCGATCAAATGGTACAGGCGGCACGTTCCGGAGTGCAGAATATTGCTGAAGGTTCTGTTGATGCTGCTACATCCGCCAAACTGGAACTTAATCTTTACAATGTTGCCCGGGCTTCTCTGGAAGAACTCAAACTGGATTATCAGGATTATCTGCGACAGCACTGCGAACAACAGTGGCTCAAAGATGATTTACTCTATCTTGAGTTTATCAAACGCCGCATAAGTTGCAAAAAAGAATTCAGAGAATTTATTGTATGGGCTGAAATTCATACCTCCGTACCAATCCGTACCATTCCGTACAAATCCGTACTGGTTGCCAATGCAGTGCTGTTACTTATTGATACGGCGAGTTACTTTTTAAAGCGGCAGATCGAGAAAAAAGCCGCCTCATTTTTGGATAACGGCGGCTTTTCTGAACGTATGCACAATATGCGTATTCAAAAACGCAAAGATCACCAATAGGGATGTATTCGTTATGACCACTGTGCCCAATTCGTACTGGCTCGAAGTCATTCCTGAAAAGCGGTAATGATGATTTGTATGGGCAGTCGCCTTCAATACCTTTCACGGCACGCCCAACGAGGCGTGCCGTGTTTTTATCAAACTTTTTTTTCGTAAAAAGAAAAGTAAGTCAGCGGTTGAGGGTTTGCCAGATGGGTTCGAGGTCGACGATGGAACCGGTTTCGGCAGCCTGATCAAGGGCAAGAGCGAAAACAGCACTTTCCAAACCTTCATCGCCGCTGCATTTTGGGACAATTCCGGTACACATTGATTCGTAAAGTTCCTTCATGATGTAGTCATCGCCGCCGCCATGACCGTCGCCTGCGTAATTGATGACGTATTCTCCGTCATCGGCAAGGGTGCGGTATTTAAGGGTGCTGGAATACAGTTCGAGGATCATACTGCCCTCGGTGCAGTGAAAAACCATACGTCTTTCGGGGATGGCATTGCACATTGTGGCATTGAATGAGACCAGAATGTTGTTGCGGTAACGGGCAATACTTACCTGATTGTCTTTCATATCATTGTCGCCGGAAAACGGAGTGGTCGCCCGGTGCGGATCCCGCCATTGCAGGAAGCGGTCACGGGAATATTTGTCCTCAAGTTCCTGATTGGCAGGAGTAAAAAAGTCCTGTTTGCCGAATGAAGCGACTTGCGAGGGGAGGGATTGGCAGAACCAGTTGATCAGGTCGAGGTCGTGGCAGCACTTTTCCAGAATATGCGGGCCGGAAACGGAAGTATGACGGCGCCAGTTGCAGACGATATATCCGCCGTGTCCCGGGGTGATATTTTCATTGGCTTCGATGCTCATAAGTCTGCCGAGCTTGCCGCTGTCGAGCAATTCTTTTGCTTTGCGGTAAATAGGGGCGTACCGCAGAACAAAACCGGTAGCGAAAAGCCGGTCACTTTTCTGATGTGCAAGGTAGATTTCTTTGCAGTCATCGATGCCGGTGGCCAGCGGTTTTTCGCTGAAAACGTGTTTTCCGGCAGCGAAAGCTTCCAGAATATGCTGCTTATGGAAGGCATTGGGAGAGAATACCATGACCCATTCGACGCCGGGGGTATTGATCGCTTCGCTGCTGGATGAGCAGAATTTTGCATTTTTGATCTGGTGTTTATTGCAGAAGTATTCCATTTCCGTTTTGTCCGGATCATACACCGCGATAACTTCCACATTGCGGTTTGAATCCCGGAGCAGATTGCCGACTACACAGCTGGCACGGCCGCCATTGGCGATGACAGCAACTTTGATTTTCTTTTCTTCCATGATGATTCTCCTTGAAAAAAATTGGTAACACATTTATATTATACACCGTGAAAAGCAAAAGCGGATGGATAAAAGTTGTATAATGGATGACAAAAAAGTTAAAATCACTTCAACACCGCGTCTGCACCGTTTGATTGCCCGGATGCCGGAAGCGGCAAGGGAATACGGATTGTGGATCATCAATGGTTCCATCGGGGCTGCCAGCGGACCGATCTCCATGGAAAAGATGGAGGATCGCCGGTTTGAATTTTATTCATTGAGTCACATGTTCAGTGGACATGGGCGTTTGCGTATCGGTTCGAGAACATGGGAAGTTTCTCCCGGAGATGCGGTTTTGATTTGTCCGGGGCAATGGCATCTTTACGGTGGTTGTGATGGATTTGATTACTGCGAAGACGCAATATGTTTCTGCGGCAGAGTGCCGGATTTTATGGTAAAAAGCGGTTTGCTCACTTCCGGAGTGGTGCATTTGGGCAGTGTCCGTCGTCTGGTGCCGGTGATAGAAACGGCGAGGTCATTATCTCCCAATGCATGGCTCAAGTCGGCTCTTGAATTGCAGCAGCTGCTTCTGGAAGTTTCCGCCGGCAGAAATTCATCTCCGATGGAATCTTTGCTGGAAACAATTCACACATCACCGCCTGAACATTGGTGGAGCGTGGTTGAACTTGCTGAATTGCGGGGGATATCCTGTGACCGTTTGCGGCGGGAATTTCTCCGTCATACCGGAATGCTGCCGAAAAATTATCTGGAACACTTCAAATTGCGTCGGGCAGCGGAATATATGGTGACTTTTTCCGCATCAGTAACGGATACGGCGATGCGTTTCGGATATATGGATCGCTATCATTTCAGCCGGAGATTCAAACATCTTTTCGGAATATCTCCGGATCAATACCGTAAACTTTTTTCCGGCAAAATCAGTGATGATACGCTCCGCCATTGAGCAGATTCAATGCCCGGTAGAGCTGTTCAAGGAAGATCATCCGTGCCATTTCGTGGGTGAAGGTCATTCTGGACAGGGCGCAGAGTTTGTCTGCCCGCTGTTTTACCTCCGGAGCAAGTCCGAAAGGGCCTCCGATAATAAAAACGATTTTACGGTCGATGCCGCCTAAAAATGCGGAAAATTCTCCGGTGGTGAATTCTTTACCTTCTTCGGTAAGAGCAATGACCATCGCTCCTTTGTCCCGGTCAAGTTCCCGGAGAATGGCTTTACCCTCTCCGGCGATATCTGAATCCGGCAGAATAACTGTTTCACACTTTCCGTAACCTTGCAGACGGGTGAGGAATTCCTGACATTTGGCATCAAAAAAACGGTCACGCATCTTGCCGATGGCGACCAGTTTTACCATTTTCTGATACTGTTTCATGTGTTGAGAATCCGGAATGCAGTAGAGGACTTTGCCCCCCCCGCTTTATTCAGGTCAGGAAAGCTCCTGATTCCGGATCAGGACTTGCTTGTTCTTTTTCTTCTTGGCATTGCGGGTGAGCCAGCTGTTGTTATTCATGGTCAGCAGGGCGTAACCGGGGATCCAGGAGAGCAGAGTCAGCGTGAATACAGTGTAGGTGATGGAGTGGAAGGCATTTTTGAATGACTTTTTCCGCATGTAGATCAAGGTCGGCAGGATCGTCCACATCAGAGCGATCATCCCCAGACAGGGCCCGACGATGAGAAATTCATGGAAGTTGCAGGCGTAGTAAACGATCAGGATCGGGAACAGCACCGCCGGAGCAAAAGTGCCGATGTTGAATACGGTGAAGTGGAAAAGCAATCCGATGGATTTGACATTGCGGAAAGAGATGTTTTTGATGATAAAGGGCGTGAGCATGATATTCTCCCGCATATCGCCGCGGAGCCAGCGGAGGAGCATTTTGCAGAGGTCACGGTATTTTTCCGGCATGTTGGTATAAGCCATGGCGGATTCCTGATAAACGATATCCCAGTGGTTGCGGATAAGCAGGCAGGTCAATGCCCGGTCTTCACCGATGGCGGTGGCGTGACCGAGGAATTTCTGGGCGAGCCAGGTGTCCAGCAGCGGCTCCAAAGCACTGCGGCGGTAGGCACTCAAAGCTCCGGGGGTGCAGAGGACTGACCCCAGACGGCTCTGGGAGCAACGGAAAAGCTCGTAGGCGTAGATGAAAATAACATCCATGATTTTGGGGATGATGCCTTTATCAAGATTCTGCACATGGATGTCACCGGCGACCGCACCGATATTTTGGTGGGCGAAAGGACAGAGAATATTGTAAAGAGCGTCTTTGTCAATAACGCTATCGCTGTCAATGGTAACGATGTAATCGGAATTGGATTCTCTGATTCCGGCGGCGAGGGCATGTTTTTTGCCCCTGTTCTGATCGAAAAGGACGGTTTTGACCCGGTCGGGGAACATCTCCTGGGCTTTTTTGATCCAGTAACGGGTGTCATCTGCGGAACCGTCATCAATGACGATCACGTTGAAATTCTGATAATTGGACTGCATCACGCTTTTGACTGTCTCAAAGATGTGTTCACCCTCGTTGTATGCCGGGATGATCACATCGCAGGAGAAGTTGTGTTTGTTGTCGTAGGTGCGATAGCAGAATGCCATCAGAGCCAGAATAAGTACGCTCAAAAGCGTAAGATAGCTGTAAACGATCGGAAAATTGACGAGAAAGCAGGAACTTATTACCAATCCTACTACCAGAAACAATCTACCCATTTTTCAAAAAATCCTCATTTCTCCGGGCATAAAAAACGATTCCGCCCGCTTGACAACAATATATTTTACCAAAAACAAATCAAGATGAAAAACTAATGAGATATAATATAGCACTCGAAACAGGATTTTTCAAGTGCTTGTATCATAAAGAAAAGCTGTTTCATATCACGATTTCATTTTGGAAGCCGGATTGAGCTGAATATTGAGGAAATCAATCAATTTTCCGGCATTTTCCGGTAAGCCGTACGCTTTGCCGGAGTTTTCCGCATTGCAGCTCAATTTCTCTCTTATCTGCGGATCGGAAAGCTGCAAAATCGCTTCGCACCACTTTTGATCGTCCCCGGCAAGGAAACCGTTTACCCCGTCACTTATCACCCGGCAGTTTTCACCCACCGGTGAAGCGATACCGGGGATCCCGGAACGGAGGTAACAGATCAGTTTGTAAGCTGATTTCCCTCTGGCAAAAGCGGTGTCCGGCAGGGGCATGATCCCGGCGTGAGCCTGACGCAAAGCATCTGCTTCATTAGCTTGTGACCACGGGATGAAACGGCAGTTTACTCCATCTATTTTGATCTCAGCTCCGACGGTAAGTAATTCGAAATCAACTTTTTTGGCCGCCTCTGTCAAGGCGTTGGCACACACCCGGACAAAGGGGGCGGTCACGGGAGTGCCCGTCCAGACGAGGGTTAATTTCTCCGGCTTGCTGCTGCCGGGAGTGATCGAAGCGGGAGGGATGGTCGGTATTTTGATGATGTTGCAATTGAACTTACCGAATTTTTCCATAAGCATATCATTGGCGACGATGATTCCTTTGGCATCGGCGATCAGCTGCGGATATTTGTTCTTCAGAAACGGTATTTTCTGATAGTGCAGATCCACGGCGTCGTCGAAGTTGAGGATGTACGGGTGTTTTTTCAGGAATCCTCTTTCCATACAGCAGGGCAGGTGAGGGAATAATTCATACTCGATGACCACCGGAGTGCCGTCGGGGATGCTTTTGAGGAGCTTTTGCCGGGAATGGTAATATTTGAATAAAGAAAATATTTTACGTTTCTTTCCGGCGTAAAGATTCTGCAAATAGCTGTCGTCAAAGAAGCTGTCGCAGGATACGTCGATACCGGCTTCTTTCAGAAAGGGGATGAATTGATAAAAACGCAATCTGCTGGATGCCCCCAGAGAGCTGTAACGGGTCAGGAAATGCAGTTTCATACGGTTTTAGCCCTCACTTTCCCATCGGCAAAACGCAAAAGCAGATCGGTTTCCGGGGGGATGACACTGGAAGTGATCACTTTTTCGCCGTCTCCGGAAAGCACCATGGCGTAACCGCGTTCAAGCTGACGCTCCGGAGAAAGGGTCTGCAAAGCGGCAGAAAGAGTATCTACTTTGCCTTTGGCGGCAGTCAGATGCAGTTTCAAGGCGGATTCCAGACGCATCTCCAATTCATCGATCCTCTGACAGCGGCTGTTGAGCAGATGTTTCGGCTCAAAGACGGCGATACGGGAGGCGAGATGCTCGATATGGGACTTCTCATACGCACAGCGATTGAGCAGCAGATAATTCATATCTTTCAATGCCCGGTCGATCCGGTTTCTGATCTCATCGTGTCTGCCGATGACCAATTCGGCGGCGGCGGATGGTGTCGGTACTCTCAAATCGGCGGCAAAGTCACAGATGGTGAAGTCGATCTCATGACCGACAGCACTGATGACCGGGATTCTGCTTCCGGCGACGGCACGGGCGAGGATCTCCTCATTGAAGCACCAGAGATCCTCCATGCTTCCTCCGCCGCGGGTGATGACGATCACCTCCGCCTGACCTGGGCGGTTGAAAAATTCTATCCCGGCGGCGAGTTCTTTTGCGGCAGTTGCCCCCTGCACCTGTGCCGGGAAAATTTTTACCTCCACATCCGGGAACCTCCGGTTGAGTATTTGCAGGAAATCCCTTACCGCCGCTCCACTCGGACTGCTGATAACTCCGATCTTGCGGGGGAGAGACGGAATGGGTTTCTTCCGGGCAGGGTCAAAAATCCCCTCTGCCTCAAGCTTTTTTTTCAGCATTTCAAAACGCTGCTGCAATAATCCGATACCGGCAAGGCGGAGTTTTTTGACGTTGAATTGATATTCGCCCCGGGGATCATAGACCGAAAGATTGCCCCAGACCTCCACCATGGAACCGTTTTCCACGCCCAGTTCCCGGCATTTGGCGGCACCGCCGAACCAGCAGACCTTAATCTGGCTTGTTTCGTCTTTCATCTGGAAGTAGGCGTGACCGGAGCGGTGGAGCAGCAGAGAACCTGCTTCGCCGCCCATCCAGAAGGGCATGAAAGCATTTTCAAGGGTGTCCTTGACCGCCTTGTTTACTGCACTGACGCTCCAGATCGGTTCGGTAGGATTCATAATCAGCGATCATACCGTGGTTACAGCCGGACGGATGTAACACATTTTGTCGGCATCATTGTCAAATTCACCGGGAGCGGCGGCGATGGCACTGAGATCGGGGGTGATGATCTCCAGAGGAACTTTATCTGCAAGATACTTTTTCAACACCGCTTCATCTGCCGGGAATGCGGCAAGCCGCATCGGATTTTTTTGGAAGTATTCCAGTGCCGCCGGGGCGGTCAGGATCAATTCTTCACCGGCAGGGATGAGGACTCCGTTAACTTTTTTGATGGTAAAACAGAGCATTTCTTTGTTTCTGCCGTCGTAGAGAATGCCGGCTTTCTCATTTTCGGCAAGCTTCAAAGCTCCGGCGGCGGCGATGGCACCGGGGACACAGCGGAAACGGATATTGTCATTGGCGGCGGCCCAGCCTGCCCCCAGAGCCGCAACCACCCGGAGAAAGGTGAAACTTCCCGGGCCGCTGCCGAAACTCCAGCGGGTGATGCCGGTCAATTCCAAATTCAATTCAGCACATTTTTCCGCAACGAAAACCGGAAGGTGTGAAGCATCTCTGGGGTGCATTGCCAGAGAGTATTTGCCGAGCAATTTGTTATCGTCAAAGATGGCAAAAGCCAGTATTCCCGGCTGGGGATCAAGGACACCATGGAGCATAATTTCACCTCGCAAGCTTATTTACGCAGGATTTGAGCGGTCAATTCTTCATCGGTCAGGGCCCTGCGGAAGTCGATCACTTCGCCGTTATTGAGGACGACTTCGGAGGGCATCGGACGCAGGTTATATACTGAACCCATTGAGTAGCAGTAAGCTCCGGCATTTTCGATGGCGAGCAGGTCATATTCACGGATTTCGGGCAATTCCCGCTGTTCAGCGAAGCGGTCACCGGTTTCGCAGATGTTGCCGCAAATATCATATATTTGGGGGCTGCCTGCCGGATTGGTCAGATTGACGATTTTGTGGTAAGCTCCGTACAGCACCGGACGGATGAGCTGGGGAAATCCTGAATTGCATCCGGCAATAGTACGGGTACGGTTGTGTTTGATCGTGTTGACTTCGACGACAAGTTTGCCGCACTGGGCACTTAAAAATTTGCCCGGTTCAAAACGCATCAGCAGTTTTTTGCCGTAATTTTCGCAGAAATTCTCAAATTTTTCTGCGATCTGTCTGCCCATGGAAACATAGTCGATCGCTTTTTCATCATCCTTGTACGGGACTTTGAAACCGCCTCCGAAGTCGAGGAATTCCAATTCTCCGAAACGCTCTTTGGTGGCGATAGCCATTAAATTATCCATGCTTTTGAGGACGGATTCAGCGTGCTGGAGACCGCTGCCGGTGTGTTCGTGCAGACCGATGATGTGCAGATTTCCGGAATCAGCGATCTTCTTTGCTTCATCGGCATCGTCCAGCAGAATACCGAATTTGGTCAAATCTCCCCCGGTCATGGTCATCACATTGTCTCCATCGCAGACATCGGGGTTGAATCGCAGACAGATCCGGCTGCCCGGATAGTTGGCAGCACACTTTTTCAGCCGGGAGAGTGAACCGATATTGACGGTGACTCCGGTTTTCATTACCCGGTCAAATTCAGCGTCGGTCATATTATTTGCGGTGTAGATGATCTTTTCCGGGGCAAATCCCAGAGCGAGAGCCAGTACCACTTCGCCGGGGCTGACCGCATCGATCCCGGCTCCGGCATCCCGCAGAAGCGTGAGCAATGCCGGATTGTAATTCGCTTTGAGGGCGTAATGGATATGCAGACGGTCGCAGGGGATGAAGCGGAAAAGGTCATTGTAACGCTCCAGCATCAATTCTCCGTCATAGACGAATAACGGAGTACCGTACTGCTTTGCCAGTGAAATCAATTTATCATTTGAGATCATAAGATATTCTCCTGTGTATGCTGTCAGTGTCCGCGGATGGATTTATCCGGCTGTATTTTCCGGTGTTCCGGGGGGATGAAGCTGGTGGAAAAGGAACATTTGCGGATAATTTCCTCCGTAAGATCATCCTCGTAGGTGAATTCCAGTTTTCTTCCCCTTGTGAACCAGATTATTTTCGCCATGCCGAATTTATCTCCGGTGTAATCTATTTTTACCTGCGGTTCATTGTGCAAGGCATCGTAATATTCAGTTTTGGAGACCATTCCCTTTTTCCGGCTGTCGGCAAGAGAAGCCCGGGAGATCAGGATCAGGTGTTCGATCTGGCTTTTGCTCAAAGCTTCATAGGTATTGCCGTCTCTGCCGGTGACAGTGGTTGTGCAACCGGAGATGAAAAGCAGTGTGAGCAAGGCGGAAAGCAGGAAAAGATGTTTCATAATTCTCCTTAAAACTATTTTTTCAGTTGGTGAAAGGCGATCAATTCATTGAGCCAGTTGTTGAGAATATCCCAGTATCTTTCCGGACACTCCGGCAAAGGGGAGTTATCCACGCCGGAAGCCACGAGATTTTCCAGAAATTCATTCTGTTCCGGCTGAACCGCTTCCGGAAGCATCCCGTTTTCATAGAGAAAGGCACTTTTCAAAACCACCGAACACTGGATCAAAGACCATCTTTCATGTCCGTTATCCAGTTTCGCCAGATTGGAAAATACCGATTTTGCCGCCTCGTAGGTGTGCAGCTGCACATCACCCGGCGGCATATTGTTGAGCAGGAAAGCAGCAATTCTGCCTGCCATGCGGTAACTTCTCTGATCGTCAGCGATACCGGAGAAATCCAGCAGAGTTTCCATTCTTTTGGCAGTGAAAAGTTCTCTGCCGCTGCCGTCATCCTCAAACTCGACTTCCACCTCCCGGAAAATATCCGCCTGCGGTGCCGATTTGCTCATGGATTGTCCACCGTGCAGAATAAATGATATTCTGCCGTAATCAGGACTTATTCCCCGGAGCAGCAGGGCCGCTTCTTTGTACGGACGTTTATCCAGAATGATGAAAGGTCCGGAGATGATCACAACGAATTACTCTCCAAGTTGTTTTTTCAATTCAGCAACGACCATGCCGGGATTGGCTTTGCCTTTGGTAAGTTTCATCACCTGACCGACGAAAAACTGCAGGATCTTGCCGTTGCCGGAGCGGTATTCCTCCAGCTGTTTGGTGAATTGGGCAAGCACCTGGGCTACTGCATCAGAGATGGCGGATGAATCACTGACCTGAGCAAGACCTTTCTCATTGATGACCGTATCGGCATCCTTGCCGCTGGCGAACATCTCGGCAAAGACATCTTTGGCGATTTTGCCGTTGATCTTCCCGGAATCAATGGCATTGATCAAACCGGCAAGTTTTTCCGGGGTGACCGGAGATTCATTCACGCTGATACCGGCTTCACCGGTGAGTGCCAGCAATGAAGTGATGATCCAATTCGCCGCCTGTTTCGGAGTTTTGACCAGTTTTGCAGCCTGATCGAAGTAGGCGGCAAGGAGTTTGTCGGCAGTAAGCACTTCGGCATCGTAGGCGGTCAGACCGTAATCATCGCAGAATCTTTTGCGTTTGGCATCGGGCAATTCCGGAAGCGTGGCACGGATGGCTTCGATCTCCTCATCGGTGAATGTTACCGGCATGAGGTCGGGTTCCGGGAAGTAACGGTAGTCATGGGCGGATTCTTTGGTACGCATCAGATAACTTTCGCCGCGGTCATCGTTCCAGCCGCGGGTCTCCTGACGCAAAGTGACACCCTGATCGAGCAATTCGGCCTGACGCTCGATCTCATAATCAATCGCCCGGTGTACGGCACGGAAGCTGTTGAGGTTTTTCAGTTCGATTTTGGTACCGAATTCCTTTTGACCGACCGGACGCAGAGAGATATTCACGTCGCACCGCATCTGACCTTTTTCCATGTCGCAGTCGCTGATCTCTCCGAAACGCATGATCTCTTTGAGGCTGCACAAATAAGCATAAGCTTCATCGGCACTGCGTAAATCCGGCTCGCCGACGATCTCCATCAAAGGAACTCCCGCCCGGTTGTAATCCACTCCGCTGTCATGGTGAAAGTGTGTCAGTTTGGCGACGTCTTCTTCCAGATGGATACGGGTGATGCCGACGGTTTTGTCGGGCAATTCAGCTCCGGAAAAGCCGGTGCCGGAGAGGTGGATCTTTCCATTGGAGCAAAAGGGCAGATCGTACTGGGATATCTGGTAATTTTTGGGCATGTCCGGATAGAAGTAGTTTTTGCGGTCGAATTTGCTGAATTTGGCAATGGTGCATCCGGTGAGCAGACCGGCTTTGACCGTGGCGTGGATCGCCTCTTTATTGGGGACGGGCAGGACGCCGGGATAGCCCATGCAGACGGGGCAGACGTTGGTGTTGGGTTCGGCACCGAATTCATTGGCACAGGAGCAGAACATTTTGCTGGCACTGCGAACCTGGGTGTGTACTTCCAGACCGATTACAGCTTCGTATTTCATGATCTTAAAAACAACCTTATGTTAATGTTTTTTGCATAATTCCCTATCATTTGATAAATATATCACTCAACTTGCTTTTTATCAACCCCCCGGAACTTTTTTCCTCTGAAAAAGAGCTTGCAAAACTGCCTTTGCCGTGCTATTTTAAGCCGGAGTAAAGAAAAGGGGATTTTTATTATGGGTTTCAAGGCGGCGATTTTTGATCTGGACGGCACTTTATTGGAGAGTATGCACATCTGGAGCAGTCTCTGCCGTGAATTTCTTCTGCGGCACGGAATTGATGAAAATATCGATTTGGACGGGAAGCTCGGAGTTATTTCCATACGCAGTGCCATCGAATATGTCATAAAAGAATTTTCCCTTGATATCTCTTTGGATGATGCCTGTTGTGAAACGTGGCAGATCGTAGAGGAATTTTACCGGGAAAAGGTCTCTCTCAAGCCCGGAGTGAGCAAAATCCTTGAAACTTTGAAGCTCCGCAATATCCCCGCCGGGATCATTACCGCCACGGAAAACGGTCTGGTGGAAAGTGCTTTGAAAAGAGTCGGATTACAGGAGCATTTTGAGGCGGTTTTCAGTTGTGCCGACCGCCAAACATCCAAAAGAAGCCCGGAAATTTTCTTTGAAATGTCCGGGCTTCTGGGAGCTGAACCTCACGAAACGATCGTATTCGAGGATGCTCTCTACGCCGCAAATACCGCTAAAAATGCCGGATTCGCCGTTGCTGCCGTCTATGATGCCAGTGAAAAAGCTCCGGAAAAACTTGCCGAAACAGCTGATTGGTATTGCCGGAGCTGGGAAAATTTCCCGCTGGATATCCTCTGATCGTTACCGGTCAGTGCAGGATCCCGGTGGCGTTGAGCAGTACGATCAAAAGGCATGGAATGACGATAAATACCATGCAAAAGCGGAATACCCACTCTCTGTACCACATCTTTTCCGGATGCTTGATCTCTTTGCAGATATTTTTGATCCCGATCACCAGCAGTACCAGAAGCGTCGTGAATATCGCTCCGATGGGCATCAGAACGCTGTTGCTGATAAAGTCCAGCGTATCGAGAATGTCGTAATTTTGGAAACTTTCTATGTACGCAAGCGGATGGAAATTTTTCAGGACACTTGCTCCCAGAACGGTGATTGTGCCGATAATGAAAACTTCCAAAAGGCAGAGGATCAGAGCCTTTTTGCGGCTCAAATGCAGCTCCTGCATGATGGTATGCACATTGGTTTCCAGCAGCGATACCGCACTGGTCGCCGCCGCAAACAGGACTAGCGTGAAGAAGACAAAACCCACGATCTGACCGCCGGTGAAACTGCCGAATACCTGCGGCATGGTAACGAATATCAAGCCGGGGCCGGCATTGCCGGCAGCCTTTGCCCCGCCGAATGCCACCACCGCCGGGATGATCATCAATCCGGCAAGGAAAGAAACCAGCGTGTCAAAAAGTTCCACATGATTCACGCTTGATACCAGATCATCCTCCTGTCTCATGTAAGAACCGTAAGTGATCATGATCCCCATGGCGATCGAGAGCGAGAAAAAGAGCTGTCCCATAGCTTCGACCACCGTCCGGTAACTGAATTTTTCAATATCCGGCTTGAGGTAGTAGATCAAACCCTCTTTCGCATTGGGCAGGAACATGCAGTAGATGCAGATGCCTACGATCAGAAGTATCAATCCCGGCATCAGGATCTTATTGAATCTTTCAATCCCCTTTTCCACACCGAAACAGACCACCAACGCACTTATCAGCATGAAAATCAGGAAAAATATGATCGGTGTCCAGGTCGAACCGATAAAAGCAGTGAAGTACGTCCCGGAATTTTCCGCCGTACCGAATTGGCTTACCGGGGTCGTGGCAAAGGAGAATACATACCGGCACACCCAGCCGCCGATAACGCAGTAATAGGGCAAAATAAGCATCGGAACAATGGCATTGATCCAGCCTCCGGGAGAGATGATTTTACCGAGAGTGCCTTTACCCCGGCAGAGATCCCGGAATGCTCCTATGGGGCTTTTGCCGGTCATTCTGCCGATGCAGTTTTCCGAGATCAAAAGGGCATAGCCGAATGTCAGCATCAGTACCAGATAGGTGATGAGAAATATTCCCCCTCCGTATTTGGCTGTCAGATAGGGAAATCGCCAGATATTGCCCAAACCAACGGCACTGCCGGCAGCGGCAAGAACAAAACCGATTTGACTGGAAAAACCTTCTTTTTTCATATATCAGGAGCATCCTTTCATTATTTTTTACCCATCAGCCGCAGAATACCCTCCAGTAACGTCGCCGGGTGCGGCGGACAGCCGGGTACATACAAATCGGGTTTCAAAATCTTCTCCACTCCGTCATGGCAGACCGGACTTCCGGCGAAGATCCCTCCGGAGATCGCACAGCAGCCGCAGGCGATCACCCAGACCGGACGGGGGGCGGCATCATAACTCTTTTTCAGTGCCGCCAGCATATTTTCACTGACCGGGCCGGTAACTAAAATACAGTCCGCATGACGGGGGGAAGCCACGACTTGAATGCCGAATCTGCCCATATCCCAGGCAAGGGTATTCAACACGTTGAAGTCCAATTCACATCCGGCACACCCCCCGGCGGAAACCTGACGGATTTTCAGCGACTTGCCGCAGAAATCCACAAATTTGCGGTCGATCGCTTTTTCCGGAGTATAGGGTTTGCCGCCGGCAATAAGATTATTTCTGGTCATTGCCGATAAACGGTACTCTTTGCCCAATGTTACAGCTTTGGCACTGCACGTTTCCACGCATCTGCCGCAGAAAAGGCATTTGCCGGTATCAATAGCAGCTTTGCCGTTAAGTTCCAATACAGCTTTGGTGGGGCAGACTGCACGGCATTGACCGCAGTTGGTACATTTATCAAGGTCGATCTCCGGGCGTCCGGCGAAACGGTCGGGCAGTACCGGAGGAACTGCCGGGAATTTGCCGGTACGGTATCCCTGACGCAATCTGGCTTTAAGTGAATTCCACATATTTTATTCCTCCTTAAAGGTCATGTCCGCAATAGGAGAGGTTGAAACTTTTGTTGCAGATGGGGAAATTGGAGATCTCCTCATTACGCAGGGCCATAGCCAAACCCTCCCAGTTGTGGAAGGATGGATCGACGATCTTGAGCATTTTTATCTCCCCTCTGTTTCCGGTGACGGCGACGTGGCACAATTCGCCACGCCATGCTTCGGTGACAGCAACCGCGATGGCATCATTTGCCAGAGCGGGATTTTTTCTCTCTGCCGGAGAGATGCTGGTCTTGAAGTCATCAAAATTGCCGAAAAGGAAATCGTGGGATTTTTTCAGCTCCTCATAACGCACTGCCGCCCGGGAGATGACGTCTCCGGAGAATTTCCGGCAGTCGATGACCTCCGGGAAAGCGTTTTTACCGGGGAGGTCTCTTGCTGAATTTATATCAATGCCGCAAGCTCTGGCGGCAACCCCGGTAAGACCGAGGGCAAGGGCATCATCTTTACTGACGCTTCCGGTATTTTCAAAACGGTCAAGGACGGTCGGGGAGTTGAACATAAGTTCCAAGGCGTTCCACAATTCCGGAGCGATGCGGTGCAGCCATTTGGAGATTTTTTCCAGACGGGTGCTGTCAACGCCGAAACGTATGCCGCCGGGGATGATGAAGTTCCTGCCGAAACGGTTGCCGCACAATTCGGCGGTCATATTGAGATATTCGCCCCGGATCCTGCCGCAGAAACTTGCTGTGGGCAGAAACGCCACATCTCCGGCAAGAGCCCCCAGGTCTCCGATATGATTGGCACAGCGTTCCAGCTCCAATGCGTACTGGCGGATGGCTTCAACTTCGCTTGAAACGGTGATACCGCCGAGAGCTTCGGTAAGTTTCGCATAGTTCCATGCTGCGGCAATGGAGCTGTCTCCGGCGGCAGTTTCGATCAGGTGGGCAGTTTTATTATCCGGCATCCCGGTAAGCATCTTTTCAATGCCCCGGTGCTGATAGCCCAGAGAGATCTCCAGTGAATAGACTGTTTCGCCCATACACTGGAAGCGGAAGTGTCCCGGTTCAATAACTCCGGCATGTACCGGACCTACTGCGACCTCATGGATGGCTTTGCCCTGCATGGAAAAGAATTCCATTTCTCCGATTCGGTCATTTTTTCCAGTGAACCGCAGGGGTTTCAAATTGGGGTGATTTTCCGGGAGGATGCCGTTGTTTTCAAAAATTTCTCTTTCAAAGCGGTTGAATCCCGGAAATTCCGCAGTAAGCGAGGGGAACTTCCCATCCCGGACTGCACTTTGCATGATCCGGAATTTTTTCTGTTCCGGATCGGCAAGGATCGCCGTCAGCAGATCCTCTTTTCCTTCTCCCGGCAGGACGAAAAATGCGGAGATCCGGCAATTTTCCTCTTTCACTGCCCGGAGGCAGTCCGCACGGAAGTCTCCCATCTCAAGCCGGGGAATATCTGACAACTTTGCCATCGAGGCATTGGCAAGCAGAAGATAATTCTTTTCACTCATCGTTATTACCTCATCAGAAACATCGCACCGATTGCCAGACCCAGCATCAATAACAGAGTGATCGCCGCTCCGGGAACCGTGTGAAGTTTTTCCACATTCTCATCAACGGCAGACTTCTCCGCTGCCGGTTCGGTCATTTTGAGCATACAGTAGCCCATGCCGCAGAAAATTATCAGCAGCAAAAGCAGTATCGCCGTTCCGGGTATGATCCCCATGGAAGTTACCAGCTGCCACTCTGTGAAAAACAGCGGTGACGGCGGCGTACCGCAGATCAGCAGCAATCCGCCGATCCACAACGCTCCGTTCTTGGGCAGCCGGGCAAAAAGTCCTCTGACTTGAGCAATGCTTTGAGTGCGGTAACACATAACGATATTGCCAGCCAGCAAAAAGAGTGCCATTTTGATAAGCGAATGCGAAATCAGGTGCAGACGTGCCATCATGTGGTGGTTGTATGCGATCAGCAGTATGAGCAGTCCCATGTGTTCCACGCTGGAATAGGCGAGCATCCGTTTGAAGTCCTTTTGCCGGATGATGAAAAATGCCGCCACGATCAGCGAAAAGAAACCGAAAAACTTCAAATATCCGCCGCAGGAACTTTTCAGCGATGCCGGAGTGATCTCCCAAATGCGGATGACCGCTAAAAATGAACAATTTACCAGACTTCCGGATATCAGTGCCGCTGCCGGAGCCGGAGCTTCACTGTAAGCATCCGGCATCCAGGTGTGAAATGGTGCAAGCCCCATTTTCAGTCCGTAACCGGCAAAGCAGAAGACGAATCCGGCTTTGAACCACATCATATTATACTTCGCAGTACGGGCAACCACCGAGAGAATGTCGTAGGATAATCCCAGATTTGCCGCATTGAGTGAGGCGGCGATCAACATCGTGCCGAAAAGTGCCAGTCCGATACCGACAGAGCAGATCAAAAGGTATTTCCACATCGCCTCCAGAGAGGTTTTGCTCCTCCGGTAGTTGATCAGAGGGGCACTGGCAAGCGTGGTTGCTTCCACTGCCACCCAGAGAGTTCCCAGATCCTGTGCCAGAGCGGTGAGGGTCATCGTGGTCAGAAACACCAGCATTATGGCGATGAATGTGGAGTGTTTCATGCTGCTTTTGTCCGGATTTTCCCTTGCCTGATCCTCCTTGAGCCAGGAGAACATATAAAGCGAGGTCAAAAGAAAGAGCAGGGTCGTCGCTGCAATGACCGGCAGTGCCGTGTCATCCAGATAAAGCTCCAGATTGCTGAATATGTGCAGCGGCTCTCCAAATGCCGGCAGACAGGCACTCAATATGGTGTGGATCACCGCTGCCGTTACCAGAATATAACGGCTTGCTCTGCTGCTTTTGCTGAAATATGCCGCCAGTGCCGCCAACAGCGGAACGATTATTATTGCTGCAATGATCATGACCGCACCTCCCCATTGTCCGGCAGGTCGTCCAGCTGATTGAGCCGGTCGGCATCAACGTGCGAAAATGCCCGGCTGATCTGGAAAACCGTGATCCCCATGATAAATACCAAAACCAGTACGTCCAGTAAAATTCCCAATTCGACGATCACCGGGTGTTCCCGCATTGCCGCCGCTCCGAAAAGCGTGATGCCATTTTCAAAGACCAGAAAACCGATCACCTGTGTAAGTGCCTTCTTGCGGGCGATGATGATGAATAACCCGGTCATCACCATCGTGAATGACGCCGGTATAGCGATATTCGCCAATGGTGCAGAGTGTACCGGAGTACCCATCTTATTCGTGATGTAAAAGCTGAAAAGCGTCAATATCAAAATTATTGCCGCTGAAAAAGAGTACCCGACCACCGGTTCAAGTTCCCTTTTTACATCCGCTTTTTTCATTGCCATGTAGAGCAGTGCCGGCAGGGCGATACCTTTGAGCAGGAAATTTACCGCTGACATTACCGGGTGTTCCAATGAGAATGTCCCGGAGATGGTCAGAGGCAGGATGCCCAGCAGTATTCCCTGCATCGCCACCAGCCGGATACAGTGCAGAAGACGGCAGGAGACCGCCATCATCAGACAGCTGACAAAAAACAGTGCCAGCAGTAATTCATTGAATTGTGTCATTGCACACCCCCCTGAAAGAAGAAGTAAAACAGTATCGCTATCACCGGCAGTACCAGTGCCGCAGTCAGAAGCGGCGGTACTTTAAGGAAACGGTAACGGGCCATGGAGGATTCCACGATGCCAACGATCACCGCACACAGGAAAATCCCCCCGAAGCTCAAAAGGATCTCTCCCCACACCGGAAATACTCCCGGCGGTATGAGCAATGAAGTTATCAGACCGGCAAAAATCCACAATTTGAGCGAAGAACTGTAAAGTATCGCCGCCAAATCCGGCCCGGCATAGTCCAGAATCATAGCTTCATGGATCATCGTCAACTCCAAATGGGTTTCCGGATCATCAAAGGGAACCCGGCAATTCTCCGCCAGCAATATGAGGAACAATGAAAAAATGACCAGCATTACCGGCGTAAAGTCCATCCATGAATCCACTCCGCTGATGCAGAGCATGTGAGAGAGAGAAAGTTTCCCCGAAAAGAGAGCAAGAAATGCCAGCACTGCAAAAACTGCCGCTTCTGCCAGAGCCGAGAAAAAGACCTCTCTGCTCGCTCCCATTCCCTCAAAACTTGACCCGGTATCCAGTGCTGCAAGTACCATCGCTATCCGGCAGGTCCCCAAAAGGTAGAAGAAAAGCAGAGCATCACCTTCAAATTTCAGCGGAGACATGAAAAATCCCGCCGGGAGCAGCATTGCCGATAATACCGTGAAAACCAGAATCACCGACGGGGCAAGTTTGAGTATCCCTCCGGAGGTCGAGGATATGACACACTCCTTGCGGATCAGTTTGCCCAGATCCTTGTAGAGCTGGGTGACTTTCGGCCCCTGTCTGCCGGCAAAAAATGCCTTTACCTTGTTGATGATCCCCGGCAGCAGCGGGGCAAGGAAAAGTGCCGCAACAAAACAGCACAAGTGAGTTAACGTATTTATATTCATTGATCAATTCCCCCTCAAAACAGCATTCAGGAGCATTCCGAGCAGAGCAATTACTATTACCAGCAAATAGAAGTGCAGACTGCCGGACTGCAAAGCGTGGATCTTATCTGCCAGACGGTTGAAGCCGGTAAATATGTACCGCCAGAAAAAGCGGATACCGCCATCTTCAGTTTCGTCCTGCAATTCAGCTTTCGCAGGGAAAATCCCCTGCGGCTGCTCTATCTTACGCTCCGGATGCAGCAGTGCGGCAAAGAAATCTGCCAGATTCGCTGAAAAAGATGTTCCGGTGTATTCCATTTTGGCAGTCGGTTTGCTGAATCCGCAATCCCATGTCGGTGAAATTCTTTCCCCGTTGCGTTTGACGATCAGCGTCCGGAATACCAGCGTCAGCACCGCAAGCACTGTCGCTGTGAAAGAGATCATGCTCACTGCCGCCATGCGTCCGGCAAGGATCACAGCTTCATCTTCACAGCCGGGCATGATTTGGGGGATGATCTTCTCAATAGCTTCGGGCAGAACGAAAAGCAGTACACAGCTCAAAAGGAAAAGCACCAGTATCGGAATATTCATGAAAAGCGGCACATCATGAGCATTTGCCGCTTTGTCACTGCGGGGCTCGCCGCAGAATACCGCCCCGATCGCTTTGGCAAACGCCGCCGCCGCCAGACCGCCGGTCAGTGCGAGGATAACCAGAATCACCGTGGAAAGCACGATCAGGCAGACCGAATCGGAAAACAATCCCGCAAATGCCGCACAGTAAATGAGAAATTCTCCGGCAAATCCGGAAAAGGGCGGCAGACCGCACAGAGAGAGCGAATTGAGGATGAAGTACGCTCCGGTTCGGGGCATCCGGGCAAGCAGCCCCCCCATTTCATCCATGTCCAGTGTGCCGGCTGCTTTATAGACTGATCCGGCCCCCAGAAAAAGTGCCCCTTTGAAAAATGCATGATTGAGGAGATGGGCGGCAGCTCCGGCAAATCCTGCTGCCATCATCATCGGGAGCTGGTAAAACGCTCCCAGAAAACCCAATCCCAATGCACAACTCAATATTCCCATATTCTCGATACTGGAATAGGCGAGCAGTTTTTTCAGATTGCTTTGTGCCAGAGCAAAAATTATTCCAGCCGGAGCAGTTATTACGCCCAGAATTGCAAAGACCCAGCCGTAAAGGGCGATCTTTTCCGGTACGATCGCAAAGGCGAGGATCCCGAAAAATCCCAGTTCGATCATCGCTCCCGACATCAATGCTGATACCGGAGCAGGGGCGGCAGGATGGGCTTCCGGCAGCCAGACGTGCAGCAGCGGAAAACCGATTTTCAATCCGAATCCGAGCAGAGCAAGCAGAAACAGCCAGCCCGGTGTGTGGGGGAAAAAGAACAGCAGTATCAACAGTGCCGCTCCGGCATGGCAGGCGATCATGTAGATCCAGCCGGCTTTGGCAAAGTTGCGGTTGTGCCGGTCAAAGATCACCAGTCCGAAACTTGCCGCTCCCATGAGTTCCCAGGCAAGCAGAAATGCCAGAGGGGATTCCAGTTGAGTCACGCCGAGCATCGCTGCTGTCGTCAGGTTGAAAAGCGTCCAGTAACTGCCGCTTCTTTCACTGCCGTGTCCGTCGAGATAGCCGATCGAGTGGATCGCCGCCGCCAGTGAAAGCAGCAGTACCGGCAGCAGAAAAAGGTCGCCGGCAACCAATCTTTCGTGCCGGATGTACTGCATGGCAAGCAGTGCCAGTCCTGAAGCACTTCCACCGCAGAGCAGACCGGCTCCGAGGGCAGTCGCTGTCCGGGGATATTTGCGGAAAAGCCACGCTCCGCATGCTCCGGAAATCATCAGCACTGCCGGGAAAAATAAGATATTCATGATAAAATCTTCTCCTTGAGATTTTTTGACAATCTCATAATATAATCCGAAAACGGCTCGTTTTCAATCAAATTTGCCAAAAACATCCGGATGTCGTCAGGATAAAAAACGTGTTTTTTGCTTGAAAATGTTTAAGAGTATGAAATATTTTTCTCTTGTTGTACGTTATAAATAATAAAGCTGTATTACAAAAACATCTTAATCAATCAGGGGGAGTTATGAAAAATGCTTTAAAAATGCTGCTGCCGATAGCAGTCGTTGTAATCATCGGAATCGGTTCATGGTGGGGGTATAAAACCTTTTACCGGGATAGAATCATCGTTTCTTACAAGACGGAAAATATTACCAGAGAAGATCTTACCAGTTCTATAAGTGCGTCAGGGACAGTTGAGCCGGAGGAGCTGATCAATGTCGGTGCCCAGGTCTCCGGTAAAATCATGTCTTTCGGGACAGATGCCGAAGGCAATACGGTCGATTACGGTTCGTTTGTAAAAGCCGGAACCCTCCTCGCCCAGATCGACGATGTGCTTTATGCTGCCGCATTGAGAGAGGTCAATGCCCAGAAACTTCAGGCTGAAGCCGCCATCACTTCCGCCCAGGCTTCCATCCGGCAGGCTGAAGCAAAACTCAATCTCGCCGGGATCAACTGGAAACGGGCTCAGGAACTTTACAACAAAAAAGCCATTTCCAAAAGCGATTATGACGATTCTGAAGCAGCTTACATCTCCGCCCAGGCTGATTCCGCCGCCGCCAAGGCTGATCTTGAGAGAGCAAAAGCACAGCTTGCAATTACCGACGCCGCACTGATCAAAGCTCAACGCAATCTGGATTACTGCCGCATCACCGCCCCCGTGGACGGCATAATCATCGACCGCAGAGTGAGTATCGGGCAGACGGTGGTCTCCAGTATGAGTGCTTCCAGCATCTTCCTGATCGCCAAAGAATTCAAGAAAATGCAGGTCTGGGTCTCCGTCAATGAGGCGGATATCGGTCATGTCAAAGTCGGTATGCCTGTCGAATTCAACATCGACACTTTCCCCGGTACCACCTTTACCGGTGTCGTCAAAAAAGTCCGTCTCAATGCCACTATGTCGCAGAACGTCGTTACCTATATCGTGGAAGTCGTCACCGATAACGCAGACGGCAGACTTATCCCCTATCTGACCGCCAATGTGAAATTCATCCGTGAACGGCGTAAAAATGTCCTCACCGTCTCCAATGCCGCATTGCGGTTCCACCCGGAAGAGCGGTTCATCGCCCCGGAATACCGCAATAAAACCTTCCCCGAAAATGCCCGTATCGTCTATGTCGCCGAGGGAGATTTCATCAAACCGGTGGAGGTCAAAACCGGTTTGAGTGCCTCCGGCAGAGTTGAATTGATCGATCCGCCTTTCTCCGAAAATGACGTGATCGTTTACGGTGTTACTGAAACTGCCGTTGCATCCGCTCCGGCAGGCAAAGATAAAAGCAGTCCTTTCATGCCGAAACCGGACAATACCAAAGTCCGCGGCGGAGGTTCTGCCGCCAACCGGGCAAGAGCTCAGGGCAAATAACAGAGGAACTTCCGGTCATGGCTCTTATCGAATTGCACAACATCACCAAAGATTACCCGCTGGGAGATCAATTCATCTCTGTCCTCAAAGGGGTTTCTCTCAATATCGACCGGGGCGAATATGTCGCTCTCATGGGGGCTTCCGGGTCGGGTAAAAGTACATTGATGAATATCCTCGGCTGTCTCGACCGCCCGACCAAAGGTGATTACTTCTTTGACGGTAAAGAATTGGGCAGGGCGAGCGGTGATGAGAGAGCTAAAGTACGCAATCAGCAGATCGGCTTCGTTTTTCAGAGCTTCAATCTGCTGCCCCGGACTACGGCTCTGGAAAATGTTATCATGCCGCTTTCATACACCTCCAATTTGAGTTCGGCAGAGAAAAAACGCCGGGGCATGGCTGCTCTGGAGGAGGTCGGTATCGTTTCCAGAGCGGGGCATCACCCTTCACAGCTCTCCGGAGGTCAGCAGCAGCGGGTCGCTATCGCCCGGGCATTGATCAACCGCCCGCCGGTGATCTTCGCTGATGAACCGACCGGAAACCTGGACTCCAAAACCAGCGTCGAAGTTATGGATATGTTCAAAAAACTCAATGATGACGGAATAACTGTTATTCTGGTAACCCACTCGCAGGCGATTGCCAAATTCGCCAAACGCACCATCTGCATGAGTGACGGTCAGATCGTTTCCGGTCTTTTTGAAGGAGGCGTTTCACAATGAAATTCATCGGTACAGTTTTGATGGCTCTGCGTTCCCTTTTACGCAACCCCACCCGAACCATGCTTACCATGCTGGGGATCATCATCGGTATTGCCGCAGTTATCACCATGATGGAGATCGGAGCCGGTTCATCCGCAAGTATCCGGGCTTCCATCGAACAAATGGGTGCCGGTTCCGGGGTCATCTATCCCGGATTACGCCGGGTATCCGGGATCAAAATGGGCAGAAACACCTGGACATATCTGCTTCCGGCCGATGCTGAAGCTGTTCTGCAGGAGTGTCCCCATGTTTCTCTGGTTTCTCCTGTAGTCAGTTCTTCATCGGCACAGGCGATTTTCGGATCATCCAACTGGATCCCAGCCCAGATGTACGGTGTTTCACCATCCTATTTCGGCATCCGAGACTGGCAGATCGGCGAAGGACGCTTCTTTACGGAAAGAGAAGTTAATGTCAACGCCCGGGTGTGTCTGGTCGGTGCCACTATTGTGGAAGAACTTTTTGACGGACACTCACCTGTTGATACGGAAATGCGGATCAACAATACCACTTTCCGGGTGATTGGAGTCCTGAAAAGCAAGGGGGCCAATATGATGGGACAGGATGAGGATGATGTTATTCTCATGCCGTGGACTACCATGCGTATGCGGATCACCGGTCTGGTCAACGGATCGGCGACCAATACCACCAGTACCCTTGCCAGCAAACCGGGGGCAACTTTCCCGGTTTCCGGTGTTGCTCTCTATCCGGCACAGGATTCAGCTCTGCGTGAAGATAAACTGGTCATTCCGAAATACACTTATATCAACCAGATTGCATTCTCTGCGGTCTCTCCTGAGAAAATGCAGACCGCTATCGAAGAAATCACCGCATTGATGCGGGAAAGACACCAGCTGGTTCCGGCACAGGATGATGACTTCCGTATCCGTTCAGCAGCAGATTTTATGAAAATGATGGACAAAACTTCCACGCTGATGAATAACTTGCTTCTGGGGGTGGCTCTTCTCTCCTTACTGGTCGGCGGCGTCGGTATCATGAATATCATGCTCGTCTCCGTTACTGAACGAACAAGAGAAATCGGTTTGCGTATGGCAGTCGGAGCCAGAAGCAAAGATATTCTGAAACAGTTCCTCATTGAATCAGTTGTGATGTGTCTTGTCGGCGGCATCATCGGAATTCTTGTCGGTCACGGAGCATCGCTCTTTATTGAAAGCCAACTGCACTGGCCCGTGGAAAGCAGTCCCGGTGCCGTGATCGCCGCTTTTGCTGTTTCCGCCAGTATCGGTATGGTTTTCGGCTTCTATCCGGCTTGGAAAGCATCCCAGCTCGACCCCATCGAAGCTCTCCGCTACGAATAATTAACTTTTCTTTGTTTACTTGTCAGAGGAACTTGCTGCTTGGATTGTTAATGCGAAGTGCCATCCGGGGGGAAGTTTCCCCCCGGACTCCCCCTCGCACCGGGATCAATCCACGGTGCAGCTTTCCCGCAATCGGCAATACTTCTCAACTCCTCCGTTGTCGTCGGCAAAATGTATTTCTCAAAGAAAACTTTTGAGCAAATAAAAAATGTATTAAATTACTCGTTATTGTCTCATTTTTTGTGAAAAATCTTTCCTGCGGTGGTGCATTGCGGGCAATCTCTTGGCAAATCAGCGGACGTTTTCGCAGTCATGTACGATAGTACACTCCTGCTCATCCGCCTTGATTTGCCCGCGACCTTGCCTCACACTGCATCCACCGGTTAGATCGAACCCGTGTTTGCCGGTTTGACAAATCACAACTTATGTGATATATTCCATACGTTAACAGAAATGTTTGTTTATAAGTTCCTGCTTGGGTTTCACAAAATTTGGGACATTATCAATTACTCAAGCAGAAACTTTTTTCTCCCTGAAAAAACAAGAAGGACCGTTGCTTAGTTCTACAAGGTTTTGCAACAGCCCCATAATATCTTTTTCAAAAAGCGTCCGATCAAGCCCCGGCGAAGCGAAGGGCACGACTTTCCGTTTTTCTTTTGCTTACTTTTCTTTTTTTGTAAAAAGAAAAGTAAGTCAGAGGGAGGCGGCGATCACGGCCTGACCGTGACGTTTGAAAGTTTCATCCGGAATATGGATGACCACATTAAGTTCCGGGAATTCTTCTTTCAGCACTTTGGCAGCTTCATTGATGATCTCGTTGCCGCCCTCTCCACTGGAAACACGTCCGAGCAGCAGGAGATTTTCCAGATCGTAGAAGTCAGCATAGTGAGCAATGGCATAACCGAGATAGACACCTACTGAACGGTAAATCGCAGAAGCCCGGGGATCATTTTCACTGCGGGCTTTCTGCACCAGTTTCAGGATTTCCGGCAGGGCAGTTCCTTCGGGGAAGTCGAAACCGGCAGGTTTCACCAGCCTGCCGACAGCCTGCTGGGAAAGATACATCGCACCGACACCGGCATCGCCGCTCCACTCATCTTTCGGCGGATTATCCTCCCGGTAATCCACAGGGGCGAAAGCCAATTCGTTGAGGTAGTCGGTCAGATTTCCTTCGGGGGTGACGTATCCGACGGCTTCACTGGTTCCCATGGCAAGGCCGATAAGGGCATTTTTCTCAAGGCTTACTGCACCGGCAAGAGCGGTAACTTCGCCGTCATTGAGGACGACGAAAGGCACGCCCGGAAATTCTTTGGCGATCTCAAGGAAGATCGGCTGGACTTTGCTCTTGAAATCCGCTTCCGGAATGCCCCGGAAAAGGGAGGCGATACGGGGTTGATTGTCAACATAAACTCCGGCTGCTGAACCGCCGATGGCGTCGATACGGGGGAGCTTTGCCGCTGCCCGGCGCAGAGAATCAAGGATACCTTCACGGTGGTAATTGACATCTTTCTGGAAGTAGGGATCCCAGACGACCTCCTCGCTGTGTACGGCTTTGCCGTCGATAACGGCGGCACATTTGCGGTCGGAACCGCCCAGATCGAATCCGATCCGGCAGCCCTCAAAATTGCCGCCGAGTTTCACGGAGATCTTCTTCTCCGGCATAGCGTCGGCATAGGCACAGGATCTGACCTCAAATTTTCCGCCGTAGATACGTTCACCCATGACCTGATAATCAAAGGCACGCTGACCGTCGGCACTGTAAACTTTTGCCAATTCAGCGGCGACGAGCGGGGCTCCGGCGACGGTGACGGTTTTGCCGCCGAATGCCCAGAGCATGAATTTGACGATTCTTTCGACATAGCGGAAATTCAGCGGCAGATTTTCCTCAGTGTCTGCCAGAAGTTTGCTGTCAAAACGGGAAACTGCTCCATTGGCACGCTCCAGAGTAATGGCGATATCAATGGAATCGCTCTCACTTGCGGCAAGTTTGCGGTATTCCCGGTTCCAGAGGGCGGCGGGAACAAATCCGGGATCGAGTTCCGGGAAGATCCGGCTGTTGACCTGAATTTTTTTCATAGTTATTTTTTCCTCAATAATTTAAAGAAAAGCTCCCGGATGCAGAATATAACTCCGGGAGCTTGAATTATTTTCAGCGGTAAGCTGCCCATTTGGGATCGTTTTCAAAGACCTCTTTGTAGAAGTCTTTGAGTTTCAGATCGGCGGCGGCAGCTTCATCAAGGATGATGACCGTATCGGGGTGCAATTGCAAGGCGGTGGAGCTGATCATGGCAGTCATCGGACCCTCGATAGCGGCGGCGGCGATGGCGGCTTTGCGTTCACCGGTGATGAGCTGGAGAACTTTTTTCGCATCCAGAACAGTTCCGACACCGGCGGTGTAGGCACGGCGGGGCATGGATTCCGGGGGATTGAAGTAAATTTTGTTCTGCTCATAGGTGGTGTTATTCAGATACGCCACATGGGTACGGCTGGAGAAGCTGGTTCCCGGGTCGTTGAATCCGACGTGGCCGGATTTGCCGATACCGACGAGCCACAGGTCAATACCGCCAGCTTCATCGATGGAGTCATCGTAACGGGCGGCTTCGGCTTCTTCATCGGCAGCCAGACCGTCGGGCAGGTGGGTATTGCGGATGTCGATATTGACATTGTTGAAAAGGTGTTTATTCATGTAGTAGCGGTAGCTCTGATCGTGTTCCGGAGCCAGACCGGCATACTCATCGAGGTTCCATGAACGGACTTGAGAGAAGTCAACTTCGCCGGCTTTGTTGAGCCGGGAGAGTTCGGCATAGACATTTTCCATGGTCGCACCGGTGGCGAGACCGAGTTTGAATTCGGGTTTGGCGTTGATGGCGTCCGCGATCATGCGGGCGGCAAGTTTCTCCGCATCAGCGGAAGTTTTGCAGATGATGACATCCATAATTTCACCTCAAATTAGTTTATACAGGTTGCGTACAAATGAAATATACCATAAATACGGTATTTTACAATGAAATTTTCATCATAAAATATATCTTTTCTGTTAAAGATCATTTTTTACGACCGTCCCGGGGGCAGTTTCGCTGCCGGCCGCTATTTTTCTGCCGCAGTAGATCGCAGTATGGATCCCGGTGTGGACATCGTCTCCGATGACAGCTCCGAATTTTCTCCGTCCGGTGTCAACGAGCGAAGCATTGACCATTGAACGGTGATTTTTCCCGTCGTGCCGCAGATTGGCGATGATGGTTCCGGCACCGAAATTCACTCTGGAGCCGATCACCGAATCCCCGGCATAACTCAAGTGACCGAGCGAAGTACGGTTGCCGATGATGCAATTCTTTACTTCGACAGCCTGTCCGATGTGGCAGTTGTCTCCGATGAAGGTGTTTCCCCGGAGGTAACAATTTGGACCGATTTTGCAATTTTCTCCGATTACGCAGTTTCCCTCAATGTAAACTCCGGGCAGTATCCGGGAATTTTTACCGAGGATAATTTTTCCTTCGATTTCCGCCCGGCAGGAGATGCTGCCCTGAATATCATTTACTTCTATATTTCCGGCGAGCAGTTGTGTTATTTCCAGCAAATCCCACGGATAAACCGCCCGTACTCCGGATACCGGAATTATTTCACTGCCGGTTCCGGCTGTGCCGGTAATCGTTCCATCCGGAGCAACGGCGGTAAAATTACTTTTCCCGGCCAGACGGTACAGCGTTGTTTTATCCGGCAGATAATCGCTTCTCCAGATCAAATCATCCGGGAATCCGGTGAAACATCCGGAAATTATATCTTCCAAAGTCCGGTTTCCGATCATCGCTTTGCCCGGTTCTCTTCCCAAAGGAAAAAATGTATCATTGACAATGTGCTGAAAAATCATTTTTACAATCCCATATCCTCTTTTACCGCACTTTCCAAACGTTTTATCCATATATCCAGATCGTCCGGAGCTTCTGTTTCGCAGAGGATCCGCAACCGTTTTTCTGTGCCGCTGTAACGGACGACCGCCCTGCCGGAATCACCCAGGGTTTGCCGCATGATCTTCAATTCGTTCTGCAGATTGGAAAGTTTTTCCAACGGAATTTTTTCTGCGACGGCAAGGTTTACCATTTTCTGCGGAAACGGAGTCATGAAAGCCGCCAATTCACGCAGGGATTTTGAGCTTTCCTGCATCAATTTCATAATGTGCAGAGCCGTGATGATGCCGTCTCCGGTGGTTACATAATCCATAAAAATAATGTGTCCGGATTGTTCTCCGCCGATCGAACAACCGTGTTTTCTCATTGCTTCAATGACCAGATGATCTCCGACATCTGTCGTGATAACTCCGATCCCGGCTTCATTCATAGCCCGGTGCAAGGCAAGATTGCTCATGGAAGTTACCACGATCTGCCGTTTTTGCAGCATTCCGCTGTGCAGTCCGGCTAAAGCCACCATCCCGATTATCCGGTCGCCATCGACGATTTCCCCCCGGTTGTCGCAGAAAATGACCCGGTCGGCATCGCCGTCAAGGGCAACGCCCAGATCGGCGTGATTTTCCAGGGTGAGTTCCTGGAGTTTTCCAGTACACACGGCTCCGCAGTTTTCGTTGATATTCATTCCATCCGGAGTGGCTCCGGTGACGATGACTTCCGCCCCCAGTTCCCGGAAAATCGCCGGAGCAATGGCACATGCCGCTCCATTGGCACAATCCAGAACCATTTTCAATTTGTTCAGAGAGTGATTGGCGATGGAGGCTTTGGCGAACTCAATATACCGCCCACGGGCATCGTCAATGCGTCGGGCCTTGCCGATCAGATTATTGGCGATATGCGAGGATGAGAGAGTTTCGTCAAAGATCATGTTTTCCAATTCGCCGCAAACCTGATCGCTCAATTTGAATCCATCCCGGTCAAAAATTTTTATTCCGTTATCACATGCCGGATTGTGGCTGGCGGTTATCATTATTCCGCAATCGGCGGCAAAAGATTTGACCAGATGTGCCACTGCCGGAGTGGGCATGGGACCTACGGCGAGGACATCCATACCCATGCTTAACAGACCGGCTGAAACGGCATTTTCCAGCATATAGCCCGACAGCCGGGTATCTTTGCCCAGAACTGCCCGGGGTTTGCCGCCGGAGCGGGAAGAAAAATATTTTGCCACTGCTTTGCCGACTAAAAGGGCATTCTCCGGGGTTATCGGATAACTGTTGGCTTTTCCCCGGATGCCGTCGGTACCGAAAAGAATATTCATGTGCTTTTCCCTTATGTTGCTTTTTTAAAGGTTTGGTTTTCAATATAGCACAAAAAAAAGGAATGTCCAGTAAAATATGGATTTATTTTTAAAAAATATGTGTTTTTTGACATTTTGGAGGATTTTTTTCCTCTTTCAAAATATCCGGCACTTGAATTTTGCATTTGGCGGTCTATCTTTGAAAGATGTACATAGACGATTCTGTGTGCGGCAAAGAGGAGAAAGCCATTACAGAACCAACAGGAAAGGATTTCTATTATGATGAAAAAATGGTTGCTCGGCGGTATCGTTTCCGCCGCGATGATCGCTTCGGTTTCCGGAGCGGACGCCGCCGCTGCCCCCGCCGGTCAGCAGCTCACCCCTGAACAGCAGCAGCAGCTTATCCAGATGCTCATGCAGCAGCAGCAGGCTAAAGCCGTTACTATCGAGGATGCCGTAAAAACATGGCCCGATGATCTTGCTGAATACAACGGCAAAAAATTTACCAAAACTGAATTTGTCGCCTTGCTCAAAACCCAGCTGCCCGACGGTAAACTTCCTCCCGGATTCACCGAAGAACGCCTCAAGCAGATGGCTCCCCAGGTCATTCAGAGCATGATCGTAAGAGATCTGCTCCTTGAAGAAATGAAAAAAGCCGGTATCACTCCTTCAGCCCGGATGGTCAAAGAGATGTGGGAAACCCAGCTCAAGGCGGCTACTGAAGAACAGCGTAAGCAATTCGCCGCTGCTCTGGCACAGGAAAAACTTACTCTTGACGAATTTATCAAGGATCAGAGTGAGGATAAGGAAGTTCAGCTGCAGGCTGCCATCCAGACCTATATGGAAAAATATGTTTTCACCGGTATCAAAGTTACCGAGGCTCAGGCTAAAAAATATTATGACGAGAATCTTGATCAATTCAAAGAGCAGAAAGCTGATGCCGACAGCGACAAGGCCGCCGAAGCCAAAGCCAAAGAGATCCTTGCCGAATTGAAAAAAGATCCTGCCAAATTTGCCGAACTTGCCAAAGCCAACAGTGCCTGTCCCAGCAAAGAGCAGGGCGGTTCTCTCGGAGCTTTCGGCAAAGGTGCGATGGTTCCGGAATTTGAACTTGCCGCATTCGCCCTTAAACCCGGTGAAATTTCCGATGTGGTCAAAACCCAGTTCGGTTATCACATCATCCGCCGTGATGCCAATCTCGCCAATGATCCGGCAGACAACATCCGTGCTTCCCACATTCTGATCACTCCGACTCCGAAAGAGACGATCATTCCCTTTGATCAGATCAAAACCCAGCTGATTCAGGTGCTTGAGAATGGCGAAAAACAGAAAAAATTCATGGAATTGAATAATGAATTGCTGAAAAAAGCCAATTTCAAAATGCTGATGGCTGTCCCGGCAAATCAGGCTCCGGCTGTCCAGCTCTGATTGTCAGAAAGACACTTCACCCCGACGGAAAAACTCCGCCGGGGTTTTTTTATGCTGGACCGCTGAATAAGGTGTGAAAGTTGTATTGAAATCAAAAAAAATGATAACGTCCCAAATTTTGCGAAACCCAAGCAGAAGCTTATAAACGTATATGACTGCGAAAACGTCCGCAGATTTGCCGGGAGATTGCCTGCAATATACCACCGGTATAAAGATTTTTGGCAAAATCGAGATTTAATTCAGCAGAGAACCGGTCAATTCGCTGACGGATTTCATCCCGTGCCGGTCGCAGTAATCATTGATGAAGTCGATCACCTGCAGCGGTGTATAGGGATCTACGAAATTCGCAGTACCTACCGCAACTCCGGTCGCTCCGGCGATCATGAATTCCACCGCATCAGCTCCGCAGGTGATCCCGCCCATGCCGATAATGGGGATTTTGACCGCTTTATAAACTTCATTGACCATACGGATCGCCACTGGTTTGACTGCCGGGCCGGAGAGTCCGCCGGTACGGTTGGCGATTTTCGTCCGGCGGCTTTCGATATCGATCGCCATACCGGACAGGGTGTTGATCAATGACACGCAATCACTGCCGCATGCTTCGGCGATCCGGGCAAATTCGGCAATGCTGGTGACATTGGGGCTGAGTTTGGTGATCAGGGGAAGTTTGGTGGCATTACGGACAGCGGAAATGACCTGTTCTGCCAATTTGGGATCGGTACCGAATGCGGCACCTCCGGCTTTGACATTGGGGCAGGAAATATTGATTTCCAGAGCGGTGATATCTTTTTCGGCTTCTTCCTCCAGGCTGGCGGCAACTTCGGCGTATTCTTCGGCGGTTTTCCCCCAGATGTTGACGATGATGCTTGCCCCGGTTTTTTTTACCCCCGGCAGATAATGCTCATCGTGGAGAAACTTCTCCACTCCCGGGCCTTGCAGACCGATAGCATTGAGCATACCGCCGGTAACTTCGGCGACCCGCGGAGTCGGATTGCCGTCGGACGGCACGCTGCGGATGCCTTTGACCATGATCGCACCCAGACGGGAAATATCATAAAATTGTGCGTATTCCAGACCGTAACCGAATGTCCCGGAGGCGGTCATTACCGGATTTTTGAGTTGGAATTTACCGAAATTTACTTTAAGATCTGCCATGATTGATTACTCCGTATAGATATCCGCAAGTTTGAAAACCGGGCCATCCGCACAACTGCGGGCATACATCCATTCGCCCGGATGGGCATGGTCATTGACCTTGACCACACAGCCGAAACAGGCACCCACGCCGCAGCACATGATGTGATCGACGCTCAATTCACCGTCAAGACCTTTTTCCCGGAGCAATCTGGCAAGAGCCATAAGCATCGGGTGCGGGCCGCAGCCGTAGAAAAAGAGTTTTTTGCCTTTGTACTCCTCCAGCAGTTGCGGGAAAAGATCGGTAACTCTGCCTTTGATGCCCATTGAACCGTCATCGGTAGCGACTTTAACTTGGAATCCGGCATCGGCATACTCTCCGGTCAGCAGAATATCTTTTTCACTGCGGGCTCCGAGCAGCAGCACTCCGCCGTTTTTGCTCTGCCGGGTCAGCATGAATGTCGCTGCTGCACCGTAACCGCCGCAGACTGCCACCGGGATGACATCATCGGCAGGAGCGGAGAAACCTTTGCCGCAGGGGCCCAGAATATCGCAAACACTTCCGGACGGTAATTCTGAAAGAGCTTGCGTACCTTTGCCGACGACCTTGTAAACGATGGTCAGCTGACCGTTTTGGGCGTTATGGATGCTGAATGGCCGCCGGAGCATCTGGTCGAAGCGGTTGTCGATGCGGATATGGACGAATTGGCCGGGATTGCTTTTCGGAGCGATCTCCGGGGCGTCAAAGACGGCACGGAAATAATCTCCATGCATTCTTTCATTACTGATGATTGTGCAGTTGGGCATATTTTTTCCTTAATTTAAGTATGGATTGTGTTTCTTTTCAAAGGCGATAGTGCTTTCGCCGCCGTGGCCGGGGTAGAAGACCAGATCATCCGGAAGCGTAAGCAATTTGCCGGTAATGGATTTTATAAGTGTGGCGTAATCTCCGCCGTAGAGGTCGGTTCTGCCGATCGAGCCGCAAAAGAGCGTATCTCCGGAGATGAGGAACTTCTCTTTGCCGTCATCAAAAAGGAATCCGCTTCCCCCTTTGGTGTGACCGGGCAATTCAATGACCGTACAGTTGTCGATCGGGTCGAAATTCTTTACTTCCGGCAGATCGTCAGCCGGAGGGAAGTACGGGGGGATGGCATTTTCTCTGCTCTTGTACATGTCATGATCGCCCGGAGCAAGTTCGGCATAGGGGATATTGAAAGCTTCAGCGACTTTCCCGGCAGCTGAAATATGATCAATATGGGCATGAGTAAGGAGGATTCTTGCCTTGTCAAAGGGGAATTTTTTTGCTTCGGCAATAATTTTCCCGGCATCGGCGGCAGGGTCGATGATGAGTAATTCTTTCTTCTCCTCCATAAAGAGAAGAAAACAATTGGTGGCAAATGCACCAGAAGGTATGATTTTGAGGGTCATAGGTATTACTCCGTAATAAAAAGGACATTTTTAGTGGAAAAATGGTTGATTTGGCGGTTCATTTCCCGCAGTAATTCAAAGGCATCCGGGGGAAATATCGCCGGATCCTGCCCGAAAACGAAGCCGAAAAGATGTTTGCCGGAAGATAACAGATATTCAGTGTGCAGGAAAGTGCCGAATGTATTGAAATTAATGTCATCCGGGGGAATGAGCCGGAAATTTTCCGGTACGGTGATCTTATAATTCAGCACTATCTGCCGTTTGTGGCTGTTGAAATATGGGGTCTGCCGTTTATTCGCCGGGATGGCTGCCATTGAGGTCAGCCGGGAAAATTCCGGCAGCGGCAGATAGACGAATTTTCCGCTGTGTTTAACAAAATCCGGAATTTCAAGGGTCAGGATGATCCGGTCATTTTCAAACTTGCTTTCCACAATTTCCGCCTGCGGTGAAATTCCGGCGGCGTATTTTTCAAAGTACTGTCTGACGGTCTGGGTATTCAATTTCGCAAATTGCTCTCTGATCGCTTCCAGATCGGTTCCGTTGCTTTCCGTTATCAGCGTTATCCGGGCGGAAAGGTCGGTTTTGACCTTTATATCGCAGAGTATCCGGCGGTAATTGGAAATGAGTATGGCATTGATCGGTTCGAGTTCTCCGTTATCAAGAAACAGGAAGCCATCGTGGTGCATCGTTCCGCAGGGAGCGTGAAATCCGGCATCGTTGATAATGGTATCGCCGCGGTGTACTTTTACTAACATTTCCCGGAAAATATCCTTGGGGAATTGCAGTAACTGCTCCGCACTTTTCAGCGTAAAAGGCTCGCCGCTTGCCGGGATAAAGGTGTAATTTATATCCAGAGCTTTCAGCATTGCCGCCAGCAGGATCGCCCGGTCAACGCTGTTGCCGTAACCGTCCTGCATGGTGGTTTGCGGCAGAGAAAAATCTGTTGCCAGCATATCTTTCAGCGGCAGATCGATTTTGGTAATGTGCTTATAGACATAATTTTCCAGAGCTTCGATAATTTCATCAGGATTGTTTTTTCCGGCGGCGATCTTCCGGGCGATATTGGCGATTTCCGGCGAAGCTCCATCGACCATCTGTTGAGCTTTCCGGGTGTAATATTGATACATTTCGGCGTAATTTCCGCTGCTGATCAGCAAGGTGGGGACAAATAATTCAGTTGCCGGCTGCCCGGGTTCATCGGCAAGTTTGAGCGATGGTCCGATGGTGTAGCGGCGGATTATTCTTTTGCCGCCGAAAGTGGCAGAATCCCGGATCTGCTCCGGGATCGCTGAAATATTCAGCTTCATTTTGGCAGGGTGTTCAATGATCAATTCCCGTTTGCGGGCGGGGGCGTGTTTTTCCTGCGTGGAAAAAGTCGTGAAAAATCCCCGGCGTTCCCGGATGTGATGCACCATTTCAAGTTCAATGGTGCTGTTGACGTCAACTCCGGGAAGTGTGATGACCGCCAGGCGGCGTTTGGCATAGCGGGGGGCCCCGGCGGTGGTTTCATCATCCATATATTGAATATCTTTGGCGGTGATGGGGTACTTATGACCTTTGCTGTCGGTGACCGTACCGCTGATTTCCGGCATTTCGACAAAGGGGATAGTGACGTTGGAGTAAGCCTTCATCCCGGCATAATTCAGCACCCGGATCGCTGTTTTTACCGTGAAATCCCAGTTGTTTTCATCAATGAGATTGTAGAACCGCTCTTCATTTAGGATTTCCACATCAGCTCCCGATGTGGAATAGGCAGCATCCCTGACTGCGAGCGGTAAAGTCTCATTGATTTTGCGGGCAGTTGCTCCGGCGGTCCGGAATTCCGGATAATCCTGCGGCGAAACCTGCATGGAATCCAAAGCGAGGAAGAACTCTTCATTGATCTTGTTTCCGGCAAAGGTACTGCTGCTCCGGAGCCGGTAAAGTCCATCTTTCTGCAAATTTACAGCAGGCGGCAAATTTACTTCAAAGCCGGGAGCGATCTCCATGGTGATACTCTCTCTGACCGCACGGGGCATCACCCGCAGCGGAAAACGGCGGCTTTTCAGAGCCGTAAACTGCAGGAAAGAATTCATATTGCCGAATTTCAAGGCACTCCGGGGCAAATTGACCGGATTAGGGGCTGTGTCAGAGAACTCTCCGGGGGGGAGTTTGAAATTCAGCTCGGCAGCAAGTTCCTTACTCATATCCCGGATATTTTCCGGTTCGATCTTTATTCCGGTCAAATCCGCTCCCGGCATGATCGAGCGGATCCCGGAGGCAAAATAGCTCCGGATATTTTCCGGACTCCACTGGGAAAAGGCAGAACGGTACATGTTGTCGTAGATCCCGGAAAACTTCAGGAGAATTTTCCCGTTTTCTTTTCCTGCAACGGTGGTGATTTCCAGAAGGTTGCTTTCCGCTTTGACCGGCGGGGCGGTGCGGAGTGTGTCACCCTCCGGTTTGGCGACCAGAAAGGAGTCTCCGGCAAGGTAGCCGGGGAAAAGTTCGGTAGTGGTTTCAAAGGTCGGGTCCATTAAAATGTACTTGTCCGGAGCATTTTCCACGGCGACGATCGCATGGTTGAAGTAGATGTTGGCAATTTCCGGATCTTTCGGCGTACCGGACATGAAAAGAGTGGGATACGCCTTGAATCCGGCCAGACGGAGCATAGCGACCAGCAGAGCAGCCTTGTCCCGGCAGACACCATGTTTCTGGTTGAAAGTTTTGTCCACATCGTGCGGTTCATATCCCGGGGCACTCTCTTCATCGGTTACTCCGGTGTAGCGTATCTGCTGGGAAACGAATTGGAAAAGGGCGGTGATTTTCTCCATATCGCTCTTCTTTCCGGCGGTCAATTCAGCGGTTTTTTCTTTCATTGCCGCATTAACTTTTGCCAGACGCGGAGTACAGAGAGCATCGTACCAGCGGGAAATATCTTCCCATGAATCAACGGTGCTGGTCAGTATCCGCTGGGCGCAGGTATAAAGCTGCGGCATGGCAGGTTCCGGTGTGAGCAGCGGCACATTTTTTGCCAGCCAGCGGTAGATGATGCGGCCATCTTTTGTTTCCTTATTAAAAGAGATTGTACCGGGAACTTCATCTTTGATGATGAATTTCAGCGGCTTGTTTTCGGGCATATCGACAATATATTCATAATATTCAATGGGGAAATCCGCCTGTAAAACGGCGATGTCGCTGAAGTGTCCGGGCAATCGGGGTTTGGTCTGTTTCTCAAGCGTGGTTACTTCCAGAATATCTCCGGTCTCCAATCCCGGTACGGTAACGGTCAAAACCTTTTGGGCCGGATCGAATATGGCAGAATCCAACTGACTGCTCTCGGTGGAGACAACTGAATTTTTCCCTGCATCGATGATTATTTTTCTGCCGTCGGGCTTGACGAGTGCCAGATGAGTTATCTGCAATGTGCCGTAGGAGGTATTAAAGTGAAATGTAAGTTTCTGCAGCTGTTTCAGTCCTTCGTAATTCAAGACCTTGTATCTGCATTCATCGCTGCAGGTGTACGTGCCGTCCGGATTTACGGTCACCGTTTCCCGGTCGTAAAGCAGGATCATTGCTGATTCCGGCAGTTTTTTCTCCCCGGTGACCGGCAGTTGCACCGGAGTGACGGCAACACTATTCTGCTTTGCGGTGCATCCGGCGGCAAACAGCGTAAGGAACAGCAGGAATATTCCCGGTAAAAGTAAAAATTTCTTCATAAAAATATTTCCCGTTTTCAAACTCTTTGTCAATGGACAAATTTACACCTTTTTTCCTTTTTGTCAAGGGAATTTGAAAAAATAGCCGCTTTAAATTGCTAATTTCCGCTATCGGATTTGAATTTTTGGCAAACAGAGTCTATATTAATAGATGACAGAGTGATTTTGAGTCAATCTATCTAACGAAATGAGGATAAAAAATGGGACAGCAGCACAACAAGATCGAGAAACGCAACCGGCGCAAAGCTTATCTCGCCCGCAAGCGTGAGCAGATCAAAGCCCTGATCAAAAAATAAGTCGCAAGATTTGATTTGATCGTAACGGCCGGGAGCGGAAAACTCCGGAAGCAATTCCGGACATTCTGTTTCCGGCTTGAGTTTTTTCAGGGGGAAAGGATATTTTTAATGGATGATCTGCGTATTGGTCAGGGATATGATGTGCATAAACTTGTGCCGGAGCGGAAACTGATTCTCTGCGGCGTGGAAGTGCCGTGTGAAAACGGTCTGCTTGGACACAGTGATGCTGATGTGGCGATCCACGCTTTGATGGATGCTCTGCTCGGAGCCGTTTCCGGCGGCGATATCGGCAAACTTTTTCCGGATAAAGATCCCGCTTATGCCGGGGCAGACAGTATGAAACTTCTCCGGGAGGTTCTTGCTTTGCCGGAGTTGTCGGCATACCGTTTATTCAACTGCGATATAACCATTATCGCCCAGAGACCGAAATTGTCCCCTTTCCGTGAAGCGATGATCAAAAGGATCTCTGAAACAACTCAATGGGATGAGAAACGTATTTCTGTAAAATTCACCACTACGGAAAAGCTCGGTTTTGCCGGACGCGGAGAAGGAATTGCCGCATCCGCAGTGGTTCTGCTGGGGAAATGATATATTATGAAAGAATTGCTCACCGCCAAAGAAGCGGAAAAAATTTATCTGGAACAACCCTTTGAAGTATCCCTTACCGACTCTCTTACCGGCAGGATATCCGTCCTCTGCCGTCGGGATTGCGGCAGAGTCATGGGCAAATGGCAGCTGGAAGTTGATGGCAAAAGGGATTCTTTCGGCCAATTCCTGATCAATACCATGCGTGCCGGAGAAAGAAAAGAGTATCTGCTCTCGGTGGATGTGCCGGATATGGTGTATGGTTCAAATGCAGTTTTGATCGTCAGATTTTATGATGAAACAGAGTGCTGTCTTGCTGTAGAAAGTTTCCCCATGACCCCGGCGGCATGGCTGATGCCGGAAGTGTCAAAAGAGCAATTTTTCACCGGAGTGCGGTTTGATGTCTCCAAAGGAATTATTTCCAGCGGCAAACTCTCTGCGGTCATCGACGCCGACGGCATGAGAGAATTGCGTTACAACGGCGAAAAAATTCTCTCATCCGGGCCGAGGCTTTCCATGTGGCGTAGGGGAATGGTGCCGGAGAATTTGCGGAAATTGAAACTTGACCGGATCAAGGTAGCCGCCGACCGCTTTGTTTCCGACGGCAAAAGCATCGAGTCTCATGCTCTGGCTCTGCCGACCGCAATGGAGATGGATGAATTGGAATTTACCCAGCGTTTTACTCCGCAAAATGACGGTTCTCTGCGGTACGATATGGAATTCGTTGTTCCTGAATCATTTGCAGGTCTCCCCCGTCTGGGGATCGTTATGCGATTGCCGGATACGATGGATCATGGCAGATTCCTGGGCAATGGACCGCATGAAAATTATCCCGGAGACCGGGGGGCGGTCTTTTCCTCTTATGATTTCAAGGTGGCAGATATGTTTACTCCGCATGATACTCCCCGTGCCGGCGGCAGCCGCAGTAATGTGAAATCTCTGGAGCTTTCTGATCCCGATGGCAAAAAACATTTGCGGATAGTCGGCGGCAACAGTTTCAGTTTTTCCGTACTGCCCTGTTCCGAATTTGCTTTGGAAGATGCCGCTTTTTCCGGCAAACACCCATCTGCTGAGAGTGAAATAAGTTTGTATATTGACTGCCGGATCGGTGAAAATCAACCGATATCCTCCGGAGTTTACCGCATGACCCTCTTTCTTTTTGCGTGAAAAAGATAAGGGCAAAGAAACGCAGATACTGCAGCTGCGTTGCTTTCAACCACCACTGATTGCGTGGCTTTTGCTCCATGCGGCTCCTATGCTCTGATCTGTCAGCCGCCGTCAACAGCCGTTTCCCGGCAGTTAACGGAAAACATCTCCATAAGGATTGATTTCCCATGTCGGCGGTGTATTCTGCGGGATCGGACTTATGCCGTCTCTTTCCAGTTGTGTACAGCCGGAGGCGAGAAATAAAAACGCCGTTGCAATCAATGCAACGGCGCGGGAAATTACTGCGGAGTAGGAGCTGTCCATTTTGCCCAGAGTGTTTGCAGAAGTTCGTAGGCATCCATTTCCAACACCTGCAAAGTTACTGCAGCGATGGCGAATACCAGTGTGGCAATGATCATTCCGGTAAAGAATTTTGACTTAAGCATGACTTTATCCTTTGTTTCCGGCTTACTTTTTCTGGTAGATTACCTGGTCACCGACTTTGATAGCACCGGCTTTTGACGGCGGGATATCGGCGGTGGACTCATTCTTATCCACTTCGTTGAGCTTGATCTCGGCGATGAATTCACCGTCACGGACAACGTGGAAGGTCAGACCGTCTTCGACTTCCGGATTGACCGGGTACTCTTTGCTGCCGATTTTCTGGACCACGACAGTTTCGCTGCCGATATTGACGATGATGTAACCGAATTCCGGCGAAACTCTGACCACAGAACCGACGATCGCACTGCGGGCCTCATCGGAACCGCGTTCCCAGGGTTTCGGGAATTTATCGCCGCCGGCTTCAACCAGATTGAAAATCTGCTGGAAGTCGGAGATGACAACTTTCTGATCAGCAATGGTTTTGTCGCGGGTGTTGATGATCTCCTGCTTATTGGCAATGTCCAGATGGGCATTGGCGAGCTGGGTCTGCAGTGAGGGAATGTCAACTTTCAGCTTTTTGCGGTTGGCTTCGACAATACCGGCAGTGGCGGTAGCATTGCTGTAGATATCGTCTTTGAAAGGAATTCCCAACTGTCCGGCGATATCAGAGATCGCTTTGGCATAGCTGATGCGGGAATTTTTCTGGGTGTTGAAAATGGTGTAAACCGGACCCAGAGCAGTTCTTACCGCAGATTCATTGGCAGCGGCGAAAAGTTTGGTGTCATCAAGTTTGCCTTTGTGGTCGGTGACCAGTTTTTTCAGCTGGGCGACGATGTATGCCCGGTTGTTGACGATCTGAACAACACGGCTGTTGACCGCATTCATCTGACCGCTGTAACGGCGCAGATCAACAAAACCGTCTTTGGTAATGTCTTTGGTGCTGACCTTGGTGCCGATAGCGGTCATGGTCTGGGCGATGGCATTGAGCTGTCCCATACGGCGGGCGAGTTCTGCTTTGGTTGCACTGAGTTCATCTTTGGTTGCTTTGAGTTCAGCTCTGGTGTCGTTGAGGTTTTTGACTGTTGCATCGTAACGTTTGACGGCATCTTCACTCTGGGTGACCAGCCGGGTGATCATCCGGTTGAATTCATCATCGTTGTATCTCATATTATCAAAGTTTGCCTGTCTGAATCCGGCAGCATACTTCTGTGAGCTGATGTGATCCATATTGGTTGACGCTTTGATAATTGCATTCTGCATCTGCTTCCAGCCTTTGACGGTGTTTTCATAAAGCAGGGTGAATTCGGCGACCTGGGTGGTCAATTTGGCGATCTGCTTTTCAAAGACCTCTTTCTTGAATCTGTCGGTGTTGTACATATCAAGTTTTTTGGGATCAAGCTCGGAAGCCTGTTTTTTGCCGGTTTTGATATCGATCATAACTGAACTGTCGTAGATCGCTTTGCTCATGATCTTCCAGCTCTCTTCGGCATTGGTATAATATTTGACAAAGATGTTGAGTTGAGTGGTCAGGTTGTTGATCTGATTCTGGAAGGTGTTTTTGTTGAATTTGTCGGTATTGTATTTGGCGAGTTTTGCCGGATCGAGAGAACCGGCCTGTTTTTTGCCGGTGTGGGCATCGATGGTAAGAGCGGAATCGTAGATCGCTTTGCTCATGATTTTCCAGCTTTCTTCGGCATTGGTATAATATTTGACGAAAATATTGAGCTGAGTTGTCAGGTTGCTGATCTGCTCCTGGAAAATATTTTTATTGAATTTGTTATTGTATTTGGACAGCACGCCCGGTTCGAGGGTGCCTGCCTGATTTTTACCGGTGTGTTTGTCAATGATAACTGCCGCTCCGTGGATAAGCTCACTCATCATGTCCCAGCTTTCGCGGGCATTCTGATAGTGATTGGTGACCTCTTTGCTCTGATCGAGCAGGTTTTTGATCTTGGCACTGAATTCATCGGCGTTGAATTTCGGGTTGTCGAAAAGCAGTTCTTCTTTGGTGACTTTATTTGAATATTTCCCGTCGGTATGTGAATCGAGGGTCGAAACGCTGTCGTAAATCGCTTTGGTCATGATCTCCCAGCCGGTCATGGCATTGTTGAATTTATCCACGAATTCTTTGCTCTGATTGGTCAGGAAGCTCAACTGTCTTCTGAGACCCTCTTCCGTATATACCTTGTGGGAGAGTTTTTCCACGGTAAGTTCAGGTGCGGCTTTCTTATCGCTCTGTTCGTCGATTTTCTTTGCACTGGTTTGGATAGCGGTACTCATTTGGGTCCAACCGTCAACGAATTGCACACGTTTTTCGTAAAGGAAGTAGGAGAATACGGCACTCACGATTGCCAGCAGCAGGATCAGAATACAGGCGATGATGTTGAAAGTTTTCATTGTCGGGACACCCTCTAAAATTAAAATTATTTAAAAATCAATTATAAAACAAAATAAAATGCACTTTATAGAATCTAACACTTAAATCACGGTTGTCAAATCCATAATGCAATTTTTTTCAAAAAAAAGCTGTTTTTTCTGACTTTTTCCCACTTTTAAAGCAAAAAACGCACTCCTTCAAGCTTTCCCAATTCCCCGGCAAGTTCTCTTGCCTGCTCTATTGAACCGACTTGACAGGCGGCCCGCAAGGCGGTATATTTGCCGCTTGCGGAGCTTTCGCCGATGCTGATTTCAAAATCAAGATTTCTGCTCTTTCCCAATTCGATGGCGGCAGCTTGGGTTTTATCCAGAGTTTCCATCGCTGCAAACAGACGGAACTCCCAGCGGCAGGGGAATTGGATCTCTTTTTTGGTTTCTTTCATTTTTCCTCCTCCCAGTAAGGAGAAATTTCCCGCAGGCGGGCGATGATCGGCGGAAGTTTCTCCGCTACGAAGTCAAGTTCCTCCATTGTATTGTTGCGGGACAGACTGAAGCGGATCGTGCCGTGAGCAGCACTGTAAGGGATCCCCATTGCCCGCAGGACGTGTGAAGGTTCCAGACTGCCGGTGGTACATGCCGAGCCGCTGCTGGCACAGATGCCGAATACATCCAGCAGCATCAGAATACTCTCTCCTTCAATACATTCGAAACTTACAGAACTGGTTCCCGGCAGACGGTTTTCCAGATCGCCGTTGATCCGGATCCGGGGGATGGTTTTTAACAGTTTTGCTTCAAAGGCATCCCGCATCTCTTTGAGGGTGCGGTACTCATTTGCCAGATTTTCTTTTGCAATGCGGCAGGCTTCTCCAAGCCCGATGATGGAAGCGACATTCTCTGTGCCGCCCCGGCGGCTGCGTTCCTGATGACCGCCGCAGATAAGGGGGGTGAAAGCTATGCCCCGGCGGACGTAGAGAGCCCCGACGCCTTTGGGAGCGTGGAGTTTATGTCCGGAGATCGAGAGGAAGTCGATCTTTGCGGCGTTGACGTCAATGGGGACTTTGCCGGCGGCCTGCACAGCATCGGTGTGGAAATAAGCACCTTTTTTATGAGCGATTTCAGCGGCTTCGGCAACCGGGAAGATCGTTCCGGTCTCATTGTTTCCCCACATGACCGAAACAATGGCGGTATTTTCATCGACCGCTTTTTCCATGGCACTCATATCCAGTCTGCCGCAATTATCCACGCCGATGAGTTCCACGGTGAAACCTTTGCGGGAAAGTTCTTCGCAATAGTGAAGTATAGCGGGGTGTTCAACGGCGGTGGTGACGATCTTTTTTCTCTCCGGCAGAGCGGCGAGGGCGGCGTTGATCGCTGAATTGTCACTTTCCGTGCCGCAGCTGGTGAAAATTATTTCCGTGGCACAGTTGTCTTTGTCCCGGTAGGTTGCTCCGAGCAGAGCGGCGACCTGACGCCGGGCGTTTTCAATATCTGCGGCGATGCTGCCGCCGAAACGGTGGATGCTGGAGGGATTGCCGTATTTCTCGCAGAAGTACGGACGCATCACCTCAAAAATTTCCGGGGTGACAGCGGTGGTTGCATTGTTGTCCAGGTAGATGATTCGGTCATTCATTTTTTGTATATCCTGCAAAATATTCAAATTTTTTCAAGCCGGTTGCCGTATCTGTATTCCCCTCTGGTCTCCGGGATCAGGAAAGAGAGCAGAAACGACATTATTGAAATCACTGAAACAGCGATAAACAGTGTAAAATAAGCTGATGTGGCATAAATCACTGTGCCGTCTGCGGTTTTTGTACTTTCAAAGCAGTCCAGCAGCCATCCTGCCAGCTGTGAACCTATCGCCACAAAAAGATAGCCGAACATATTGGATACGGCGGCGGATTGTGCCATGATGTCTCTTGAATTGACCTCCTGCATGACCATTGCAAAGATCGGCGGAATCCCGGCGGCGGCGGCAAAAAGGCAGTAGATCACTGCGAAAATCCAGCTTGGCAGGTGAAAATGTATTGCCAATGTCATCATGAGACTGCTTGCTGCACATATTCCACAGGCGATAAGCACCAGCGGACGGCGGCGGTTGCCGGTGAGCCGGGTAAGAATACTGGTCGTCAGCATGGTGAACATGCAGACTAAAGTCAGTGAAAAGATTACCGCTGCCGCTCCCGGAGAGGAGAATCCGGCGAAGTCCTCCAGAAATTTCTTCCCGAATACCGTCTGAATGATGAAATAGGTGCTGAAATTGACACTGGAACAGAGGGCGACCAGCCAGCTCAAAGGATTTTTCAGGATATAATAGAAAGGTTTGACCGAAAACGGAGTCTTCGGGATCTCCGGCAGAGCGACTTTGTTCCGGTTGAAAACGACCATAAGATAGAATACAAGTGAAAGCAGTGCCATTGCCAGAAGAATGTAACGCCACGGATAAACGGCACTGAGTCTTTCAAAGGGCAGAGAACCGAGCAAGCCGCCGGAGTATCCGCAGAAATAGGCTATGCCGAACATGACCGCATAATTTTTTCTGCCGAAAAGCCGGTCGATTTCCCGGACCAGACTCAAATACATGGCACTGGCCCCGATGCCGGTGAGCATTCTTGCGGCATATAACATATATATATTGCTGCAAAGCGGGAAAAGCGTTGAACCGGCAATGAAAAGGATCCCACCGCCGATGACCACCCTTGTGCCGCAGAAACGATCGACCAGAGAGCCTGAAACCAACTGGAAAATTGCGTAGGTATAGACAAATGAAGCACTGAGATTTGCCATTTGCGGAGCGGAAAGTGTCAGCTCCCTTACCAGCGTATCATAGATCGTACCCGGCAGGGCGGTACGCTGAAAATAGGATGTTGCATAGAGCAGCAGCAGCGGTATGAAAAGCCAGAAGCCCCGGCGTTTTTCCCAAATTTCTTTCCAAATGGCCATGTTTGATAAACTCCTGATGTTTGTCAATCATATTACTATAGCATTCCGGAGCGGATTTTTCAATGCTGATTGAGTGCCGGAAAGCAAAAAGTGACGGCAAAAGAACTTTTTGACGATGCCGTCAACGATTGCCGGAAAAGCAGAATTTTACAAAAAAATCATACACACTCTTGCATTTTACAAATTTTTGTGTATTATTAAGAATAATCCGCACGATAACCAAATATCAGGAGTCTCATTATGAAAAAGTGGTTCTTGCTTTTTTGTTTTGTTCTCCTTTGGGTTGTCTGCTGATTCTGTAAACTTCCTTTCCAAACCGATGAGTGCCGATAAAGCTTTGCTTGCCGAAAACGGTTATTTTATTTCTCGACTGATTGGCGATATTCTACGTATCTTTGTGATATACAATTTGTTGATAATGTCCCGAATTTTGTGAAACTCGTAACAGGAGCTTATAAACAAATATTTTTGTTAACGTATAAAACATATCACATAAGTTGTGATTTGTCAAACCGGCAAGCACGGGTTCGATCTAACCGGTGGATGCAGTGTGAGGCAAGGTCGCAGACAAATCAAGGCGGATGAGCAGGAGTGTACTGACGTACATGACTGAACATAAAATCAAAGACTGCCT
>SUWD01000020.1 GCA_015061685.1 Lentisphaerota bacterium | reverse complement strand
GAAGATACCCCGGTCGAGGAAGATACCCCGGTCGAGGAAGATACCCCGGTCGTGGAAGAAACCCCGGTCGTGGAAGAAACCCCGGTCGTGGAAGAAACCCCGGTCGTGGAAGAACCCCCGGTCGTGGAAGAAACCCCGGTCGTGGAAGAAACCCCGGTCGTGGAAGAACCCCCGGTCGTGGAAGAAACCCCGGTCGTGGAAGAACCCCCGGTCGTGGAAGATACCCCGGTCGTGGAAGATACCCCGGTTGTGGAAGATACCCCGGTCGTGGAAGAAACCCCGGTCGTGGAAGAAACCCCGGCAGAGGAGGAAAAATGGGAATTATCCGGAGACCCGGATGATTTCCCCCGCCGCAAACGCCGTACGTCCCCACCGGCAATGCCCAAAGCTCCGGTTGAACCTCCGGAAGATGATCTGGGTATAATCCAGCCGGAATTCGGTTTCTGAATCGGAGTTCTCCGGGAGGTGTGATTTGAATAAAGCTCAAAAATCGTGGCTGCTGTTTGATCCGGCGATTTCTGCATTTGCCATGATCGTCCGGACGGTGGTTGCTCCGATATATCTTGCCTTTTATGCGGAAAATATTCTCACGGACGCCCAATGCTCCGCCTATTGGGGTTACGCCGGCAGTTTTGCCGGGATCATCGCCGGAAGCATCTCCATTTGTCTCGGTCCCCGGATCGACGCCCGGAGAAAGAAAGTGCCGATGGTCGCATTTTTCACTGTCACGGGAATAATTTCCGCTCTGGCATACATCGTTCTGCCCGGAGTGTTTTCCCCTGCCCTGCTCCCGTATGCGATCCTGTTGGTAAGTTTCACCGGGATATTCTCTTTCATGGGAGCGAACAGTTTCTACGATTCACTTTTGCTTGACATCACCACACCGGAGGAACGCAACCGGATATCCAGTACCGGTTATGCTCTGGGCTATGCCGGAGGCTTGCTCTCATTTCTGCTCTGCCTGCCGTTTTTGAAAATCGCAGGCGGCAAATACTTTTTCACCGCCTCGTTTCTGATTGCAGCAGTATGGTGGGGCTTGGGAAGTCTGCCGCTTTTCTGCAATGTCCGGCAAAAAACTGCGGCTTCCGCAACCGCCACGATGGAGATCAAACTGAAAGATTCGTTGAAGTTCATCATATCCCAAAAGAATATCCTGCTGTTTCTCATCGCCTATTTCCTCTACATTGACGGAGTCGGTACGATCATGATGCAGGCGACACTCATTGCCAAAGGCTTGCATATTTCCAACGGCAATATCATGATGACGATACTGGCACTGCAGATAATCGGATTGCCGTGTACTTTGCTTTTCGGCAGACTGGCAGATAAATTTTCAGCGAAAAGAATGATTTCAAGTGCGATATTCATCTACATGTTTATTGCCGTGATCGTAACGGTCATGTCTTTCAACCGGGAACTTCTTATCCGGCAGATACTTTTCTATCTGGCAGCGGCACTTATCGGCACCGTCCAGGGCGGCATCCAGTCCTTGAGCCGCTCTCTTTTCAGCCGGATAATCCCGCCGGAACGGGCAGCGGAATTGTTTGCGGTTTACAATCTTTTCGGCAAATTCACCACCATCGTAGGGCCGTTGTTTCTCATCCCGCTGGCAGTCTTTTTGTGGGACAGAGCGGAATTGGGTATAACCTTGCTCCTGATCCCCTTTGCTTTGGGAGCAATACTTTTAACTAAAGTGAAAGTACCGGAAAATTGATCTTTTCTTACCTTGTCAAACGCCTTTTTCTGGCTCTGATCACGCTGCTGACGATCCTCTTTGTAAGTTTCACGCTTCTGCGTCTGGCTCCGGGGGACCCGACCCGCAGCGATATGCTCTCAGGTCAAACCGGCATGGTCAGTCAGAAAGAGGGGATCGCTCCGCAAAACAACGCCCTCCGGGAAAAACTCAACCTTGACAAACCGATCATTACCGGCTTTGCCATCTGGCTGAAAAATATTCTTATCCACGGGGATTTCGGAGAATCAGTCACCGTCGATCCCGGTAAAAGCGTTACGCAGCTCATCCTTGAAAGACTCTCTTTAACCGTCAAACTCAATATCTGGGCGATTGCCGTAACCTATTTACTCTCAATACCGATCGGAGTTTTTTCAGCGGCGAAAGCCGGAACTGCTCCGGACAGGATAACGGAAATAATTCTTTTCATCCTCTACTCGCTTCCGATAATGTGGGTGGGATTGCTTTTGCAGTCACTATTCTGTCAGGGGGGGATGTACCCGATCTTTCCGATCTCCGGGATCGAACCGGCAAATGCCCTTGATCTGACGATCTGGGAATATACCTTTGAGCAATTCCGTCACTTTTTCCTGCCGGTACTCTGCCTCTCCTACGCCGGGATCGCCGGATTATCCCGTTACACCAGAGGCAGTGTCCTGCAGAATATCAATGCCGATTTCATCCGGACTGCCAGAGCAAAGGGGATGTCGGGGACGGCGGTTCTCTGGAAACACGCTTTCGGCAATGCTTTGATCACCATGATCACCCTTTTCAGCGGAATACTGCCCTCGCTGATATCAGGAAGCGTTTTAGTGGAATATATTTTCAATCTGCCGGGGATGGGGTCGCTCTCTTTGCAGGCACTTTCCAGCCGGGATTATCCATTGCAGATGGCGTTGTTTGCCTTTGCCGGGGCATTGACTCTGACCGGAATACTGCTCTGTGATCTGCTGTATATGGCGGCTGATCCGAGAATAAGGTTGACAAAGTAGGATTTTGATTTTATATTATAAAAAGATAATGTCCCAAATTTTGTGAAACCCGTAACAGGAGCTTATAAACAAACATTTTTGTTAACGTATAAAACATGTCACATAAGTTGTGATTTGTCAACCCGGCAAACACGGGTTTGATCCAACCGGTGGATGCAGTGTGAGGCAAGGTCGCAGACAAATCAAGGCGGATGAGCAGGAGTGTACTAAACGTACATGACTGCGAAAACGTCCGCTGATTTGCCAAGAGATTGCCCGCAATGCACCACCGCAGGAAAGATTTTTCACAAAAAATGAGACAATAGCTATAAAAAAGGTACTATCTCTATTATTGTAAAAAATGAGACAATAACACAAAAATTGGAATGTAAACAAACTATAAGGTTTTATCAATGAAGCAGCTTCTTTTTCTTTTCGGTACTCTTGCGGCACTGCTCTTTTCCACGCCGCAGCTCCGGGCAAATGAGGGGGCAACCGACCCGATGAGGTTATTCAACCGCCTGCGGGAAAGTGCCATTAAAAAAGATGTATTCAATGCAAAATTCAATGCCGGCGGTGAATTACTCCGGACACTCAATTCCAGCGGCATCCCCAAAGAATTGCGGGATAATTTAATTGAAGTGACCGCCGCTTTTGAAGATGTTTATATCCGCCGTCAGAATCCGGATCAAGCGGTCGTTTATGCTTTTTACAAGGCCGGAAACATCGAAAAATGTATGAAAGTTGAATTCGGTAAAAACAGCATGGGATTGCTGAAAATCAACCGCATCTCCTCCGGTGAACCGCAGCCTGATCCAATGGTCCCATTCTTTGCCGCGGCGTGCCGCAGCGGAAAATCTGAAGCGATCAAAGAGTTTATCTCCGATGAACTTGCTGAAAAATTAACCGCAATACCTTTCGCTCTGACCCAGCAGGAAACCCCAAAAATCAGACGGAAAAGTCTTTCCGGCAAACGTGCCGTTTTTGAGCTGGAATACAAAAAAATTTACGGTTCGATCGAGCTGACACGGAATAATTACGTCTGGGAGATCACCGGCATTGATCCATTCTTTTTCATGGAGCTGCCCGATGTGGTCATCAACAAATTTTCCGTCGCATGCCGGGAGTATATCCGGGAGTGCAAAAAAGCTCAATGGGAAGCAAAAATCAATAATGAAGAAGATTACAAAAAAGTTGCCCGTCAGGGGGATTTCCACTGGAAAGTGAAAAATTTCTTCATTGAACGGGATTTTGATTACATAAAAAACAATGTCACCGAAGAACAGTTGACCTGTTTTGCCAATCTGCCGGAAGTTTCAAACTGGAAAATAGGTTCCGGTCATATCATTCTCTATCTCAATGTCCATAATGAAACTCAAAAAGGTACTTGCGAAGTAACCGTCAAACCATACGAAGAAACCTGGCGGATATCCAAAATAAAATTCAACCTTAAAAATGCCGTCGCCGAGCGGCTCATCGTCCGGCTGTTGAATAGATGGAAAAACAGCAGAACCCTCGATCCGGATCTGTTCTTCCACATCTCATTTGCCAAACAGTGGGAAAATGCCCTCGGCAAAATCGACTTTTCCGATGCAGTTCTGCCGGATAATGTCAATGTCAGCACCCGAAACGGCTTCACTGCGGTCAATGCGGTAATAACCCATCAGACCAAGGACAAACCCGCCGAAAGAATAACCTTTTACCTCGCAGTTGATCCCAAAGATCAAATATTGAAAATCGTTCCCCAGCCGGCTCATGTGGCATTGAATTACTTCAAGGAAAGATGGGTGAATAATTCTCCGGCAGATGCCAGAAAATACACGACCCCGGAATATTGGGAACTGGTGAAAAATGCCGCCCCGGCAGCCGATGGGAATGGCACGGTAAGCATCGTTTCCGAAGAGACCACCGGCAACGGTGTCAGAATCAGGATCAAAGTAAGTGCCAATGGCAATTCTTTCACCGCTTCAAGAAATTTGAAACTGCAAAATGGCGCTTGGCTCATCACCACTGATCCGGATACCGTGGCGGATACTCTTGAGGAGATAAAATACACTCCAAAACAAGAGAAAAAACAAGAGGACAATAAGAGTGGTGAAGAAAAGTAACTTCACTCAATTTTCCCTGACGGTTGCCGCAGTTATCTGAAAAAAGTTTCCTTCCGGGTCCCTGCCCCGGTAAGATTCGATCCCGGAACGGCTGAATGATTTTTCCAGCGGAGTGCCGTTTTTCCGCATTCTTTCCTGCAATGCCGGAAGATCTCCGGTTTCCAGAGAGAATGAACATGCCCCGGAGAGGTGTTCCAGGAAAGGCAATTCGCACTTTTCCAAACGCAAAGTACACTGCTCACTCAACTGAAAAACCGTCTGGAAATTACTGTCAGTCACCATCGGATCAAGCATCAGCACTTCCCGGTAAAAGTAGCGGCAGATATCAAGATTCTCCACCAGCAGGACTATTTCACAACGCATAAAAAACCTCCGTGGCACGCAATATAAACCTTTTTGGCAAAATTGTCAAGTAAAAATCAGCTTTTTTACAGCTTTTTGCTTGCGAAAAAGCATTTAACAGCTTAAATTATATGAGGTGCAAAATAAACTTATTTATTATATGAGGTTTTTCTATGATCAACGATCCGGCAAATTGCGTTTACCGCAACCCCCTTACCGACCGCTATGCGGGCAAGGAAATGAGTTTCATCTGGTCCCCGCAGCACAAACATGCCACCTGGCGTAAATTGTGGCTGACCCTCGCCACTTGCGAAAAGAGACTCGGTCTGCCCATCACCGATGAGCAGATTTCCGGCCTCGCCGCCCATCAGGACGATATCGACTTTGACCGGGTCGCTGAATTGGAAAAAGAATTGCGGCACGACGTGATGAGCCACATCCGTGCCCTCTCCGAATTGTGTCCGGAATCCGCACCCATCATCCACCTCGGTGCAACCAGCTGTTTCGTCACCGACAATACTGAATTGCTCCAGACCAAAGAAGCTTTCGCCGTTATCCGGGGCAAACTGCTCAAACTGATCGCCAATCTGGCGGATTTCTGCGAAGAAAACCGGGCTTTGCCCATGCTGGGATTCACCCACTTCCAGCCGGCACAGCTGACTACGTTAGGCAAAAGATTCGCCCTCTACCTCCAGGATTTCGTACTGGACTTTGAACGTCTCGACCGGGAAATGAATGATTTGCCCTTCCGCAGTGTCAAGGGAACAACCGGTACGCAGGCAAGCTTCCTCGAACTTTTCGACGGAGATCATGAAAAATGCCGCCAGCTGGAAAAAGATGTCGCCAAAGCAATGGGATTCGATCGGGTGATCTCTCTTTCCGGACAGACTTACACCCGAAAAGTTGACTACTTCGTCCTTGCCACACTCTCCGGTATCGCCCAGAGTGCGGCAAAAATGGCAACCGATATCCGTCTGCTCGCCAGCATGAAAGAAGTCGAAGAACCTTTCGGCAAAAAACAGGTCGGTTCCAGTGCAATGGCTTACAAACGCAACCCCATGCGGAGCGAAAGAGTCACTTCTCTTGCCCGCTACGTCATGAATCTGCCCGGCAATGCAGCTATGACCCATGCCACCCAGTGGTTCGAGCGTACTCTGGATGATTCCGCCAACCGCCGGATCGTCCTGCCCGAAGCATTCCTCGCAACTGACGTGATCCTCTCCATACTTATCAACGTCACCGACGGTCTGCAGGTCTGGAAAAAGGTCATCGCCAAACATATCAATGCCGAATTGCCCTTCATGGCCACGGAAAATCTCCTTATGGAAGCGGTCAAACACGGCGGCGACCGGCAGGAACTCCATGAAGTCATCCGCGAACACTCCATGGCGGCAAGCCGCCGGGTCAAAGAGGAAGGCATGGATAATGACCTTATCGAAAGACTCCGCAACGATCCGGCTTTCGCCGCGATCAAAGATGATTTCGATACCATCATCAATCCGTCGGCATTCATCGGCAGAGCCCCGCAGCAGGTCGAAGCATTCCTCGCCGAAGTCGTCCGTCCGATCCTTGCCGCCAACAGCGATGCGATCAAAAGCGGTGACAGTGTCAATGTCTGATCTATCCGGAATAAAATGAAACTTTGTGCCATTCAGATCCCGTTTGCCGACAATCCGGCAGACGCCGAAAAATCAGTGGATATGCTGATCGCTCAATTGCAGCAATGTGATGAGTCGTGCGATATCATACTCACTCCCGAATACTCCAACGCCCCGGGTATCATCCCGGCGGCGCTGCTCAAGTCATTTGCCCCGGCACAAAGTAAAAAACTGCTCCCGGCGGTCATTGAAACTGCCCGCAGATGCAAAGCCGTCACCGCAGTAAATTTCCTTGCAGAGGTCTCCCCCGGGGAATTCCGCAATATCACCCGGATCTTTGACCGGCAGGGAAACTGTGCCGGAGAATTTCACAAGCAGCATTTGCCGCAGTCGGAAAAAAATCTTGGAGTGGCACACTCTTACACCGCGGATTTGCGGGTGCCGGAGATCGTGGAGATCGACGGGATCCGTTTCGGCTTCCTCATTTGCTACGACACCTATTTTACCGAATACATCGCCCATCTGGCATACCGCAAGCCGGATGTTATTCTGGTCTCCTCTTTCCAGCGGGCGGAGAAGCAGGATGTTTTGAAGTTCATGAATCAGAATTTGGCTTTCAACTGCAATGCATTCGTTCTGCGGTCTTCGGTGTCCATGGACGTAAATGCCGCTGTCGGAGGCATGTCCATGGTGGTCGATCCGACCGGAAACATCCTCGCTCAAGCCGGCAGCAGGGTCGGTTTATTGAGCTGTGAAGTTGACGACATCCATTACAAATACATGCGGTCAAACAGTTTCCGGGGAGCATTGATCCCCAATGATCAGTTCATTTCCCAGGGCAGAACCACCTGGAACTACCGCCCCTGCGGCAGTATGACCATCCCCTGCGAAAAACTTCTTTCATTCCCCAGAATTTGTGCCGACCGGGGATTTTGCACCATTGCTCCGGAAAACAGCATGGCTTCATTCGGTGCGGCAGTATCTTCGGGAGCGGAGGAGATTGGAGTTGAGGTGTGTTTTTCCGCTGACGGTGTCCCGGTGATAAGCTGCGATGAGATCCCGGAAAAAATTTCCGGCATCAGCAGAAAGATCGGAGAATTTACTTACAGCGAATTGCTTAAACTGGACTTCGGAAGTTGTTTCAACCGGCATTTTGCCGGATCGCAGATCGTTTCTCTGGAGGAGTTGCTTGCCCGATTCACCCGGCAGGTGATCATAAATCTGCACCTCAAATCCATCAGCGGAAACTGTCCGGACAATTTTATTCTCAAAATCATTGAGCTGCTGAAAAAATATGATGCCATTGAACATGTCTACTTCACGGCAGCTCCGGAAATCCTGCAGCTTGTCCAAAAATCCGCCCCGGAAATCCCCAGATGTTTACAGGATGATGCCGGGAAATATGAGATCGTGGACAATGCCGTAAAGTACAACTGTCAGAAAGTACAATTGTCCGCTTCCTGCTGTAATCAGGAGATGATCGGCAAAGCTCACGCCAACGGGATCAAGTGCAATTATTGCTCCTGTGATGATCCGCAGCAGGCGGTTGAACTTCTTCAAATGGGTATGGACACCATTTTGACCAATGACTGCTTCATGGTCGCCAAAGTGGTAAAACAATATAAAGCTGATAAACAAAATTCAACAATAAAAGGAAAATAAAAATGGCTTTTCTCGACAACAATTATCTTATTTCCAATCAGACCGGTCTCAAAATTTTTGATTCCGTGAAATCCCTGCCGGTGGTCGATCCCCACAACCACGCCAACGTCAAAGAGATCGCTGACAACAACTGCTACGCCGATGCATGGCAGCTTTTCGCCGCCACCGATCACTACGTCTGGGAGATGATGCGTAAACGCAATGTCCCCGAAACTCTCATCACCGGCAAAGATGCTTCCGGCGAAGAAAAATTCCTCGCTCTTGCCAAAGTTTTCCCGGAGATCGCCGGCAACCCGGTCTATGAATGGATCCACCTCGATCTTAAACGTTACTTCGGTATCGATGACCTGCTCAGCGAAAAGACCGGCAAAAAAATCTATGATGCCGTCACCGCCAAACTCGCCACCGATGCCTACCGCCCGCAGGCTCTGCTCGCCGGTCCCCTCAATGTGGAGGTGATGAGTTCCACCGATGACCTTATCGACACTCTGGAAGATCACAGCCGTGCCAATGCCGCATTCGGCAGGACCCTCATCCGTCCCACCTGGCGGCCGGATAAAGCGATGAAAATTTTCTCCCCCGCATGGCGGCCCTATATGAATCAGGTCGCAGAGAGATTCAATATCAAATTGAACAGCGTCAGCGATCTGGTCGATGCATTCAAAATGAGCCATGACTACTTCGCTGAACGCGGATGCCGTGCCAGCGATCACGGACTGGAATACCCCGTCCCGGCTGACGTGGACGCCGCTGATGCCGATAAAATTTTCCGCAAAGCTATGGCGGAGGAGCAGCTTTCCATCGCAGAAATCGACCGCTTCATGGGTTACATCCTCGCTCAAGCCGCGGAATTGAACAGTCAGAAAGATTGGGTCACCCAGCTTCATTTGGGTGCTGTCCGGGATGTCAGAAATACCCTTTTCGATAATCTCGGCCCCGATGTCGGCGGCGATATCAGCAATCACTATCTGGATTTCGCCCCCGCCCTCTGCAGCTTCCTCAACCGCTTCGATGACCGGCTCAAAGTCGTCCTCTACTGTCTGGAAGCTTCACATCAGGGCACTCTTGCCACTATCTCCAGAGCATTCGGAGCGAAAGTCGCCCTCGGTTCGGCATGGTGGCTGCTGGATACCCCGATCGGTATGCACCGGCAGCTGGAATATATCGGATCAGCCGATACCCTCAGCAACTTTGCCGGTATGGTCTCCGATTCCCGCAAACTTTTGAGCTACGGCTCACGTTTTGAGATGTTCCGCAGAGTCATGTCCGATGTTCTCGGTTCATTCGTTGAACGCGGTCAGATGCCCGGTGAGATCGCCTTTGATCTGGCTGAACGCATGGCTTACAGCGGCACTAAAAAATTCTGGAATCTGTAATCAACAACTTATTATATAAAGGATAACTCTTATGGCTAAAAGCGAACTTTACAAGGCCGCCGGTGTCGATATCGACTTGGCAACCACTCTCCTCGACCGGGTCAAAGCTGATCTCGGCAGCACCCGCAGACCCGAAATGCTCACCCCGATCGGCGGATTCGGCGGTCTTTTCCAGATCGATCTGTCCAAATACAAAGAACCGGTAATGGTTTCCAGCATCGACGGCGTCGGTACCAAATTGATGGTCGCCGCCATGATGGAAAAATATGACACCGTCGGTATGGATATCGTAAACCACTGTATCAACGATATTTCCGTACAGGGTGCTGAACCGGTTTACTTCCTTGACTACATCGGTATCGGCAAACTGCGTTCACCGCTTTACGAAGAAGTCCTCAGCGGTATCGCCAAAGCCTGCAAAGCCGCCGGCTGTGCCGTCCTCGGCGGAGAGACCGCTGAAATGCCCGGTATGTACGGCAATGACTTCGACCTGGTCGGCGTCATCACCGGTATCGTGGAAAAAAGCAAGATCATCACCGGCGAAAAGATCCGTCCGGGTCACGTCGCCATCGGAATCGCTTCCAACGGGCCGCACACCAACGGCTTCAGCCTCGCCCGCAAAATTCTCTTTGACAGCGGCAAATACACCGCAAAAACCTATGTCGATGCCCTCGGCGAAACTGTCGGCGAAGCTCTGCTCCACCCGCACATCTGCTATTACCCGGCGATCCGTCAGGCAATGCAGGAAAATCTGCCGCTGGACGGTATCGCCCACATCACCGGCGGCGGTCTCTATGACAATGTCCCGCGTATCCTGCCGGCAGATGTTTCAGTCAAATTTGACCCGGCAAAACTCCCCGTACCGCCGATTTTCAAACTGATGGTCGAGGAAGGAAATGTCAGTCATACAGAAGCTTACCGGGTATTCAACATGGGCGTCGGTATGGTCTGGTTCGTCCCGGCTGATGCCGAAGAAAAGGCTCTGGAGATCATCCGTGCCAACGGTTACACCGCCGAACACATCGGTGAAGTCGTCGCCGGAAACAAGAGCGTCGAAGTTGCGGAATAAAATATCATGGCACTGACAGAGCGGATAAAGCAATTGATCGGGATCCGGGGAGATCAAAACCGGATACTCAAGGAGAAATTTTCGGTCTTTTCTGATGTGATTTTCGGAAATCACAACAGCGAAGCAGTAAAACGCTTCCGTTTGGCTTTCCGCTCTTTAGTCCTGCCGCTGCTGATGGAAAACGGTTCGGTCAGCGATGATGCGAAAAATACTTACCGGGAACTGCTGGAAGAATTTTTCAATATCCGGCTTACAGAAAACAAACTGACTGAATTGACCGGAATAACTCCGTTAAATACCGGAGAGGCCGCAAAAATAATCCGGGAGTCTTCTCCGGATCAGGCGGAAAAAACCGTCGAATTTCTCACAGCTCTGACCATCTCACTCGGAGAAAAACAGCAGCATATTTTCTATATCCGGGAAGCTGCCGCCGATTTGGGGATGCCGGGAGAGAAATTTTCATCGCTTCTGCAAAAGATGAGCGATGATGAAAAGCGTAAGATCCGTCTGCGTAAATCCGGCAGGGGAATCTTGGCGGCACTGATAATCATACTGATATTCTTTCTGACCGCCAAATATCTGCAATCGGTCATATTCGGTATTCTTCTGGCGTGTATTCTGCTGCCGCTGGAGCGTTTTTTTGAGAAGCAGTTCCACAGTAAAAATTCTCCTTTTTACTGGATCGCCGCCTTTTTCTCACTGCTGTTCTCTCCGTTGAAAAAGCTTTCCGATCTTCTCTCCCGCAAAGGAGATCAGAATCCCTCCCCGGCAAAAAAGCAAAGCAGTAACCGGAAAATCGTCCGCAAAGCTGTCGGAGCGACACTTTTCACGGCATTTCTGATCGTTGCCGCCGCCGGATTCGGGGTATCCAAACTGACCGGTCATTACATGAAAGACCTCCAGCACTCCATACGCACATGGGAGATGCAGAGACTTCAACTGCATAACGGCAGCGAAACCATGACCCGTTCAGATTTCGCTCTGGAGAAACTCCGGGACAACTTCGAAGCGATCCCGCTGATACAAAAGGGGATCGATTATCTGCAGAGGTATATCCGCAATCCGGAAATCAAAGAGCAGCTTTTCACCAATCTTATGGAACACAGCGGCGGTATTATCGGCACCACCGGCATGATCGTAAATTCGACGGTCTCCTTCCTGTGCAATCTGCTGCTGACGCTGTTTTTTGCGATCCTGTTTCTGCTGAAATTTGCCGAATATACCCCGGTCGGAAAAAAAGAACTTTCCGGCAGTGAGTATATCGTGCGGAATTTTTACAACGGTATCTGGCTGCCCGGTGCCGATGAGAATCTGATCAGTGAAACCTGCCGGATAATCAACGGGATCATCTTCCGTCTGCGTTCCTGGCTGAAAGGATATCTCACTTTGATCCTGGTGGATTCCACCGTTTACACGACCTGCTTTTTCTTTCTGGGTATTCCTTACTTTCTGCCGCTTGGTGTGCTTGCCGGATGCGGCATTGCCCTGCCCTATCTGGGACCGGTCATTTCCTGCGGCATAACGCTGCTCGTGACTCTTGCTTCGGGGATCGGTTCTCCGGAATTGCTGCTGGCGGTAATAATATGTTATCTGATCTACAACGGCATAATTGAACAATTCATCCTTTATCCGGCGGTGATCGGTGATTCACTGGGGTTGAGTACGCTTGAAACGATCGTGGTCGTGCTGCTCGGTGCGATCGTTGCCGGTATTCCGGGAATGATTTTTGCCCTGCCCACGGCATCGGTTGCCAAATATCTGATTCCCCAGATCTATCACGGTTTCATCGACCGGAAAAACCAATAACCAGTGGAGATTGGATTGATGAGAAAAGTATTTTTTGCACTCCTGCTGATCATGCCGGTACTTTTTTCAGGCTGTTCCCCGGAGGTGTATCTGGAAATGATTGGCCCCGACGGACGGGAACACTACGAGGATTCCTTTATTTCCGATGGGGCTTTGAGTGCAGATACGGTCAACCTTCTGGGAAATCACCTGCTGAAACCGAAAATGTTTGAATCTCCGGAACAGGTGATCCACGATCTGGAACTGCTGTGCAAAGAAGATCTCTCTCCAAAAACGATCATCGCCGTTGCAGAAACTTCACAGATGATCGCCAACAGTATGCGGCATGATCCGGAAAAGGCGATTTCCTACAATCTGACCACGCTGATCTATACGCAAAAATACTTCCAATTTGCCATCTCCCATCAGTCATCCATGCTCTTTGACCCGGAGGTGATCATTGCCGTAAAGTGTTACAATTCGGCTTTGACCGATCTGTTTTCCTACCTTTGCGAAAGGAAATTACATACCGCCGGAACCTTTGAATTGACCGCTGCCGGCGGACAGATAATAAATTTCACCCTGCCCAAATTTTCCCTGCCGGTTACCCCGGACAAAATTGAGGATATCAAACTTTGTGCCGATTACCGCCCGAAAGGATTGACTCACGACAGCCGCCGCTTCGGCATCGGCGTCCCCCTGATCTGTGACCTTGCCGACAATGCAGTACCGGAAACAACCTTTGCCGAAGGACAGGTCATCCCGGCGACATTGTGTATCAGAATAACCGTCCCGGAGGAAAATTCGCCCCCGGAACGCCGTCATGCCCAGCTCTTTTACATCGACTCGCGTTCCCTTGATGAAGTTATGGTCAACAAAATAACCATCCCGCTGGCACAGGATTTCTCCACTCCGCTGGCATATATGGTGAAAGATCCGCCGCCGTTTGACTTTATCCAGAGGACATTTCAAATCGAATTGACTCAACAGTATGAGGGCTTGTATCATCTCGAACCGCACAATGATGACCGGATACCGGTCGTTCTCGTCCACGGATTGATGTCCGATATCCGCACCTGGCTCCAATTGATAAATACTTTGCAGAGCGATCCGGAGTTGCGGAGACACTACCGTTTCATGGGATTCTCCTACTCCAGCGGCAATCCGATATTCGTTTCGGCAATGCAGCTGCGGCAGGCTCTGGCCAAAGAGCGGGAAAAATTGCAGAAAGACGGACACGATCTGGAAAATTTTGACCGGATGATCCTGATCGGACACTCGATGGGGGGCTTGGTTTCCAGACTTATGATCTCCACATCCGATGACCAAATACTTGCCGGGATCATCGGAAAAGAGAACTATTACAACGCCATAGATCACCGGAATAAAGAATTCCGGGATCTCATGATCTTCTCTCCGGTACCGTCGGTGAAAAGAGTTATTTTCATCGCCGTGCCGCACCGGGGCTCGGATCTTGCCAAACTGTGGTTTGCCAGAATCGCCTCATCCATGATCAAAATTCCGGCATCATTGATCGAATTCAACCGGAAACTCATCTTTCCACTGATCGACCTTTCCGATGAAGAAAAGAATTCTCTGGTAAAAAAATTCAACGGCATATCCAACCTCTCCCCCGACGGAACAGCCCTGCAGTTGCTGAATGCCATGCCGATATCTCAAACGATCCCGTATCATTCTGTGATCGGCAATCAGGAGGCACGCGGCATCCCCGGTGGAAGTGACGGAGTTGTTCCCTATTCCAGCAGTCATCTGGATCATGCGGCAAGTGAGATCGTCGTGCAGTCCGGACACAGTGTCCAGCAGAATCCGCTGGCGATCCAGGAGATCAAACGGATCCTCAAAAAACATCTCAACGAGCTGGAAAAATGAAGCAGCTTTTGCCGGGAAATGCAATTACAGGAATATTGAAAAAGAGCGGTAAAGTTTTTCTTTATCTGCTTCTTCTGACCGGTACCATCTGTTTTGTAACGGCGGCACCGGTGGTATTGAAAACTCCGGCATGGATAAATATTATTTTTCTCATCACGGCAGTGTTGCTTTTCATTGGCGGATTCCGCTTTTGCCACGCCCATTGGCTGCTGGGGATAATATCGGGGACATTTTTTCTTTACTTTCTGCTTCTTACTCCGCAGGAACAATTTGCCGATGTCAAAATGCAGCGGATTTTTGCCGTTGCCCCGGATATCGAATATCTGGAAAACGGGAAATTCAAAGTCATCAATATGCGGGTGAACCGTTATCCGGTCGATTACAATGAAAATTCACCGGATTATCAGGATGTTTTCCGCAGTGATGCCGTATTTGACCCGGCGGAAGTCGTTGCAGTACAATTTGCCTGCGTCTATTGGGGAGAATATTTTTATGTGGCACACAACATGCTGAATTTCAACTTTTCCGACGGCAGAAGTCTGGCGGTGTCCATTGAACCGGGAACCCCGGAAAAGGTCAGCCGGGATGCTTTAAGCTGTTTGTGCAAACAGCAGAAACTGCTTATCATTTTGAGCGATCCGCAGGACCTCTTTGACCTGCGGACAAAAATCCGGGGCGAAGATATCTATCTTTATGAATTGGATCTTACCCCGCAGGAAAGCCGCATTTTACTCGAATCGATCATCGCCAGAGTCCATACCCTTGCCCGGGAACCGGAGTTTTACCACCTCATAAACGCCAACTGCATTACCGCATTGTGGCCGTCACTCAAAAAAGCCAGACCGGTATTGCAAAGCGATTGGAGACTGTATTTCAACGGATTCATCGACCGGATGCTTTTTGAGCAGAATTTGCTGAAACACCGCCACAATGAAAGCTTTGAATCATTGAAATCACGCAGTTTTGTCAAAGGAAAATCGCAAGGCAAGTTGTAAAATCAGCAAACAGGAATTATATTAAGGTAATGTCCCAAATTTTGTGAAACCCGTAACAGGAGCTTATAAACAAACATTTTTGTTAACGTATAAAACATGTCACATAAATTGTGATTTGTCAACCCGGCAAACACGGGTTTGATCCAACCGGTGGATGCAGTGTGAGGCAAGGTCGCAAACAAATCAAGGCGGATGAGCAGGAGTGTACTAAACGTACATGACTGCGAAAACGTCCGCTGATTTGCCAAGAGATTGCCCGCAATGCACCACCGCAGGAAAGATTTTTCACAAAAAATGAGACAATAGCTACATTAAGTAGTGCATATTGTAAAAAAACAAAAACTGTAATGGTGTTCTGTATATGAAAAAACATTCTCCGATCCTGCTGCGGCAGACGAAATTGATAAAAAGCATCCCCAATTTCCTGACCATCTGCAACTCTCTCTGCGGTTTTGCCGCCATTCTGCTGCTGCTGCCGATCAGCAAAGCAACCCCCCTTGCCGATGCGGTACATGTATTTGTAATATGTTCCATCATGATCTTTTCGGCAATGATCTTTGACGTGTTTGACGGCTTTGCCGCCAGACTGCTCAATGCGGTAAGTCTGCACGGTATCCAGATGGATTCGCTCTCCGACATGGTAACATTCGGCGTTACCCCGGCGGTGATGGTGGCCGCCGCCTCGAAGTGTTTTTTCAACTGGGAGATGAATTTCTGGCAGCACGCTTACGTCTATTTGCTCTGCTCGATTTACATCGGCGGAGCTGCCCTGCGGCTGGCAACCTACAATGTCAATGCCACACTGAAAACCAAAAGTTCCGATAATTTTTCCGGTCTCCCCTCCCCCGGCGGAGCCGCTGCGGTCTGCGTGGCAATATTTTTCCTCCATGCGAATATCGGTTTTTCTCCGGAAGCTTGGCGTTATGCCGCCTGGATATTGCCGGCATATTCAGCCGTCCTCGGAATTCTGATGAACAGCACCATCCCCTATATCCACGCCGGCAAATGGCTGATGTCCATCCGCCGCAACCGCAAAAAACTGCCGCTGGTCGTTTTGATGCTGGCTGTAATAATCTGTTTCAGAGTCAATGGCTTGACCTTCCTGACCATCGCCTATATTCTTTCCGGCCCAGTGATGCTGGTGTTTGAGAAAATCTATCACAAAAAACAACGGACTGCTGAAAAATGAAAATCCTGATCACCGGAGGAGCCGGATTCATCGGCGGACACTTGACCGAAGCTCTGCTCAAACGCGGAGATGAGGTGGTCATTGCCGATAACTTTTCGACCGGCTCAAGAGATAATATTTTCCCTGTTGACGGACGCTGTGCCGAAGTTGTCGAAATGGATATCGCCAAAGAGGCGGAAAAACTCCGGGAATTGATCAAAAATTCCGATGCAGTTTTCCATCTCGCCGCCGCCGTCGGCGTGGAACTGGTGGTGAATGAACCCATCCGCACCATCCAAACCAATATCGACGGATCTGCCAATGTGATAAAAGCCGCCGCCGAATTTGACAAACGTCTCTTTATTGCATCAACCAGCGAGGTTTACGGCAAATCCGACAATGAGAGATTCTGCGAAAATGATGATCTGCTCATCGGTTCGCCGTACCACTCCCGCTGGAGCTACGCCTGCAGTAAACTGCTGGATGAATTTTATCTCATGGCATACCATCAATCTGCCGGGTTAAGAGGTACGATCGTCCGTTTTTTCAACACCGTAGGCCCCCGTCAGACCGGCAAATACGGTATGGTAGTCCCCCGTTTCGTTGCCGCTGCAATGCAGAATCAGCCCTTGAAAGTTTACGGTGACGGCGGACAATCCCGCTGTTTCTGCCATGTTTTCGATGTGGTGCGGGCGTTGCTGCTGCTGCTGGACAACGACCGCAGTATCGGTGAAGTTTTCAATATCGGCAGCGACCGGCTCATCACCATTGATGAACTTGCCAAACTGGTGATTTCTGAATTGAAGAGCGATTCAACAATCGAATACATCCCTTATACCAAAGCGTATTCCAAAGGTTTTGAGGATATGCGGCGGCGTAAACCATCGACCGAAAAACTGCGTTCTCTGGTAAATTGGCAGCCGGAAAATTCTCTGGAAAAGATTATTTCGGATGTCGCCGCAGAAATTCGCAAAAAATAAGCGTAAATATCCCCTCTCTGACTTGAAAAAACAGAAAAAGGGTGTATATTCTTATCTTGACATGTTTACAACAATTATTTTAAACAATAAAGAGAGATCGAACAATGAAAAAGGACATTCATCCCGCTTACGGCGACGCAGTTGTTACCTGTGCCTGCGGTGCGACCTGGACCATCAAATCCACCCGCAGTGAGTACAAAGTCGGTATCTGTGCCAAATGCCATCCGTTTTTCACCGGTAAACAGAAATTTGTCGATACCGCAGGCCGTATTGATAAATTCAACCGCCGCTACAAAAAAGCATAAGCTGATTTGTTTTACCAAGCTTGCCGCAATAACGGCAAGCTTTTTTTTCCGGTAGATCCATGACCCCTGACGATATTGCCAGTTACATTGAAAAACTCCATTCACGCAGCAGTGAATTGGAGAAGGCTCTCGCTTCGCCGGAAATCCTGTCCGATATGGTTCAATTCCGCAGATTAAGTCAGGAATTGAGCAAGCTCAATACCCTCTTTGCTGATTTTGACCGTTGGGAACAGATCCTGCAAAGTATTTCCGATGACAAAGAGATGCTCACAACGGAGACCGACAGCGAAATGCGTTCACTTCTGGAAGATGAAATCACCGCATATTCCGGTGAAGCTGAAATTCTGGAAGGCAAAGTGCAGCTCTCCCTCCTGCCGCCGGATCCGAATGATTCAAAAAATATTATCGTCGGCATCAAACCTGCCGCCGGTGGTGATGAAGCGGCTCTCTTTGCCGGAGAACTTTTCCGGGCATATCTCCACTTCGCTGAATCTCAAAACTGGAAAGTGGAGATCCTCGATCAGAGCGATACCGATCTGGGCGGAATCAAAGATGTATCATTCTCCCTTGCCGGAAGTGATGTTTTCAGCAAAATGAAGTTTGAAAGCGGCGTCCACCGGGTACAAAGAGTACCCACTACCGAGGCCGGTGGCAGAATACACACCTCCACTGTTACCGTGGCGGTCATGCCGGAGGCGGAAGCCGTTGAATTGGATATCAAACCCGAAGATTTGCGGTTTGATGTTTTCCGTTCCAGCGGTGCCGGAGGTCAGCACGTCAATACCACCGACTCCGCCGTGCGGGTCACCCATATCCCCAGCGGATTATCCGTCGCCAGTCAGCAGGAAAAATCCCAGCACCGCAACAAAGAGATCGCCCTGCGTATTCTCTACGCCCGGCTTCTGGAACACAAACAGCAGCAGGAACAGGAAAAACTTGCCGCCGATAAGCGTTCTCAAGTCGGCACCGGAGACCGCAGTGAACGGATACGCACCTACAATTTCCCGCAGAACCGGGTCACCGATCACCGTTACAATGTTTCGACCTTTGATCTGCCCAAAGTTATGCAGGGGGATTTCCCGTTGATCCTCGATCAGATATTGAAAATAACCTGCGAAAAGCAGCTGGAAGAGTTACGGCAGATTTGAAAATTTTTTCACTTTTCTGCAGTCAACTGTTTCTTTACATCCGCAAATGCTTCACGCATTTTCACTTCGCTGCCGTTCGCCCGGCGTTTGCCCTGCGGATCAAGGATCCGGAACTTCCCGTCAATACTTTTCTGCAGCTGCCAATCCCGGAAATTGTCCACACTCTCCCAGAAAATCTCATCCGCAGGGACTCTTTCCTTATTCGACTCGTCCTGCAATACTTGGACATCCGGATATTCCGGCGGCAATTTTTTCACCAGACAGATCAACGCATCCAGATAGATATAAGCATAATGATTGCAGAAACCGAAACGGTCACTCACTGCTTTCATCTCATAAACCTGCGGATTTTTCCCGATCCAGCCATTCAGCCCCAAGGGTGAATGTAAAGAATTATCCAGAGGAAAAAGGTATCGCAAAACCCAGTCATCCGGATTATAGACTATGCAACAGTAATTTTTGATCGCCCCCAGCAACGCTTCTATACGCGGATCATCATCGTTGACCGCCGCCCCCAAAAGTGCTGCCGAGTGGATCTTCATCCCCCGCAAAGAGAGTTCATAAAGTATATCCACTGCGATCTGTGCCCCGATCGAGTGTCCGACAAGGATCAAATTCCCCCTGTTTTCCGGGGACATGGCAAGAACTTCCTCAAGGAGTTTGGCGGTCTGCTTCCGGGCATTTTCTTTTGTCACATCCCACGGCTGGAGTGAATCCCAGGATTTTACGGTGATCTTTTCTTCCGGATATGCTTCTTTCAGCCTCACCACGCACAAATCACGGGAATCAAATCCTGTACGCCAGCCCGGAACAAAAAAAACTTCCCCCGATACCTTTAATGATAACAGTAAAAATATAAAAAATAAATAACGCATTTTCACCTCAGTCTGAATCATCACGATTACTATAATACTTTTTACCGTAATTGTCAAGGAAAAATAATTGAAAAAAACCGCTTTCAGTAGTATATTAATGGGAAGCACTAACATAAAGGGCAAAAAAAATCGAAAAGCAAAATAATTCCGATCCGGTGTTCATCACCGTACCGCAGGATTTCCGCCTGCCTGAACCGCTGCCGCTGGATTGCGGCAGAATTCTCAAAGATGTGAATATCCGTTTTGAAACCGCCGGTACCCTCAATGCCGACCGTTCCAATGCGGTATTGGTCAACCATGCCCTCACCGGCGATGCTCACGTCTGCGGCAAACACTCCCCCGAAGACAAAAAACCCGGCTGGTGGGATGAGATGATCGGCCCGGGAAAAATGGTGGATACCAATAAATATTTTGTGATCTGCTCCAATGTCATCGGCGGATGTTCCGGGTCAACCGGCCCTCAATCCATTGATCCGGATACCGGAAAACCTTACAATATGAATTTCCCCGTGATCACTGTCGCCGACATGGTCCGGGCCCAGAAACAGCTCATCGACCATCTGGGAATCAAAAAACTGCTCGCCGTTCTGGGCGGTTCCATGGGCGGTATGCAGGTTTTGCAGTGGGCTGTAAGTTACCCGGATATGATGCAGGCGATCATACCGATCGCCACAGCTTGTCAATTCTCCCCCCAGAATATCGCTTTTGACTGGGTTGCCAGAGAAGCGATCAAAGCCGATCCCAACTGGAAAGGCGGAGATTACACCGAGGATGCTGTCCCGGCAAGAGGACTTGCCGCCGCCAGAATGCTCGCTCACATCACCTATCTTTCCGAAGAAGCTATCAGCCGGAAATTCGGCAGAACTTTGCAGGATAAATCTGAATCATACGATTATGATTTCGACTTTGACTTCGCCGTTGAGAGTTATCTGCAATATCAGGGCCGCCGTTTTGTAGAGCGTTTTGATGCCAACAGTTACTTCTACATCACCCGTGCCACGGACTATTTCGATCTGACCGCCACTACCGGAGGCGATCTTGTCAAAGCTCTGGAAAAGGTCAAAGCCGCTTTTCTGGTCGTCTCCTTTTCCAGTGACTGGCTCTTTCCGACCAGTCAATCAAAAAGGATCGTCGATGCCCTGCTCCAAAACCGGAAAGAGGTCTCTTTCTGCGAAATCAAATCCGGTTACGGACATGATGCATTTTTACTGGAAGTCGATACTTTAGGCAAAATGGTCAGAGACTTCCTCCATCATCAGCAGGAGGTTTACAGCCATGAGTGAAAAACGGAATATGGATTTCAATTCCCGCCGGGATCTGGAAATCATTGCCGGATTGATCCCCGAAAAAAGCAGAGTGCTTGACCTGGGATGCGGCGATGGTATTTTCCTCCGCCAGCTCAAAGAGAAAAAGAACACCTCCGTTCTCGGAGTGGAAATCGATCAGGATTCGATCGTCCGCTGCATCGGCAACGGCGTGCCGGTAATTCAGGGGGACTTGAATGACGGTCTGGATTTCCTGCCCGATCAGTCATTTGATATGGCGGTTTTAAGTCATACCCTCCAGGAGACCAGACGCCCCGACCGGCTGCTGAAAGATATCGTCAGAATCGGAAAACAGGCCGCAGTAAGTGTGATCAACTTCGGCCACTGGAGATGCAGATTGCAGGTCGCTCTCAAAGGCAAAATGCCCCGCAGTCCGCAAATGCCGTTTCAGTGGTACGATACACCCAATATCCACTTTTGCACCCTGCAGGACTTCCGTACCCTCTGCAAAGAGCTGAATATAAAAATCGTCGCCGAATACCCGGTCTCCGGACGTTACCCCGGTATGACCAGACGTAAACCAAACCTTTTCGCTATCGGCTGCGTTTTCGTCCTCGAAGCCGCTGCTGAATGATTTTCCAGTGGATTTTGGGGGATGGGGAAAACTTCTTTTCACGGGAAAAGAGGTTTTCCCCTTCCCCCAAACCCCCTTCCCTTTTCAAGAAAAGCGGAATACTTTTTGCTCCCGTTGGTCGCAAATATAAATAATAGACAATGTCCCGAATTTGAATACTTTTTGCTCCCGTTGGTCGCAAACAGAGGAGAAACCGGTCCATACCCCGTTTCATATCGGCAGCGGGAGGTATTATGCTTTCAAACTTTCCAGAGCAGAGGTTTTCCCCTTCCCCCAAACCCCCTTCCCTTTTCAAGAAAAGCGGAATACTTTTTGCTCCCGTTGGTCGCAAACAGAGGAGAAACGGTCCATACCCCGTTTCATATCGGCAGCGGGAGGTATTATGCTTTCAAACTTTCCAGAGCGTCGATCGCCCGGTCAATAGCTCCCCGATGGCAGGAAATGGCTGACAAGGCTTTTTTGCCCTGTGTCTCACGCAATTCAGCAGAGGAGATCAGCGGAGCAAGTACATCCGGTAATTCGGCATCTCCGCAACAGAAAACTGCATTGTTTTCACTCAAAACCTTGAGAATATAACGGAAATTACGCAATACATGCCCGGTAACCACCGGTTTGCCCAGCAATGCCGGTTCAATCAGATTATGCCCCTCATCGTGTCCGGCAAAACTTTTGCCCATGATCACAATATCCGCCCCATTCATCAGCTGGAGCATCTCTCCAGTCGTATCAGCAAGCAATACATCCACCGGATTTCCCGGCAAATTATCCACACTCCGGCGGCAGAATTCCAAGCCTTTTTTCTCCAGCATCACGGCAATATCAACGCCTCTTTCCGCATGACGCGGCACCAGCACCAATTTAAGTGCCGGGAACTTCTCACGCAGGGAAATGAAACAATCAGCAAGCAGCTCCTCCTCTCCGGGATGGGTGCTGGCTCCAAGCATGATCACATTCTCCGGTGCTGAACCGAAATAACCGTGAAACAGATTCTCCTCCGGCAATTCCGGAAGCTGCTGGTCAAATTTCATATTCCCGCCCAATTTAACATTGGCATCGGGAGAAACCAGAAGAAAACGCTCCATATCCGATTGCGACTGAGTGAGGATCAGCGAAAATTTACGCAAAAGCGGAGCAAAGAAGAGCTTGCCGAAGCGACGGTAACCCCGTGCCGAACGATCGGACATGCGGGCATTGACCAGAGTTACCGGAATTTTCTTTTTCGCCGCAATCGAAATCAGATTGGGCCAGATCTCCGTTTCAAAGATGACCAATTGCGACGGACAGAGCAGACGCAATGTCTTACGCACCATCCACGGGAAATCGATCGGACAGAAGATCACCGCAGTATTTTCCGGGCATTTGCTCCGTGCCACATCCTGACCGGTGGTCGTGGTCGTGGACAAAACAAATTTACGCTCCGGGAAACGCTGATGGTAACGGCGGATCATCGACAATGCCACCACCGTTTCACCGACGCTCACGGCATGTATCCAGATCGCTCCCCGGCAGGCAAGCAATTCATCTTTCCGTTTCCTGAAGCGGGCAAAACGCTCACCGTAAGTGCTTTTCCACCCTCCCCGGCGGCGGAATTTCACCAGCAGACCGGGCAGAAAGAAAAGAAAACCCAATGGCAAAAGCAGATTATAAATTAGTCTTCCCATATTCTCAATCTGTAAAATGTGTCAATATATAGTTCGCCGCAGTCTCCAGATCCGGCAATATTTTCGTACAATAACGCACCATCCACGGACTGCAATCCCGATATTCAAAGGGCGAAAATGCCACAATAAATTTCCCCAGATCGTGAGCCGCATAAAAAACTTCCATGCTCGTGCCGATGCTCGGTTTGTTGTAATTTACCAGGATCAGATCCGCTTCCCGGACATCACGCAAATCAAATTCAACGATCTCATTGGCACTGTCAACCTCACGGTCAACAAACTTACGCCGCATGGGGTCAAGAAGCTGAAATTTTTCTCCCAAAAGCAGTTTGGCGGCACTCCGCCACTCTCTGGCATAACCGGCTGATTCATCCATTATCGGGCCGGACAGATAGATTTTGCTCCATTGACCGCTCATATTTCCCCCTGAATATCCAGTAATTCTGGGGCATTCCTGCCGATCATCTCCCGTGACATCATCACCACTTCGGCGTAGTTGTCGCACTGGAACGCCCTGGTGACCAATTCACAGCACTCGTGCATGGAGAGACTGCGGATCAGACGCTTGACCAGCGGCATGGCTGATGAGGACATACTCAATTCATTAACTCCCAGACCGACCAGAAGCGGGATCATCGGCAGATCTTCAGCGATCTGACCGCACACCGCCACCGGAATATTCTGCTTGACCGCCTCCTCGACCGTGAATTTGATCAGACGCAGCACCGCCGGATGCCCCGGACGGTACAAATGTGCCACCCTTTCATTGCCCCGGTCAGAGGCAATCGTATATTGGATAAGGTCGTTGCTGCCAATGCTGAAAAAGTCAGCTTCCCGGGCGAAACGGTCAGCCGTCATCGCCGCAGCGGGAGTTTCGATCATCACGCCCAGCGGAATCGAATCAGCAAAAGGCACTCCTCTGGCGGAAAGTTCTTTTTTCAGATTTTCGATGATCTCTTTGGTTTCAAGCAATTCATCCATACAGCTTACCATCGGCAGCATGATCTGCATATTGCCATGCACCCCTGCCCGCATCAAAGCCCGCAGCTGGGTGTCGAAAAGATCACGTCTTTCCCGCAGACAGAGCCGGATACCACGCAGACCGAGGAAAGGATTCTGCTCTACGGAACGGATAATTCCGCTGCTCATCTTATCTCCGCCGATATCCATCGTCCGGATCGTCACCGGATCATTGCCGGCAGTGATCATCATTTTCTTGTAAATCTCAAACTGCTCATCCTCATCGGGCAGATGACTGCTGTCCATAAAGAGAAATTCCGTACGGAACAAGCCGATACCGTGGGCCCCATGCTGACGGGCCTCCTCATAATCCTCTGCCGCATCGACATTTCCGGCGATAACGATGGTAAATCCATCGGTGGTGACCGCCTGCAGATCGCTTTCACCGCTCAACTGCTGATAGAATTTCTCCGCTTCCCGGAGCTTCAGGCGGTAGGCTTCCTCGGTTCCGGCATCGGGATTGACGATCACTTTGCCGCTGAATCCATCGACGATCAATTTATCGGCAACTGTCAGAGAATCAAGCAGTTCCTTGGGCATACCGACCACGGCGGGCAGTTTCAATGAACGGGCAAGGATCGCAGTATGGCTGGTGGTACTGCCGGTCTCAACGGCAAATCCCAGCACCTTATCCCGGTTCATTCCGACCGTTTCCGATGGAGTCAGGGTCGAAGCGATCACGATTCTCGGCTCATCGTAGGCAAGCGGCATGGGAACCGCATCGGAAATATTGCCAGCCAGACGCAAACCGACATCCCGGATATCAATCACCCTTTCCTGCAGATAGACATCTTCAACAGTGGAAAAGAGGGCGACGAATTTATCTATGGCGTGATAGACGGATGATTCAGCATCAAAGAGTTCTTCGGTGATGCCCCTTTCGACCTCGGAAACCATGGTTTTATCATCGACCAGAAGCAAATGGGCATCGAAAATACCTGCTTCGCTGTCGTTGAGTCTTTTCCGCAAAGTCTCCCGCAAATCCTGCAATTGTTTGCGGGTAAGTTCGAGAGCGTTATGGAGTTTCTCCAATTCGCCGGGAACCTGATCGGGGGTGATAACAGTATTTTTCACAGCCGGAGCAGTACCGTGCATCAGCATTACTCTGCCGATGGCGATACCGGGAGCAACCGGTGTGGCTTGAACGGTGCAACTGGCGATCCGCATAGTGCTGTTCCTTTCCCGGAGGTCAGTTTTCGTCAAAATTGCGGTTGAAGTAACCGGAAAGAGCTTCCAGAGCTTCTCCGGCATCTTCACCGCAGGCACGCAATTCCAGCTCCGTATCCTTGGCGGCGGCAAGCATCAGCATCGCCAGCACACTGCGGCAATCAGCTTCACTGCCTTTGCCGTCGGCACGGCGGAGTTTCAGATCTGATTTGAATTTCCCGGCAATATAAACGATCTGTGCCGCCGGACGGGCATGAAGTCCCATGCTGTTGCCGACTTTCAACCTCCGGCTTGCCGTTGCTCCAACTGCCATTACAGAAACTCCTTGACTTATACGGATTGACTGGGATGCCCCCCGTCGATCATCTCATTAAGGGAAAACACCGCACCCCGGTTCATTAAAAAATCACTCCGGCACGTCAAAAAAACATCCCGGAAACTTAACACTTCCTTAATATATCACCAAAATACCTTTTTTTCAAACTGTTAGCTCTTGGTTTTACAGAATTTGGGCTTATATTTGTTTACAGAGGAGAAATTCAGAGCAAAAGGAGGTTGACAAATGAAAAAAATCTATCTGATCCCCATCGCCGCCGTTATGATCCTGACCGCCGCATCATTGTTTTTCATTCCGGAAAGCAAGGCCAGAGAAAACAACAGTCAGGACTTCACGCCGAGCCGTTTCATCATCGTGGCTTCGCCGATCAACGTGATTTCGCCGCAGATGGGCGACCGCAACCAAACCTACAATGTCATGGTAAAAATGGATACGGTCACCGGCAGGACATGGATTTTGCAATTGGATGTTTCCGGCGGCAATGAGGCACGGGTACGCCGCTCGACATGGCTGGAAACCGGAATGCCGCTCCGGATGAATTGATTTTCAAACCATCTCCCCGGTTGAAAATATCCTGAAAACGGTGTATATTAACTCCCTGACCAAACAAAGGGAGTTTTTTTATTATGACCATATCTTACTTTATCGGCTTGATCGTCAAGCTCTTTCTTTTGCTGACCCCGTTTTTTGTCCTTTCAGTCTTTGTCGCCACCTGCGACGGGATGGAATTGCAGCAGAGACGCAAATTGTCCCTGCGAACCGGAATGGCGGTAATTTTCGCCTGTCTGATACTCTATCTTTTCGGCAAAATCATCTTTGAATGTCTGGGCATCACTCTCAACGCCTTTCAGGTCGGTGCCGGTCTGGTGCTGATGCTCAACGGCATTGATATGGTACGCAGTTCGCTGCCGAAAAACCGTCAGCTGCCGGAAAATGGTGACCCGGCGGTTGTGCCGCTTGCCATTCCGACCACGGTGGGTCCCGGTACGATCGGAACGCTGCTGGTCATGGGTGCATCTGCCTTTGACCGGGCAAAAGAACTGCACATAAATAAACTGGTATTCATGCCTGCGGAGTTGTGTGCCATCGTTATCGCCGGTATCGGAGTGACAGCGATGCTCTACTTCTCCGAAAAGATCAATGATCTGCTCAAGGACAAAGGCGTGAGAATTTTGAGCAAACTTACCGGTATGTATATCGTCGCCCTTGCCGCCCAGATCATCTTTGACGGCGTAAGGGGATTTCTGGAACTTGATTAACGATCGGGAAATACGGTTATTTTCTGCCGGTCAGGTGAGCGAGATTTGCCCCCATGCGGCGGAGATTTACTGCTGTATCAGCGATTGCCTTTTCCAATGATACCGGCCCTTGAGCAATGCTGAAACAGCCGTCAAAAACCTTTTCCAATGCCCCGGTATCGCCTTTCAAAGCTCCCGAAACCAGCACCACCGGCACACCGTGGGCGTGGGCTTTTGCCGCCACAACCGAACACAATTTGCCGTAAGCGGTCTGCTCATCACTGCATCCTTCACCGGTAACCACCCAGTCGGCATTATGCAGGGCAGAGATAAAACCGCTCTTTTCAATGATCAATTCAGCTCCGGAAATCAGCTTGCCATTCAAAATCTTCCGCAGGGCAAAGCCCAAACCTCCGGCAGCTCCGTCGCCGGGATGATTTCCCTCATCATCAAACAATTCCGCCCAATGATGCAAATTCTCATCCAGAGCGGGAACCATTTCGCCGGTCGCCCCCTTTTGCGGACCGAATACCTCCGCCGCCCCCTCTTTGCCGGTCAAAGGATTTTTAACATCACAGGCAACCGAAATTTCCGTATCTTTCAACCTCTCATCCAGCGTGGACAGCTCCACCTTTGCCACATGACGCAGAATCCCTCCCCCTGCCCCGGGAGGCAATTCATTGCCCCGGCGGTCAAACAATTTCGCCCCCAATGCCTGAAGCATCCCGGCTCCGCCATCGACCGTGGCACTGCCGCCAATACCGGCAATGAATTTGCGACAGCCGAGATCCAGAAGTTTTTTCATCATGACCCCGACACCGTAAGTCGTTGCCATCAGAGGATCAAGTTCGTCTTTGCTTAACTTTTCCAAGCCGTTGGCTTCGGCGGTTTCCACTATCGCCGTATCCTCAATCACCACAGCCCTGCCTTTGATTGGACGCATCAACGCATCAAAAGTATCAATTTCGATCACATTTCCCCCCATTGCCGCAGCAAGAGCCTGTGCCATACCTTCTCCGCCGTCAGAAAGCGGCAGGCAGATCAATTCATCCTGCGGCCTTACGCTGTGCCAGCCGGAAGCAAGAGCTTCAGCGACCTTGTCCGCCCGCAAAGCTCCTTTGTAGGAGTCCGGAGCAAAAATGATCTTCATTTTTCACCCTTTCCACTTAAAACAAGCTGAAACGGCACCGCCGGAATCCCGGAAGCATCACTCAATACCGGGTACGGATTATCCGCCCACGCATAACGCACCACCGCAGGAGCATCAACGGCAGATGAGGAAATTTTCACCGTATCTCCGGCGATCTCCATTTTTTCCGCCGGGAAAAATTCTCCGTCATCCCCGGCAAGATAAAAGGAGTTTTCCTCCGAAATCTGTTTCAACTCGTCCGTGTGGTCAAAGGTGAGGACAACTTCTCTGCCGTCAACTTCGCCTCTGACGATCTCCGGGCCGCAGGGAATGGCTTCAGCACACCCGTAAACATTTCGCAAGGCACTCATTGCCAAACGCTTGCCGACATCGAATTTATTCTGCGGATGAATATCATCCTCCTCACCCAGATCAATCGCCGTAACCATAAACGTTTCCGGATCAGCTGCGGCGATAACTCTTTGCGATTCACGCAGATACGCCCAGGCGGAATCCTTTTCGAAATTCTGCTTTTTGCGGAATCCGGCAAGCTGTACCATGAAAAACTTCAGCTCCGGATCCCCCCAGTGAAATCTCCAGCCGTCGATCAAACCCTGCATGATATCTTTGTAAGCCGTCGCCCGCTGAATGTCTCCGGCATTGGATTCCCCCTGATACCAGATCACACCACGCATCGCATAGGGGATCAACGGACGGATCATGCCGTCAAAAAGAATCGCCGGATATACCGGTTCCCCCGGAACCCATGATTTATCACCGGCGGCACTTTTCACTATGCCCAGATCGGATTCAACTTTGACCCGCCACGGGAAAGATAATTCAAGCCATTCGCCGCTGTTCCGGTTGACCAGATACCACGAACCGTTGACCGCTCCGTCGGAGATGAATGAACTTGCCCGCATTGCCACGACACACTTACCGGCTCTGACCAATTCCGGAGCGATGCGGTAGGAGCGGCTGACATTCCAGAACTGCACCTCGAAATCCTTTCCGGTCCTGCCGATCTCCACGCCGTTGAAGTAAGTTATATCGTGCTTGTCCACACTGCCGCCGTAAAGCATCAATTCCTGATTTTCCCATGCGGAGGGCAATTCCACCGTTTTCCGCAGCCAGATGGAGCCGTTGCCGGAAATTTTCTGCTTGATCCAGCTGCCGCAATCCATATTCTGCCAGTCGCTGTCATCCAGATCCGGCGAAGCAAAAGCGGTATTTTCCGGCTCATTGCTTATCACCGGGGACAAGCCGTAATCTTTTTCGCACCAAAGTTTGCCGTTCCAGTGATCCTGCCGTCTTCCTGCGGCAAAGGAAGCTCCCTCCGGCAGAGATGCCAATGTCTCATAACTCATCCACACTTCAGCTGCCGTACCGCCCCAGGTCGCCTGAATTATCCCGACCGGGATCTCCAGGTGCATGAATAATCCCAATGTGAACCACGCTCCGACAGCGGATAAATTACCGCAATTATATACGGAAAGCTCTTCCCAATGCCCTCTGCAGAATCTCTCCGGCACCCCGGATGCACACTGCTCAAGGACAAAAAAACGGCACTTGCCACCGGTAAAAAGCATCTCTTTGAAAAGCTTCTCCTGCTTTCTGCCCACGGTTTCCGATGCCGCTTGGGAAATATCCCCACGCCAGTCTGTACTCAAGAGATAATCCATATTCGATTGCCCGGATGCCAGCCACACTTCGCCGATAAGAATATCTTTCAGCGTGATGCTCTTTTCTGCTTCCGGAGCGGAAACGGTCAATTCAAAAGGGCCTCCGGCTTCCATCGGGGGGAAGTAGAGCAGAAAATCGCCGCTATGGGAACTGCGGCAGCGGGATTCACAACCATTGAAAACTGCGATCACCTCAACATCAGGCGACGTACAACCCCATACCGGAATATCTTTGCCACGCTGCAGAACCGCACCATTTTGAAATAAACTTGCCAATATCATCGTATTTTGTTCCTTGTTTTACAAGAGTGTTACTTTATATTCGCACTGTTAACATACACTGTTGGAGCAGAAAAAACAAATTTTTTTCCGATTTACTCTTGCATTTTCCGCACTTTTAGCGTATATTTCCGTTGCAGGCGGAAATTTTCAGGTAATGCCCGTCTGGGAAATGGAGGTTTTTATGGCTGTTTTAACTGTCGCACGGGAATTGGGTGCCATCATCAGAGGAGAGGAACTGACCCTTTGCAATACGCTGAATTTGAAGTGTGTCAGCAGATCGACTCTGGAGAAAAAGTTTGCCCAATTGGGGATAAATGATAAATTTCTTCATAAGTTCGATGAGTGCAAACCCGGACTTTTAAGCTCTATAAACAACGATACCAGCTGTTACTGGGAGACCTTGCGTACCGTAATCATGCAGGAGATGCTGCAGGATAATATTGCCGTTATCGGCAGAGGCGGCAACTTCCTGCTCTATCCGCTGGTCAAATGTCTGCGTATCAAGCTGGTTGCTCCGGAGGATTACAGAATACAGCACGTTGCCGCTGAATATGCCATTTCCGATGCCGATGCCAAAAAGCTTATCCGTCAGAGCGATTGTGCGAGAAAGAACTTCTGTGAATTTTATTACGGAGAGAACTGGAATGATCCGCACAATTATGATCTGGTGGTCAATACCAGTGAGATCTCCATGGAAACTCTTGCAAAGATCATTCCGCACCTGATGCCGCCCCCATTGACCGCAGATGACAAAGAAGAATTGCAAATCCTTATTCAGGAGCAGTTTATCAAACACGCACTCCTTTGTGCAAGTGAACTGCAAATCCGTTTCCCGGAGGTGGAATATTCGGCAGACGGGACGGTCACCCTGCATGGTTCAGTTCCCTCCGGTGCCGCAAAAATACGGGCGGAGGAGATCGTAATGAGCATCCCCGGGGTCACCGCAGTAAACAATGAACTGGCGATCGTCCTGAATGAGATCCCCTCCAGAATACCGCCATTTATGCACTGAACTGGATCTCATTTTTTGTGAAAAATCTTTCCTGCGGTGGTGCATTGCGGGCAATCTCTTGGCAAATCAGCGGACGTTTTCGCAGTCATGTACGTTTAGTACACTCCTGCTCATCCGCCTTGAAATGCCAGCGACCTTGCCTCACACTGCATCCACCGGTTAGATCGAACCCGTGCTTGCCGGTTTGAGCCGGTGCAGACTGCGGGCGGTCCCCAACTGTCCGTAAGTGTCCGTACATGTCCGTAAAAGTCCGTACCACAGCTTATCGAGCGTAGCGAGCTGCTGACTCCGCATGGAGCATAGCCGGTGCAGACTGCTCTCCGGAGCCTTGTCGGCTCCGTACACATCCGTACCCCTCCGTACCTCTCCGTACCGCCATTTATCGAGCGTAGCGAGCCACAGACTGCCGCGGGAGATTTTACGGAGAGAAATTTACTTGTCCCAAGCGGTATTGCCCATCAGACCTTCATTGATAAAGATCGCTTTGCTGCCGTATTCATCCATGACCTGTGCGGCACGTTCGATACGCTGCATGTGATCGGGCAGATAATTGGAGTAATACGGGAAAGTGTACTGCTCATGGCTGGCGGCGATCAGGACTTCCGCACCGCTCTTATCGGCTTCGGTGAAAGCGACATTGAGACGGTTTCTGACCTGATCCAGCGGGATGAGGTTGCAGCAAACGCCGCTGGAAGCGAAAAAGAAAAGTTTCAACAGCGGATCATAGTAGCAGCGGTGGTGATTCAGATAATCACGCTCCTCACCGAATCCGTAATGCAGATCCATACCCAGATTCTGCGGCAGACGGTCAACACCGGCGATGGAACGCTGTTCGACCTGATTCATATTGCCGCCTTTCTGCCGGTCAGCGAGGCTGGGGCCGCCCATCACCCGCAGACGCAGGGCGTAACTGTAAGCAGTAACACCGCGTGAAATCATCTCCTGTGCGACAGCCGGGTGGATATTTGCCCAGTGGATGACGCAAGGGGGGATGTAGGCGGATTTACCGGCGAAACGGTAGATCTCATTCTGCACCATATCCCAATCTTTGCCGAAATCCTCAGCATTGGCTTCGGCGTAGGGGCGGTCGGGAAATTCGCTGTAAGCGTGGAAGGAGAATTTCAGCCAGTCGGAGTTGTCCTCAAATTCGCTTTTCCAGATATCGGGCATATCTTTAAGGAGAAATTCCTCGTGGTCATTGCGGTAGAAACAATTCAGGGTAAATTTCGTATCATACTTATCATGAACATCTTTCAATCCTTTCAGATAGAAGTGGTCAAAAGCACTTTTGGGGCGTTCTTTTGCCAGATCGGTAAAAGTAAAGATGTGGTCATCGATGTAGAAATTGTAGCGTTTGAAAGATTTTTTATCCCAGACAACGGTCAATTCCTGACTGTAATTACCGTAAGGGGTGATCGTTTCAGCAACCAGTTTATTGAATTTCTCCGTCAATTCGATATCGGCGAAAAAACGTCTGCCGTCCATTTGGGCAGGCACGCCGTTGACGGTCACGGGACAACCGTGGTCGGAAATACCCTCGACTTTGATCAACAGAGACTTTTCCGTCTCCAGACCGTGATTGTGATTCAGGACTGCTCCCTGACGAAAATTTGTGATTTCGATCATTTTTTAACCTCTATGAAATCATATCTTTTGAAAATTACGCTGCGACAGTGTTTTCCACTGCCGCAGCGTCATAATCCAATTACCGTATGGAAAAATTATTTCTCATCCCAGGCTTTGTTGCCCAGCAGCCCTTCGCTGTAAAAGACCGGTTTGCAATCATGCTCGTAATAGAATCTGGCAAGAGTCTCAATACGTTCCATGTGATCGGGCAGATAGTTCGGATAGTACGGGAAAGTGTACTGTTCGTGACTGCCGCCGCCAAAGGTTTCGCAATGATTTTTCTCGCAGCTTTCCCAGATTTTCTCCATGCGTTTGGGAATTTCTTCCAGCGGGACGAGGTTGCAGCAACAACCGCTGCCGCCGGAGATAAAAATGCCCAGCAGCGGATCGTAATAGACCCGGTGATTGGCGACATAGCTCTTTTCTTCGCCGAATCCATAGTGCAGTTCCAGACCGAGAGTTTCGGGTGTGCAGTCAGTGCCGGCAAGAGAAGCCGCCTGAACTTTTGCCATATTGCCGCCTTTCTGACGGTCAGCGAGGCTGGGACCGCCCATCACCCGCAGACGCATACCGCCGGCACAATAGCATTTACCGCCGCGGCGGATGAATTCCTGGGCGACAGCCGGGTGGATATTTGCCCAGTGGATGACGCAGGGAGCGATATAGGACTGCTCACCGGCGAAACGGCAGATTTCATTCTGCACGAGATCCCAGTCACGACCGAATTCTTCAGCGGAAGCTTCGGCGTAGGGACGGTCGGGGAATTCGCTGTAGCTGTGGAAAGAGAATTTCAACCAGTCGGAGTTGTCAATAAATTCGCTTTTCCAGATATCCGGCATGTCTTTGAGGAGGAATTCCTCATGGGCATTGTGATAGAAGCAGTTGAGCGTCACTTTGAAGCCGTATTTGTCGTGGATGTTTTTCAATCCTTTCAAATAGAAGTGGTCAAAGGCACTTTTGGGACGCTGTTTCGCCAGATCGGTGAAAAGGAAAATGTGGTCGTCGATGTAGCAGTTGTAACGTTTGAAAGATTTTTTATCCCAGACGAGCGTCACTTCCTGACTGTAATTACCGAAAGGAGTAATGGTGCTGGCGGTAATAACATTGATCTTTTCCGTAAGGTCGATGTCGGCGAAGAATCTTCTGCCGTCCATCCGGGCGGCAACGCCGTTGACAACCACGGGACAACCGTGGTCGGAAAGACCCTCAACGGTGATCCGCAATGCGTTCTCACTCTCCACACCGTGATGATGGTTCAGGATAGCACCCTGACGGAAATTGGTAATCTCAATCATTTTTTTCCACCCTTTTGTTATTTTGTTTTTGAACACTGTTTTAATATAGCTCCGGATAAGGGAAATACAATCCCGGAATTATACTAAAAAAGAGTTATTGTCTCATTTTTTGTGAAAAATCTTTCCTGCGGTGGTGCATTGCGGGCAATCTCTTGGCAAATCTGCGGACGTTTTCGCAGTCATGTACGTCAGTACACTCCTGCTCATCCGCCTTGATTTGTCTGCGACATTGCCTCACACTGCATCCACCGGTCGGATCGAATCCGTGTTTGCCGGTTTGACAAATCACAACTTGTGTGATATGTTTTACACGTTAACAGAAATGTTTGTTTATAAGTTCATGCTTGGGTTTCACAAAATTTGAGACATTACCAAAAAAGAAAATCTTAAAAAAAAGTGCTGCGTTCTCCTGACAAGGTTCGGCAGCACCCGGAAATCGATCCTTATTTATTCCGCAATTCCGTCCGGCGGATCTTGCCGCTGGTCGTCTTGGGCAGCGAATCCACAAATTCGATCAGACGGGGATATTTGTACGGTGCAGTGTGAGCTTTGACGTAATCCTGGATCTCCTTTTTCAGCTCCTCTGAACCAACTGTATCTTTGGTCAGCATGATCCACGCTTTGATAACCTGTCCACGCACCGGGTCAGGCACACCGGTAACCGCACACTCCAGAACGTAAGGCAATTCCATAATGACACTCTCAACCTCAAACGGTCCGATACGGTAACCGGAAGTTTTGATCACATCATCACTGCGGCCGACATACCAGTAACAGCCATTCTCATCGCACCACGCCACGTCTCCGGTGTGGTAATAACCGTCATGCCACGCTTCGGCGGTGCGTTCCGGATCATTGTTATATCCGCAGAAAAGACCGGGGATTTCGCCGGGTTTGTCTGCTTTGATACAGATTTCGCCGGTTTCTCCGGCAGCGACCGGATTGCAATCGGCATCCAGCAGCACGATGGGGTACTGCGGACTGGGTCTGCCCATTGAACCCGGCTGCGGAGTGGTGCCGACCAGATTGCCCAGCGACATGGTCGTTTCGGTCTGACCGAATGCTTCCATGATCTTCAAGCCGGTAACGCTGTAGAACTGGTGGAAAACTTCCGGATTCAGAGCCTCACCGGCGGTTGCGGCGTACTTCAATGTGGAGAAGTCATACTTGCTCAAATCCTCCTTGATGAAAAATCTGTACATCGTCGGAGGTGCACAGAAGGTCGAAATGTTGTGCTTCTTGAACATCGGCAGAATTTCATCCGCATGGAAACGGTCAAAGTCAAAGACAAATACCTGTGCTTCGCAGAGCCACTGTCCGTAATGTTTGCCCCATGCCGATTTGCCCCAGCCGGTATCGCTGATGGTGAAGTGCAATTCACCGGGCTGGACATTGAGCCACCACCGGGCAGTCAGAATATGACCCAGAGGATAAGCATGATCGTGCAGCACCATTTTGGGATAACCCGATGTGCCGCTGGAGAAGAACATCAGCATCGGATCGGAAACTTTGTGATCCGCCGGACGGGGAAATTCTTTGCTGTATTTTTCCAGTGAAGCATCCAGATCCAGCCAGTTGTCAACTTTGCCGTTGACGGAAACTTTCACCTCTACGGTCGGACACTTGGTACACGCTTCATTGACGGCATCGATGACCGCCTTTTCCGAAGTGGTCACCACCATCCGTACTCCGGCACTTTGCAAACGGTATTCGATATCCTTGGCAAGCAGCTGGTTGGGTGCGGGGATCGCCACAGCACCGATGCGGTGCAAGGCATTGATGACATACCAGTACTGGTAATGACGTTTGAGGATCAGCAGCACCCGGTCGCCCTTTTTGATGCCCAGAGAAGTGAAGTAATTCGCCGTCTGATGGGACAATTCGGAAATTTCTTTATAGGTGAAGTCCCGCACCACGCTCTGATCGGCGGAAACATAACGCATCGCTCTGCCTGCCGGGTGTTTCTTTGCCAATTCATCCAGAACGTCGTAGGCGAAGTTGAAGTTCTCCGGAATATTGAATTTCACTCCGGTAAGCAGACCGTTTTCGTCGATCGTCTCATCCATGAAGCGGTGATAGATCAAGTCGCTCTTGTCCTCCGGCATTTCAGCGATCTCGGTGTGAACCTTTTCCGGTAATGTCGCATCGGCTGACTTCATCACCACGGCAAGAAAGGTGCAATCCTCTCCGCCGACAGCGACCATACCGTGCGGATGGCGGCTGTCATAATAAACACTGTCTCCGGCTTCAAGGATCTCAACTTTATCCTCAAGCTGGACTTTGAGTTTGCCGCTCAAAACATAATCAAATTCCTGACCGGCATGGGTCGAAAGATGCACTGGAGCGTCATCTCCGGTAAAAGGGGCACGCACCACAAATGGTTCCGCCATGCGGTTTTTCATCTGGGCAGCCTGATGGAAATACTCGAAATCCGGACGCCGCTCGACCTTTTTACCGGAAACTTTACGGGTGAGAGTGTAGAAGCTCAACCGGGGGGATTCGCCGGTGATAAGAGCATTGATGTCCATGCCGAAACGCTCGGCGGTTTTCAGCAGAAAGGAGAAAGATGAATCAGCTTCACCGGTTTCATGCAGCAGATACTCGGAGTCGCTGATGTTGTGAAGAATACCCATCTCACGGATGCTGATACCGAGGGCCTTGCGGGCCTCGCTGATTCGCTTGCCGGTAAGTTTGAGTTGTTCTGCTACATCTTTGCCGCCAAATACATTGGATGGCACGTTCTCCTGTTTCTCTGTCATTGTTTTCTTTTCCTTATTTTTATTATTTTGTTTTTGTCTCACTTCTTTGAGACCACAAAACCGGAACTTACAGATTACCCCGGCAAACACGGATTCGATCCGACCGGCGGCACATTGCGGCAAGCCACAACTTTTGAGGCATTTTTCACCAAAAATTTATTTTTTGATAATGTCCCGAATTTTGTGAAACCCGTAACAGAAGCTTATAAACAAACATTTTTGTTAACGTATAAAACATATCACATAAGTTGTGATTTGTCAAATCGGCAAGCACGGGTTCGATCCAACCGGTGGATGCAGTGTGAGGCAAGGTCGCAGACAAATCAAGGCGGATGAGCAGGAGTGTACTGACGTACATGACTGCGAAAACGTCCGCAGATTTGCCAAGAGATTGCCCGCAATGCACCACCGCAGGAAAGATTTTTCACAAAAAATGAGACAATAATTATTTTTTACTGGTTATCCTGCATTTTCTTATAATACAAATACTTTTTCTTTGCCGCCTCGCTTCCGGAGGCGAAGAACTTCTCCGCATGTTCCGGGAATGTCCGTTTCAACGCCGCATAACGGGTCTCCCCGGCAAGAAATTCCTCATAGGAATTCACCGGCTCTTTTGAGTCAAGCGTAAAGGGTTTCTCCAGAGCCGGATTGTAACGGTAGAGCGTCCAGTATCCCGCTTCCACCGCCCGTTTCATCTCCTCCTGTGCACAACCCATACCGCATCTCAAGCCGTGGGAAAGGCACGGCGTATAGGCGATTATCACCGAAGGTCCATTGAATTCCTCCGCCTCTTTGATCGCCTTGATAAGCTGATTGGGGTCGGCTCCCATTGCCACTTGTGCCACATAGACATTGCCGTAGGTCATGAAGATCGCTCCCAGATCCTTTTTGGGACTGGCTTTACCGGCACTGGCAAATTGAGCGACCGCCCCGATGGGAGTGGCTTTGGAGGATTGACCTCCGGTATTGCTGTAAACCTCGGTATCGACCACGAGGACATTGATATTCTCTCCGCTGGCAACGACATGATCCAGACCGCCGAAACCGATATCGTATGCCCAGCCGTCGCCGCCGAACATCCAGAAGGTCTTTTTCGCCAGCATATCTTTATTTTTGATGATCTCTTTTGCCAACGGCAGAGTGCAATCATCCAGAACAGCAAGCAATCCATCCGCCGCAATTCTGGAATCGCTCACGGAATCAAAAGAAGCCATATATTTCTCTGCGGCACTGCGAATGGCATCACTTATATTGCCGGTCAGCAATTCAGCGACCATCATTTTCACTCTGGCACGCTGCTGTTTGACTGAAAGAGCCATACCCAGAGAGAATTCAGCATTGTTTTCAAAAAGCGAGTTGCTCCACGCAGGTCCCCTGCCCTCTTTGTTGGTGGTGTAAGGGATTCCCGGCATGGGCGAACCCCAAGCCTGTGAACAACCGGTAGCATTTGCCCAGTAAACATGATCCCCGAAAAGCTGGGTGAGCAGTTTGGCATAAGGCGTTTCTCCGCAGCCGGCACACGCCGCAGAAAATTCCAGCAGCGGCTGGCGGAACTGACTGCCCTTGATCGTCCACGGATCGTAAAGATCATCTTTGACGCTCAAATTGCTGGCATACTCCCACTTTTCGCTCTGATTGCCCACCTCCCGGTAGGATTTCATGGACAGAGCTTTCTCCTTGGCAAGACAGGCATTGACGCACGCTCCGCAGCCGGTGCAGTCGGCAAAACTGGTCTGCAAGGTGAAGTAATATCCCGCCTTACCCGGCACTTTCAAGGTGTCAAATCCGGCAGGTTTGGCATCATTCTCCTGCTCATTGAGCAAATAAGGACGGATGACCGCATGGGGGCAGACCAGCGAACAGCGGTTGCACTGGATGCACTTTGAAGCATCCCAGACCGGTACTTTCACCGCGATCCCACGCTTTTCGTAAGCAGTCAAGCCCATATCAATAACGCCGTCCTCATAGCCTTTGAAAGCACTTACCGGCAGATCGTCGCCTTTCTGACGGTTGATGGGATCGGCGATATTGCGGACAACAGCCGGACGCTCCGCACCGGAAGTATTTTCCTCATCGGCGGCAGTAAGCCATGTTTCCGGGATCTCCACCAATTTGAATGACTTTGCTCCGGCATCGATCGCAGCATAATTCCGTGCCACCACCTCATCACCTTTGGCAAAGTAGGTGCGTTTGGCAAGATCTTTCATATACGCATCAGCTTCCTCGCCCGGAATGATGTTGACCAGATGGAAAAATGCGGACTGCAGTACCAGATTGTAATGATTTCCCAAGCCCAGTTCCGCAGCGATGGAGACGGCGTCGATCGTGTACAATCTGACCTTTTTTTCCGCCAGAACCCGTTTGACCGCAGCGGGAATGAGTTTTTCCAATCCGGCAGCATCCAGAGAGGTATTCAAAAGGAGCGTGCCGTTTTCTTTCAATTCCCCGGCGACATCGTACTGCCGGATGTAAGTCTCATTGTGGCAGCCGATGAAGTCGGCAAATTTGACATAATAGGATGAACGGATCGGAGCATCACCGAAACGCAGATGCGATTTGGTCACGCCGAAAGACTTCTTGGCATCGTATTCAAAGTAAGCCTGGGCAAATTTGGCGGTGTGGGCATTGATGATCTCCACCGTACTCTTATTCGCCCCCACCGTACCGTCGGAACCCAAACCCCAGAATTTACAGCACACCTGACGGGCATCATCCGGATAAAGCACCGTTGACACCGGCAGGGAAAGGTGAGTAACATCATCCTTGATACCGATGGTGAAGTTATTCCCCGGATCAGCCGATTTGAGGTGTTCATAGACCGCAAGAAGCTGACCGGGGTCAACATCTTTGCTGGACAATCCGTATCTGCCGCCGATGACTTTCAGTGCTTTGCCGCTGTTGGCGATCACGGTGCAGACATCCTGATAAAGCGGTTCACCGGCACTGCCCATCTCTTTGCAGCGGTCCAGAACTGCGATCTTTTTAACGCTTGACGGCAAAGCGGCAAGGAAGTGTTCCGCAGAGAAAGGACGGAAAAGACGCACCTGCAGAAATCCGCACTTTTCACCTTTGGCATTGAGGTGATCCACGATCTCTTTGACCGCCCCGGAAACCGAACCCATGGCGATGATGACCCGGTCGGCATCCTCCGCTCCGTAGTAGTCGAAAAGGTGATAACTTCTGCCGGTGATCCCGGCGATCTTGTCCATGTAATCCTGCACGATCTGCGGTAAAGCGGTGTAGAAACGGTTGTTCGCTTCACGCACCTGGAAAAACACGTCGCCATTCTGCACGGTTGCCCGCAGACGGGGGTGTTCCGGATTGAGAGCCTGCGCCCGGAAAGCATCGAGAGCCTCATGATCCATCAACCCGGCAAGATCTTCATAGTCGATCAATTCCACCTTGCTCATCTCGTGGCTGGTGCGGAAGCCGTCAAAGAAGTGCAGAAAAGGTATCCGCCCTTTGACCGCCGCCAGATGTGCCACCGGAGCAAGATCCATGATCTCCTGCGAATTGGCTGTCGAAAGCAGTGCAAAGCCGGTCTGACGGCAATTCATCACATCGGAGTGGTCTCCAAAAATGGACAACGCATGGGTCCCCACGGTACGGGAAGCGACATGCAGAACTCCCGGCAAACGCTCTCCGGCAATACGGTGCATCACCGGAATCATCAGCAGCAATCCCTGTGAAGAAGTGTAAGTCGTTGACAAAGCACCGGTTTCCAGTGAACCGTGGATCGCTCCTGCCGCACCTGCCTCGGATTCCATCTCCACCAGAGTAACGCTCTGTCCGAAAATATTTTTCTTTCCTTTAGCCGACCACGCATCGGTTTTGCCCGCCATCGGACTGGAGGGGGTGATCGGGTAGATCGCCGCCACTTCGGTAAAGGCATAAGCGGCGTAAGCACATGCCTCATTGCCGTCCATTGTGGCAAATTGTTTCTCTTTACTCATAATATATAGAACCTTTTCTGTCAGTCTGCGACAATGCCGTCAACTTTGGCGATATTCAAACGCTTTGCCGCATCTTCACGCATTTTGTATTTCAGGATCTTTCCGGCCGCATTCTGGGGGAAGGCATCCACGAAGTCGATATAACGGGGGACTTTGTGCTTCGCCATATTTTTCCGCACATAATCCTGCAACTCCTCAACGGTCATGCTCTCACCGGGTTTCAGGATGACTGCGGCAAGGATCTCCTCGCCCAGCTGCTTATCCGGAATACCGATCACCTGCACATCCTCCACTTTGCTGTGGGTGTAGATGAATTCCTCGATCTCTTTGGGGTAGATATTCTCTCCGCCCCGGATGATCATATCTTTCAGCCTGCCGGTGATCTTGTAATTGCCCTCCGGAGTACGCAATGCGAGGTCCCCGGTGTGGAGCCAGCCGTCAGCGTCGATCGCCGCAGCGGTCTCTTTGGGCATTTTGTAATAGCCTTTCATGACGTGGTAACCGCGGGTGACAAATTCACCGATCTCGTTGTCGGGCAGATCTCTGCCGGTTTCGGGGTCGATGATGCGGTTCTCGATCTCCGGCAAATCCCGTCCGACCGTGGCGACCCGGTCCTCGATGGGGTCACTGGTAGTGGACATGGTGCATCCCGGAGATGCTTCCGTCTGACCGTAAACGATAGTGATTTCGGTCATGTGCATCTTGTCTATAACATCCTGCATGACTGAAATCGGACAGGGGGAACCTGCCATGATCCCGGTACGCATACAGGAGAAATCCGTTTTCGCAAAGTCCGGATGACCCAAAAGGGCAATGAACATCGTCGGCACGCCGTGGAAACAGGTGATCTTCTCCTGATTGATGCAGGCAAGAGCCGGTTTCGCAGAAAAATAGGGCAGCGGCAGAAGCGTCGCACCGTGGGTCATGCTCGCTGTCATCGCCAGAACCATGCCGAAACAGTGGAACATGGGTACTTCGATCATCATCCGGTCACCCGTGGAAAGATCCATGCGGTCACCGATACATTTGCCGTTGTTGACCACGCCGTAGTGAGTCAGCATCACACCTTTGGGGAATCCGGTCGTCCCGGAAGTGTACTGCATATTGCACACATCGTGGATATCCACGGCATCCGCCCGGCGTCTCAACTCCTCAACCGGCACACTCTTTGCCCGCTGTAAGGCATCTTCCCAGCTGATCGCCCCTTTCTGCCGGTAACCGACAGTAATGACATTGCGTAAAAAGGGCAGTTTGGCAGCGTGAAGCGGCATTCCCGGAGCGGTTTTTGCCAATTCCGGACAGAGCTGGGCAATGATCCCGGCGTAATCCGAATCCCGCCACCCTTTTTCCAGGATCAGCGTGTGCGTATCGGACTGTTTGAGCAGATATTCCACCTCGGCGATCTTGTAGGCGGTATTGACCGTTACCAGCACCGCACCGATCTTGGTGGTTGCCCAGAATGCGATATACCATTGGGGCAGATTGGTCATCCAGACCGCCACATGACTGCCCGGTTTCACGCCCAGAGCGATCAGGGAACGGGCAAACTGATCCACATCATCCCGGAATTCCGAATAAGTCCTCGTGTAATCCAGTGTGGTGTATTTGAATGCCAGCTGATCCGGGAACTCCCTTACCATCGTATCCAATACCTGCGAAAAGGTCTTCTCGATGAGGGTCTCTTTTTTCCAGACATATTTGCCGGTGCGGGCATTGTTGTCGTAAAGCGGCGTACGCATCCTCGCCAATTCATAGCGGCTCATGTAGCTTATGAAGTGCGGGAAAATGATATTGATATCGCTCACCTCGTCCCATGACGGATCCCATTCAATGGAGATGAATCCGTCATAATTGACCGATTTGAGGGCATTCATGATCGCTTCAATGGGCAGAGATCCTTCGCCGACGAGAGTGGGTTTGTCAGCACTTTCAGAGTCTTTCATGTGGACGTGCCGGACGTAAGCACCCAGATTGCGGATGGTCACACCGGGTTCTTCGCCGTGGAGACGGAAAGGATAGTGCAGATCCCACAATGCCGCCAGATGATCGCTGATAAAAGATTCAAAAAGTCCCCGTAAAACGGCGGTGTCGGCAAAGATACCGACCGTTTCCATCAGCAAAGTTACCTGATTTTTCTCTGCAAGCGGCAGTGCCGAAGTCAGAAATTCCCGCACTTTCTCCAGCACATCATCGCCTCCGGCAACGGTTTTGATCCGGATATTGGGACAATGCAGACGTCTTGCGGCATCCAGTACCGGGATCAATTCTTCAAGGGCTTCATCCTTTTTAAGCACGATATCCGAAACCAGGTCGATACAGCTGATATCGAGGCGTTTCTCCATCAGACGGCGGTAAAGAGCCGTGATCCTGCCCGGTTCGGCGATATCAAAAACTGCGTGGACATCGTGGATCTCAATGCCGTTGAAACGGTATTCACCGGCGATGTCGATAAACTGGTCAAAGCTGAAGTTATTCCAGCGGTTGGTGGAAAAGGAGAGTTTCATTTTCAATTATTCTCCTCGTAACAGATTTTATTCAAGGCATCCACATAAGCCCGGATACCGGCTCCGATAACGTCGGTGGAAATACCTTTTCCGGAGTAGAGTTTGCCGTTGGAACGCAGACGGACGATACCGGAACCGACCGCCTCCCTGCCCTCAGTGACCGCAGTGATCTGGAAGTCATCCAGCTCAAAGTGCCGCCCGATGATATTCTCAATGGCGAAAAATGCCGCATCTATCGGGCCGTCTCCCATGCTGAATCCCTGAACTTCTTCGCCGTTTTTCAGCAGAATGACGTGCGCCATGGAGGTGATGATATTGCCGCTGTTGATAACGAAACTTTTCAGGGCATAGGTTGGGGGAACCTGCATGGCAACGGTGGCGACGATCGCATCGAGATCTTTGGCACTGACCTCTTTCTTTTGGGCGATACGCTGAAATTCATTGTAAACATTGCCCAGATCCCCGGCGGATAATTCATAACCGAGCTTGCGGACAGCTTCGGAAATAGCCGCCATATCGTCGCTGCTGGCAAGCTTCCAGTCCCCGCTTGCGGAAACGAATGAAGCACTCTTTTCCGCAGAATTGGAGACCGCTTTGCCCGCAACGATCATCTCAACCGAGGAGATCAGCGAACTGCACGCCGTCCGGTTGAGCGAAGTGCTTATCCCCAGAGTGGAACCTTTGGCATTGAGCAGATCGACCAGAGAACCAAGCTGAAGCCTGCCGGGAATACCGATGGCAGTTTTGATCTGTCCGGCACCGGCACGGATGGCACTGACGGCACACGCCGGAGCAAGATGCAATTCATCGGAACACTCCACAGAGAGCGTGAGATCATCCAGAGCCGGCAGAGCTTTTTTCAGTCCGGCAATGAAATCCCCCATTTCACCGGGGAGCATGGTCCCGGCTGAATCGCAGACAGTTATGATCTCAACTCCGCACTCAACGGCACAATTAAGAGCCTTGATGAGGAAATCATTTTCCGCTCTGGTGGCATCGGCGAAAGTCACTTCAGTTTCAATACCGGCCGCCCGGACTTTGCCGATAACGGCGGCAAGTTTTTCCAGAACGGCTTCGGGTTTGCGGTGACAGTGATACTCCATTTGCACCGTGGAGACCGGAGCGATGATATTCAGCCGGGGTTTGGCGGCTTTGGCGACAGCCTGACAGCTCAAATCAACCAATTCTTCATCCAGCGGCACGGCACAGGAGATGACGCATTTGCTGGTAAGAGGGGCGATAGTGTGAAGGAAAAGCACATCAGATTTGCCATTAAGCAGCGGAGCAGTCTCAATCACATCGACACAAAGTCGGTCGAGATGCTTGACTATCTCGATTTTCTCCTTGAAACCAAGCGTACAACCGGCATGATCACATACCCGTAATGTCGCGTCGGCTACTGCTGCTTTTTTCATTTTTCACGACCTTTCTGACTTGTTTCCGGACACACAATCCTTTCTTCAGCGTCCGTATTGAAAAATTACCCAGGATTTCCCCTCCACAGAGAAACCCGGAAAATTATATAATATAACTCCGGAAAAAATCATTTTCAATGGAAAAACACGCTGCTTACAACATTTTTTGTCTTTAATTTCCAGCATTTTTTGCCGGATCGGATAAAAGTTCATTGCGTCTGGAGACCGTCCGGCAGAAGCGTTTGACTCTTTCGCACATATCCGGCATGGCATACTCCTTTGCCCGGCAGACCGGACACGGCACGCTGGCACACTTTCTTATGCCGGTGAAATTTGCCGGATCGGGCGGAAATTCACTGGTAAGATACTTTCCGTTATCCAGCACGATCACTGTCCGGGAGTTTTCGCAAAAAGCACATGGAAGTTCCCTGAACTGCTGATCTCTTTGGGCAAGAAAATTTCTGTAACTCTTTTTCAGCTGCCACAAATTGGGAAGTGCCGCCCGGAAATCCCTTTCCCGGTTGTTTCCGTACCATTCAGCGAGTTCTTCGACGGCAGAGGTCAGAGCGGCATCACTGCCGGCACTGTCGGTGAAACGCTTCCACTCTCCAAGCTGTTCTTTGTCGATCCTGCCGATCATAGCGGTCCACATCGGGTAAAATTTTTCCCAGATCATGCTGCACCTCCCGGAATTTTACCCCATGTTGCCGGATCGAGCGGGTCGAATTTTGTTTTCGGCTTGGAAGAGGGTATTTTCTTTTTCACCCAGACTGCCGGGTCAAAGTTGTAATGCCTTTCGCTGAAGAACTTTACGGCATCGGTGATAAATCTCTTTTCCTCCCAGCTTTCCGTTGCCGAAGCGTAAGCAGAC
>SUWD01000058.1 GCA_015061685.1 Lentisphaerota bacterium | reverse complement strand
AAACTTCCCCCGGATGGCACTTCGCATTCACAATCCAAGATCTCTCCTGTCGCCATAAAAGGCGGCAGAGAGTCTGATTGTGAATGCATGAGTCAAACCACCGCCACAGACAGCAGACCGCAAAAAACGATCAAGGCTCGACAACGGAGAGCCGCCACTTTCTTTTTCCGTAAAAAGAAAGTGGACGCAGGGGTACAGGGGACGGCGTAAGTCCCCTGTAAAAACAGCCCCTTTTTATTTGTCTTTTATCTGCAAGCAGATTGCGTTACTTTATCCCAGCAGAACTTGCAGATTATTTACGGTATCACGGAAAAAGATGAGGGCATCATTGACCGGGGCAGGAGTGGTGAGATCCACTCCGGCATCTTTGAGGATGTCCAACACATCTTTTGAACCGCCGGCTTTGAGGAAATTGAGATATCTTTCTTTTGCACCGGATTGGTCATTGATGATATCCCTTGAGAGTTTCAATGCGGCAGCCATGCCGGTAGCGTACTTGTACACATAGAAATTGTAGTAGAAGTGAGGAATTCTTGACCACTCCAATTCAATATCTTTGTCAGCATTAATGAAGCTGTGATAGAGGGCGTTGAGGTCATAATATCTTTCACAGAGGTGATCGGCGGTAAGGGGGATGCCCTGTGCGGAATCTTCATGGATGATTTTTTCAAATTCGGCAAACATGGTCTGCCGGAAAACGGTCGCCCGGATATCATCGGCAAGCCGGGTGTAGATAGCGGCTTTAAGTTTGGGATCATCCTGTTTTTTAAGGAGATAGTCGGAGAGGAGCAATTCATTGCAGGTACTTGCCACTTCAGCGACAAAGATCTCGTAAGAGGCGTAGTGGTAGTGCTGATTCCGACGGGAGAATGCACTGTGCATGGAGTGCCCCAGTTCATGAGCGAGGGTGAAAGCATCGCTCAATTTGCCATCGAAACTCATCAAAACGTAGGGAAAACTGTCATAACAGCCGCCGGAATACGCCCCTGAACGCTTGCCTTTGCGGCAGGGAGCATCGATCCACCGCTCCAACCAGGCATTTTCAAGGAGTGAGCAATATTCATCGCCCAGCGGCAGCAGGGCTTTTTTTACCATATCGGATGCTTCATCAAAGGAGCAGTTCTGCTCACACTCCGGGATGAGCGGAGCATAGAGGTCGTACATATCAAGGTCATTGACGTTGAGGATGCGGCTTCTCAACTTGAAGTAATTCTGCAGATCGGGCAGATTGTTGTGGACTGCGGAGATCAGATTTGAATAGATTTCAGCAGGGATGTTTTCAGAAAAAAGAGCCGCATCGAGAGCTGAATCAAAGTGGCGGATCTTTGCCATAGTGACGTGACGTTTGACGGTGCTGTCCAGCGTGGCGGCGAGGGTATTGCGATATTGGCGGTATTGCTTGTAGAGCTTATGAAAAGCCTTTTTCCGCACATTCCGGTCGGGTTCTTCCATGAAACTGCCCCAACTGCCGTGGGTAAGCGGTGTGATTACGCCTGCTGAATTGCGGAGTTTGCCGAATTCCATATCCGTATCATTGAGCGTGGAAAACACCTCATCACTGGCACCGAGGACATCGCCGAGAGTACCGAGGAGGAGTTCCTCTTTTTCCGAGAGGATATGTTTCTTTTCCCGGAGGAGTTCTTCCAGACTGCGGCGGTAGAATGTCAATTGCGGATCATCGAGCAATTCCTGCATCCTCTTGTCGTCGATGCTCATGATTTCGGGTTCGAACCAGCTGTCAAATTCTGATAATTCGGCAGCTTTGGCACTGATGCGGTCGACCCGGGAACGGTTTTGGCTGATGGAAGTATTTTCATCGGAGAGCAAATGGGCGTAAGTGTAAAGTTTTTCGGCGAGCCGGTCAAATTCATCGGATGCTTCGATGGCACTTTTGAGCGTGGCGGCAGATTCGGCGAGATGGCCTTTATGGGCATAAAATGCTTTGGCTTTGCCCTCCAAAAGAGCGAAATCTTTTTCCCAGGCGTCGGCATCGGGGTAAAGGGGAGAGAGATCCCAGGTCATCAGATTTTCTTTCATAGCTGTCTGTCCTCGTTTTTTCAGCGGTATAATTCAATAGCGGCACGCCGCAAAGCGGGGAGCTCGGAAGCTGATCCGAGCATGGAAGCAACACGTTCCATATCTTTTTCCACTTCCTTTCTGCGTTTGCCACCGGGGAGGATATCTTCCACGGCAGGGAGGATCTCTTTGGTGCAGAAGTGCCACTGGAGCAATTCTTTATAGACCTCTTTATCTGCGATGATATTGACCATGGTGAAAAATCCCCGGAAAAGTTTTACCAGGATCCTTGCCAGGAGCAAGGTGAAAAAGTTCAATTTGTATCCCACGACCAGCGGCAATCCGGAAAGGGCACACTCCACGGTGACAGTACCGCTTGCCGCCAGTCCGGTACCGGCGGATTGCTGGAGTTTCCCGGTATTTCCGGTAACGATACTGATTTCCGGCAATCCGGGGTATTTCTTTTGGTATGCGGCGATCTTTTCCCGGCATGATTCAGCGATCTTCTCCCGGGGGGCGGCGAGGGTGAAGTAGAGATCGGGGTATTTTTTGTGCAGTTCCACGACCGTATCGAGCATAGGGACGAGAAGCCGGTCGATCTCTCCTTTGCGGCTGCCGGGGAGGAGTAAAAAGGAGTTGGGATCACGGACGATGGCCGGATCTTTGCGTTTGGCGATCACATCGACCAGCGGATGGCCGACGAATTTCGCCTGCAGAGCTGTTTTGGCGTAAACTTCCTCCTCAAAGGGGAAAATAACCAGCATTTTTGCACACACTTTTGCCAGGATCGGCAAGCGTTTTTTGCCCCATACCCACACTTGCGGGCTGACGTACCAGTAAACCGGGATGCCCAGACGGTAAAGTTTTTTGGCGAACCGCAGATTGAAGCCGGGATAATCGATCAGGATGACCGCATCGGGGCGTTCTTTTTTTACCTCATTGAGCAGATAGAAGAATATTTTAATAAAGGTGAAAATACTTTTCAGTACTTCAAAAATGCCGATGACTCCAAGTTCCGTGGAATCGACTTTGATTCTGATACCGGCTTCCATCATGGCTTTGCCGCCCATACCGGCGATATCTATTTCCTCATTGTTTTTGGCGGCGATCTGCCGCAATTCCTGTGCCAGAGCGGCACCGTAAATGTCTCCGGAGGCTTCTCCGGCAATGATCCAGAATTTTTTCATAGCTTTTCTGCCGGAAATCCTCCGGCCGGATTTGATTTTAGTTGTAAACGGCATTATCTTATACAAAAGATGATTATTTAACTATATAAGATAGCACCGGAATGGTGACTTTTCAAAGATACAGGGTTTTTAATAATGGAAAAAAAAAGTGAGGAAAAGGAAACTTTTCTGATTGCGGGGCGTTTCTGTCCGGAGTGTGAGGAGATGATTGCTCCTGCTGATCTGGAGATGTTTCACACCTGTCCGTACTGCAATCATCAGTTCCCGGACAATGCGGAGCTGGAGGAGTTTGTTCTCAGCCAGCTGCTTCACCGTTGGATGGTCAATAACTGCCAGCGATTTTTGCGTTGAATTAAAGAATCAGGTGTTTTCTCATTTGGGACATTAAAAATAGTTATTGTTTCATTTTTTGTGAAAAATCTTTCCTGCGGTGGTGCATTGCGGGCAATCTCTTGGCAAATCTGCGGACGTTTTCGCAGTCATGTACGGATAGTACACTCCTGCTCATCCGCCTTGATTTGTCTGCGACCTTGCCTCACACTGCATCCACCGGTTGGATCGAATCCGTGTTTGCCGGGTTGAAAAATCACAACTTATGTGATATGTTTTATACGTTAACAGAAATGTTTGTTTATAAGCTTCTGCTTGGGTTTTACAAAATTTGAGACATTATTAAAAAAATTTTTCGCACCGGGGCGTACGGATGGCAGTGGGGTGTAGCTCTGCTCCCGGCTTATTTGCAATACGCAGTGTTGCTGCTTTGTTTTTTGGTTTTTGGCTTTCTTTTTTCGCAAAAGGAAGTTGAGGAGGTTTTTATAGAAGGTGATAGCAAATGAGAGAATTCAATCAGGGAATAATTGATTTTATGCCGATGGATTCCTGGCGGGTCATGCGGATCATGTCGGAATTTGTCGAATCTTTTGAAACGATGCGGAACCGCCCCAAAATGCTGGTGTCGGTATTCGGTTCCGCCCGTACGGCAGTTGATTCCCCGGATTATCAGTCGGCAATGGAGCTGGGAAAAAAGCTCGTTGATGCCGGTTACGGAGTAATCACCGGCGGAGGTCCCGGAATTATGGAGGCCGCCGCCAGAGGTGCGTATGAGAATAACGGTACTTCCATCGGACTGAATATCAAACTGCCCATGGAGCAGCACCCCAATCAATATCAGACGACCTCTTTGAGTTTTGATTATTTTTTCGTGCGTAAAGTCTCTTTTTTGAAGTATTCCACAGCGATAATCGTCTATCCGGGCGGTTTCGGTACGCTGGATGAACTTTCCGAAGTGTTGACCATGGTTCAGACGGAAAAGATCAATCTTATTCCCATTATTTTCGTCAATAAAAAGTATTGGGGCGGTTTGATACGCTGGTTTAAAAATACTATGCTGACGGAAAAGATGATCTCTCCGGAGGATATGGATTTGATCGAGATGGTCGATACCGCTGACGAAGCAGTGGAGTATCTCAAAGAGTGCCACCGCTACGGTAAACGCAGTACAGTTAAAAATAAATTCAGTGAATGATAGATAATGTCCCAAATTTTGTGAAACCCAAGCAGGAACTTATAAACAAACATTTCTGTTAACGTGTAAAACATATCACATAAGTTGTGATTTGTCAAACCGGCAAACACAGATTCGATCCGACCGGTGGATGCAGTGTGAGGCAAGGTCGCAGACAAATCAAGGCGGATGAGCAGGAGTGTACTAAACGTACATGACTGCGAAAACGTCCGCAGATTTGCCAAGAGATTGCCCGCAATGCACCGCCGCAGGAAAGATTTTTCACAAAAAATAAGACAATAATGAATGATAAAGTGAAAGGAAAAAATCATGAGTGAACTGGGTACAGCTTTAACCAAAAGTGCAACTAAAATCCTGCTTTGCGGTTCCGGAGAACTGGGCAAGGAAGTTGCGATCGCCATGCAGCGGCTCGGCGTGGAAGTCGTCGCCGTTGACCGTTACAACAATGCCCCTGCCATGCAGGTAGCCCACCGGTCTTACACGGTCAATATGCTTGACGGTGCCGCTTTGCGTGAAGTTATTGAAAAAGAGAAACCCGATTACATCGTCCCCGAAGTCGAGGCGATCGCCACGGATGAACTGGTGAAACTGGAGGAGGAGGGATTCACCGTTATCCCCACTGCCAAAGCTGCCAGATTGACCATGAATCGTGAGGGTATCCGCCGTCTTGCCGCTGAAGAATTGGGTCTGCCCACTTCCAAATATAAATTCGCCGCCACCCGTGAGGAATTTGATGCGGCGATCAAAGAGATCGGTCTTCCCTGTGTGGTCAAACCGATCATGAGCAGTTCCGGTCACGGTCAGAGTACCGTGAAAAGTGCCGACCAGATCGACGCCGCCTGGGAGGAATCCCAGAAAGGCGGCCGTGCCGGTGCCGGTAAAGTCATCGTCGAAGGATTTGTTAAATTTGACTTTGAGATCACCTTGCTGACCGTCCGTCATGTCGGCGGAACCAGCTTCCTTGAACCGGTCGGTCACCATCAGGTCGATGGCGACTATCAGGAGTCCTGGCAGCCGCAGAAAATGAGCGAAACTGCTATCGCCAAGGCAAAAGATATCGCCAAAAAAATCACCGATGCTCTCGGCGGCAGAGGTATTTTCGGCGTGGAACTTTTCATCTGCGGCGACGAAGTCATTTTCAGCGAAGTCAGTCCCCGGCCGCACGATACGGGTATGGTCACGATGATCTCCCAGGATCTTTCTGAATTTGATCTGCACGCCAGAGCTATTCTCGGTCTGCCGATCCCGAATATCGCTTTCCATGGCCCCAGTGCCAGCAAAGCGATCAAAGTCGCAGGCAATTCCGATGCGGTAAGTTTCGGCAATCTGACGGAAGTGCTGGCTGAAAAAGATACGTCGATGCGTATTTTCGGTAAAGGCGAATTGCGTGGCCACCGCCGTCTGGGTGTGCTGCTTGCCCGTGATGCTTCTGTGGAAGAAGCTCTTGCCAAAGTTGAACGCATGGCGGCAAAGTTGACCACCAAACTTTGATCAGCAATAACGCAAAAGGGGCTGCTGCAAAACCTTGTAGAACTAAGCAACGGTCCTTCTTGTTTTTTCAGGGAGAAAAAAGTTTCTGCTTGAGTAATTCAGTACATTTTTTTTATTTGCTCAAAAGTTTTCTTTGAGAAATACACTTTGCCGACGACAACGGAGGAGTTGAGAAGTAT
>SUWD01000019.1 GCA_015061685.1 Lentisphaerota bacterium | reverse complement strand
TATTTCCGCTTGACCAAAACCGGTCATCGTATCAATCAGCCGTTTGCCCTCATCAGACGCAACAGAATCATAATATAACACACAACGGAACTTTTGCAAGGACACTTTTAAAGATTTTTTCAATTTTCCCACCTGAAATCAGTGTTTCACCGGGGAAAACAACCTTTTTTTCAGCAGCGATCAGTAACTGTACCCCATATTACGCAAAACTTTTTTGGAATCCTCATACCCTTGAGCTGCCGCTTTGCGATACCATGATACTGCCGTATAGCGGTCTTTATATACGCCATACCCATTTTCATAACACACTCCAACGTTATGTTGAGCAACTGAATACCCCTGCTCTGCAGATTTTTTAAACCAGTAAAATGCCTGATTCAGATTTTTTTCAACACCATTGCCAAAATAATAACATAATCCCAAGTTGTTTTGAGCATACATTTCGCCCTGATTGGCAGCTTTACTGTACCAGAAAAATGCCTGATTCAGATTTTTTTCAACGCCATTGCCATTTTCGTAACACCATCCCAAGTTATTTTGGGCATATATATTTCCCTGTGCGGCAGACTTCTTATACCAATAAACTGCCTGCCGGTAATCTTTTTTGACACCATCGCCATTCAGGTAGCACCATCCCAAGTCATTTTGAGCTTTGGCATCGCCTGCCATGGCAGATGCAAGGTATTTTTTCTCCGCTTCGCTCAACTCGAAAACTTTCGGAAATGTTTTTCTTATCTCTGCAGCCTTTTCTTTCCGGCTCTTATCGGAAGAAGCAATATCAAGCAACTTCTGCTCCTCAGTGGCATAAAGCGGCCAACCGGAAGCATAATTTCTGTCCAAATATGCCTTTACCTTACGGACACAATCAAGATACTCCTGAGCATTTAGTGTAAGCATCCCGCAAAAAAACAACAGCAGAAAATGAAATTTTTTTCTCATCAGATGGCATCTTTCTCTTTTACTATATATATTATATACAACGATCCGGTTTTATGCCGAAAAACTTTTCCGCCGCTTCAAAGTAGTGATCCCAGTCCTGCCACAGTATATTATGCACACCGGTACGCATGTGGTAACTGATTTCGCCGGTCACATTGACATCGGCTGCAGGGTGTTCCGTTACCGGCATTCCCGGTACTCCGAAAAGGCGATAGACCTCCGAAGCGTACACCCCGGCAAGAAATTCGCCCTTGGGATCCGCCCACAAGTCTTCCGTGGCACTGCCGATGCACAACATCCGGGGGGCAATCAGTGCCATCAGGAAATTCTGATCAAACGGCAAGTCGGCATCTTTATCATTATACTGCTCAAAACCAGATACGAACCAGTGCGGGAATGCCATATTCAAAATCGTAATGCTCTCTCCCAGATTACGTTTGAAAAGTGCCGATCCGCCATGGCCGGAATCATTGCTCGCAACCACCTGAAAACGCAGGTCATTCGCCCCGCACCACAAAGAAGTCTTGCCCAAACGGGAGTGACCGCACACCCCTGCCCTGCGGCAGTCGATCAATTTTTCACCCTCCAGGACATCCAGCATACGGCTCAATCCCCATGCCCACGCCCCGATAGCAGAGTGTTTCTTATTTAATTCAGCAGGAATCATCTCCGGATAGAAGATCCGGTAAATGCTCTGCCGCCACGCTTCATCCGTCGGAAAATCCGGGAATATGTCATGGTAACAGCAAGTAGCAACAGCAAAGCCGCGGGCAACGGCTTTCTTGAATTCCCAGCGTTCACACTGAACCCCTCTGGCGAGTTCCACCAGATTGCCGTCGGTATCCCTGCCGGTTTCCAATACATCTGTTTCATCGGTCGTGGCGTGATTGCCTTTGAAATTCAACCCCAGAAAAACCGGAACTTTTTCCGGTGCTTCTTTGGGAATATAGACCAGCATCATCAAACTGTGGCTCAAATCCCCCTGACGGAAGGTCACTTTGATCTCTTTGCGGATCGCAGTATTGTCCAGAGCGTCATTTTTCACATTGACAATTTCGCTTGTCATCTCCTCCGGACGGGGAGGAAATTCACCGTAAACTTCACGGGTGTAGAAATCCAGCACTTCCGGGCGGCGGACGCTCATCCACTCCCAGGCATTGGCAACTTTGCTGCCGTCTGCTTTGGTCAAAACGGACGGGATCTCCCGCTCCGGAACCAGATTTTCATCATAATTAACCTTGTCAACAGCATCTTTCCACGCTTGAGTCTTAAAAACGGACATAACCTCACTCCTTTTTTGATCACATATCCAGATTTTCCAGTTTACGGTATAAAGTTCTCCGGCTGATACCCAGTTTTCTTGCGGCGGCGGCACGATTATTGCCGCACTCGGCAAGAGCTTTGCGGATCAATTCTTTTTCGGAATTTTCCAAATTCAACGGATCAGCTGCCGTTTTTTCATTTTCTTCCGGCTGGATAATTTCACTTTTTTTCAGAACCGGCACATCGGACAACTCCAAAGTATTGCCGGATGCCAGAACCACCATTCTTTCTACACAATTACGCAATTCACGGATGTTGCCCGGCCAGTCGTAAGCACTCAACAGCTCCAGTGCTTCAGGAGAGATTCCCTGAATATCTTTCATGTTTTCTTCCGAAAACTCTTTGATAAACGCCGAAACCAGCCGGGGGATCTCCTTTTTCCTTTCCCGTAACGGCGGCAGAAGCAAATCCACCACACTCAAACGGTAATACAAATCTTCCCGGAATTCACCGTCGGCAACCATCTTTTTCAAATCCCGATTCGTCGCCGCTATCAAGCGGAAATCACTTTTGATCGTTTCATTGCCGCCTAAACGCTCAAATCCGTGGGTTTCCAGAACCCGGAGCAATTTCACCTGCGTTGCCGCATCGATTTCTCCGATCTCATCCAGAAATATCGTCCCGTGGTCAGCTAATTCAAATCTGCCCCGGCGCATGGCTACGGCATTGGTGAATGCTCCTTTTTCATGTCCGAAAAGCTCATCTTCCAGCAAAGTCGCCGTCAACGCCGCACAATGAACCGCCACAAACAACCCCGGCCGGCGGCTGTTGTCATGGATATAACGGGCTACGACCTCTTTGCCGGTGCCGCTTTCACCCAGAAGCAATACCGTTGATTTGCTCGGAGCGACGGTCAATGCCGTATCATAAACCGCTTTCATCGGATCACTGCCTCTGACTCCGGGCATGACGATACCGCCATTTTCCACAACGGGAACTTTTTCTTTCTCAACTGCCGGAGATGTCTCCTGCGGCACAGCAGCAGATTTCTCCTCCTCTTTGGCTTTCAAAGCAGCGGCAATCACCTTTTCCAGCCGGGAAAGCTCCACCGGCTTGCTGATAAAATCAAATGCCCCGTTTTTCATCGCCTTTACCGCATCGGTGATCGAACCGAATGCTGTGAGCATGATACACTTCGGACGGCTTGCCTTGCTTTTTGCCGCCTCCAGGACACTCATTCCGTCAGCTTCCGGCATCCGCAAGTCGGTAAGCACCAGATCAAAATCACGTTCCTGAAGCAGCTTTATGGCATCACTGCCATTGCCGGCACCGGCAACGTCAAACTTACGCCCGAGAAACTCGACCAGAGTTTCCCGGGTGGCAAATTCATCATCTACGATCAGCAATGCCGGACGGATCATATCACATCGCCTCCGGAACACCGATGGTCAGTGTGTGCAGACCGTCAACAATAACCTGTCTGACCGTATCCGCAAGTGCCAGACGTGCCTTGACCAGAGCATCATCTCCGGCGGAAAGCACCGGACAATCACGGTAGAAACGGTTGAATGCTTTTGCCAATTCAAGCAGATATTCCACCAGACCGGAACAGTCACGCTTGGCTGCTGCCGTGTGCAGAATTGACGGATAGAAGTACAATTTCACCGCAAGTTCACGCTCTGCCTGCGTGCCAAGCAGACTCCAGTCGGCATCGCCGGAAACCGTAAAACCTTTTTCCGCAGCTTTGCGGGAGATCGAAGCAATACGGGTGGCAACATACTGGACATAAGGTCCGGTGTCACCCTCGAAACGCAGCGACGCCGCCGGATCAAAGGTGATCGTGGTTTTGGGATTGAATTTGAGCAGCATGAATTTCAATGCACCCAGACCGATTATCTCTCCCCGGCGGGTCAAATCTTCTTCACTGACCTCATCGCCGCTGCGTTCAGCACAGGCATTGCGGGCAAGAAGCGACATTTCATCAAAAAGATCATCGGCATCGACCACCGTACCCTCACGGCTTTTCATTCTGCCATTGGGCAGATTTACCATGCCGTAGGAGAGATGGTAGAGGTCTTTTGCCCATTCAAAGCCCAGACGTTTCATGATCTCAAAGAGCATCTGGAAGTGCAGATTCTGCTCGTCACCGACGACCCAGACCATGCTTTCCGGATGATAATCGTCATATTTTTTCTTGGTCGTACCGATATCCTGCGTGATATAAACACTGGTTCCGTCGGAACGCAGAACAACTTTTTTACCCATTTTGCCCAGATCACAGATCACGGCACCATCTTCCCGGCGGGTGAACACCCCTTTTTCCAGTCCGGCGGCAATGATGTCTTTGCCCAGAAGATAGGTTTCGCTCTCCAAATAAGTGTGATCGAAGTCGATCCCCATGCGTTTGTAAGTTTCGGCGAATCCGGCAAAAACCCAGCTGTTCATCATCTGCCACAATTCCCGGACACCGGCGTCACCGGCTTCCCAATCCAGAAGCATCTTCTGCGTTGCCTGACCGATTTCAGTTTCCAGAAACAGCTCATCGGTACCTTTGTCTGCCAACTCCGGACGGGCGGATTTCAATGCTTTCACCTCATCGGAGAGCATTTTATTGTATTCAACGTAGAAATCACCGACCAGATGGTCACCTTTGATACCGGTATTCTCCGGATTTCTGCCGTTGCCGACCCGCTGGTAACAAAGCATGGATTTGCAGATGTGGATACCACGGTCGTTGACCAGATTGATCTCAATGACATCGTGTCCGACTCTTTTGAGCAGTGACCCCAGAGCCATACCCAGAGTATTGTTGCGGACGTGTCCGAGATGCTGGGGCTTATTGGTATTGGGGGCGGAAAATTCGATCAGTACCCGGCGTCTCTCATTTTCCGGAAGTTTGCCCCGGTCAAGCAGAGCTGCCGCATCGGCGGATGAAGCCTTGTGGAGTGCCGCCGGTTTCAACGTGATGTTGACGAAAGCTTTTACTGCGGTCACACTCTCAATATCTTCGTGACCGGAAAGGAAAGCAACCACCTCGGATGCCGCCGCCATCGGATTGCCGCAAAATTTGCCGATACGGAAACAATTCAAGGTAAAATCCCCCTGCTGTCCTGCCGGACAGGGATCAAGTGTCAATACATCCTCTGCCGGATAATTGGCAAATTTACTGCGTAAATACGCTTCTGCGTCATTCAAAAATTTCATTTTTCACACCTTTTTCAACAAATATCTCAAAGCGTGGTTTTAACCACAACTGCTTCACCCTCATCCAGCGGAGTAACCGTGTAAAGTCCGAAACACGCCGGAATCAATACCGTTTCCCCCGGAGAAACCACCGCCGTCAGATCATCTCTGCCGACTTTCACTCTGTTTTTCACCGCCGAAAGCAGATGGAAACTGTCTCCCGGCAAAGTGTCATCCATCCAGCTGCTGCAAAGACGCAGATCCGATACTTTGAAGTAGGGACAAAGTTTCACCACATCCAGTTTGCGGTTGTAATTACGCACCTCCACCGAACCGGGAACCCGGGGACTGGTGCGGTTGGTGAAGTTGATCGACTTCAGCCCCTGCTCTTTGTGCAGTGTCCGGGGTTTGCCGTCCGTACCGACCCTGCCCCAGTCATTGACCCGGTAGGTCGTGTCGCTGTTCTGCTGGATTTCCAGGATAAGATTGCCCGCTCCGATGGCGTGCAATGTACCGGAAGTTATATAGTAAGCATCTCCCGGCTGGGAACGGTAAACCTGCATCAGACTTTCCACATCCGGCGAATCAAGCATGTCCATAAGCTGGACTTTGGTCGCACTGCGATCCAAACCGGCAAAAATTTTCGCACCGGAACGGGCAGCAATGACATACCACATTTCGGTTTTGGGTTCAGCTCCGTCACCGATCAGACGGCAGGCATTTTCATCCGGATGCACCTGCAAACTCAAACGCTCCCCGGCGTCGATCAATTTGACCATCAGAGGAAATTCTTTGCAGTTTCCGCCTTTACCGCCGACAAGTTTTCTGCCGTAAACGGCAAGCAGATCATGCAGAGTTTCACCGGCAAGTTCGCCCTCGGAAACCACACTTTTGACCTCCGGACGGTCAACCAGTTCCCATGATTCTCCGATGGGGGCATCGTGGGGAGGCAGCTCCCGGTTGAAAACTTCGCTGATCATATTTCCGCCCCAGACTCTTTCCATGTATATCGGGCGGAATTTCAAAGGATAAAGTTTTTCATACTCCAGAACATTCATTTTTACGCTTCCTTTTCCTGCCGGAGGCATTTGTCGCAATATTCAGTAAGCCACAGGGGCATACGGGTAATTTTGAATTCTTTATTCACGCAGGCAAGCACCACATAGCCGCACACTAAAAGTTCATCGCCACGCAGAATATCGGCATTGATCCGGACTTTCACTCTGGAATACTCATCGATCCAGGTGCGGAATGTCAAAAGATCATCGTAACGGGCACTGTTCACATATTTGCAGTGAGCCTCTGAAACCGGCAGATAAAGTCCCTTTTCCTCCATCAGAGAATAGGGCATACCGATCTGACGGAACATCTCGGTGCGACCGCGTTCAAAGTATTCCAGATAGTTGGCGTAATAGACCACGCCCATCTGGTCGGTGTCCGCATAAGGCACCCGGTATTGCATATCATAATACATGGCATTTCTCCAAACTTGCAGGGAATTTTACAATTCCTGTTTTTATGAGGCAATTGCAAATTTGAGGAGTTTTGAAATTGCCTCTTTATATATATACTTATATATAAAATAGTATCAAATGCCGCTTTTTTCAAGCTGTAACGCACTATCTTTTGAGGCAATTTCAAAACTAATTCAAAAAGAGATTAAAAAATCAACGTTGATGAGATCAAAGCGGTTGTTTGAACGTGGCTGTTGAATAAATAACCTCCGAAAACGCTCCGCTTTAAGATCGCAGCGATGATTTTTAAAAATTTTTGAGGAGTTTTGAAATTACCTCTTTTCATATAAAAAAGCCAATTCAATATGCTCCGCGGCGGAAATAAATCCGACAGTGATCGGGAAACGTTTTAAAGCAGCCGTTTTTGACATAATCGTTTTTGTAGTGCAAGGAAGCCTTTTTGAGTTTTTTACAGCGGAATGCCATCCGGTCGATAAATTCCACACTCCGGGGAGTGGTAACCTCCGTCAAAGAATCACAACCGGAAAATGCCCCGTGGAGGATCAGCCGGACACCATTTTTGATTTCCAGTTTCCGCAAATTTTTACACCCGGAAAATGCCGTTGCTTTTATGGTATCAACCGTGCCGGGAATACTTATTTCCCGGAGAGAAGAACAATAGCTGAATGCCCCGTATCCAAGAAGTTTCAACCGGGGAGGCAATTTGACTGCTTTCAACTTTTTACACAAGGAAAATGCCTTATTGTGAATTTCAGTAACCGTCTCCGGAATATAAACTTCCTCCAATGAAAAGCAGCTGGAAAATGCCGCTACGCCAATTTCAGTAACCCCATACGGGATAAGAACCTTGGTTACATGCCGGGGAGATCGGATAAGTTTCTTGTTATCTTCACTGAATTCTATCCCCATCGCCTTGGCAAGCGTCAGATATCCGGTACGTTTGTCCTGCAAAAGCGGATGTTCGGCAGGCAAAATTATTTGCGGCACACCCAATAATGCTTCTGCATCAATCTCCACGGCAGTAACCGGCAATTCCAGTTTTTTCAAATTACGGCAATTTGCAAAGGCTTTTTCACCGATACTTTTTACCCCCTCTGAAATCTCGATCTGCTTCAATCTGCGACACCACAGAAAAGCCTCTTTGCCGATACTTTCCACGCCGCCGGGAATCGTCAGAGTGCTTAAATCATGGCACTTATAAAAAGCGTTTTCACCAATGGCTGTAACACAGGAGGGGATGACCACTGAAGTCACTTTTTCCGGAACTTTCAGCAAAGTCCGGTTATCCTCGCTGAAAATCATCCCCTGTTCCTTTGCCGTTTTCAACTCCCGCTGCCAATCCCCGGCAAACAGCGGCAAACTCCGGAACACAACCCCAAAAACAACGATGAACGCCAATGCGATCATCCGGTGGAAACAGATATTTCTCAATAATTTATACATGATTTTCATTTTTCTCCACATTTCTGCATCATCATACTGAATATACCTGTTGAACAACGATTTTTCAAGTTATTTCGTCCGGAATTTTACCCCACGCTGCCGGAGCGAGCGGATCGCCGGAAAAAGAAGAAAAAATCTCACCCTCCGTCGTACGAAGACGTGGTCAAGCGGCGAAACGTCCGCCGCATGGAGCAAGAGCCGGTGCAGACTGCCGGGGTACAAAAAAATCCCGGAATCCTGCTGCAAGATTCCGGGATCGCAAATCAATTTTACTGCAGTCAACCCTTGATACGCTGATCCAGCACCCGTTTCGCTTTGCCTTCACTGCGGGCGATCGTCTGCGGTGCAACCAGTTTGACCCGGATACGCAGACCGATGACCGATTCAACCGCACGGGAGATGTTACGCTGCAGATCCTCAAGCACTTTCACCTGATCGGAGAATGCTTCCGGACTCATTTCAACCTGCAATTCAATATTGTCCATGCCCTTTTCTGTGGTCAGGATAATAAGATAGTTGGCACTTACCCCCGGCACAGTCAACAATGCCGATTCGATCTGGGATGGGAATACATTCACTCCGCGGATGATGAACATATCATCACTCCGGGCGGAAATGCGGTCGATACGCCGGATAGTACGTCCGCATTTACACGGCTCGGCAATGATCCGGGTCAGGTCTCTTGTCCGGTAACGGATCATCGGCATCGCATATTTGCTCAAAGTAGTCAGCACCAATTCACCGAATTCACCGTCAGGCAGCACTTCTCCGGTGTCCGGGTCGATGATTTCAGGATAGAAGTGATCTTCAAAAACGTGCATTCCGCTATGCTCACTGCACTCGATAGCCACTCCCGGTCCGATGATCTCGGAAAGTCCGTAAATATCAAATGCCTCTATACCGGCACCTTTTTCCAGCTGTTCACGCATCCCCTGCGACCAGGGCTCGGCACCGAAAATACCGACCCGCACCGGCAATTCACGCATGTCAATGCCGTAAATATCCGCCTGCTCGATCAAATGCAGGAAGTAACTCGGCGTACAGCAGATACCGGTAACTCCGAAGTCACGCATCAGCATCACCTGACGCCGGGTATTGCCGACTGACGCCGGAACGACTGTCGCTCCCAAAGTTTCACACCCGTAGTGTGCCCCCAGACCACCGGTAAAAAGACCGTAACCGTAGGCGATTTGGATAATATCATTTTTGCTCAAACCGGCTCCGGCAAGTCCGCGGCACATGACCTCCGACCAGACATCCAGATCTTCTTTGGTGTAGGCGACCACGATCGGTTTGCCGGTGGTGCCGCTGGAAGCATGCAGACGTACAACTTCACTCATCGGCACTGCACACAGACCGAAAGGATAAGTGTCCCGCAGATCGACTTTCTTGGAAAAAGGAAGCTTCTGAATATCGGTCAAAGATTTGATATCTTCCGGGGTGATTCCTTTTTCATCCATGCGGTTGCGGAAAAACTCCACATTCTTATAGGCGTGGGCAACAATTTTCTGCAAGCGGCTCAACTGGACATCCCGCAAAGAAGCGATATCCATGAAATCCGCCGCACAACGGTTTTCTCCGGAATAATTTTCCATAACAGCAGTCTTCCTGAATTTAAGTTATCTCGTGAAACTGACAACCGGCAAAAAGCAGAACAATATCACGATCAAAAAAATATTATTGCCTTAATGTAGCACAAAAAACAGCTTTTTGCAAGTGAATTTCACTGTTTTGATTCAATAAGATACTCCCGGTAATCGTGCATAATCTCGGTGACATATTTCCGGGTCAGAGGGAAATCTATTCGCTTTATAACTTCACCATTCAACGTTTCCGGCTTCCAACGGGCGGTATTTTTAGCTCCGGCATTGTACTCTGCCAGTGCCAATTCCATACCGTAGCGGTATTTTTTCCACTTTTTCAGTTTCACTGACAAATACCAGCAGCCGATATCCAGATTTGTCTCCGGTTCAAACAGCTCCTTTTCCGAGGGGATCGCACACTTGTTGACCCTCGCCCAATCCGCCACAGATGCCGATGGAATTATCTGCATCAAGCCGATCTCTCCGGCCTTGCCCCGGCAATTCGCATCAAAACGGCTCTCCTTTTTGATCAATGCTTTGATCAGAAGCGGCGGTACACCATGTTTTTCCGCCGCAACAGCGATCTCCCGGGCATAAAGAGTGTCATCTATCAGAAAATTTTCCAGCGTGTCAACCGCTTTTTCATGATGTTCACTTGCCCGGCAGCACCAGAGGATCACTCCGGAAACAGCAACCAGCAAAGTCAGGACAGAGCAGAAAAGCAAAAATTTTTTCTTACTTTTATTCACTTGATCAAACTCTCCCATGATTCAGCTTCAGCGGCAATTATTTTTGATGCCAGAACAAGAACCGGTCCCATTTCTCTGCCGGAAAAACGCAGAAGATTCTTTTTGCGTTCAAAAACAAGAGACCGCACCGCTTCATTGGTGATATCGACCGGGATCGAATACTTCTTTTCCAGAACAACAGAAAGAACATTGGATACGAAATTATTCGCCAGCATCGCTCCCATCGCATTGTTGAAAGCAACTTCCCCATGGATATAAAGCTCCCCGTCTGCTCCCTTTTCCAAGACAAATGAGTATTTGGAAATGTCTTTGAGATACGGTTTGGGAATACGCGGTGTGCCATACCCCCACAGAAAAATCCCGGAACGCCGGGGCAGATAACGGGACAATGCCGCACTTATACCTTTACTGTCCGGAATACTCCGGTCCCCATAGGGATAACGGGTATATACCGCCGCAGTCTGCGGATTTATCCGGATCAAACGGAATGCTTTTCTCTCTCCGGGTTTACCCCGCAGATAAAAAATATTTTTTCCGCCGAACTCATGACGGGAGGAAGCAAAACGCTTTTCCACCGAATCCCAGATGGCATCAAGCATATCATCAGTTTTGAAACTTACCAGCCAATTACGCTTCTGACCGGCGGCATCACAGGCAAAAACCGCCTGTGATATCCCGTCGGCAAGAACCGGAAAACGCTCTTTCAGCGGCACAAAAACAACCGCACTTTGCTCATTGGCACAAAGTGCGGCTATATCCGCCCCGAACATCGTTGCCGCATGACGGGGTAAAAATTCAGTCAACCCCACCGGATCAGCACCGCCGGATGCCGCCGGCAGTAAAACAATTACTGTCAGCAGCAAAAAGATCCGGCAAAGCCGTCCGATACGGTCAATATCAGGCATTTTCAGCAGGTTTTTCCGCTTTTTTCGGCAGTTTGACCTCGATATGCAGTTCACGAAGCTGTTTGATGGTAACTTCGCTGGGAGCATTCATCATCAAATCTTCCGCCTGCTGGTTGAAGGGGAAGGCAATAACTTCACGGATATTGGGTTCATCCGCCAGAAGCATCACCAGACGGTCAACCCCCGGAGCAATACCACCGTGCGGAGGAGCACCGAGTTTGAATGCATTGATCATGCCGCCGAATTTCTGATCCACAGTTTCCGGACCGTAACCGGCGATCTCAAAGGCACGGTACATGATTTCCGGACGGTGGTTGCGGATAGCACCGCTGGAAAGTTCAACGCCGTTGCAGACAATATCATACTGCCATGCCAGAATATCCAGAGGTTCTTTGGTATTGAGAGCTTCCATACCACCCTGGGGCATGGAGAAAGGATTGTGGGAGAAGATGATCTCTCCGGTCTCCTCATCCTCCTCGAACATCGGAAAGTCAACGATCCAGCAGAATTTGAATTCATTCTGGTCGATCAATTCCAGACGGCGGCCGAGTTCAGGGATGACCGCTCCGCCGATCTTGCAGGCGACTTTCTCTTTGTCAGCGATGAAGAAAAGAGCGTCTCCGGTCTCAACTTTACCGGCGGCTTTAAGTCCGTCGATAACTTCACGGGAGAGGAATTTGACGATGGGGCTTTTTTCGCCTTCTTCGTTCCAGACGATGTAAGCCATACCTTTGGCTCCGTTTTCCTGGGCGAAAGCGATCATATCATCGAAAAATTTACGCGGTTTGCCGGCAACCTGCGGAGCTTTGATGGCACGGACGACACCGCCGTCGGCAACGGTGGAAGCGAAAGCTTTGAATTCGCTGTCCTTGAAAAATCCGGAAACGTCGATCATTTCCAGAGGGTTCCGCAGATCCGGTTTATCCGATCCGAAACGGCTGATCGCCTCCCGGTAGGGAATACGGACAAAGGGATCTGTGGAGAATTTCTTGGTGGAGAATTTTTTCAGGATATCCTGCAGCAATCCCTCGACCACCGCAAAGATCTGATCCTGTTCCACGAAACTCATCTCGATATCCAGCTGATAAAATTCACCGGGACTGCGGTCAGCACGGGCGTCCTCGTCACGGAAACACGGAGCGATCTGGAAGTAACGGTCAAATCCGGAGACCATCAGCAGCTGTTTGAATTGCTGCGGAGCCTGCGGCAGAGCGTAGAATTTGCCCGGATGCAGACGGGAGGGAACCAGATAGTCACGGGCACCTTCCGGGCTGCTGGCTGTCAGGATCGGAGTCTGAAATTCAGTAAATCCGGCACCGGTCATATAAGCACGGATGGCGGCAATGACTTTGCTGCGGAGGATGATATTGTTGTGGAGCTTCTCTTTACGCAGGTCAAGGAAGCGGTATTTCAGACGCATGGCTTCCGGAGCATTGTCATCTTTGGCAACCTGGAAGGGCAGGACGTCAGCTTCACCGAGCATCTCCATGCCGGTAGCGGAAACTTCGATCTCACCGGTGGCAAGTTTGGGATTGACCGTACCCTCGGCACGCTCAACGACCACACCGTCGAATTGGACGACGCTCTCGACCCGCCACTTATCCAGAGCCTGATAGAAATCACGCTCCGGGTCGATAACGATCTGGGTCAGACCGTAGTTATCCCGCAAGTCAATAAAAATAACGCCGCCATGGTCACGCACGCTGTGGATCCAGCCGGAAACGCGAACCTCTTTCCCGGCATCGGCTTTACGCAGTTCTCCGCAAGTATGAGTACGGTACATAATTCTGTCAACCTTTTCTTTATGTTTTTGTTTATGTTTGCAGAACATTATCGTTTATAATATAACACCGGATATGCTTTTTTTCACGTTATTTTCCGACAAAAAGCTTGAAAAAAGCATTTTTTTCATCATCACGGCAGCAAAAAAGCTCTGTTTTCTTGTAAAAACCCCTTTTTGGTGCTATATTTGGAGATTGACATTTCCCCAGCCGGAGATTATTACAAATGGGAAGATTTTTACTTAAACTGAGACGCAAATCAGTCGGCAGACTGAAACGCAAATGGGAAAACCGTCTGGGTTCAAAGTACCGGATGGTTCCCATCGCCATGCTTATCGGCGTTATCGCCGCCATCGCCGCCGGAATACTCCATGAGCTGGTCGCTCTGCTGGATGCTTCAGGATCGTATCTTAAAAACAACTTTTCCATATACGGGGAAATCACCTTTCTCCTGCTGCCTTTGACCGGTATCGCTCTTTCCTACACCACCCAGAGACACCTCGGCGGCAACCTTTACGCCAAAAGTTTGAGCCCGCTGATCCTCGCTCTCAACCGGAGACGCACCGGAATACCTTTGAGAGATACATTCACCCATATCATCTCCAGTGCCCTGTCAGTAGGATGCGGAGGTTCTGCCGGTCTGGAAGCTCCCAGCGTGCTTACCGGAGCTGCCATCGGAAGCAATACCGCCGGATTTTTCGGCATCGACCGGCGGCAGAAAATGCTGATGATCGGCTGCGGTGCGGCGGCAGCGATCTCGGCGATATTCCAAAGTCCGGTCGGCGGTGTGCTTTTTGCCGTGGAAGTGCTTCTGCCGGGATTCAGCGTTTCCGCCTTGATCCCGATGCTCATATCCAGTGCGGTGGCAATGGTGGTTTCCCGGGCATTTTTTCACCATGCCCAGGCACTCTACTTCGTCAATCCGGCATGGAAACTTGAAGCGATCCCCTTTTACTTCCTCTGCGGTATCGTCTGTGCCTTTGTCGGAGTTTTCGTCATAAAAAGTGTTTATAAAACCAATTCCCTGTTGAAAAAACATCTGCCGACTCCCGGAAAAAGAATCCTTGCCGGCGGCTTTCTGCTCTGCCTCATCCTGGCGGTATTTCCGGTATTGCGGGGACAGGGTTATGCCTTTGTCGTCCGGCTTTTTGAGGGGAAAATCGATGGATTCATCTCCGCAAGTCCGGTTTTGAGCCGTCTTCCTCTCCCCGTGGCTCTGACAGCAGTTATTGCCGCCGGGATATTCCTTAAAGCCGCAGTTTCCGCCCTGACGGTGGATTCCGGCGGTGACGGCGGAATTTTCGCTCCGGCCATGTTCATCGGAGCATTCACCGGCTTTGCCTTTGCCCGGCTTATCAACCTGACCGGCTTCGTCGAACTGCAGGAGGAAAACTTCGCCGTTATCGGTATGTGCGGAGTTTTCTCTGCCGTCCTGCGTGCCCCTCTGACCGGGATATTCCTTATCGCTGAAGTTACTTTCAGCTACATCCTTTTAGTACCTCTGATGATCGTTTCCAGCGTCTCTCACGGTATCGCCCGGCTCTTTGAACCGCACTCCATCTACCGCAAGGCCCTCGCTGAAGCCGATCTATTGACCGATGACCGGGATATCGCCATGCTCCGCACTTTGTCCGTAAGAGTTTGTCTTGCAACCGAATATACCACACTGAAACCGGAATTATCCATGAAACAGATGCGGAAGATCATCGAAAATTCTCCTGCTTCAGAATTTTTCCCGGTAATTGACAACTCCGGCGTTCTTCTGGGTATCGTCAAACTTGAACAGATCACCCCTGTCCTTTTCGATCCCCAATTCGCTGAAACGCTCCTTGTTTTCGACCTTATGGAACAACCCAAAATCATTCTCAATGAAGATGATGACCTTGCCAGAGCTATGAATATCATCGAAAATAACAAACTGGATCATCTGCCGGTCAAGAACCGGGCAGGAAAATTCATGGGTTTTGTCTCCGGAAATGATATTTTCAAACTCTACCGGGGACTGGTCAGGGAAGTTGACTCATTCTGATTCCCCGAAAACAAGGAAAAAAACATGTCAAAACCGGTTCCCGGCGAAAAACACGGAAAAAGAAGTTTCCGTAACGAAAACGTCATAAAAACTTTTATCAGCGGTCACCGCAATCCGGATATTGATTCGCTTGCCGCCGCCGTCGCTCTTGCCGCCTTGAGAGGAAGACACAACGATGGGCAATATATTCCGCTCTGCCCCGGTATCCTGCCCGACCGGGCAAAGTATCTTTTTGACCGCTTCAAAATCCCCTACCCCGTCAGCCGCAATGATGTATATATCCAGATCGGCGGTCTTATCAGTGATGTACCACTGGTAAAAGGCGATATGCCGCTTTTTTCCGCAGTGGAAAAATTGCGGGAAACCCGGCTTTCCCGGCTGCCGGTGACCGATAACGACAACTCCTTCCTCGGTATGCTAAGCGGCATGGCACTTTTGGGAAACCTTTTGAGCATCGGTGAAGATGGCGACAGCGGCAGCGGATTGACCGGCAGAAAAGTCTATTCTTCAGTGAGATTGATCCGGGAAGTTCTCAATGCAGAATTGCTCTCCGGAGAAAATCCCGATGCCGAACAGGATTTTGAAGTTTACGTCGCCGCCATGAGTGCCGCTTCTTTCGAAAATCACCTGCCGCCATGCCACAACCGTCTGGCAGTCATCGTCGGCGACCGCCCGGATATCCAGTTAAGAGTCGTCGAAAAGAAGATCAAATTGATGATCGTTACCGGCAACCGCCCGATAAAAGAGGATATTCTCAAACTCGCTTCGGACAATCAGGTCTCCGTCCTGCGGACAAAACTTGATTCCGCCGCCGCTATCAGAAGATTGAAATTCAGCGTGCCGGTACGCTATGCCGTCACCCGGGAACAGGATGACCTCGTACTTTCCCTGACCGACAGGCTCCGGGATGTCAGAAAAAAAATCCTTGACCACCACGAGGATGTGATCCCGGTGGTGGATAATAAAGAACGTTTTGCCGGAGCAGTTTTGAAACAGACGCTTCACCAGCTGCCGCCTTACCGGATGATCCTCGTCGATCACAACGAATTGGAACAAAGCCCGCCGGGGGCAGAGGAGATCCCCGTTGTGGAGGTGGTCGATCATCACCGCATCGGCATGATGCCCACTGCCGTACCGATCCGTTTTACCGGAGATGTGGTCGGCAGTACCTGCACTCTGGTCGCTTCCATGTACCGCAGTGCCGGAGAAAGACTCGCCCCGGAAATGGCAGGTCTGCTCCTCGGCGGCATCATCTCCGATACGCTGATGCTCAAATCCCCCACCACCGCCGATCTGGATATCCGCATGTGCGAATGGCTGGAAAAACTGTCCGGGGTGAGCAGAGATGATTTGATGGCTGAATTGCTCCGCATCGACTCCCCCCTCGCCGTCAAACCCGCCCCCGAAGTCATCAACGGCGACCGCAAAGATTACACCGACCGCAATATCCGCTTCGCCCTTTCGCAGGTCGAAGAAACCAATCTGGAACTGCTTCACCATCGCAGAGAGGAACTCGCCGCCGAAATGCACCGGATCATCAAAGAGGAAAATCTGGACTTTTTCGGCTTGCTCGTCACCGATGCCGTCCGGGGAAATTCCGAATTGCTCGCCATCGGTGAGCGTGCCATACGGCGGAATCTGCCCTACCGCAGCGAAGATGATGAGATATTCTCCCTGCCCGGAGTCCTCAGCCGGAAAAAACAGCTGCTCCCGCAGATGTTTTCAATAACTTCCGCCATTCAGGAATCAAACCTCTGAACGATCAGTGACCATGAATAAAAAGCCCCCTGCCCCCAGAAACCGTACATTGCAAATAAGCGATCAGGAGAAAGATCAGCTTTTGGCAAATTGTCTTTACCCTGCCGGAGAACCATTTGCCGTTGAAACGATCCGCAACAAAGTTATCTGCGGTGACTGCTTTGCCGCACTGCCGTTACTGCCGGAAAAGTTTGCCGATCTGATCATCGCCGATCCGCCGTACAATCTTACCAAAAACTTCAACGGTAATAAATTCAGCAAAACTTCAAACGCTGAATATGAGGAGTACACCCGGAACTGGATCAGCAAAGTTGCTCCGTTGCTGAAAGATAACGGTTCCATTTATGTCTGCTGCGACTGGGCAAGTTCACCGGTGATCGCCAATGTGCTGGCGGAATTTTTCATCATCCGCAACCGCATCACCTGGGAGCGGGAAAAAGGCAGAGGAGCGGCAGGAAACTGGAAAAATTCGCTGGAGGATATCTACTTTGCAACTGTATCAAAGGATTATACATTCAACCTTGATGCCGTAAAGATCCGCCGCAAAGTGATCGCCCCCTACCGGGATGAGAGCGGCAAACCCAAAGACTGGCAGAATGCCGGAGATGAGAAGTTCCGGGACAGTTGTCCGGGAAACTTCTGGAACGACATCTCCATACCTTTCTGGTCGATGCCCGAAAATACTCCGCACCCCACCCAGAAGCCGGAAAAACTGCTTGCCAAGCTGATTCTTGCCTCATCCAACAAGGGTGATATGGTTTTTGATCCCTTTCTGGGCAGCGGATCGACTGCGGTAACGGCGAAAAAGCTGGAACGGGATTTCTGTGGCGTGGAGATCGATCCATTCTACTGTGCCTGTGCCGGGAAACGCTTGCAGAATGCTGATTCCGACCGCTCCATACAGGGCTTTGCCGACGGCATTTTCTATGAACGCAACTCCATGCCCCGGAAATAATCACGCTTTTCCCACCGGAATAACTTCAGTATCCGGCAGTTGAAATTCAGGATGGGCGGCAAAGGTGAAAAACTTCTGATCGGCATGGGAGACCGTGGATAAGAACAACTCCAGATTGTGTTTGTCCAATTCTCCGGTAACATCGTCTGCCAGAACAGCGACCGGTGCAGTCGATTTGCTCTGAACCTCCTGAAACTGGGCAAGTTTCAACAGTAACGAAATCAATCTGATCTGACCGGTAGATCCGTATGTACGCAGCAATTTGCCGTCAAAGATCAAATCAAATTCATCCAGCTGTATCCCGCACAAAGTACACTGACGGCGTAATTCGCTTTCCCTTTTCGACGCCAGAAGTTTGCGGTGTTCAACACTGTTCTCCGGCGTATCGGTACGGTAATTGATATGAAAATCACCCCGTCCGCCCAAAAGAGCTGAACATCTTTCTCCAATGATTTGAGCAAAATTACGCCGGAATGAAGCGATATATGGTGCCTGCTCCGATAATTCAGCTTCAAATGCCTCTGCCGTATGCGGAGCAAATTTCAATGCCCGGTTGCGTTGAAGCAATGCCCGGTGGTAACGGGACAAACGCAATAAATATTCCGGCTCGATCTCCGAAATAAGTATATCAAAAAATCTCCTCCGGCAGCCGGAAGTGCCTGCCGCGATCTCCCGGTCCTCCGGAGCGAAAACCACCGTATGAAACTCCCTTATGAAATCACTGCTCCGGCGGATCGGTTCATCATTGATGAAAAGCCGTCTCTTCCCGGAAAGCGATTCCGAAATAAGCAGAGTTTCCGGAGCAAATTTCCCCGGCAGTACCGCTTTGATCTGAAATTCTCTGGCTCCCAGACGGATCATCTCTCTGGGAGACGCCCCCCGGAATGACCGCAATAAACTGGCAAAACCGATGCTCTCAAGAAGATTGCTCTTGCCTGCTCCATTGGGACCCTCAAAGAAGATGTTGCGGGAATGAAAAACCAATTTCCGCGACTCTACGTTGCGGAAATTGGTCAATTCTATGGATTCAACAACCACTTTTTCGTTACAAAACAATTATTTTTATTCTTTTACTTTTTGCGGATCGGCATGATGATATAGACAAATCCCTCACCGGCCTCAATAGCAACCGGACTCAAAGGATCATTCAATTTGAATCTCACCATGTCTGCATCAGTATTACGCAGAGGATCAGCAAGGAAAACCGGATTGAAAGATACTTCAAAAGGTTCACCCTCATAGGTGGTTTCAAGCAGATCATTACCCTCACCGACCTCGGAACTGGATGCCTGCAGCTGCAGCTGATTGTCTTCCAGACGCAGAATGATGGAGCTGTTCGCTCCGGAAAGCATCAAGGCAACCGTCTCGATCTTGGAAAGCAGTGCCTGCACCGGCAACTCAACTTCGCAGGAGAATTTGCCCGGCACGACCTGACGGTAATTGGGATAAGCTCCCTCGATCAGCTTGCTGGTAAGTGTCACTCCGGCACAGGTGAAACGGCAGAGTTTTTCACCGACTTCAATGGTCAGCAACTCATCTCCGTCAAGCTGACGGCGGATCTCCAACATCGCTTTCAGAGGAATAATGGCATCTCCGTCTCCACCGGTAATGGATTCCGGACCGGACTCCTGCATCGCCATACGTTTACCGTCAGTGGCAACCAGAGTCATCGCCGTTTCACGCAGGCTCAAAAGCACACCGGTAAGCACCTTGCGGGAATCATCCACGCTGACAGCATAGGCAATGGATCCGATCATGCGTTTGAAAAGACTCTCTTTGATCCGGATCTCATGCAGAGGTGCAAAAGCCAGAGCTTCCGGGAAATCGGCGGCGGAAAGACCAAGCAAAGTAAATTTTGCCGTACCGCAGGTGATCCGGGCGAAATCTTTTTCATTGATATCAAATTCAACTTTTTCCGCAGAAAAACAACCGATCAGAGATACCAGTTTTTTAGCCGGAAGCGTGGTGGAACCACCCTCGGTCACCTCGGCTTCTACCGTGGTGACCAGACGCAGTTCCAGATCGGTGGTGGTCAATTCCAAACCTTCATCCGTGGCATTGATCAAAACATTGCCCAGAAGCGGCAGCATGGAACGGGAACCTATGATATTGCTTACTTTCTGCAGAGCTTTCTGCAGTTTCTGACGGTCAACTGTAAATTTCATAATACTTTATCTCCTTACCTTTATAATACAAGCATCAGTTTAATATAACCTGTCTTGATCTTCTTTTCCAGTAAAACTTGACAAAAAAAACGATTTTATTCCTGCCACACACTTCCCCCGGCCTGCCGGAATACGGCTTCATACAGCTGTCAATCAAATGCCAGATGGTAAAGCTCGCAATCCAACGCCCCGGTGAGAACCGATGCCAATTCCGCTGCCAGCTTCTGATCCGGAGTACTTCCGGCACAGGATTCAAGGAAGTCAAAAATGTCCGGCAATGTAAGACAGCAGGGCAATTCACCGGGATGACGCAACGCCCCGGAAATCGCCTGACGTGCCTGCTCAAGAGCATTGCCGGCATTGTGCAGATGCGGCTCGATTTCCAGCTCGGTAACCGGATAGGAAAGCTTTTTCATCCGGGCAAAATCATTCATAAAGAAAAAGAAACGGACACTCGGAAAAAGCGTGGTTATACCGTTTATCCGCAATACTCCGGCATCGACCAATTCTTTGGGTTCAGGCGGTAAAAGTGCGTATATCTCCTGCCTTGTGAGCGTCTGCTGCGGTATTCCCGGCAGGAACTCCTCCCCCGCCGGCAACTCATTTTCCGCCAGATCACGCTCATAGTGCCGGGACAATTCCAAAACCAGATGCGGCGTGGCACTGGTCAATTCCAGTTTCTGCAATGCCGAACTGACCAATTCAGCAATGTGGGCCGCCCTCTCCGGCGAACACCCCAGATGCGATGAGAGCAAGCCGGCGACCGTCACCGGATCCGTGGCAATACGCAGCAGCTTCTCATGACCGTTGCGGCGGAAAACATGAGCCACTTCCGGGAAACCGATATTTTCCAGCAGACGGATCACCGCCGCATCGATCTCACTGCGGCTGAATACCGGTTCCCGCCGGGGGGAATTCAAAAGCGTGTATTCCAGAGCAAGCACGATCTCCTCGGACATGAAGCTCTCCTCACGCAATCCGGTCGCCAGAAAACCGCCGACCAGACGGGTCTGTAATTGCCCGGCATCAAAGGGAGTTATACCGCCATCACTGTCCCGTAAAAAAATCTGCTTTTCAACTGTCTGTACCATATCGGATTCCCACTGTCTGTTTTTTTTGACGTCTAATCAATAGTTATTGTCTCATTTTTGTGAAAAATCTTTCCTGCGGTGGTGCATTGTGGGCAATCTCTTGGCAAATCAGCGGACGTTTTCGCAGTCATGTACGTCAGTACACTCCTGCTCATCCGCCTTGATTTGTCTGCGACCTTGCCTCACACTGCATCCACCGGTTAGATCGAACCCGTGCTTGCCGTTATAACAAAAATGTTTGTTTATAAGCTTCTGTTACGGGTTTCACAAAATTCGGGACATTATCAATATAACATAAGGTGGCGATTTTTCAATAGAGGAATGCGTTTTTTATTGCACTGTTCACGCTTTTGTGCTATATTATCCTGCAAACACCAAGGAGCTTGATTTTTATTATGAACGATCTGATTTCCGAAATCACCCGCATCCTTTCCGGTGCCGGGATAGAGAATTTTATTCAGGAGGCACGCTGGATCGCCGGGGAATCCCCGACGGCACAAACTGCACTGGAAAGAGCCAAACGCCGGGCGGCAGGTGAACCGCTCCAGTATCTTCTCGGCACCGCCCCTTTCCGCAATCTGATGCTGAAAGTCGATCCCAGAGTCCTTATCCCACGCCCGGAAACCGAATTGCTCGCCCAGTGGCTCATCGACAACGCCCCGGAAAACGCTTCCGTCCTCGACCTCGGCTGCGGCAGCGGTGCGATCGCCATCGCCACTGCCACGGAACGCCCGGATCTGGATGTCACCGCCGTTGATATAAGTACCGATGCCCTCACTCTCGCCAAAGAAAATGCCCGGGTGTGTAAGGCTGACAATATCACATTTGTCAATTCGGATATCTTTTCCGGTCTTGCCGGCAGAAAGTTTGACCTTATAGGAGCCAATCTGCCCTATGTCACAGAAGATGAGTACCTGTCACTCCCCGGTGATGTCCGGAATTTTGAACCCAAAACCGCCCTTACCGCCCCGGAAAACGGCTTGTTTCTGATCCGGAAAACTATTTCGCAAATGAGATCATTTCTCAAGCCCGGAGGCGGAGCGATTTTTGAGTTATCTCCGGAACAAGCCGATATAACTGCTGATTTTGCAGCAGAAAACGACTTCAAAAGCGGCATAATTTACGACCTTTGCGGCAGAAAACGTTTTGTTACCGCACTGCTTGAATCATGAAAATCATTCCCGATGCCCGCAAATATTCTGCCAAATTGGGCAGAAAAGGTGAAAATGCCGCCTGCGAATTGCTTCAGGCCGCCGGGATGACCATTCTTGCCCGCAACTGGAGATGCAAAGCCGGTGAATTGGATATCGTCGCTCTCGATCAGAATGAGATCGTTTTCGCAGAGGTCAAAACCATGCGGAAAAAGGAATTTTTCACCCCGGCTGCCAACCTGTCTCTGCGGCAGAGACGGAGAAACTTCAACGCCGCCAAAGTCTATCTGCGGACATTGCATATTTTCAACATCCCAAGCCGCTTCGACCTGATCGAAGTCACCTTTTCCGGGATGTTCCTTTCCAGTATCATCCGGCATACCAATTACCTGCCGCCTTTGCCGCCGGGGAGCGGAAAATCATGATATCGCTGCTGTCGATCCTCCATCCCGGTTGTCCCGGATGCGATTCGGAAAAGTATCCCTCTGTTGATGGCTCATTATGCCCGGAGTGCCGCAGTAAACTCAAATTCTTTGATCCGGCGATCCGCTGTCCCGGATGCGGCGGAGAAAACCGCTCTTCTGCCGATCTCTGCCCGCAGTGCATGAAAGAACCTCCCCGGCCGTGGCAGCAGGCGTTGAGCGTATTCGCCTATCAGACCGCCGGGAAAGAACTTATCCGGAGATTCAAATTCGCCAACTCTCCGGAATTGGCAAGGCCGCTGGGCATTCTCGCTGCAGAAGTGCTGGAAGATGCCGGGATCTCTGCCGATATGATCGTGCCGGTACCGCTCTCTATCCTGCGGTATTGCACCAGATCATACAATCAGGCGGCTCTCCTCGCCCAAATAATCAGTTCGCAAACCGGAATCCCGTTCTGCAATGCTCTGCACCGCAAAATATCTTTCCGTCATCAGGCCTCCCTCGACCGCAAAGCAAGGCACAAAGGATTGCAGAACATATTTTCTGTACGCCGCAGAGCCGGAATAACCGGTAAAAGTATCCTGCTGGTCGATGATGTCTTTACCACCGGAGCGACACTGGCTGCCGCCGCCGGAAAACTCCTTGCCGCCGGAGCAGCTTCAATATCCGTACTGACCATCGCCAGACCGCTTTGGAGTGTCAAAAGCAAATAAAACCGCTTTGTTTTTACAGTTGTTAATAACTTGTTAATAACTCGGAGGCAAAAATCATTTTTCCGCCGCAATTATTGATTATTCAGGAGGGCAGATAAAGTTAGAAAATTATAGTGCGTTTCCGTATCAAATCAATTCCCGGGATTTAGCCGTTTTTTTATATCGGAACCCCTGATTTTAATATCTTTCGACATTTTCCGGAGGGGCATTTTATGTAACTCATTGACCTTATGCACATCTACCGAAAATATTCGTAAATATCTCTTAACAAGCATATTTTTTTCAAAAAATTTTTTAACTTTTTTTTATTTTTCATAACTCCCTGAATAAATGCCTGCTTACGTTTTTTTTCCATATCGCCAGTCACTCTGATCAGCAAAAAGTGATTTGCAAAAAACCTTTCCACGGCATATATTATGCACTGTTCCGGAACGATTGCCGATCACACATCGGTACTCCTGCCGGTTCATACCGGGGACCGGTAAATAAACTGCACAAACCGATGGAGAAAAAGCGGTGTCAGATGCAGGAGGGATGGTAAAAAACATCCCGGCGGATGACTTGATCGTGTGCAGTATTGTTGTCAACAACTTCTGCGTCAGCGGATTTTGCGATCCGTTGACCGGGGGCTTTTTGTTTGTGTTTTTGAAGAAAATTTAACTTTTAACAGGGTATCAAGATGACGAAGTCAGGAGCATTCAGAGCGGAGGAGATTTGGAACCTCGCACTCTCATCGCTCAAGCACCGCAGCGAATCTCTCTACCGGCAGTGGTTCTCGCAAATGACCGCTGTGTCGCTGGAGAATGATCTGCTCGTTATCGGCGTCCCTGATGAATTCTTCCTCGATGTCGTTTCCGAGCAATACGGCGACCTCATCCAGAATGCCCTTGACAGTATAAACGGAAAAAGCTACTCTTTTGAACTGCGTTCAGGTTACACCCCCAAAGTGATCCCGGCTGCCAAACCGGCAGTCAAAAAAGCCGCCGCTGTAAAATCAGATCCCGTTACGGCAGCTCCCCGGCGTAATCAGCTCTACTCTTTTGAAAACTTCGTCTGCGGCAACTGCAACCGCCACGCTTATGCGATGGCCCTTTCCGCCGCCGAAGCACCCGGAGAGTGTTACAATCCGCTTTTCATTTACGGAACCAACGGAATCGGTAAAACCCACCTGCTTCAGGCGATCGCCAGTAAAATTTCTGAAGAGCGGCCCGGCATGGTCATCCGCAACGTTACCTGCGATGAAATGCTCAATGATTTCTACGATCTGCTCACCCACCACCGCAGTACCGCTGAATTCCGCAGCAATCTGCGGGACGTGGATGTGCTGCTGATCGACGATATCCACCGGCTTGCCAAGAAAACAGCCCTCCAGGAGGAGTTCTTCAATATTTTCAACGCCCTCTATCAGCAGGGCAAGCAGATCGTCCTGACCAGTGACCGTCAGCCGTGTGAATTGTCCGATATCGACCGCAGATTGAGCAGCCGTTTCGAGCAGGGCATGACCTGCCAGATCGGTATGCCGGAGTATGAACAGCGTCTGGTGATCCTCCGGATGTGGCGTCAACAGCATTTGACCACCCCGGCTCTGCCGGATGAGATATTGGAATTCCTTGCGGAAAATATCGCAAGTTCAGTCCGCCGGCTCAAAGGATGTTTCCTGCGTCTTTCCGCTTACGCTTCCATGAGCGGCACCGAAGACCTCTCCATCCAGGAGGCAGAAGATCTCCTGCACGCCCAGCTGGCACAGGAGAGTATCGAAAGAGACATCCGTCCGGAAGCCATCCAGCAGCAGGTTGCCAATCACTTCGGCATCACGCTATCGGATATGCTCGGTAAATGCCGGGCAAGGCACGTCGCTGATCCCCGGATGATCGCCATGTATCTCTGCCGGAAACTTACCAAACTCTCCAGCAACGAAATCGGAGAAATTTTCGGCCGCACCCATGCAAACGTGCTTCATGCAGAAAAAACCATCCCGGAAAGATGTTCCCAGGATGATTCTTTGCGGCGCAGCATAAATCAGCTTGAGCGTCAGCTGCAGAAGTAAAACAAAAAATCCCGCCCTCCGTCTTCGGCACAACCAAGAGCCGGTGCAGACTGCTTTACAGCATGGATCAGAGCCGCTGACCGCAGACCGTTGGGTGGAGCGAGGCAATAGGCCGCATAGGCCGCATAAGCCGTATAGGCACTGGGCCGCAGGTGCATGGAGCAGAGCCGGTGCAGACTGCAAACCACACAGAGCTGACCGCTGGGGGCGGCACTGTCGGACAAGTCGGACATGTCCGACAAAAAAAACGGGGGTGCCGCTTATGGAGCAAAAGCCATGCAGACTGCAAACCGTCAGAGTCGAACCAAGCCGGAGTTTTGCCAAGCTTTTTCAAAAAGCGTCCGATCAAGGCACGACAACGGAGTGCCGCGACACCCCGCTTTTCTTTGCTTACTTTCAGAGTCGAACCAAGCCGGAGTTTTGCCAAGCTTTTTCAAAAAGCGTCCGATCAAGGCGAGCGAAGCCGCCGCGACACCCCGCTTTTCTTTGCTTACTTTCTTTTCCCGTGAAAAGAAAGTAAGTCAGCCTTTGAAAATGAAATAGACGGCTCCGACCATGCAGATGCCGGCAAAAAGGAAGTTCCAGCGGAGCTGTTCGCCCATAAAAAGGATACTGAATGGAACGAAGACGGAAAGAGAGATGATTTCCTGCAGGATTTTCAACTGGGCAAGAGTCAAATGTCCATCATGCCCGATACGATTGGCAGGCACTTGGATAAGGTATTCAAAAAAAGCGATCCCCCAACTGATCAAGACAGCAATTATCAGCGGCTTGGAATTCAGATTTTTCAGATGCCCATACCAGGCATAAGTCATAAAACAATTGGAGAGGATCAGCAGAACGACAGTTTTGACGATCACAGGATTCAAGTGCATAAATTCACCATGCAATTTATTTTTCAATCACGCGGAGGGAAATCAAATTCAAATTCAAAAAGATCACCGATCTTTTTTATGGCACGCTCTTCATCGATCCCCTCGATCTGCAAAGTGGCACAAGTACCTTTGGTCAGTGCCAGAGAGATCAAAGCAAGAATACTGTCAACCTCAGTAACAGCTCCATCGGCAGTAAGCAGCTGGATCCGGTGATCCGGAAACTCATTTTTTATGGTCGTGAGAATAACTCCGGACGGACGGCAATGGATGCCGGCATTATTGTGTACCTGAATGACTCTTTCCTGCATAAGATCTCCCCGGTGATGCAATGAGTGAAATTATTCCAAAGTGTCCAGATACTTGTAATATTCATCCTCGCTCATCATATCATCAAGCTCGGAAGCATCGAAATCGATCAGACGGCAGATCCACGCTTTATCTTCGGGTGACTCGTTGAGCAATTCGGGTTCATCGACGAGAGATTCATTGATCATGGAAACAGATCCGCCGATAGGGGCACACAATTCAACCGAGTAACGGTCAGTCTCCATATTGCAGAGACGATCTCCGATAATAAAATCATCACCCTCATCCGGCAATTCAATAAAACTGACTTCGCCGTACTCCTCAATGGCAAACTGCGAAATACCGACTGTAGCGGTATCTCCGATGATTTCGACCCACTCATGGTCCTCGGTATAATACTTCATCAACTGGCTCCTGTGTTAATTTTTCCGGTAAAATCACCCGGTTTTCAACTTCTCTGCGTATAATGGAACATACATAAAGCAAAATTGCAAGTGCTTTCCCCTGTTTTTTCTATTTTTTTCGTCTATTTTGTCTTTTTTTGAGAAAATCACTTGAAAAAACACCCTTTTGGAGCTATTTTATAAAACAGCAAACAAATGGTGGTTGTGGCGCAGTTGGTTAGCGCGTCTGGTTGTGGCCCAGAAGGTCGCCGGTTCAAGTCCGGTCTACCACCCCATTTTTTTTGCCCGAATTTCGGGCAAAAAAAATAACGAAGACGCAAGTCTTCACTTCACAGAGCCGTCAGGCTCTACTTCACATCTTCACGCGGCGAAGCCGCTCTTCACTAAAACGCCGTTCCGACTTGCTTGTGAAGACGCTCCATTTCATTCCGCTTGTGAAGGCGTTCCGCTATCGCTTCACTTGTGAAGTTGCCGCCTGCGGCGGGAGGATGTATTTCTTTTTACAGCGCACCTGACGGTGCTTAAATAAAATCGCCCCAAAATTCTCCGCTGTAAGAGGTGGAACAATCCCTACAGCTTTTATACAGTAAATTTTTCTTTGTCCAGAGAGATTTTACTCTCTCTGGAGAAGACAAGCTGCGGAAACAGTAACTACCACCCCATTTTTTTTGCCCGAATTTCGGGCAAAAAAAATAACGAAGACGCAAGTCTTCACTTCACAGAGCCGTCAGGCTCTACTTCACATCTTCACGCGGCGAAGCCGCTCTTCACTAAAACACCGTTCCGACTTGCTTGTGAAGACGCTCATTTCATTCCGCTTGTGAAGTCGTTCCGCTATCGCTTCACTTGTGAAGTTGCCGCCTGTCGGCGGAAGGATGTGTTTCTTTTTACAGTGCACCTGACGGTGCTTAAATAAAATCGCCCCAAATTCGCCGCTGTAAGAGGTCACCAGACCTCTCTGTATGATTTTTCTTTTTTACGACTTGTATTTATTCCTTTATGGTTATATATTAACTGTGCTGCCAATAACGACAGCGGCTAATTGAAAACTGTTCGCATTTTACGGCAAATACATCCAAAACCGACCAAGTAAAAAATGTCTTTTGCCAACACCACAGGTGAATTGTGTCCAGTGAGATTGTGCCTTTTTTCTGCACAGTCTTGCCGGATGCTCCTATTTGCATTGGTGTTGGCGGGCTCTTGGTCGGGCCCCGGATGTAGTGCAATTCTGGAGTATTCGGCTTTTTTATTGTCCGATTTCCTCCTTTATTCCACGCTATTCACTGAAGACTCCGTTTGTCCTTTGAATTTCTTTGCTGCAGTGCAACAGTAAAATTTTTCAGTAAGGAAATGTAAAAATGGCATGGAAAATCACAGAAATCCCAGATGAAGCTCCCGGTGGTAATGGTTGTGGGACAGCCATTGGGGTAATTATTGTTATAATCGTCATTCTGGTCATGTTGGCAAATTCGTAAGGGAAACATAAAAAGATGGGCACATATTTTTCAAAGAAAATATTTATTATTGCACTTATAGCATTATTTTGTATACCATGTTTTGCAGCCAGATGCTTAAAATGTGGTAGAAATCTTGCGTTTGCAGAAAGAAATACCGTATGCAACATTTGTCATTTGAAAGATTATTTATGGAAAAGAGGAGCTGTTGGAACATGGGAGATTGATTATCAATCGAATAGCGGAAGAGGTATTTCATATTTGATATATAGTTCCAGAACTTCGTTCGATAATCGTGGAAAAGATCCTGTTTTTGCTGATGTAGATGGTACATTATGTAAGCTTCAAGATTATAAATATGATGTTGGCAAGTATGTCTTTAAGTTGCCATTAGAAAAAAATCCCCCCTGGCTTACAGTTATCTTTTTTGATAATTCAGGGTCGTGGACTCTAAAAAATATGCCTGTCGCAACAAAAAAATATCGTTACATAAACATTAGTATAGACAAGATGTCAAACAATAAACTGTCTGTATGCATTTATGGAGGCAAAGACAAATATTTGGGGCTAACGAGACTAGGAAGTGGAATCATTTCTAATAATGGTTCGCTCGACTGTAAATCAGTAAATGAAGAATAATCATATTTATGTTTAAGTGCATAGATTTTGGTTGTGGTTTTTTGTTGATTTTATTTGGCATAATTGCAGCAATTATCATAATAGAAATACTTGCCAAAGCAGGTTTTTGAAATATAAAGCGTTACTGGCGGTAAATATGATAACATATGAATCACATTGTTCGCAATTAGCTGAACAGGCATGGGAGAAAATAAAATCCTCAAAACTTGTTGGAAGTAAAAAAATTGGGGAATGCCCCAAAATCGTTTTCAAAAAACTGGATGACATCCTTAACGGGATGGCATATCCTGATCATATCGAACTGAACACTTCTCGGTTGGATTCATCTGACCGGGAAGTGTTTCTTTACAAAACCACTCTCCACGAAATTGCGCATGTTGCAGAGTATCGTATATCCGGAGTTATGACTCACGGACCTTTATGGCATGCACTGGATGATCTGATTGATGGTGATGGTTTGCAGTTCACCAACTTTCGACCTAAAACAAGTTTATGGGAAGAAACATTCGTTTCATTTATTACAGTAACAGTATTGTGTATGATGACCATTGGCGGAACTCCCTTGACCATGCGCTTTCCTGTCTGGTGGGGATATTTAACCGGAAGTATAATAAGCGGACTCGGCATCATCGGACTGTTCTCCGGCTTGTATGAATTAATAAAGTTTTTGCACAAGCAAAAGTAGAATTAAAAAAACACAATTATAATATGTTTCCCTGATTCGATATTCAAATAAAAAAATTATTTAAAAATAAAAAACGACACCGTTTTAACGATACCGCCATCCGTAGAGGGCAAAAGGTTTGTTAAAACAGTTCCAAATCCAGCTTACTGCAAAGTTGTATTTTTTGCCTTTTTCTCTGTTTTTTACAATAACAGGTCGGGGTTCCGCAGTTATTTATGCGTACTACGCAGGGCGAGATAACTAATACTTTTTTGAGGCAAGAGGTCGTCAAACTGCATTTATGCGGTTAATTTTTTCTCTGTCAGGAGAGATTTGAACTCTCTTTGGTGAAGTCGAGGTGTGGAAACGGTAACTTTCACCCCATTTTGTATTCTCCGTCCGAGTCAGACCTCTGATTCGGACTTTTTTATTTTCTGCGTAAAACCCTTTTTGTCAAAGGGATTTGCAACTTTTCTGCTTCTTCTGATTTTTCTCTATGGAGAATGGAGAGAGGGCTGTTTGCCGACAAAATCCGCATAAAATCTCCCCAAATTCTCCGCTATAAGAGGTCACCAGACCTCTGCCGGAAAAAGAAAATCACTTGAAGCACACTGCCCCTTTATGGACTGTTACCCAAAAAAATGGAGGAGAACTACCGAACAGCCGCCGAACCTTGCCACAACCACCGCGACATGCCTATTTCCGGCAAAAAAATAACGTCACAAAAAACCGATGCCACCACAAAAGTTCAAAGGATTTGTTAAAGCGTTTGATTCCCCCTCTTCACCATTTGTTCTCCTGCCGGAGATAAAAACTGCATCTTTAAAAGCAAATTGATTTTTTTTCTCAATATGTCAGATTTGTCTGCCAAAAGGTATATGCGATATGGATTCCAAAGCATCAAGGCAAAAGTATCTGCACGATCTTTTTGCAAGCTATGTCTGGCAAGCCCGGAAACATAATCCTGCGGCGCACTTCCCGGGAATTTCCACGCTGTTGTATCCGGTTGATTACTGCGGTCAAAACTTGAAAATAACTCATAGAAAACTGTCCGCCCCAGATGCACGAATGTCGGGTCAAGACATAAAACACCATTGGAGTATATACCGCCAATGATTTTTTTGTCATTGTATTTCATGTTTTTAGCGAACGCAACTCTTTTAATACCGCAACCTCGCATAAATTTTTCGTTCAACAAAAAACTGCAGGCAATAAAAATACGTTTTGCATTATTTATTTCTCCTTTTGAACAAGTTTCTCCAGTCACATTGTCAGGCAGAAAAACATCCAGTTTGATATTATATTTTTCAAATCGTTTTTGATAATTTTTATCTACGATGTGCTCTTCGCGGAGCCTTAATATATCCTTCCAAAATTTTTCCGGCAGCCAATTTTGAGTAAAATTTTTCAAACATATGATTTTATTGTACAAATCAATATTGTCACTGCTTCTGAAAGCTGAACCTCTTATATCGAAAGTACACTCCCGGAAAAGCCTTGCCCATTCAGTTTTGGAATATTTGTGCTGTAAATATTTTTTGACAAGTTGGGAATTTCTCTGATAACATGCACAAAAAATACTTTCAATCATACCATTGACATCCTCATCAAAAATGGTCAATGTATCCTTGCTTAATTGCGGAGAAAAGCGTTGTGAAGAAGAGAATTTGATCTTTTTTATTCCGGAAGCCCGTATCATCCTGCTATCCAAAGCCATAAGTGCCATAGTTGTACGTCTTTGCCAGCCATATCTTTTGAAATCATTTTTAGTGTACAATATCTGCAGTTTTTTTTCTTTTCCGACATCAATATAACAGTTCTTAATTTCCTGTAATTCATGGTCTGAAAACTGATAAAGATTTTTCCAGTACTCATAACCGGTAGCTTCTGCACAGTTGGCTATCATAGTGAAAAACTTTTTGCGAAAAACCGGACTTTGACGGCTGCGCTCATGCCATTTTGCTGCAACTTTGGGGTCCGTAGTGTGATTAAATATACTTGCGATATCTTCGCGGTGATTTGATTGTGCATAGTTCCAAGTGAAGTCGTTAGCAAATTCATCCAGATTTTTGAAACAGCACACAATTTCACGATTAGTCATATCTCCGAAAAATCCTTTTCTGCCGCCTCCGACATAATAAAATTTTTCGTTATTCAGAGATTCCCAGAAACGATATGCAAAAATAAAAGGATCAAATGAATGAAATAATTCATGGCGTATTGCTCCTGTTGTTTTATATTTGAAATGCAGTTCTCTACCTCTGGCGAATGCAACTTTCGGATGACTTCCCCTGATAATAATTTTGCGGCATTTGGACATTTCAACATATTTACGTCCCATCAATTGGAATTGGTATAAAATATGTTCCACATCCGCATCAAGGTCTTTTTGAGTCAACTTTTTTCCCTGATCGGAAACAGAATAGTTTTCTGCAACAATATCAATTCCGTAAGATTTGAATATATCTTTATGTTTTTGCGATATCTCCAATTCAGGAACAAGTTCATCAGAAACAGGTGGCTCCAAAGAGACTGTCAATTCAATAAATTTGCAGTTGACTCTGTTTAGAGTATAATATTTACCGGCAATTTTTACAGGCTTCCATAACCTGATTGACTGAACTTTATGTCCATCAACAGTTATATTCAACATACCTTTCCATCTTACAGCACCTGATGCAATTTTATAAGAACCTATTTTCTGATTGCGTGAAATATTTACAGAAATATTGGCATTTTTTAAAAAATCAAGATTTTCAATGTAATAAACATTTGACACTCTTCTTTTGGTCAGATCAAGGATTATTTCTGCTTGGCTGACTTCAGGATCATGATCAAAACTTACTTTGAGCTGTCCTGCGACCCGGATCGTCCCCTTCAATACGGGGGATTCTTCCCGCAAATCCAGCACACCTCCGGGAGCAACATATACATTCTGTGCAGTGCCATGTTTCCAAACATGCACCAAACCTCCGGATAAAATGGTTACATCTGATATAACTGCACCGGGAAAATATACCCGCAAAAATCCTTTTGATTCTACAGTTATTTTTTCTGACAGTGAATGGTTGAATACATTCATCCTGCCGCCGGACAAAAGTTTAGTATCGGTAGAATAACTGGAATTTCTACAATATTCCCGTACTTCCATAAGTCCACCGTCTTCGACGGTTGCCCCGTAGGATTTTCCGCCAGCAAGCCAGAGTTTTCCGCCCCTTTTTACAACAGTATTATTTGAGATTCCTCCGGGGAACACATCTTCGATCCCGCCTTGCAGGATAGTATTATATGTTTTTCCACCTTGTTGGATCGTTAAACGATTGTCTGTCGTAACAACAGCATTCCGGACTGTTTTCTTCCGGATGATTTTGTTGTCAGCTGAAACATTTGAAGTTGCAGAAATAAAAAACAGTAAGGTCAATAAGGCAAACAAAAATCGTTTTAACATGAAAATCCCCGTAATTGTGATAACTAATTGCTTATCATAAAATAACCCACTTTTAATCCATTGTCAAGCATTATTAAAAAAAATATAAAAATCAACAACAGGTATTATCCAGCAGTTATTTCAATATCAGGTGTATATGCAATTAACAGCACTTGTTTTTGAGGTCAGAGGTCATAAAATCTGCAATTCCGCAGTTATTTGCATTTGCATAAAAAAGAGTTGAACTCTCTCCTATGGGGGGGAAATGCAATAAAGCCGGATGGAGAAAAAATTTCTCCGCAATACACACATTCTAAAAATTTTTCACTCCGGCTTGACAAAGCTGAAATCAGGTGGTACATTATCCTGCAAAGACTGTGCCGATTTTCAACCGGAGGATGAAATATGCCTATATACAAAACTCTTCTCGCCGCCGCTGTTTTTTTGACAGCATTTCAGCTCTTTTCCTCTGATATCTATCAGAAAAACTCAACTTCACAGGTAAATTCCGGATTTGATCGCTTCCTGCACCGCCTGTGGGTCAAGCATAAAATCCCCGTCCCCAATGAAGCATCCGACTCCGTACTGGTGCGGAGAATGTATGTCGATCTTACCGGCAGAGTGCCGCTCCCGGAGGACGCCAAACACTATGTCGTTTGCAGACAGCCGGAAAAACAATTTCTGCTTGCCAAACAGCTCCTTGAATCCGAAGAATTTGCCATGTTCGCCGCCATGCGGCTCGGTGATGAATTGCGGATCAAGTCGGAATTCCCCATCAACCTATGGCCCAATGCCGCTTTCCTATACACCCGGATGCTCTGTTATGCCGTATTGAATAACCTGCCATACGATCAATTCGCCGCCAATATACTCCTCTCATCCGGCAGCAATTTCCGCAACGGATATGCCAACTTTTTCCGTGCCGTCCCACAGAAAAATGCGGAAAATATCGCCAATGCCGTCTCCACCTTTTTCCTCGGCGAAAATCTCAATTCATTAAGTAAAGAAGAAAAAAATCTGCTCCTTGAGACCTTTGCCGTTATAAAATTCAAAAGCACCAGAGAGTGGAAAGAGGAGATCGTCTTTTCCACCGTCCCCATTGCAAATGATCCGCGTAATGCTCTGGTCAAAAAAATCACCGCCGATCCGAGATTTGCCAAAACCGCCGTAAAAAGATGCTGGAGGTGGCTTTTCGGCAATGTCGAACCCGATGACGCCATCGTGGAACATCTGGCAGAGCAATTCAAAAAAAATCACTTCAATCTCCGGAAACTTCTTTTGGAAATATGCACTTCCCCAGCCTATAAAGCAGCGAGTGTAACTTCCATTGATTATTCTCAAGCGGTGAAATTCGCCGCCGTTTATCCGGCAAGAAGGCTCGATGCCGAAGTCCTCGCCGATTCGATCGCCCAAATCACCGGCAAACCATACTCCTATTTGAGCGTCATTCCCGAACCGTTTTCCTACTACAACAACCGTGCCGCCGCCCTGCCCGACGGGTCGGTAACGGATCAATTTCTCCTCACATTCGGCAGACCGTCACGGGATTCGGGAACTCCGGAGGAACGCAAAAGCGAAATCACCGCCGATCAGAGAATGTTCCTTTTCAACTCCGCCGACATCAACTCCCGGCTTAATGATCTGCTTTACAGAAAACTGAAGAAGGAAAAGGATAAATTTACCGAACTTTTCTGGCTTTTCTACTCCCGGCCGCCATCACCGGAAGAATACAAACTTTTCAAAGAACTCGGCAAGAAACATACCCAATGGAAACTGCTCGCCAGAATCCCGTGGGTTTTGCTCAATTCTAAAGAATTTCTCTGTCAGCATTGAGGTACTGCTATGAAAAATATCTTATTCATCTCTCTCCTTACTTCAGTTATTACCGTCTCCGCCGCTCCCCCGGCAAAAAGCGTCATCGAAATATGGGTCTGGGGCGGCCCGTCACAGCTGGAAACATTTGACCCCAAACCCGATGCCCCGGCAAAGTACAACAACGGTTTGAAAGCGATCAATACCAATGTGCCGGGTATCCAAATCAGCGAAATGCTCCCGCAGCTTGCCAAACATGCCGACAAATACTCCATTATCCGCACCATGACCCATAAGCATAACGGGCATGAAACAGCAAGTTATCTTATGCAGACCGGCAGAGAACCCGGTTCCGGCAAAGTCTTCCCGGCAATCGGAGCATTGGTCGCCTTTTACAAATCACAGAATTATCAGGGCGATCTGCCGCCATACGTTATTTTGACCAAACCCAAAGGACGCTTCGCAGAAGAGGGTTTCCTCGGAGAGAAATTCAAACCGCTGGTCACCGGAGGAAATCCCAATGCCGCCAGATTCAGCGTGGACGGCATCACGCCGCCAAGTGCATTGTCCGCCGAAACCATCGCCATGCAGTTTGAAGCTCTGGAACAATTTGACTCTTTCGGTAAATTTTCCTCAACTTACAATCCGCAAGTCAACCTTTTTGACCGTGCAGGAGAAGATGCCAGAAAGAAAATGAGCGGTTCAGCTGCCAAAGTTTTTGACCTCTCCACTGAATCCGAAGAAACCCGTAACCGCTACGGCAGAAATGACTTCGGTCAGGCATGTCTCGTCGCCAGAAAACTCGTCGAAGCAGGTGTCCCATATATAACTATCAATGCTCAAGGATGGGATTCGCACAAAAAACACTTCGAAACCATGAAAAAGAAAACCGCCGAAATGGATCAGGCCGTTGCCGCATTGCTCGAAGATCTCGCTGAAAAAAAATTGCTCGATACCACCATCGTCTGGTGGAGCGGAGAATTCGGACGCACCCCGGAAATACAATGGGAAGCCCCGTGGAACGGCGGAAGAAACCACTATGCTAAATGCTTCTCCGCTATCATTGCCGGTGGCGGTTTTCAGGGCGGCAAAGTCATCGGCGTATCTGATTCCGTTGCCGGAACCGTGGTCGAAAGACCGGTAGCTCCGCAGGATCTTTTAGGATCAATTCTGGAAAGATGCGGCATTGATCCGGATTCAAAATTCCCGGAATTCACCGGCGTCAATGCCCCGTTGCTCCCCAAAGAGAGTGCCGCCGGCAGATTAAGAGAGATCTATCCCCGAAAAGGAGAGAACAAATGAAAAAATTTTCCCTTGCCGTTATATCACTGCTTTTGATAAATTCCGCTTACGCCGGGAAAGCGTTTCTCGGTTATCTCTCGCCCTCCGGAGGTCAAAAAGGCTCCACCGTGAGGATCATCGCCGGTGGTCAGAACCTTTACGGGAAAATCCAGCTCCTCACCACCACGCCCGGAATCACCCTTAAATCCGCCGTATTGATCCCCAATTTCGACTACTTCCATACGCCGCAGAAAAAATTCCTCACCCAATGGCTGAAAAATATATATGCCGGGAATCCGGAAAAACCGCCGTATCCCCCCGAAAAAGAACAGGATGAAAAATCCTGGAGAAAATCCAAATGGTTGGAAAATCTTGATTCCCTGCCCATGCTGGAGCGTTCCATCATCGCCAATTCCATATTCGTCCGTGCAAATCCTTTGCAAGCTGCACCATCCATCGCCCAAAAACTCCTTTTGGAGCTGGAAATTTCCCCGGATGCACCCACCGGTCCATGCAAAATCAGAGTGGTCGCCGGAAAAAATATCTCCAATGAAAAACTCTTTTTCATCGACCCCCACCGGCAGATTCAGGAAGCTCCTTACTATCCGCCTTTTGCCCAAAGACCCGAAAATGAAGAAGTAAAAACTTTCCCGGTAACCCTCAACGGACAGATCATGCCCGGCGAAAGTGATATTTTCCCGGTATATCTGGAAGCCGGCAAAAACTATACTTTCCGGATGCGTGCCGCGGAATTATCCCCCTATCTCGGAGATGCAGTGCCGGGACATTTTCAGGGGATATTGAGCCTTCGCGGTGATGACGGCAAAGAGGTCGCTTTCGCCGATGATGAATACCATCATCCCGATCCGGTTCTGCGGTTCATCCCGCAAAAAACCGGCAGATACACCCTTGTTGTAAGCGACAGCATCAAACGGGGCAGAGCCGATTTCGTTTACCGGGTGACCGTCACAGAAAAAGAAGAAGACTTTGAACCATACCGCAATTTCGCCGGGAACTTCAATATTTTCCCGACTCTCCCGGAAAAGGAAGTTCCGGAGATCATCACAAAGGATATCTGGGAAAAAGGTTTGACCATTGACGGAAAAATCAGTAATACCGATCCGAAAAAATTTATCATCAAAGCCGCCAAAGGAGACCGGGTGATATTTGAAACTTTTGCCGCAAGGATCGATTCTCCGCTGGATACCGTCCTTACCCTCTATGATAAAACCGGGAGCATAATCGCTGAAAATGATGATAATCCGCAAAAAATCGACCTCGATATCTGCCGGAGACAGACTGATTCCAAGCTGGATGTGACGTTCAAAGCTCCGGGAATATATTATCTGACCGTTTCCGACCGGACTCCGGCATACGGAGAAAATTATATATTCAAACTGCAGATCCATCCGCCGATGCCGGGGGCAGAGGTCATTTCCGGCTCATCAGTGCTGGAATTCAACGCCCAAAGGGTCGCAAAAATGAAGTTTTACGCTTTGAGAAAGGATGGATTCAATGGGGAAATAACCATATCTTCCCCCCGGCTCACACCGGTCGGCAAAGCTGTTATCCCGGAGGGGAGCGACTCGGCGGAAATAACATTCCGCATGGCAGAACCTCCCCGGAAAAATCAGGTTATGGAGTTGACTTTTTCTGCCGGATACACAGTAAATGACCGGCAGATGACCGGTATTCCGGTAACTCCGGCGGATGAAGCAATGCAGGCTTTTGCCTACACTCATTTGCTTGTTGCGGAAAAGTTTTACTGTTACCCTGTGCGGATTCCGGCTCCCCCTAAAAAGCGGAAACCCTGAAAGACACAGCTATTCAGTAATACACTCCCGGATGTGACAAAATTGCCCTAAAATGTTACATTTTTACCCTTGTCAAAAAGCTGTGAAGCAAGTATAGTATGTACAAAACAATTCTTGTGCAACAACGTTAAATATCACAGTCAGACAACTTACCATGAAAAATGTAATTACATTCCTGCTGACCTTTCAAATGCTTTTCTGTGCCGCCGGATTGAAAATCTCCGGTAATGCCAAATTCAGCGGAACCCATTTCTCCACCCCGAATGGCGGAGGATTTGCCGAAAGCAATGAAAAAATCCACGTCCGGCCCAACGGTCTGACCATCTCCGCCACCGTCCGGCTCAACCGGCGGAAAAAAATCACCGGCAGCGGATATGATGAGCAGAAACGTATCATCTATCAGCATGATATTATCGCTTCAAAAGGTGGAGAATTCGTTTTCGGCCGCCGCAGCGATAACTGGTGCGACCAGCTCTATATCAACTTCAAGGACGGTAATTCATGGGCAGTGCCGCTTTCCATAACCGTCAAAACTCCAAATTACAATCAATGGGCAGTCTGGAGCGTCACCCTCCTCCCGGTGATCGAACCGGAACAGGGCGTGAGAAAAACTCTCATCACTTTATATATCAACGGCGAAGCAAAATATACCACCACCGTAAATAATGTGCCGGATATGGATGATACCCCTATCCGGTGGGGCAACGGATGCGGAATCAACGGCGACATCTGGGATATCCACGGAGATATCGCCGAAATGCAGATCATCGGCAAAGCATTGAATGATGATGAGGTTCACAGGCTTGCCGCCAAATCAAAATTGGTAAAAATCGACCTCACCGGAGTTATCCCCCCCTCACCTGAACTGGCAAAAATTCTGGAGAAATCCGAAAAAGCAGCACAACTTCCCCTGACAAAGTTCCTGGTTGATTCCATCCGCCGTGCAAGTGCCAACGGTTTTGAACAAACCCGGTTGTCTTCTGTCCTGGAAAACAACTTCGCCGCCGTCAATGCCGCAGACAATATCCAATGCCTCGACCTCTGGCAAAAAGATTCCGATATCAAACTGCTTGCCTCCGGCAGAATGGTGCTGCTCATCGCCGAGGGTAAAAATTCCGGTCCCTCCCCGATCCTCGGCATTTTCGACCTTGATTCCCAGCGGGGGATATTCGGAAAAAATCCGCTGTCATGGCAGATCAAAGGTAATCTCAAAAACCGTAAACATACCATCAAAAGTATCGGGAAATGGCAGAATACCGCAACTTCCACTGATTCTTGGGAAACCTGTTGGGAAAGTATCGACGGTATCTCCGTCTCCCTCAAAATCAAACTCCTGAAAAACCGCTTGGAAATGGCGGCGGATTTCATAAACAAAAATCCGGATTTTCAGGTCACCATGTTCGATTTCCCGGTAGTCCAACTTAAAGAAATGAAGCAGGGGAAATCATATCTCGTCCATCCATTCATGTCCGGTATCCTCCACTTTGATCCGGTGAAAAATCCTTACCTCGGACGCCCCGATTTCTGGTATCCCAGCGGTGCGATGTCCATGCAGTTCGGTGCTTACTGCGATGATGCTTCCGGAGTTTACCTCTCCCCGGAAGATCCGGATGCCGGGATGAAACAGTATGTTATCACCGGACGCAACCACGCACTTGAATTGTGCTGGAGTTCCCCAGTTCCATTTGCTCCCGGAAAAAAAGGCGGCAATGCCCCGGAAAAAAGCAATTCCGCTGTAATTGAATTGATCCCCGGAAACTGGTTCGATGCGGCAATGACTTACAAGCGATTCGCCATGAAAAAAGGTTCGTGGACCAAACCGAAATTCCGTCCGACACCCAAATGGTATCTGGAAAATATGCTCTGGATACTCCACTTCACCCACAACGGAACTCCTGCCATTGAAGCTACTCCGGCAATGATGAAAAAAATTCAGAATTACTTCCAGCTGCCCACTGCTATCCACTGGTATCACTGGTACAACAGTGCTAAAGCCGGATGGCCGCACTATATCGCTTATGAAAATGTCAAACGGGCAAATCAGCAAATGCACAAGGACGGCGTCCGGGTAAAAGCATATATCGACACCAAGCTCTGGTCGGAATTGGACGGTCCCGGATTCAAAAGCGATTGGCAGTTTTCCTCTCACGGCAAACCGGCGGCAGTAATTGATGAAAGAGGCAAATTCCTTTATGAAAGATACCGCAAAGAGTGCCGGGACGTGGTGATGTGCCCCTATTACCAACCGTGGCAGGACAAAATTCTGGAAGTCACCCAAAGAACTGCAGATGAAGATTTTGACGCTGTTTATCACGATCAGGTCGGAGCCTCCTACCCCCGTCAGTGCTTTTCCGCCGCTCACGGTCATACTCCCAATCACCCGGAATTCTGGCAGCAGGGATACTCAAAGATGTTTGAAAAAATCAGCAAACTGCAGGAGAAATACCCCTCTTTGGCTCATGATACCGAAGATGCCGCCGATGCCCATCTCCGCTTTTTCGACGGATTCCTCTCCTGGCGGTGGACAGACAACAACCAAATCCCGCTTTTCTCCGCAGTTTACGGCGGCTTGACCCAGTTTACCGGCAGAACCTTCGGACATCACGAAAAAGAATCTTTTTTCGTAAAAACCGCTACCCAGCTGCTCTACGGCGAACAATTCGGCTGGTTCATGGCTGAACGACTCTACCAGCAGCGGAAAAGAGCATCTTACGTCAAACAGATGATGCATTTGCGTAACCACCTGCTCAATTACTTCAACGGCGGTCAAATGTGCCGCCAGATGGATTTCACCATCCCGCCCAAGTCACAAACTACCCAATGGGGCGACAGCCGGGGACGTTATGAAAATGTCACCATGCCGGAAATCCTCCATGCCGTATGGCAAAACCGGCAGAATGGAAAAAGAGTGATCATTCTGGTCAATACCTCCTCAAGCAGTGCCGGGGCAACAGCTATACTCCCGGATGGAAAATTTTTCAGCTGCAGACGCAACGGCAGAATCACCCCCGTTACCGGAAAAGAGTACGCCATAAATCTTGAACCTATGGAAATCGAATTATTGATGGATGACGAAAACGATGCCGCCAAAGCTGCAGCAGCTCTGCAGAAATTTGCCGGTTTTACCGAACAGGAATTTTTCCGCTCTTTCGGATATCTCGCCCCGGAAAAAGATTCTCCGGCAATAGAAAATTTTGACGGAGAACCCAATGGGGTTTTGTGTATTGCAGGCGACAATGAAAAAAAACTCTGGAAAAAAGTCCCCGCCGCTTTCGAACCGGATAAAACTTATATCCTGAAAGTCAAATTCAAACGGGACCCGGCAACTCAAGGCTCGCTGGCAGTATTCAACTACTCATCCCGCAGCAAGGTCAGATGTTACGCCAGTGCTTCAGCTCCGGCAGACGGCAAATGGCACACCGTTACACTCAAATTCAAAACCGATAAAGATGTATTCAACAGCAGTGTCTTTTTCTACAATGAAAAGTCCGGCGGCAATGTTTACGCCGACGATCTTGAAATAACGGAATATCACGAAGATAACTCTAAATAAAAATAGAAAGGTGTTTTTATGAAAAAATCAATCTTCGCAACAATGCTGGTGTTGACAGCATTTTTCCGCCTCGAAGCGGAACTGATTTCTTCCCATGAATTCAAAGACAGGATCGCTCCGTGGTCAACCCCATCCTACTGGATCGGCACAAGCAAATGGTCTGCTGAATCCGGCGGATCTCTCCACATGAAATCAACTGTCAGAAACAATAATACCATGTGCAGAGCATACGCCCCGGTCAGACAGTTGAAATATCAGCAGGAAATGGAATTCAAAATCACACTCGGAGCAAAAGGACAGGGCGAATTGACCGCCGGACTGATCTGTTACACCATCGGAACTCCCGAAGAAATCATCTATCTGCCCGGCAAAAGCACTCAACTTGCCGCCGAAGAGAAAACCTTTGTCTATACCGTAAAACTCCCCGAGGCATACCGGCAGGTGCTTCCCATGATCCAGCTCTGCGGTGACGGCGAAGCTTTTGTCAGCAATTTCAAACTTGAATTAACCGCTCCGGGAAAAACCGCTGCCGCTTCCACCGCCACCCCCGGAAAAAGCTCTGTCGATCTGCGTACCGACCGCTTTAACGATGGAATATCCTCCTGGAATACTCCCAAATACTGGCCGGGAAAAACCGAATCTGTCGCCGTTGACGGATTCAAAGTACTGAAACTCTCTTCCGGTGAACGCAACGGTGAATTTTTCGGCAGATCCTTTACCCCGGTTCAGCGTAATACCGAATTTATTCCCGGAAAAAAACTTAAATTCCGTCTCCTGGCTTCCGGCACCGGAGAATTTGTTTCCGGCATCCTCGCCTACGGCCCCAAAGGAAGCAACCCCGGCTATGAATACATCTCCGGAAAACCGATGAAACTTGAGGAGAATTTCGCCGTTTATGAGTTCGAGATCGAATTGACAAAGTGTTACCGGCAGATCATGCCTTACATCCAGATCCTCGGAAACAACACCATTTTCGTCCGCAACTTCTCCATGCGTCTCTTTACCGATAATGATGCAAAGATCACTGCAGCAACTCCTTTGCAGATCATCACCGCCGGAGATCAGGCTTCGCCGGTCAGTTTCAACTCCTCCATGCCGGAAAGTGAAATTTTCATCACCCAAAGCTGCAAAAGCAGTTCCACAGTTGCCATTCAAAAAGCCGATGCCAATGGAAATATCTCTGCCATCCCCGGTAAAAATGATTCCGGACTGCTTACGATTACCGCCGCAAGAAAAGGTGCTTTCGCCGGTGCTTATGTTTTTACCGAAGATGCCGCTATTTACAATGCAACCAATGCAACAGCCAAAAAGATCAAGCTTGAAAAACCACTCAATGTCCTTTTCATCGGAGACAGTCTCTCCGATTATTACCGTGGTTACAACTACATCGACCGCCTCGCTTTCTGGATGAATAAATACAATCCGGGCAAATTCAATTTCCACAATGCCGGTGTCGGCGGAGATTATATTTTGCGGGTGGTTCAGAGAATGAATGGCAGAAACGGAAAAAATCCGGCTTACCGGCAAGAGATGTACAATGATATTTTCAAAGAAAAATATGATATTATCTTCATTTTCCTCGGACAAAATGACACACGTTCAGACCGTAAAACCCGCTTCACCAAACCGCTGGTTTCAACCGCCGAACAACGCAAGGCTTTTGAAGAATTGATCGCCATTCTCAAAGTCAATGAACCGCAGGCAAAAATCGTGATGATCTCTCCCAGCCCCTCCGATCCCCGGCGATTCATTAATTATGACAAAACTTTCCCTGCCGGGAAGCCGATCACCATGTACGGGGCACCGGCATTGGTCGATGCTTACGACAAAGTCAACCGGGAAATCTGCTCAAAACACGGTTTTGACTATGTTGATATCCTCAACCCGATGCGGGCGGAAAAAGATCAGGCTTCTCTTTTCATCGCCGACGGGGTGCATCTTTCCGACAAAGGCGGCAGAGTTATTGCCGAATTGCTCCTGAAATACTTCGCCGGAATACAGAAATAATTCCCGGATTTACCGATATCCCCGGCAGATGATTTTATGATCTGCCGGGGATGTTTTTTTGTTTTAAAGCCGATTTTGCCTCCCGGAGAAATTTTACCGCCGCAACCGGACGGTTTTTGAATCGTGCTGCAGATCAATGAAGCGGCACAATTTACCGGTGGATCTGTTGACTCTCCTTGATCGAAAGATTTCTCCTGAAAATGATTATTTATACGGTTGCAAAAGTAACATTTACACAGTATAGTAAGTACACCGGCAAACTGCACAGCTTTGCCGGATTATCACAGGAAAAATAACCTATGGCATACCCGATTGAAGAAAAATTAGTTATTGCAGTTGCTTCCAGTGCACTCTTTGCATTGGATGAAGCTGATACTGTCTTCCGTAAAAAGGGCGTGCGCGCCTACCGGGAGTATCAGCGGGAACATGAAAACGATGTGCTTGCTCCGGGGATAGCGTTTCCCTTTGTCAGGAGATTTCTGGAACTCAACACCGTTTTCCCGGAAAAACAACCGGCGGAAGTGGTTTTGCTTTCCCGCAACGATTCTGATACCGGAATGAGAGTTTTCAACAGTATTGAGCATTATAATCTCGGCATCATCCGGGCGGCATTTACAAGGGGAAATTCGCCCTTCCGCTACATCCCGGCTTACAATGTTTCGCTCTTTCTTTCCGGCAATGAATTTGATGTGACCGAAGCGTTGAATAACGGTTATCCGGCTGGTTTGGTGCTGCCCAGTGCCGCAAGTGATGATGCCAATGATGCGGAATTGCGGGTGGCATTTGACTTTGACGGCGTGATCGCCGATGACAGTGCGGAAAAAATCTATCAAACCGAAGGCATCAAAGCATTTTATGCTTCAGAAACCGCCAATGCCGAAACTGCCATCACTCCCGGTCCATTGGGCGATCTTTTCCGCAAACTCGGCAATTTGCGGAATTTGGAAGATGAACGGGAGGAAAATGATCCCCAGTACAAACGTTTTCTCAAAACTTCGATCGTCACCGCCCGCAGTGCCCCGGCACACCGCCGGGTGATCCACACGCTCCGCAGCTGGAACATCACCGTGGATGAAACCCATTTTCTTGGCGGCATGGACAAGGGCAGAATACTGGAAACGCTGAAGCCCCATATTTTCTTTGACGATCAGCAGCATCCGCATCTGGATGCCGCCCAAAAATTCACTCCGTCAGTGCATATTCCTTTCGGAATTGCGGCAAAATAACAATACTGAAAAAAGGTTTTTTATTAATGGCATTTTATACACTTGAAAATGAGGTTTTCCGCAGAGTTTTTGAAGTATCCGCTTCCGGTATCCGCTCGGTTTCCATGATCGACAAACGCTCAAATATGGAGTATCTCCCCTCACCTGCAAGAGAATTCCAATTTTCCCTTGACGACCGGATGTTCTCCAGCTGGATGAGCAATATCGTCCGTATCGTTGACGGAAATACCGAAGTCAATGAGTTTGCCCCGGAATTCATCCGGGAAGAAAGATCCGGAAATACCCTCACCTTTTATTTCACCATAGACGGTATCGAAGTTGCCGTATCTTACAACATCTACCCCGGCATTTGCGGCTACCGCAAGCACATTACATTGAAAAATACCCGGCAGAACGATATCAAAATCAATAAACTCGTTTTTGACGACACCTGTGCCGCCCCCGGAAAAATCGCAAACTGCAACCTTTACGCCGGATTCAACGATGATCCGCAGGCTCTCTGTTTTACTTGCGAAGGCAATGAAGATATGGTTCGCGGTCACGATGAATCTCTGGATGCCGGCTGGTTCATGGGGTCATCAGCTCCGGGAATACTGCGTTACATGATGATCTATCCGGTCTGGAACAACGCTTTGAATGCCCTTAATATGAGTTCAGCCCCCTTTGCCAGAATTCTCGCTCCGGGCGAATCTTTCCGCTCTCCGGATTCCATTTTTTCGCTCTACAAAGGCTCTTTGAACGATGAAAATTCAGCACAGGATTTCCGGGCATTGATCCGGAAACAGCTTCCTGAAATGAATTGCCCGGAAGGGATCATGTACTGCACATGGATACCATTTCTCAAAAATATCAACCATGACCTGATCGTATCACTCATAAAAAATGCCGCCGGATTGAATTACCGCAGTTTCGTGCTTGACGACGGCTGGTTCAACAATGATGATCACGCCGTGGATAAAGAAAAATTCCCTCACGGTCTGGAAGTCATATCCCAAAGCGTCCGTGACGCCGGAATGACCTTCGGATTATGGCTCAATATCGGAACTGATTACGGCAGAAAAAATCTGCCGGATAATTTCTTCGCCAAACAATATGACGGCAAAAACAGCCGCCTCGGTTTCGATTACTCCAAATCCGGCAATGTCCTCTGCCTGGGTTCTGCCTACCGGGAACATCTCCTGCAGGAGTTGTATATGCTGGCAGAAAAATATCAGGTCGGCTACTTCAAACTGGACTTCAGCAGCGTCATGTCCCCTTACGGACTGCTCCCCTACGGGTGTCATGCCAAAGATCATGCCCACCACCGCAACTGGGAAGACTCTTTCGGAGCGATTTATGAGGGAATGACTTACATCCGGGACAAAATGGCAGAAAAATTCCCGGAAATCATCGTGGATTTCAGCTTTGAAACTTTCGGTACGGAGAAACCCAATATCGCCGCTTTGGAGTTGTCAACTTTGCATCACGTCACCAATATCGCCGCCGATAATCCGGATATCCAGGATATCGCCAAAGCACGCAAAAGTTTCTACCGCTTCCTCAAACGTCTGCCCGCTGAACGCATCCTCAACGGTCTGCTCGCCATTCAGGGAGAAAAGTATGCCGAAGCCATGCTGACCTCCTTTGCCGGAGCCCCGCTGACCGCCGGAGATCTGCGGCAGCTTACCCCGGAACAGAAAGAGCGGCTGAAAAAATTCACGGCTGCATTCAACCTTGCCGCTTCACAGGGACATTTGACCGACTTCCGCACCTTTGAACCGGATAAAATGGTGGACGGATTCTGCCGGATAAATGAAAAAGGTAACGGATTCGCCGCCTTTTTCAACCGCAGAAAGGGTGGTTTCTCCTTTGATCCTCCTGCCGGGATCAAATTGACCAACGTCGAAAACGGCGACACCATCCCATCCATTCCCGGTAACGATTGTGCCATGTTTTTCTGGGAAAATATCCGCTGAACTTTCCGGGGATTGAAACATCCGTAAAAAAAGAAGCTGTTGCAAAACCTCTTTTTTGCAGGGGACTTACGCCGTCCCCTGCACCCCTGCGTCCACTTTCTTTTTGCGGAAAAAGAAAGTGGAACAAAGAAAAACGGGAAGTCGCGGCTCTCCGTTGTCGAGCCTTGATCGTTTTTTGCGGTCTGCTGTCTGTGGCGGTGGTTTGACTCATACATTCACAATCAGACTCTCTG
>SUWD01000018.1 GCA_015061685.1 Lentisphaerota bacterium | reverse complement strand
CAATCAGACTCTCTGCCGCCTTTTATGGCGACAGGAGAGATCTTGGATTGTGAATGCGAAGTGCCATCCGGGGGAAGTTTCCCCCGGACTCCCCCTCGCACCGGGATAAATCCTCGGTGCAGCTTTCCCGCAATCTGCAATACTTCTCAACTCCTCCGTTGTCGTCGGCAAAGTGTATTTCTCAAAGAAAACTTTTGAGCAAATAAAAAAAATGTACTGAATTACTCAAGCAGAAACTTTTTTCTCCCTGAAAAAACAAGAAGGACTGTTGCTTACCTCTGCGAGGTTTGGCAACAGCCCCCGATCAAGATAAGATTTCTGACTCTTACATCACCCGTTCCAGAGTGATTTCCGGGTCGAGTTCTTCACGCAGAATGCGTTCCAAACCCTCTTTGATCGTCATCGTCGCATGAGGACAACTGCCGCAAGCTCCACGCAAACGCAGTTTAACCAGTTTTCCCTCAATGGACACAACTTCCAAATCTCCGCCGTCAGCCTGCAGACAACTGCGTAACTCATTCAGGCGGTTGGCAATTTTTACAGAAAGGTCTTCCATGATAACTCTCTCTCCTTAAATTTTTATTCCAACTCCGGAAGCCCGGAGAAACTCAACTTCCAAAATATAACCCCTTTTCAATGGAAAAACAAGTCAAACACTGAAAAAAATCACGTTTTGATCTATATATATAGCTTGAAAAATCTGTAAAAAGGTGGTAAATTATATTTCGCATAGTTAGGTTTTTTGAATTAATTGAGCGACAGTAAACGCATCGTAAGAAAGGAAGCAGTATGGCAGAAGAACTTCAAAGCCTGCTTGACAGAATCAATCAGGATGGTGTCATGAAAGCAGAGGCAAAGAAAAATGAAATCATTGCCGACGCCGAAAAAAAAGCCGCAGAGATTATCAACAATGCAAAAAAAGAAGCTGCGGAGATCATCGCCAACGCCGAAAAAGAAGCCGTTTCCGTTTCCAAACGTGCCGCCGGAGCTTTGGAACAATCCCGCCGCGATATCCTTTTGCAGCTGCGTAAAGAACTTGCCGGACGTCTCCACGAAGCAATTCAGGATGCCGGAGCTGCTGCTCTCGCTCCGGAATTCATGGCAGAACTCGTCCGGGAACTCGCTCTGGCATTCAGTGCAAAACCCGACAGCGTGATCACGGTACGCACTTCAGTAAAAAATGCCGCCGCTCTCGATCAGGCTTTGCGTGAAGCTTTGGCTGATTCTTTCACCAGAGAACCCAAAGTCCTCGCCGGTAAAGAGGTCGCAAACGGCATGGAAGTGTCTTTCGACGGCGGAAAATGTTTCTACGATTTCACTCTGGATGCCGTCTCCGACCTGCTTGACGAATATATCGGCGACAAACTCAGTGCCGTTTTCAAGGCGGCTCAAGAATGATGTACCCCTTTTTAAGTGCAATTTTACCGGTAATTACACCGGCTGCTGTCCCGGAAATGAGTCTGGAGGAATTTGATGAGCTGGCTCAAGAACAGCTCTCTGAAAAAGATTTCTGCAAACTCATCGCCGCTGATACACCCGATGCCGGAAATCTCCTGCCGGTTTATCAGGAGATGAAGTGCTTCAAGGAGTGCCTCAATTACCGGATCGCCGCTATGCGTGCCGAAAAACTCAAAACCAATGAACACTTTGAAGTCCCAGGAGAAATTTACGGCGAAATCGATTTCGCCCTGGCTTCCGCTGTTTCCGCCTCTCCTTTGGAAAGAGAAAAAATAATTGACGCAGCGTGCTGGAGAAAACTCGATGAGCTGGAAATTTCTCACGAAATGGATCTTATACATTTCTGCGTGTACCGGATGAAACTTGCCATGCTGCAGAAATATTCCAAACGGGACGGGGATGCCGGATGTAAAAACTTCGAGGCGGCTCTCGAAAAACTCGCCGCAAATTTCAATGAACCTTAATCTCTATTCAAGGAGTTGTTAAAGCGATGGTACAGGACAAGATAATCGAACCGATCGTCGGTGTCAACGGCAATATGATCACCGTTGAATATTCCGGCAGAATCATGCAGAACGAAGTGGCTTATGCCACCGTCGGAGATGCCCGCATCAAATGTGAAGTCATCCGTGTCCGGGGTAAATATGCCGATTTGCAGGTGTTTGAAAGCACCAATGGTCTCAAAGTCGGTGATCCGGTGGAATTCACCGGAGAATTGCTCAGCGTGGAACTCGGTCCCGGTTTGCTCACCCAAGTCTATGACGGATTGCAGAATCCGCTTCCGCTGCTCGCCGAAAAATCCGGCTTCTTCCTCCAGCGGGGAGTTTACCTGCGCGCACTCGACCGGGAAAAAATCTGGCACTACACCCCGGTTGCAAAACAGGGAGATAAAGTCATCCCCGGCGACCGGATCGGTTTCGTCATGGAGGGCGTGGTCAAACACTACATCATGGTCCCCATGCGTTGGCAGGGAGAATTCACCCTCAACAGCGTGACCGCCGAAGGTGACTACACCATCAATGACACCATGGCTGTCGCCGTCGATGAACATGGAGATGAATTCAAAATCACCATGACCCAGCATTGGCCGGTCAAAATACCCATCGCCGATTACGCCGAAAAACTGCTCCCGGAAACTCCGCTGATCACCTGTCAGCGTACTATTGATACCTTCTTCCCGGTCGCCACCGGAGGAACATTCTGCACCCCCGGACCTTTCGGTGCCGGCAAAACCGTACTGCAGCACGCCATCAGTCAGAACGCCGAAGCCGACGTCGTCGTCATCGCCGCCTGCGGTGAACGTGCCGGTGAAGTCGTGGAGATCCTCCGGGAATACCCCGATCTGACCGACCCAAGAACCGGCAGATCTCTGATGGACCGCTCCATAATCATCTGCAATACCAGCAGTATGCCGGTCTCCGCCCGTGAAGCAAGTGTTTACACCGCCGTCACCCTCGCCGAATATTACCGGCAGATGGGATTGAATACCCTGCTTTTGGCAGACTCCACCAGCCGATGGGCACAGGCCCTGCGGGAAATGTCCGGCCGTCTGGAGGAGATCCCCGGCGAAGAGGCATTCCCGGCTTACCTCGAATCCCTCATCGCTTCTTTCTATGAAAGAGCCGGTCTGGTGAAACTCCGCAGCGGAGAAATTGGTTCCATCACCATCGGCGGCTCCGTCTCTCCCGCCGGAGGAAACTTTGAAGAACCCGTTACCCAGGCCACTTTGAAAGTCGTCGGTGCCTTCCTCGGACTCTCCCGTGAACGCTCCGATGCCCGCCGCTATCCGGCGATCCACCCCCTGGACAGCTGGAGCAAATATCCCAGTATCGTGGATAAACAGCAGCTCGCTTTTGCCAGAGGTATTCTCCACCGGGGTTCTGAAGTCAATCAGATGATGAAAGTTATCGGCGAAGAAGGTACTGCCATGGATGACTTCATCGTCTATCTCAAAAGTGAATTTCTGGACTACACCTATCTGCAGCAGAATACCTTTGACAGCGTTGACGGGGCTACTTCCGCAGAAAGACAGCGGATCATGTTCAATGATGTCCACAAAGTATTGCAGACTGACTTCAACTTTGACAACAAGGAAAGTGCCCGTAAATTCTTCCTCGGTCTGCGGCAGCTTTTCACCGACCGCAACTATATGGAGCTGGATTCAAAAGAATACCGCGACCAGAGTGTACTGATTGAAAATGAAATTTCTCAAGGAAGCAGAAAAGATGCGTAAGGTATATCACAAAATCATTAAAATTTCCGGCAACGTCATCACCGTCGAAGCCGAAGGTGCAGCTTACAACGAACTTGCTGAAGTCACTTCCGCCAGAGGCGTTTCCCTCGCACAGGTGATCCGGCTGGACGGCAATCAGGTCTCTTTGCAGGTTTTCGCCGGTGCCAGAGGTATCAGCACCGGAGATCAGATCCGCTTCCTCGGCAGAGAAATGAGCGTCTCCGGTTCAGATGCCCTGCTGGGCAGAGTTTTCAACGGCAGAGGCGTCCCCAGAGACAACCGCCCCGAAGTTACCGATGAACAATCCCCCATCGGTACCCCGTCGGTCAACCCGGCAAAAAGGATCATCCCCAGAAATATGATCCGTACCAATATCCCCATGATCGACGTTTTCAATACCCTCGTCGAATCTCAGAAACTCCCCATCTTCTCCGTCGCCGGTGAACCGTACAACGAATTGCTCGCCCGTATCGCATTGCAGGCGGAAGTCGATGTGATCATCCTCGGCGGTATGGGATTGAAATACGATGACTATCTCATTTTCAAACGCACTCTGGATAAGCATGGTGCTTTGGGAAGAACTGTGATGTTCGTCCACACCGCCGCCGACCCGGTCGTAGAATGTCTCATGGTTCCGGATATGTCGCTCGCTGTTGCTGAATCTTACGCCCTTAAAGGCAAACGGGTCCTGGTTCTTCTGACCGATATGACCAACTTCGCTGATGCCCTCAAGGAGATCGCCGTCACCATGGAACAGATCCCCGCCACCCGCGGTTATCCCGGAGATCTTTACAGCCAGCTTGCCGGACGGTACGAAAAAGCAGTTGACTTTGACAGTGCCGGCAGTATCACCATCCTCGCTGTAACCACCATGCCCGGTGACGACGTCACCCACCCCGTGCCGGACAATACCGGATACATCACCGAGGGACAATTCTATCTCAAAGGCGGACGCATTGAGCCATTCGGTTCTCTCTCCCGTCTCAAACAGCAGGTCAACGGACGCACCCGCAGCGATCACCGGGCTATCATGGACGCCATGATCCGGCTTTTCTCCGATTACCGCAGTACTCTGGAAAAACAATCCATGGGTTTCCGCATGTCGGCATGGGACGAAAAACTGCTCAAATACGGTAAACGCTTCGAAAACGAAATGATGGACCTTTCCGTCAATATCCCTCTCGAAGACGCTCTCGACCTCGGCTGGGAGATCCTCGCCGATTGTTTTGACCGCAACGAAGTCGGTATCAAAACCGATCTCATTGAAGAATTCTGGCCGGAAAAAGAATAATGGCAAAGATAAAATATACCAAAACCGAGCAGAAGCATCAACAGGATTCGCTGAAGCAATTCAACCGTTTCCTGCCGACGCTCCAGCTGAAAAAACAACAGCTCCAGCAGGAAGTGCGTTTGAGCATGGAAAAACTTGCCGTCAACCGCTCCGCCCGCAAGGAAGCTCTCGTCCGGCTCGCCGGTGTCCTGCCATTTTTCAGTGATCCCGCCGAAGCTGAAAAACTTACCGCTTTAGTGGAAGTGCAGACCATCGCCACATCCACAGTGAATATCGCCGGAATCACCATCCCCGTTTTCGATAAAGTCGAATTTGCCGATATCCGCTGGGATCTGCTGACAACCCCGTGGTACACCGATGAGTGTGTCGCCGCTCTCAAAGATGCCCTCTCTTTGCGGGCAGAGGGAAAAGTTCTGGAAAAACAGTACCAGCTGCTTTTCGCAGAATTGACCACCACCACCCAGAGAGTCAACCTCTTTGAAAAGGTCAAGATCCCCGAATGCAAAGAAAATATCCGCCGGATCAAAATCCAACTGGGTGATATGGAAACCAGTGCCGTTGCCAGAAGCAAAATCGCAAAAAATAAATCCCAGCATACGGCTCTTTCGTAATCCGGTCAGTTCCATACGATACGGACAATTCAGAGTTTTTACTCTGTTTGTCCGCTTTTACTTTTTAATTTGTTCATTCTTTCTTGAAAAAGATATTTTCCGGACGTATATTAAGGCATGAACAGCAAACTGAAACATCATTCACATATAGAAATACTCGATACCACCTTGCGTGACGGCGAGCAAACTCCGGGCGTCAGTTTTTCCCCGCAGGAAAAACTGGAGATCGCCCGTATGCTTCTTTCCCGGCTCAAAGTTGACCGCCTTGAACTTGCCAGTGCAAGAGTTTCAGAAGGCGAAGCAACCGCCGTGAAAGAAATAATCCGCTGGGCTGAACCGCATGGTTTCCTTGAACAACTGGAGATCCTCGGATTCATCGACGGAGGAAAATCAACCGCATGGATCAACGCCGTCGGGGCAAAAACGGTCAACTTCGTTGCCAAAGGTTCTGTAAATCACTGCAAAATGCAGTTGAAAAAAGCCCCCCGGAAACATATCGACGATACGGCAAAAGAAATTTCACGTGCTGTCGATGCCGGATTGACAGTAAACCTCTATCTCGAAGCATGGTCTGAGGGAATGAAAGAGGATTTCCCCTATATCTGCGACCTTATCCGGGCCGCCAATGAATTGCCGGTAAAAAGAATCATGCTCGCAGATACGATCGGTATGCTCACTCCCAATGAAATCACCCGGTATGCCGAATGGATGCTTTCAATATTCCCGGGAACACATTTTGAGTTCCACGGACACAACGATTACGGTCTGGTGACTGCCAACAGCCTCGCAGCTGTCAATGCCGGATTTTCCGGCATCCACACCACGATCAACGGACTCGGCGAAAGAGCCGGAAATCAACCGCTCGCCCAACTGGTAGTAGCTGTCCATGACTTCACCGGATACCGTACCCGCATTGTGGAAAAAGAGCTTCAACACGCCTCGCAGCTCATCCAGTCGCTCTCCGGAAAGCGTTGTCCGTGGAATATGCCGGTCGTCGGCAGTGATGTTTATACCCACACCTGCGGTGTCCATGCCGACGGCGATCAGAAAGCCGGGCTTTACGGCAATCAGCTGCGGCCGGAAAGATTCGGCAGACAAAGAGATATCGCTCTGGGAAAACTTTCCGGCAGGGCTTCCGTGGAATCATTCCTCGAAGACAGCACCATTTCTTCCGGCTTGACCCCGGAGCAGAAAGAACATCTGCTCTCGGAAATAATCCGCTTGGGAGATAAGAAAAAAACCGTTTCCGGTGCCGATTTGCCGTATATCATTGCCGGTGTAAAGAAAACTCCTTTGAAAAAACTCTTTCAAATCACTGCCGCCGATTTCAAATCCAGTCTCCACGGTCTCGCTCAATCTCATGTCGCAGTGGATTTCAACGGCAGAAAAGTTGAAGCATCAGCCAAAGGTGACGGCGGTTACGATGCTTTCGTAAAAGCTTTGAAAAAGTGTCTTAAAGAATTCAATCTCGCTATGCCGAAACTGGTCGATTACGAGGAACGCATCCCTCCAGGCGGCAGAACCGACGCCATCGTCGAAACCACGATCACCTGGAATTACGCCGGAAGAACCCATATTACTACCGGCGTTGACTCCGACCAGATCCTTGCCGCCGTTGCCGCCACCGAAAAAATGATCAACTTCATGGTGCAGTAATGGGAAAAATATATATCATTTCCGGTGATGACGACTTCGCCAGAAAACAGCGGGCAAGAGAAACCGCCATCATGGCAGCTCAATGTGATGAACCGGAAAATGCCGATCATGTCGAAATAATTCAGGCCGATCTGCCGGAATTGAAACCGGAAGCCATCGCCGAGCGTTTCCTTGAAGCTCTGCGTACCCCCCCGTTTCTCGCCCCGCAGAAAATGGTGTGGCTGCGGCATCACCCCAATCTGGACAGCATGACCGCTGAATCCGCCCCGGCTGTCGTAAAGGAACTTGGGAAATTTCTCGGAGAAACTCTGCCGGATGAACTCTCTGTCGTCATCGACGGCCCCGGCTTGGATAAACGGAAAAATTTCTGGAAAAACATCCTGAAAAATGCCGTCACAGAAAGTTGTTCCATCGCCAAAGCAACCGACCGCAACTTCGCTGAATCCAGACGTAATGTGCTTAACAACTTCGCAAAATCCACCGGTAAGAAAATCCGCAACGATGCTATTCAGTATCTCACGGAAGTTATCGGCGGCGATTCCGGGATCCTCGCCAATGAACTGGCTAAACTTGCCTGTTACACCGGAAACAATCCGGAAATAACCATCGAGGACTGCCGGGCTATCGTCAGCCGTACTCCGGAAGCTGTGATCTGGGAGTACACCGAAGCTATCCAAAACGGCAGAAAAGAGGCCGCTTTGCAATTACTTGCCCAGCTCTCCAAACACAATGAACAGGGTTTTGAATTGAAGTTGATCGCCCTGCTCTCCAATGCTTTTCAGAAATCTCTCAACTGCCGCCTTGCCATGCAGGAATTGGGAATACAACGCCCGTCTCCGGCGGCATTTGAAAATCTTTCCGAAGATATCAAAGCCAAATACCCCGGCAATCCGCTGATAAAGCTGCATCCGTACCGGGCATTCAAAATGTGTGAATCGGCAATCAAACTTGACGGAGCAAAGCTGGCAAACAATCTGACCCTGATCCGAAACGCCAGCAGAGCATTGGTTTCCGGCGGCGGAAATCCCCGGATCATCCTTGAACAATTGACCATCGCTCTGGCATGAATTATTCAGGATACAAACAAATATCCGGGATATATTTACTACTCCATTTAATAAAAATAAATTTTTCGCTTGACAAACAGATATTTATATGATATTTTTACTGTCGGTGGTTTTCTTTTTGTTGTTTATGCAGCCGGGAAAGGACTCTGCAACATTTAAGATATCATCGCAGAATAAGAAACATCAGGAATATGCTGAACAGGAGGCTCATTTCTACGGATAAATTTGAATAAAATACAATAGTATAATTTTTTGCGGCTTTCCTTGCAATCTACCACATTACACAAAGCCATAATTACAATCACAGCAAGTTTCAAAGATTTGTACCATGTAGCAATCACACATGGTGCATTTCGCTGTTTTGTATTGCTGTGAACACTGTGGTAGGTGTGCAAGGATATACATGATAGAGGGATGTACCTTTTTTTATTCCTTTTTTCCGATTGCAATATTGCGGAAAAACATAATAAACAGGGACAGACCATTTTATGAATTCTCACACCTGTATAAAACTGAAATGAAAAAAATTTTATTAACCGGAGTCGCCGGATTCATCGGATATCATCTGTTCCAGCGTTTGAGAAATGAAAATTTTGAAATCGTAAGTCTGGATAACCTGAACAATTATTACGATATCAACCTCAAATTGTCCCGTTTGGCAAAAGCCGGATTCAACGTAAAAAAAATTGCCTGCGGAAGAATGATTGAAGCAAATGGAGGCGGACGCTTTATACAACTTGATCTTGACGATTCTGCCGCAATCTCCGATCTTTTTCACAATGAAAAATTTGATGCAGTATGCCATCTTGCAGCTCAAGCCGGCGTACGTTTCAGTATTGAGAATCCGGCTTTGTATGTAAAAAGCAACATTAACGGTTTTATAAATATTCTGGAGGAATGCAGAAAAAACCATATAAAGAACCTTTTATTTGCCTCAAGCTCAAGTGTGTATGGCAATACACAACATCTGCCATTTTCAGAAAATGATCCCCTCTGTTCTCCGGCCAGTATTTATGCTGCAACTAAACTGAATAATGAAATCATGGCTGCTTGTTACCGGGAATTTTACGGGTTACGACCGATTGGATTACGTTTCTTTACAGTGTATGGCCCGTGGGGGCGGCCGGATATGGCTATTTTCAAATTCACCGATGCGATCCTGAATGGACATCCCATTGATGTTTATAATTTTGGCAACATGCAGCGTGATTTCACTTATATCGATGACATCGTGGAAGGAATAACCAGAATTATAAAAAAAGTGTTGACCGATAACCGGTTCTGTGCAAGAAACATTTATAATATCGGCAACGGGCAACCGGTCGGACTGATGGATTTTATCAGAATAATTGAAAAAACAACCGGCAAAAAAGCCATTTTGAATCTGCTTCCGCTGCAGCCGGGAGATGTTTATCAAACTTGGGCCGACACGGAAAACCTGCAAAATGACTTTGGTTTCAAACCGGAAACATCTCTGAAAAAAGGAGTTGAAAACTTCGTTTCATGGTATATGCAGTTTTACAATAAAAATCAGGTTTTTTAAGCATGAAAAAATTGGTAATTTACACCGTTCTGACTGGAAATTACGATAATTTACGGCAACCGGAAAGCATTGTCGATGATTTCGACTATATTTGTTTCAGCAACGATATAACAAAACAACGAATAGGAATATGGGAAATACGCTCATTCGATTACCATAATAACAACAATACCAGAGAAAGCCGGTTCCCGAAACTGAATCCGCATTTGGTTCTTTCGGAATACGAATATTCCCTCTATATCGATGCAAAAATCAGAATAGATGATTCAGTAAATATACGTGCCGCAGAACTTATCAATAATGATTGTCAACTGGCAATGATCCCGCATCCCATGCGGGATTGCGTCTATCAGGAAGCAATGACTCTCACCTGCAGCAAAATAGGCGAGCCGGAACTTGTCTATAAACAAACCCGCTTTTTGCTGAAAGAAAAATTTCCCGCCGGAAAAGGACTTTTTGATTGTGCAGTCATATTCAGAAAGCACAATAATACTCCAGTCGCAGTTTTTTCCAAGACATGGTGGGAAATTTACTGCAGCTATTCTTCGCGGGACCAAATGAGTGTAACTTATGCTCTCTATAAAGCTGGCTTGTCCCCCGAAATATTTTTGCCTGCATCTTTTTACCGGAATCACGTTTTTGAACACTTGAAAAAACGGAAAAATTTTTCTGAATTATCCTTCATATCCAAAATTCTTTTATATTTAAACATTCTGCGGATGAGACTGCTTTACAAAGTACACGGATTGAAATATTGAATACCGGTTCAAAAAAACATAAGACAAAATTTTTCAAGGAAGATGATTTATGTGCGGGATTTTCGGAAATTTATCAACTGTGGCCTCCCCTGTGGAGAGCATGAAAAAATGTCTTGACACATTAACTCACCGTGGTCCTGACCAATGCGGATATTATGCCGATAATGAAACTGAATGGAAATTATTTCTCGGACACCGGCGTTTAAGCATCGTTGACCTCTCCGATGCCGGACGTCAACCTTTTATCACCCCGGACAGAAAAGTTGCCGTCGCGGTTAACGGAGAGATTTACAATCACCGGGAATTACGGGAGGAATTAAAAAGTAAAGGTACTGTATTCCGCTCCGAATCAGATTCCGAAGTTTTACTTTGGGGTTTTTATCACGAAGGAGAAAAATTTTTCCTTAAATTAAGAGGAATGTATGCCGCCGCAATCTGGGACAGAAGAAAACAGGAACCACGTTTGCTGCTTCTGCGGGACAGAATGGGAATAAAACCGCTGCATTATCAATTGACCCGGAGTGGTATCGCTTTCGCCTCTGAATTAAAAGCATTATATGCGATACCGGGAGCAGAAAGTAAAATCAATACCATTGCTATTGATCATTATCTTACATTACGTTACATTCCCTCGCCATTGACAATTTTTGAAAATATATACAAAGTTTCCCCGGGAACATACACCGTCTTTGAAAAAAGTGTGTGCCGCAATGAAACTTATTGGCAAATATCCGTCCCGGAAAAAAAATATAAAGGTTCTCTGAATGATGCCGCAGAAGAGTTGGATTTTATGCTTAATCAATCGGTGAAAGAACAACTCATGGGCAATGTTCCTTTGGGAGCATTCCTATCCGGCGGGATTGATTCCAGCTTGATTTGTGCAATTGCTCAGAAACAAATGGGGGCCAATACTTTGCAAACGTTTACCATCGGATTTGACCGGAAACAAAATGATGAAAGTTCGTTTGCGGAAAAAACAGCAGCATTTCTGGGGACAGAACATACCAGCCGGATAATGAGCAGTAAAGATCTTTTTTCCATACTGCCGGAATTGTCCTCCCTCCACGATGAACCTTTTGCCGATGATTCAGCATTACCATCATATCTATTATCCTCTCTTGCAGCTGAAAAAGTTACTGTTGCCCTCTCTGGAGATGGCGGAGATGAGTTGTTTTTCGGCTACACCAATATTTCAAACAACTGGAATATCGCAGGACTGTATGAAAAATGTCCGGCACTTTTGCGGAAAACATCCGGTAATATCCTGCAGAATATTTTCGGCGAAAGTTTAATTGGAAGAATCGGCAGAACAATATCCTTTGACAGTATGGCACAAATATATGCCAGATCATCCGGTTTTTTCTGCAACCATCTTTTAGAGAATTTGTGCGGGCATCAATTGAATAAAAATACTTCCGTTCTGCACAAAACATGTTCATTTTTTGAAAAACAACATATCCCGGCCCGATATATCACACCTTTCATGGATATGGCTCTGTATCTGCCGGACGATGTTTGCTGCAAAGTTGACAGAGCAAGCATGGCACACTCTCTGGAAGTAAGACCGCCAATGCTGGACCACAGAATCGTCGAATTTGCCAACAGTCTGCCATTTAATTACAAATATGATCCGAAATCCGGCGGAAAAATTATTTTGAAAAAAGTTTTGGAAAAATACATTCCACGAAATTTGTGGGATCGTCCCAAAATGGGTTTCAGTGCCCCGGTAAACAGCTGGATGGATAATGAATTGCAAAAACAATGCGATATGATCCTCTCTCCGCAAAATATCAGAAAAAGTTGGAACTTCAACTCCGAAACACTTTCAGCATTGCACACACAACTCTCCAAGACATATAATTCAAAATTTCTTCTCTGGCTGATCTTTTGTCTTGAAAATTGGAGAATGAATATGAAACTTCCGCACAAAAAGTCCAATTATAAAATTATCGGGCAGTAACGCGAAAACAGGAAACGGGAGAAAAAATGGAGCCGGCTGCCGGACTCGAACCGGCGACCTGATGATTACAAATCAACTGCGCTACCAACTGAGCCAAGCCGGCACTCCATCAGATTGTTTTACAATATACAGCTTTTTTTTCAGATTGCAAGTCAAAAGTGGCAAATCTTTGCTTGTAAAGAGTAATTTTATGATATATTTTATATTATTGTTTCGTTTTTTGTAAAATTTTCGTACCTTCTTCTTTATAGATATGCGTAATTTTTTAGAACACAAATACACTTTTCCGGCAATTTTGCTGGCAGCTCTGATCCTCCGTCTGATACCGCTTATTTCTGCAGTCAGCGATGGAACAAGATTACTGCGTCCGGATTCCCCCGGATATCTGGAACCAGCATCTGCTCTGGTTGAAAACTTCTCCTACCCGTCCACCACCCGCCCGCCGGGTTATCCGGTTTTTGCCGCAATTATTTACTTTTTGGGCGGAAACAATGCCGCCGTTGCCGCAGTACAGCTTTTCATCGCCGTTGCCGCCTGTGCAATTACCGGATTTGCCGCAAAAGAATATGCCGGAAAAGCCGCCGGAAATCTTGCCGCTTTATTCATGGCTCTCAACCTGACTGCCATCGCCAATACCCCGTTATTGTTGAGCGACACCCTCTTTTCCCTGTTCGCCGCCGGACAATTTTATTTCTTCGTCCGTTATCACAAAAGCAATTCGCTTAAACATCTCTGCTTTTGCACTCTTATTGCGGCAGCCGCCGTTTTGATCCGTCCGATAAACCAGCTCATGCTGCTGGTTTTACCGGTGATGATCCTGTTAAAAAGCAATCTGAAATGGAAGCAGAAATTTATCCATTCTGCCATTACCGTTTTGCTATTTCTGGCAATAATCACCCCGTGGATGACCCGCAACTATCTCTGTGGAGCCACCTTTGACATTGATACCAATACCGGTGCAATGCGGCATCAGAATGGTGCTATGCTTCTTGCTAAAGTCAACGGTACAGATTTTGAAAGCGAAAAACAGAAACTTCTGGAAATTGAACGGCAAACTTTCCCTCCCGGCAAATCCGTCTCCGTCCGGGAAAAAGAAAATTGGCGTAAAAAAGAATTCCGTTCTATGGTGATGAAATATCCTTTTACCTATTTTACTCAACACTTTGACCCGATGATTTTATTGCCGGATGCTCCATCCATGATGGAGAATTTCGGTATTACCACCTCCGACCGGGGAACGATGGGAGTATTGAAAAAAGAGGGACTCCTTGCTGCGATACGGCATTATTTTGGAAACAATTGGTTGTGGATGCTGCTTTTGCTTATACCGCTATTACTGCCGACAATGATTCTTTATGCCGCTCTTTTGGGCAAATTGACACTTGATACCGTAAAAATCAAAAACCGCTGGTATGAGTGGTTTATTTTCCTCGCCTTTGCGGAATACTACCTTTTTCTGCCCGGTTCCATTACCGCTCCCCGTTATCAGCTGCCCGCCCTGCCCTGTATCTGTACGCTTGCGGCAAGTGTCATAATCCAATATTTTCAGCATAAAAATGAAACTGAGTCTGCCGCTTGTCCCACAGTTGAAATGTGATTTCCATTATTCAACGCTGATTGCCGCCGGTGCCGGACTGGGAGCAGCTTTTGCCTGCGGTTTTCTGCCATGGTACTATCTTATTCTGCCGGGAGTCATACTGTTCACCCTTAACGGCAGACAGCTTGCCGCCATTTTGACAGCATTTATCCTCTGTTTTATTTCCGGATCACTTCAATATGAAACACCCAGCCCTGCACTGCATACCTCAACAGTGCAAGGTGAATTGATCTGCACCGACAGACGCTGTACCGGATTGGATATCATACCGGATGTAACAAGACCCACCGGAAAAATCAGAACTTCCGACGGAGAATTTGATGTCCGTATTGTCAATCATCCGGGAAAACAGCCGCTCTCCTACGGAGACAAATTTTATTTTCAAGGCGTACTCGCTCCGGCAAAGCCAGCCGGTTTGATTTGCGAAAATGGCGAAATCACAGGAGAAATACCTCCGGTTTTCGGTAATACTCCCAATCTTACGGTCACGACCATGACTCCGGCTGAAAATTCTTTTTCGTTTCTGCGTCCTTTTCTCAAAATCCGGAATATCTTTTTGAAAAGGCTGCTTTGTAAAATCAGAGATCCGGAAATCGCTCAAATGTCAGCACTGTTGTTTTTCGGAGCTTCGCAGGGAGCATATTCTGAACACAAGCAGAATTTCGCTGCTTCCGGGATAATCCATCTGTTTTCCGTCTCCGGTCTGCATGTGACTCTTGTTGCCGGGATCATTCTGCTCTTTCTCCGGCCCCTGCCCTTTGCTCTGCGTTACCGGGTCGCCGCCTTATTCACCTTGCTTTATGTCCTTTGTTCCGGAGCATCTCTGCCGGCGATCCGTGCCGGCAGCATGATAATACTCTGGTGCATCATGCGGAGCAAGCTTTATCCGTCAGCCGCCTGGAATGCTTTAATGTTTACATGGAGTATATTTGCCCTGTTGATCCCGGAGAGCATCGGCACGCTCTCTGCTCAATACTCATTCGGCATAACTGCGGCTTTACTGCTTCTTTCGGAAAGAACTGAAGAATATTTTACCAAACTGCAGCAGCAAGTTATCACCCGGATGCCGTCACAAGCTGAATTTACCAGAAATTTCATCCGCAAAAGCATCCGGATGAAAAAATTTCTGCTCATCCCCATTGTCACTGTTATCGCCTTTGCCGCCGGAGCAGGAATATCACTCTACCGGCAAAACCTTTTCACTCCGGGAAGTATCGCCGGTAATTTAATTCTGGTTTTGATAACACCTCTCCTATTCGGCTCGATGATCTTTAAAATGAGTGCAGGAGCATTATTTCCTGCTGCCGATCATTTTGGAGCATATATGCTGGAATCAACCTTTTATCTGCTCTCCGATCTGACCGCCGGAATCGCCGATCTTTTTGATCCGGTACTCTCCTCTCAACCGCCATTATGGAGCGTACTGCTCTTTTATCTGCTTTTCTTTGGAGCTTTGGGATTGAAATCCTCCTCTGCCCGGAAAATATGCACGCTGGGATTTTTGACCGTAAGTTTTTGCGGCATAATATTTTCTCAAGTGCCGACATCACACGTCACTGTTATAAATAATGGAGCAAATCAGCCGCCGATGATAATTATGCGTGATAACGGGATGTGCAGTATCATCAATGTGCCGGATTATCAGAGTGCCGCAACTGCCGCAAAGCTTCTCCGGGGAGAGGGAATTTCTCACGCTCAAGTGCATCTCTCCAAAGCTGTCCGTTCAAGTTGTGCCGGATTACCGGCCTTGAGCCGCCGGATGGATCTTTCAGTACAATATCCGCAATTTGCCGGAAAACCTACCAAAGCTTTCTTGCGCAATATGAAAGAAAGCAATGCCGATTTCCCGGATATAGACAGTACGCTGCAAATTTACGAGGAAAATAACCAAACCATCTACTGTCTCGGCAAATGGGAGTTCAGGTCCGAAAACACCGATGACGGCAGGGTCGTCGAAGTGAAAACAGCCGGATTCAATCAAAAAACTCTTATTCCGTGGTGTTCTTTGCCTGCGGTATGGGAGTGTGAAATCAAATAACTTCATTGGCACTCAATTTTGCCAATACCACACTGACCAAATCCGGCAATTCATCAGCAATGATGATCTTACCGGCGATCTCTCCGGCAAGACCGTGAATATATGCCCCAAGAGATGCGGCTTCAAACACCGGAACTTTTCTTGCAAGCAAAGCTCCGATCACTCCGGCAAGTACATCGCCGCTGCCGGCAGTCGCCAAATTGGCATTACCGGAGGAAATTATTACATATTTCCCCTCCGGAGAAGCTGCAATGGTATCTTTGCCCTTGAGCAAAACAACTACGCCCATTTTTTCCGCAAGATGCAAAGCATTCTCCCGACGGTCACTGCCAACGGGAATATCAAACGCCTGCATCAGACGCTCCGCTTCTTTCGGGTGCGGTGTAATAACCGCCTGCCGATGACCTCCCCACAAAGATGGATTGCGGGAAATGAAATTCAGAGCATCTGCATCCAAAACCAGAGAACCGGAGAAATTCAATGCCGCTTCAAGCATGGCAGAGGAAACCGAATTTCCCCAGCCGCAACCGCAAACCAAAGTATCGGAATTATTCAAAAAGTTTTCCGGAATCTCTCCGGGTGCAAGCTTTTTGAATATCGCCGCATTGCACAATCTGCCGCTCAAATCAGCTTCTGACACACAACGGACGATTCCGCAACCGGATTTCAACGCCGCCAATGATGTCAATGCCGCCGCCCCCGGATACTCAACAGATGATCCCCATACCATTACCCGGCCCCGGGAATTTTTATGGCAAGCCGCCTCCCAACAAGGCAAATGCGTCAACGCATCCAAATTGGTGAATATCTCCTCACCGTCAGCATTTGGATCATCCGGCAAACCGATATCAATTACCCGGAGCATACCGCGTAAATTTACCGCATCATTGCAAAACAACCCCTTTTTGGGTCTGCCGAATGTCAACGTGGCAAAACACTGCAAAGCTCCATTCTCTGCGGCAATACCAGTATCTCCATTAACTCCGCTTGGTAAATCCAAAGCGATCACCGGCAATCCGGATCCATTTACTGTGCGGATGAAATTCGCCGTCTCCTCCCGGAGATGCGAACCGGAAAACCCGATCCCCAGCAAGCCGTCAACGATCACGTCTCCGCTTGCAAAATCAAATTTGTCCAGCTTTTTACGGACAATAAATGGAATTTTTTCCGGCAGATCACGCACCGCCAATGCGGCACAACCGGTAAATGATTCTTTTTCTTTAGTGCTGTAAACGATCACTTCCGGACAACGCAAATGTGATGCCGCAACCAGTGCATCACCGCCATTATTCCCCCCTCCGGCAAGGATGACCACCCGCAAAGCATCAGGAAATTTGCCGTTGATATACCTTGCCGCCTGAATTCCAGCCCGGCACATCAGCTCATATTCAGCAGTACCGGCGGCAATCGCCAGCTTTTCCTCCTGACGGATCGCCGCAACATCAGCACTTTTCATCTGCTTTGCCCTTTTCTTTGCGGAGCAATGAGGAAAGCATGAATATGATCACCCCGCCGCAAATCGCCATATCTGCCACATTGAAAATCGGATAGTGCCAGATATCTTTGTAGTGGACATGAATGAAATCTACTACCACTCCGTGAAATGCCCGGTCAAAGGAGTTCCCGGCGATCCCGGAAAGGATCATCAGCAGTGCAAAATAACGCTCAACACAACCCTCGGCAAGACGGCGGAAAAAGAAAAGCATGGCAGCGGCCGCACCAATACCAAAAATTAACAGCAGCCAGCCGTAACCGCTTAAAATACTCCATGCCGCCCCGGGATTGCGGGCAGAGGTGATATTCAATACCGGAGGAATGACCGGAATCGTTTCCATCACTTTGAAATTTAAAACGATATACCACTTGCTCAACTGATCCAGAACCAGAAGAAAAAGAGCAAAAAACAGTGCGGAAAGAAAAATATTTCTTTCCCGCACTGAATTTTTTTCGATCCGCGTTATCCAGCTCATCGGTTTTTCATCATCTCCTCTTGACGGCTCTTGCATTTGATGCAGAAAATCGCATAAGGACGGGCCATCAGACGGGCTTCAGAAATTCTTTCGCCGCACTCCATGCAGATACCGTATTCGCCATTGGCGAGACGCTCGATCGCATCATCGATCAATGAAATCACATTGCCGTTCTCCGTAAGCATCTGCAATCCCATCTCATTACGGGATGTATCACTGTCTGCCATGTGAGTAGCAACACCGCGTTTTTCACTGTTGGTGCAATCCAGAGATTCATTGGTACAAACTCTGATCTGCTCGGACAACTGATTCCGCACCTTGATCAGTGCATTGTAATAGACCAGATCCTGGCCGGTGAATTCCATTTTTTTCCTGTTTGTCATTTATCTCATCCCGATCTTTAATTATTTGAATATCTGCAATTTAACTAATATAACACCGGAAAAAGAGTTTTGCAAATAATTATACCGAAAAACGCACGTGGATCACATCACCATCCTGCATTTCATAATCTTTGCCCTCGATCCGCAATTTTCCTGCCAGCTGTGCTTTTGCCCAGGAACCGCACTCCACGAGATCCTCGTAAGATACCGTTTCCATACGGATAAAACCACGCTGCAGGTCTGTGTGGATCTTTCCTGCCGCTTCCGGGGCAAGCGAACCGCGGGTTACTGTCCACGCCCGGGACTCCATCGGTCCTGCGGTGAAAAACGTAATATAATCCAGCAAACGGTAACCGGTTTCTACTACTTTATCCAGACCGGAACCGGTAATTCCCAGATCCGACATGAATATTTCCGCCTCCTCCGGAGAGAGCGCACTTAACTCATCCTCAAATTTCGCACAGACCGGAACAACTTCCAAGCCCCGTTGAGCGGCATATTCAGCCAGACGTTGACCGGCTTCGCAATTAGTGTAATCTGCCGCTTGTGCTTCTCCGACATTGGCACAGACAAACGCCGGTTTGACCGTCAGAAGCCCGAAGTTTTCCGCCAAAGCTTTCTGCTTGGGATCATTCCGGTCATAAGAGGGCATTCTGCCGTCTGAAAGGTCGGCGATCATGGAAACGATCAACTCATATTCCGCTTTGGCATCCGGATCATTGGAACGGGCATTTTTATAGGCCTTGTCCCGACGTTTTTCCAACATTTCCAGATCGGCGAGCATCAATTCGGTGGTAATCGTCTCAAGATCACTGACCGGATCGACCTTGCCGGAAACATGAACCACATCAGAATCTTCAAACAAACGCACCACATGAGCAATTGCATCCACGTTGCGGACATGTCCGAGAAACTGATTGCCCAATCCCTGCCCCTGACTGGCTCCGCGAACCAGACCGGCAATATCAATGAATTTCAAAGTTGACGGCACAATGCGGCCGGATTTCTCCAATTCAGCGAGTACCGCCAGACGTTTATCCGGCACCTGAACGATCCCGGTATTCGGTTCAATCGTGCAGAAAGGGAAGTTCGCCGCTTCCGCTCCACCATGACTCAACGCATTGAACAAAGTCGATTTACCCACATTGGGCAAGCCTACAAAACCACAGGAAAAACTCATTTATATACCCTTTGAATTATAAAAAAACCGGAACGTTTCACACGCTCCGGCAATTATTTTTCAGGAAATTACAGCACCGGGTTGACGATAGCTTCATCGCTGTAGATGAAGTTATTCCAGTCCTTACCCACCGGCACGACCCACGCCGGAGTCATGATCGGACCGTATCCCCAGCCCACATCATCCAAGTCGTCCGGACAGTTGGGAAGCGGGAAAGGAAAGGTCACAACATCAACCACTCCCACGCCGATACGGGCAACGGTGTAAATCACTCCGCGAAGCGTACCGTAAGTAAGACCGGCAAGAGCCCCCTTATCCTCGGAAACTTCAGTCCATGCCATCGGGAGTTCCAGGAAACAGAATGCCACATTGGTAATACCACGTCCCAGCTTCTCCGCCGGACGCATGATCCAGGCATCGTCAGCTGCCTTGGCAGTGAAACTGCCGCCGACCATAACCGCTGCCACACAAAGCATTACCCAAAAACTTTTGCTCATTTTCATCGCACACACTCCATATAATTATTCTGGTTTATTTTTCAAAACTGCAAACGCTGTAAACAGCTAATGGAAAATATAGTTTTCCCTTGACAAAAATTCAAGTCTTTACACAAAAATAATTCAGTTTTTTCCCAAAAAAAACTGTTTTCAACACTTATTTTTTACCGAAACGATTCTCTGTACCATTGAGCAGCCGGACAATATTGGCATGATGACGCAAAATCGCCAGCAATGAAACAATCGTCAGAAAAATCAGAACTTCCGGAGACCGGGCCAGTTGATTTCCAAAATCAACCAGATAAAACACCCATGCCACAATAGGCAGCACCGCAGCAGCAGCAATACTCGCCAACGAAACATAACGGGAGGCAAGAAACACCACCACCCAGACCAGAAGTGCCGCAAGCAGAGCATAAGGAGTCAGTGCCATGACCGCACCGGCAGCCGTACTGACACCTTTGCCGCCTTTGAACTTCAAAAACACCGGGAACATGTGCCCCAATACCGTCGCAAAAAGAGCGGCAATAACCACATATTCCATAGGCACTGTCGAAGCATTGCGGAAAACATACTGGGCGGCAATCACCGGCAGCGCCCCTTTGAGAAAATCCAACACAAAACAGAGTTTGCCGGCTTTCTTCCCCACACACCGGGTGACATTGGTTGCCCCGATGTTATTGGAGCCGACCTTTCTGACGTCAACCCCATTCCATTTACCGATGATAAATCCCCAGGGAATACTGCCGAGCAGATAAGCTCCCAATACGACCAATACAGCTTTTACTATTTCCATTTTTGTTCCTTTGCTTGAAAAACCCGGATTTTCGGGGTATATTTAGTGTACAATAGATAATATGAACCTGTTTTGCAAAAAAGTCAATATCAAAATGAAAAATTTTATCCGTTTACTTACCGGTTCCGGGGAAAACTGTGCCGATATCCGTTATGCCACGGCAATATCCACCCCGGATGACTTCATCTATTTTGAATTCAATGATCGGAAATGTGCCATTCTTTCCGCTCTTGAAATCGACCGGGCAAAGCAGAATGCCCGTCCCGGAGTGGAGGTTTGTCAGGACACCAGTTTCGGCGGACACGGCAGAATGGATATCATAAGTGCCATTTCCGGTGAATGCCGTTGCAAAAAATTCATCGTCCCTGCCGCATTCCCGCTGGCTCTGGCAGATAAAATGCGTGCTGCCGGGATGGAAGTAGTTACCGAAGAAAAAAGTTTCTTCCCGGAAAGAGAATTCAAATCACAGGAAGAAGCTGCCGCCGTGACCGCTTCCCAGCGTGCCGCTGAAGCCGGTTTTGCCAGAGCAGTTGAAGTATTGAAAAATTCAGACATCTGCAACGGAATTATTTTCTGGCAGAATAAGGAACTTACCAGCGAAATCCTCCGGGCTGAAATCGATTGCGAAATCCTCCACTGCGGTATGCTCCCGACCGGGACGATCTGTGCCGGAGGAATACAAGGTTCCCAGCCGCACAATGCCGGTTCCGGCGTCCTGAAAGCCGATTCTCCGATCGTAATGGATATCTTTCCCCGTTCCCCGGCAACCGGGTATTGGGGAGATCTCACCCGCACCGTCGTCAAAGGGAAAGCTTCCGACATCGTCAAACGGGCATACAATGCTGTTCTGGAAGCAAGAGAATATGCCAAAAACTTGGTCAAAACCGGTGCTTATGGTGCTTCGATCCACTGTGCAGCTGAAGCAATTCTGGAAAAACATCATTTTTTTACCGGACAGAATGACAAAGGACAATTCGGATTCTTTCACGGCCTCGGTCACGGTGTCGGTCTGGAGATCCACGAAGCTCCCCGACTCTCTCCGAAAGCAAAAACCGCTCTCAAAGGCGGCGAGATCGTCACCGTCGAACCCGGTCTTTATTACCCGGAATGGGGCGGAATCAGATTGGAAGATATCATGTATCTGACTCCATCCGGTGAAAGCATCTGCCTTACAAAAGCACCGGACTTCCTCGAAATCGATTAATTATCTGCCGGACTCTTTTTCATCGCCAAATACCATTGGATGAAAAAAATTATCCCGGTGATCAGCATGATAAGCCACCACAGCAATGTGGCAACGGCATCTCCGCCGTCCTGCCAGACCCGGAACCACATAATAACAGATACCGCATTGACAATGATCCACATCAACCACTGCTCCACACAGCGTTTTACAGTCAGGATCATTGCAGATACCGACAATACCGTGGTAACTGCATCCACCACCGGTTGAGGGTCTCCGCTCAAAGCCAAAATCCGGCTGTAAACAGCAACTCCGGCTGCACAAACCAGAAAAGTAAACCATCTGCCACCCGGCGAAAGGCGGTTTTTGATGATGCAGTTTGTCTCATCCCGTTTTTTACGCCAGAGAATGATCCCGGCAAACATCATGGGCAAATACCACAGCCAATTGAGCATGGCATCACCGTACAACTTTTGTGAGAACGAGATATAACCGTATGCAGCAGAATTGAATATCCCGAATATATAACAGCTTATTTTCCCCTTGCCCGCCAGCATGGTATAAAGCGTACCGGCAATCGCCGAAGCAATTCCCAGAATTCCGCTGTCAAGCACAATGGAGATCACCGTTATTGCCGAAGTGCATAACAGAGTAAAAATGATTTCCCAATACTGCCAGTTGGAGAATTCACCCCGGATAAATTTCAAAATTCTATTCCACACCCTGCACCTCTGATAAACTTCAAAAATAACAAACGGCAGAGGTGATCCTCTGCCGTTTGTTTTCGGATACACAAGTAATAATATATCACTTGATTTCGTCGGTGTCAATACCATACTGCTGGAAGAACATGTTTCCAACTTTGCTGTCAACACCTTTATTGACGTTTTTGATCGCCTTATCCATTTTGACGGAAATGTTTTCAGTCATACCGGAGGCTCCGGGAGTGGAAAATTCCACCGTGGCAACGATCACCAGCTGAGACTGTTTGATCGATTCATTCTCCGTGCTGAAAAGCAGACCCAGAACCGGAATGTCTTTCAGGAAGGGCAGACCGGCAACACTACGGACTGTTTCAGTGCGGCGGAGACCGCCGATGACAAATTCCTGATTACCGTAAGCCGCCTGGAAGGTGGTGGTGATGTCAGAATCACTGACCCGCGGAGAACCGTCGGAATTCCAGCCCAGCAGGGAGATGGTCTTGCCGTTGAATTCAACTGTGGCGGCAGCCCCGGTAACGATCGGACGGACTTTCAGGTCAAAGCGGAAACCTTCCTGTGCCATGGGGTACTGCAGTTTTCCGTGGATGATGCCGGGGAAACCTTCGCAGCTGATATCACCCTTGGAGTACCAGGAGAAAAGAGTACCCAAAACACTGGGAACACTGGCTTTGTAGTCCGTCATGTATTTGGTGACATAGTCGGTAACATAAGCAGTCACATACTCGGTCACATAGGCAGAAACATCAGCAGGAGCCATTTCACCGGCCTGAACTTTTGCCATAGCCTGGGCCATTGCTTCAGCAGTGGCTTTCTCTTTAGCTTCGGCAGTGACCTGTGCCTGAACTTTAGCAGCCATAGCCGCTGCAGTTGCCGTATAATTGCCATTGGCATCCGTGACATTGGGACTCCAGATCGGCACACCGTCATGGTAATTGATCATCCGCGGAGTGAATGCCGCAATGCTCAAATCTGAATAGTACTCACTTTTCAGCAGAGATGCCGGCAGAATTTTCGCCAGCTGCTGACGGTAAATCGCATTGGGATTGGGGTCGGTGTAGGCGAATTCACCCATGCCGTATCCGGCATCCACGGAGTAGTCATTACGCTCGTAGAAGTAGCCGTAATTAAGAGAGATCGTGGAAGTTTCACGGTTTTTCGCCAGCAGAGTACCGCTGGTAAGGACTTTGGCTTTGCCGATGCTGGTCAGGAAGTCCAGATAACGGGTGTTCCATTTGGGGTTGAAGTTCCAATAGCTGGTACGGTTGCTGCCGTTGTTGTCAACACCGCCATGGAAGAAGCTTGACCAGTTGCGGCGGACACGGGCTCCGGCAGAGAAAAGATCAACGCCTTCATTGTTTTTCCAGCTCTGGAAGTCAACACCGATACGGTCATCGTTTTCAGCGTAGATCTCGATCACTTTGTAACCGATACGCACTTCCGGCATGGGTTTGTCGTATTTGGCAAGCATCTCTTTCATGATCTTGCAGGACCACGGCGGAGCACAGACCATAAGGACGTTGAGTTCAGCATCGACCAGCATGGTTTCAGGTGAGAAAAGGAACTGGTGATCGGTTTCGTTGGTACCGACAACTTCCAGCATTTTCATCAGAGTCGCAGCCGGCAGATGTTTGGGGTAGTAAACCCAGGCACTGGTATTGCTGACAGTTGCCAGATCCTGTTTGTCCAGTTTGGCAATGATGGTGTCAATGCCTTCGCCGTGTTTGGAGTCGCTGAAACGGTATTCCTCGGCAGAGACCAGCAGGAAGGAGGTTCCATCGGTGAATTTCAGAGCGGCGACCTGCACCGGACTGGCATTCACAGAACGGGCACCGATGGCAGAACGGATGTAACCGCGGGCGATGTACGGATCAGCATTGACCAGACGGTAGGCACGGGTCACCACATAGGGATCGGCATTGTCCTGAATGAAGCGGACAGCGTTGGTATTCTCGTTGATATTTACTTTCAACTCGGTATTGACCGAAGGAGAGGTATATCCGGGAGAAACATTGTTATTGGCGTTACGCGGGGTACCGGGAACAGTTTCGGCAGCAAAACAGCTGAAAACCCCGGCGACAGCAAAGAGTATAAGTGTTCTTTTCATGGCAATCAGTCCTCAAAGAAATCTTTCTGCTGCCGTTCATGAATCTCCACAGAACGGCTGTTGGAAGTACTGCCGCTCATATCCGGAGTTACCGGAGTGGCTTCTGCAGTAACGATGATAAAGGTCTTTTCACGGACAACAGTGGTCGTGCTGAAAATATATTTCAGTACCGGGATCTTGGAAAGCACCGGCAAACCGATGGTCTGATGGACTTCAGATTCTTTCTCATAGACACCGACGATTTTTTCCACATTGTAACCGAGAGTCATACCACCGGCGATGCTGGCGGCATTGCTCAACTCCTGTCCGGTATTGCCGCGTTCAACGACATTTTTGAAGTTGAATTTGTAACGGAAAATAACTCCGCCGTTTTCAACATCTTTGGTATTGGCTTCGGGGAAAGGCATGAATCCGGCGGCATCCGCTTTGGCACGGTCGCCGGGAACACAGATGATCGGGTTGGTAATGACCAATTCGATTTCCGGGGGATTCTTGTAAAGTTCACCGGTGTCATCAGTATCAAAGCTCGCACCGATGAAGGAACGGCCCTGGCTGTTTTTGGCGATATTCTGATATTCCGGAGTCATGGTCAGACGGTAGATGTACGGAGCATTGTCCGGATCGTTTTTCTGCATCTGGATCAATTCACGGAAAGCATCAACGCTCTTGACCGGAGTATTGACAAAGGTAAGAGAAGCATCCGCAGTAACAGAAGCTTCACCGGACTGCTGCAAACAGCGGATAAAGCTCAAGTCAAAGGCAGGTGCAAAGAAAAAGCCGCCGTATCCCCAGCTGGAAACACTGCTCAAAGCAGAAACCAATGCTTCATTGACCACCAGACGTCCGGCATTGTAGCCGACATTGAGCAAATTCACACCGGGACCGTTTTTCCAGGCAAGATAGTCAAAACCGACATCACGCAGGGTGCTTTCACGCACTTCATAGTAGTTGAAGCGGATACGGGCCTGCGGCAAAGGACGGTCGATCAGTTTGACCCAGTCCAGAGTATCTTTGGCTGCCGGGACGGTGTCTCGCCAGAAAATGGTGTTGGTCGCCAGATCGATTCCGGAATTTCCTTCACTGGAGGCCACGATGATATCGATGATCTCTTTGAATTCAGCAGCAGCACGGTACTGCGGAGTATAGGCGACACGAGCCATACCGGTACCCTCGATCTTTGCCGGATTGGCAGGATCTTTGCCGGGAATATCCAGCTTGCTGATCAAATCTTCCACATAGGGCATGAATTCTTCGCCGGTGGTGACCAGTATGCCGGTTCCCCTGCCGTCGTTGAAATTGACGCTCTGAAGTCTGGAATTCAAATTGTAACGCAGAATCGCTGACTGGACGTAAGGCTGCAGATCCTGGGCCGTAAGATACTTCAGCGGGAATAACCGGCTGACCATACGCGGATTGCCATTGTCCTGAATGACTCTGATCTCTCTGGTTTCAGCTTTTGCCTGACCAGCAGTTTCTGCTGCTGCAGAAACCCCTCCCCACACCACCATCGGCAGTGCAAATAATAATATATGCCTTTTCACAATCTCTCCTTATCTTTTGGTTAAATAAAAAAAGGCTCTACATTAACGGAAAATCTCAAGGCAGCACCGATGCCGCATTGATCTTTTCCAACTTCTGACACACCAAAGCACAGCTGCGATCCAATTCTGAAATCTGCTCCGGAGAACAATCCCGCAATTCATTGGATATTATCCGGTGCAGTTCCTGATCGATCTCATTGAGCAATTCCATTAATTTTTCCCCGGGACGGATCATGATATTGCGGCGGTCTTTCGGATCCTGTTCACGCAAGATCACGCCCTGCTTGGTCATCTTGTCCACAAAAAGAGATGCCGCCGAACTCGACAAACCGGTCAATGTCATAACCGTCTGCAGATTGCACGGCATCGCCAAACGGATAAGCATCAGGTAATCAAGCTGCTTAAATGAGATCTTTCCGGTCAACTCTTCCCATTTGCTGCGGCTGCAGACATCACACATGCACAGACGGCGCTGGTAATCCACCATACGGTACATCCTTTTGAAACAATCAATATCCATGTGCGTTTCTTTCTTTAGTTCATTTACTCAACAGTTAAAAAATAAAATATTTTTATTATTTAGATAATATACCTCAAATTTTGTTTTTTGTCAAGAAAAAAAGCTTTTTTTTACCGTTTTTCATTCCCGAAACAGGAACATTTCACTCCGATTGAGCCGTCTCCGGCAGTGCGAGCTGTTTTTTTGCAAAATTCCGGCTCTTTACCTGAAATCATCTTGAAAAAAATATTTTGCCCTCTATATTATTACAAGGATGTAGCAATTTTATTTTTCAGGGTCAAAGGCAATGAATTTTTCCGATTCAATCATCACGATCACCGGTTTGCTGCTGCTTGCCGGAGTATTTTCCAACAAACTATCCAGCCGATTCAATCTGCCTACACTGCTGCTCTTTTTGCTGGTGGGAATCTGCTTTGAAGCAGTTCTGCCTATCGAAGGGACCCTTTATGCCAATGAAATAAATTTTTTCGGTATCGTTGCCATGTGCTTCATCCTTTACGCAGGCGGCAGTGATACCTCTCCGGAGACGATCGAACCGGTTGCCAAACGGGGGATTCTGCTGGCGGTGCCGGGAGTTATGATCACGGCGGCGATCACCGGATTCGGAGCCTACTTCCTGCTCCGCTGTCAATACCCGCTGCTCTGGTGTCTGCTCCTCGGTGCGATAATCTCCTCCACCGATGCCGCTGCCGTTTTTGCCATTCTCCGGGGAAAAAATATCAGTCTTAAAGGAAATCTCAAACCTCTGCTGGAACTGGAATCAGGAAGCAACGACCCCACAGCAGCTTTCCTTACCATGATGATGATCGGCTTCGTCCTCGGCAAAAGCCACAGTGTCGCCCTGGAAATACCGCTTATTCTCTATCAGCTCGGCGGCGGTATCCTCGCCGGTATCGTTTTCGGCTGGCTGGGTAAACAGCTTTTCAAAACCCGGCTCGACCATGAAGGTCTCTATTTCGTGGTCAGCGTCGCCTGGATACTCCTGTGTTACGGAGCATCACAACTGATCCGCACCAACGGATTCATGGCATGTTACGTCTGCGGGATCGCCCTCAACGCCGGAAAATACAACTACCAGAAAGCTCTGATCAAATTTCACAACGGTATCGCATGGCTGATGCAGGTGGGACTTTTCACCGTACTCGGATTCCTCGCCGATCCGGAACATCTTATCGAGAGTTCCGTATGGCTCCCCGGAATCGCCCTCGGTTTGCTGCTGATGCTGATCGCCCGTCCGGCGGCAGTATTCATCTGCCTTTTCCACAGTGACTATACATGGAGAGAAAAGCTTATGGTCTCCTGGGTCGGTATCCGCGGAGCGGCACCGATCGTGCTTGCGACCTTCCCGCTGGCAGCGGGTGTGGACAATGCGGCATTGATGTTCCGGCTGATCTTCTTTATGGTTATTCTTTCAGTTACCCTGCAGGGCTGGCTGATCATGCCGGTGGCAAAGCTGCTGAAAGTTGCCGATGATACCAAAGAAGCCAAAGAACCCCCTGCCCCGCTGGAATTGGAGGTTACAGAAAAATCCGCCCATCAGGAGATGAAAGAGTACCGGGTCAGAGCCGGAAATGAACTTATCGGCAAAACCCTCGCCGAAATCAAATTCCCGCAGGGAGTGCTGGTCACCATGATCCGGCGGAACAAATTTTTCATACCGCCGCACGGAGATACCAGGATCGAGGAAAAAGACGGGATGCTGATCATGGCTGATATAAAACTGCTCAAAGAGCTTGAGAAAAAATATTTCTTCCCGAATGATCCCGGAACTGCTCCGGAAAAATAATCACCTTTACGGACGGAAAAAACGCAGCCGTAAAGAATTCAACACCACCGTCAGCGAACTGCATGCCATCGCCCCGGCACAAAATGCCGGATCAAGCAATATTCCGCTGATTGCATAAAACACCCCCGCCGCCAGCGGGATACAGCAGACATTGTAGAAAAATGCCCAGAAAAGATTCTGCCGGATCACCCGGAATGCCGCCTGACTTAATCTTATCATCGCAACCACCTGCGAAAGATCTGACCGGAGCAGAACTACATCCGCACTTTCCAGAGCGATGTCACTGCCCGAACCGATGGCGATCCCCAAATCCCCTGCCGCCAATGCCGGAGCATCATTGATGCCGTCTCCAACCATCGCAGTTATCCTGCCGCCGGAAGCCGCACGGATAGCCTGCAACGCTGAAACTTTATCCTGCGGCAGCAATTCCGATTTAAAACCGTCCAAAGCCAGATTGCCGGCAACTTTTTCCGCAGTTTCCCGGTTATCTCCGGTAAGCATGTAACAATTTATCCCCATCTTTTTCAATTCAGCAACTGCCGGCACCGCATTATCCCGCAAAGTGTCTCCAGCCAAGATCACTCCGCAAAATTCCCGGTCAACGGCACAGTAGATCAGGGTATTGCCTGAGAGATTTTCCGGTCGTTCAAAGGTGATTTCATACTCTTTCATCATCTCCGCATTGCCCAAAATCCAATTTTTCCCGGCGGCAAGTGCCGTAACTCCCCTGCCGGGAATACAACTGAAATTGCTTACTTCAACCGCATTTTCACCGTGCAACCCCAGTTTTTCCGCCTCGGAGACAATCGCTCTTGCCACCGGATGATTGGAATATTTTTCCACTGCCGCCGCGGTGAGCAGCAGCTCATTTGCACTGATTTTTCCGGTACAGATGATCTCCTTTATCTCCGGAATACCGGTAGTCAATGTCCCGGTTTTATCAAAAACAAGCTCTTTTATCTTTGCCGCTTTTTCCAATGCTTCGCCGTTGCGGATGAGAATTCCAAGTTGAGCCCCTCTGCCGATACCGGAAATCAATGCCACCGGAACCGCCAACCCCAATGCACAGGGACAGGCAACAACCAATACCGACAGCGAAAAATGCAATGCCTGCTCCGCTGTACCGAATATCCCCCAGAAAACAGCAGTGAGCAACGCAATTGAAAAGATACCCCAAACAAAAAAACCGGAAACTTTATCCGCCAGAACCGCCGCCGGAGGACGGCTGTTTTGAGCATTGTCGATCAATGAGATGATCTGACCGAGCATACCCGTTTTTCCGGTGGCGGTCACCTTTGCTTCCAAAACCCCGTCCATATTCAAGGTGCCGCCGAAAAGCTGATCCTGCGGATTTTTGGAAACCGGTTCATTTTCACCGGTGAGCATGGCTTCGTTGACGAAACTTCTGCCTGATTCCACCACGGAATCAGCCGGGATTTTCTCTCCCGGCAGAATCCGGATCATATCCCCCGGAAACAATTCCGCACTGGGGATATCCTGCACCACACCATTGCGGAGCAGATGTGCCGCAGGCGGTGTCAAATCAAAAAGCTGACGGATCGCCGATGATGCCGATCTGCGGGAACGGGATTCCAGAAGTTTGCCCAGCATTATCAGCGTTATTATCATCGCCGCAGTATCAAAATACAAGTGAGCAGACCTTTTAAGCATTAACAGCAGCAAACTGTAAATTATCCCTGCCGATGCCCCGCAGGAGATAAGTGAATCCATATTGGGTACACCCCGGCAGAGTGCCGGTATCCCCCGGAAGAAAAAGCCCCGGCCGGCAATCAAAACCGGGATCAGCAGAACAATTTGCAGAAAACCATTCAATCGGAAATCTGCCGGGAAATGCCCCATACAGACAAACAGAAGCAGAATAGAAAAAAACAATGCCGCTGCAAAAGCTGCAACTTCCCCCTTACCGGATTTTTCCGGGATCACAACTGCGTTTTCTTGAATGACTTCCGCTTTGAATCCGGCTTTTTTCACCGCCGCAATAATTTCAGCATCACTTGCTTCACTTCCCGAAAGATTCAATCTCCCGGCGGCAAAATTCACATAAACATCTTTTACCGGCAAAGAATTCAAAGCTCTTTCCACCGCCGCCGCACAACCGGCACAGTGCATACCCTGTACGGAAAAACTTCTGCGTTCAGCCATGATTCACTCTCCGCCAAGCGGTTTATCGTCAATGATAAATCCGGTAATATTCATCGTGGCAACCAGTTTGCCATCCTCATTGGTTACTTCCGTATTATATACTGCGGTCTTTTTGCCCTGACTTATCCGGCGGCAGACGGCTTTAAGCATTTTCCCGCTCCCCGGACGGATGAAATTGGTCGTGCAGTTAAGGGAAACCCCGGTCACACCGGAACCATTGATTGCCCCGGCGTAGGCGAAATCCGCCAGCGTCATAATTGCTCCGCCCTGCACGACTTGACGCCCATTGAGTTTGTTTTCGTCGATCTGCAAAACAGCTTCCGCATAACCGTCACCGACTTCAGTCAACTGTATGCCGCAAAACTTGCAGAATTTATCCTCCTCATTCAGGAATTCTTTTACTTTACCGTAATCCATTTCATCTGCCTTAAAACTTCAAACTGCCGTCCAGATAAGCTGACAAAATCTTATCCGATTCACCATTCACTCCGGAAATCAGATTGATTCCCATATCAAATAATCCCAACTCGACCTCCCGGGAGATTTTCCCGGTTATCAGCAGATCGATTTTCAATGAATTCAACTGGGCTCCAAGCTGATCCAGCGGTCCCTCGACCGCATTGACCGTTTCCCTTTCCAGAATTCTGCCGTTTTCGATCCGGTAATAGACCATTTTACGGATATCATCACCGAATTCCCCGGATACTGCTATTATCATACATTTCCTCCACAAAACAAAACGCCCGGTACTTTTATTTCCCGGGCGTACACGACTTGATAAGTCAGGTCATGACTCCTGTGCCTGTGCGGCATCGGTTTCACCCATGGCAGTTGCCCGGTGTTCCTGGATTTTCTCTTTCAGCTCCTGACACTGTGCTTCGACTTTGTCCGCCGCCGCATCAAGAGCCCGGTACAAATCAAAATCCTCCACCTCTGCTTTTAGCGTGTGATACTTGCAGTTAAGTACCAGAGAGACCTGGAAATGATTTTTCTCACGGGACATGACCACGTTGACACTGGAAACTTTCAGTGCCGGGATGTCCAGGGAAGAAAGCACAGTTTCCGCCTGAGTCTGGATTGCGGGAGTGATTTCGAACTGACGGCCGGTAACATTGATGAGCATAGACAGCACACCTTTCTTTGTTTCGCCAGACGGCCCATTCCGCCTGACGCATAAAACATATCACATTGTAAACTGCGGTCCGAGGTAGATCTCTTTTGCCTTGGGGTCATTGACCAGAAAATCACTGGGGCCCTCAAGCAGAACTTTGCCCATGCACATAATGTAAGCACGGTCAACCACGGAAAGCGTTTCCCGGACATTGTGATCGGTGATCAGAATGCCCAGATTTCTCTCTTTGAGCTGCAGAATGATCTGCTGCACATCGTAAACAGCCAGCGGGTCAACTCCGCTGAAAGGTTCATCAAGCATGATAAATGACGGATTGGTAACCAATGCCCGGGTGATCTCCAGACGGCGGCGTTCACCGCCGGAAAGGGTCATCGCTTTCTGATCTTTCAATCTTTCCAGATCCAATTCCCGGAGCAGATCGGTGCATCTTTTCTTTCTTTCCGCCCGGCTGATCGCCAGAGTTTCCAGAATCGCCATAATATTTTCCTCCACGGTGAGCTTACGGAATATCGACGGCTCCTGTGCCAGATATCCCATGCCCATCCGGGCCCGTTTGTACATCGGTATCCGGGTGACATCCACACCCCGGAAAGAGACCTTGCCCCCATCCGGACGGATCAATCCCATAACCATATAGAAACTCGTCGTTTTCCCTGCCCCGTTAGGGCCGAGCAATCCGACGACCTCTCCGGCACGGACATTCAAAGAAACCTGATTGACCACAGTCCTGCCGTGATAGGTCTTGACCAGATTTTCAGCACTGACCAGCAAACGGTCATCGGCGATTTCACTCATAATCTTATTTCAAACTTTCCTGAAAAAATCTCTGTTTTCACCGGGGAGATCCCCTCTCACAATTATATTATACACCCCAAACGGCAACATTCAAGTGATTTCAAAAAAAAATTGCGTTTTTTTGCGGAATCAATTATACCCGGAGCAGGATGCACACTCACTTTTGTGCAGATTTTTCCAGAACCGAGCGAACCAGAGTCAAAGCTGTACGCAGATTCTTCTCCGATCCGGCAGAAGATAACGACAGACGTAAAAAATTACGCCCCGGACGCTGGAGCACGGTAAAGCGGGAGGAGTGCTGCACCTTTACGCCGTGAGATTCAAACAGAGCTTCCGTCTCCTGACGGCGGGAAAAACTTTCCGGCAGATCCAGTATCCGGAAAAAACTGCCCTCCCCGCATGAAGGTGCTTCCGGAAAAACCGAGTCAAAAATCCTATTCGCCCGTACCGCAAGCTGATGTTTTTCACACAATACCGATTCAGCCCTGCCGCTTAAAATCAATTCCGTCATGATCTCCGCATCCAATGCACTTGTACGGATATTCAAGTGAAAAAGACCATTGAGCAGATTCTGTCGGAAACACTCCGGAAATGCCGCCGCTGTCACCCGCAGACCGCCGCACAAATAACGCAGAGAACCGCAAATGTATAGTGTCTGATCCGGAAGCAATGAATAAAGTGAAGCATAGCCCGGCTCCGGAGGCATGGTCGCCGTATCATCTTCTATCAAAATCAAATCCCGTTTGCGGATGACTTCAGCTAATTGCTTCTTGCGTTTCACGCTGAGCGTTATTCCCGTCGGATTGGCACAGACCGGCATCAGAAATATCCCTGCCAGACGGTGCTTGCGGCTCAATTCATCCAATGCTCCCGGAAACATCCCCTCCCCGTCTCCGGGAACCGGCAATAAACGCACATGAGCAAGCCGGGCCGTACCAATAAGGTTGGCGTAGGTGAAATAATCGACCGCCAGAGTGTCTCCGACATTGAAAAGTGAAAGCAGTGCCGCACTTATGGCATTCTGGGAACCGGTAAAAAGTGCCGTATGATTTTCATCGCTCTCCACAGAAAATTTTTTCATCCAATTCACTGCCGCTGCCCGGTGGTGCAGATGTCCGGTGGAGGCAGTATAGCTGTAAATTTTTTCCAGATAACCCTTTTTAAGGACTGCTTCTGTCGCTTCAATGATCTGTTTATTCACCTGATCAAAACCATTGACCATACCCAAATCAATGATTTCACCGCCGCAGGTATCCTCCGTGCCGATTCCCGGCAGAGGTGCGACAAAAGTCCCCCTGCCCATTGAACCGTAGATCAACTGACGCTCCCGGCAGAGATTGTATGCCCGGGTAACGGTAGTGAAATTTATATCCAGATAGTCTGCCAATTCCCGTTGGGGCGGCAATTTGGTTCCCGGAGCAAGTCTGCCGCTGCGGATATCCTGTTCCAGAAGATTGGCTATCGCCAGATAGCAGGGACGGGAAAGTTTTTTCACCTCCGGTGTCCAGCTCAAAAAGTAGTTCTTAAAGGAATTTACGGGCATTTCAAATTATCCATACAATTTTCGTCTTTGTATTTAATATAGTTCCTCTACGGCAATCTGTCAACCCCTGATCCCCCGACAGCAACTGCTGTCCCGCTCTTTTTCACAGTGTATTCCGAAAAAAAACGGCGTAGAAGTTGCTCCGGGTTGATTTTCAAGCTCTTAAGGTATATATTAAGAGAAAATTCATATTATTGGAACAAATTTGCAACCGGGGAATAAAAAAATGAATGCTGTTGAAATATTCTGTTTTCTGTCTTTACTGCTGGTCATAGGCAAACTCGTCCGTATGGCTCTGCCGATCCTGCAGAGATTGTATCTGCCAAGTTCAGTCATCGGCGGCGTTATCGGTTTGATAATCATCTCCTGTTTCGGGAAATATCTGCCGGCAGATATGATTTCCGGCATGGGCAAACTGCCCGGATTCCTCATCAATGTTATTTTTGCCGCCCTCTTTCTCGGAGTGGTTCCGCCCAAAATAAATCAGATTTTCAAAATGGCATTCCCCCAGCTCTGTATGGGACAGATGCTTGCGTGGGGACAATATGTCATCGGTCTGGGGATTGCCGGATTTTTGCTTGTTCCGCTTTTCGGAGTCAACCCGGCTTTTGGAAATCTGCTGGAGATCGGTTTTGAGGGTGGACACGGCACCGTCGGCGGATTGTCCGAAACTTTTTCCGCCCATTGGAGCGAAGGTAAAGATCTCGGTCTGACCGTCGCCACCGGTGGTATGATCTTGGGAATACTGCTTGGTATGGCTCTTATCAATTGGGCCCTCAACAAAGGAATCATCAGCAGTGTCAGAACTTTTAACGAAAGAGACAAAGCTGAAAAAATCGGTGTTTACGATCAGGAAAAACGCCCTGCCGCCGGCAGACAAACGGTTCTCGCCGACTCCATCGACTCTCTGGCATGGCACATCGCCATGATCGGCATCTCCATTTTGCTGGGATATATCATGCTCAAAGCTCTGCAATTTGCCGAAGTCAAACTGCTCCCGGATTGCCGAACCCGCTTATTCACCGGATTTCCCCTTTTCCCGCTGTGCATGATCGGTGGAGTATTCCTCCAAATCATTTTCCGTAAACTTAAAGCCGATCACCTCATCGACCATGGTCAGATGCAGCGGCTCTCCGGAGCGTCGCTGGATTTCCTGGTCGTCGCCGCTGTCGCCACGATCAAACTTTCCGTGGTAGCCCGAAACTGGCTGCCGCTGGTCATCATGATGGTACTCGGAGTTTTGTGGAGCATTTTTCTGCTGCTGTTTGTCGCTCCCAGACTTTTCAAACAGGCATGGTTTGAGTGTGCTATTGCGGAATTCGGTCAGGGATTGGGAGTTACTGCCACCGGCTTGATGCTGCTGCGAACGGTCGATCCGGAAAACAAAACCCCTGCCGCCGCCTCTTTCGGATATAAACAATTGATCCATGAACCGATCATGGGCGGAGGATTATGGACAGCTTTTGCCCTCACCTTGGTATTTACCATCGGCTGGCTGCCGGTATGGATCTTCTCAACGGCAATGCTTTTCATCTGGCTGATCGCCACGGTGATCATCTGCCGGAAAAATGCCAAATGATCGACCTGACGCATCAATCGCTTGACATTTGATATTGATTTTTCATAAAATTATTATTACTTCGCAGCGTAATAACAATTTCTTCCAATTTCCCCGGAACACTTTGGGCAGAACCGTCAATATCAAAATCGATCACCGTGACCAATCTGTCGTTGATTATCTGCTGAAAACTGTAACTTGCACAGGCAAAACCATTTCCCCATTTGGAGAAAATCCCGGTTTTCCCGTTATATTTCAACGGAACAAAATCAATGCCGCCAATAATACCGATATACTGCCATTTTCCATTGATCTTTTTGAAAAGATCTCTCACACAATTACGATTCCCGCTGCCGGAATATACCAGTCGTTCCGGCAAACCATCATCATCAAGATCCATTTCAGAAACCCCAATGGTATCCAATTCATTTCCGGAACAATTCCTGTAAAAATTATTTTTCATGTAGTCCTGCGGAAAATCCGCAGCGGGAACTTCTGTATATTTTTCCGCAATTTCTCTTTCCGGCCAGGTATCATAAATGATCCAGTAAAGCATTTTTTCTTCAAGATCTTTGGCACAGCCGCCGTCGCATGGCGGCAACCGTCTTTCAGTGGGAAATTTATAAACGGATTTTGATTCAGTTTTCTTTTTTTCAACGGGAACTTTGGCAGGAACTTCAATGACAATACATCTTACATTCTCTTCCAATTTGATATTGCATGCAAATAAAGTAACTGCGAAATTTGTCAAAACTATCAGTATAAAAAGCAGAATTTTCAACCGGAGTCCGATTTTTTTCGGCTTGGCGGCTTTGACTGTTTCCACTGCTTGATTTTTCACGGTTTCACAACTGTTTTCACTTTTTTCCGACATCATTGACCTCCTTTTATATTGACCGGCACTGAACTGACTGCAAATTAAACTGCAAATCTTACAGGATGCGTTTAAAATAACACAGCCGCTTGGACATTTTAAGTCCAAGCGGCAAAAAGTTATTTACAAATTTTACTGATTGCGATCTGTTTTATCTGCAGAACGCAAACAAATAGCTCCTATCAATCAGAGATCCTGATCATACCACTGACAGCAGACGTATCGGCAACTTTCAGTTTCAAGTAGTAAGTACCATCCTGCCACTGGGAAATATCAGCTTCCAAATAGTCGGAGACCATAAACGAATATTGATCATCTGTCAATTGCTGACCATTGGCATTGAAAACATCCACCTCCAAAACATCAGAGAGATCACCATATCCCCACCATGTAGAAATTTCCAAACGATTATCACCGGAACTCTTGGTATATTTTACAAAATCAGTGGTATCTGCAAAACCATGATCAACAGCTTCTGCTTTTGCATTGCCGCAAAGCCAGAAATCAACCCCGTGAGGATTGCTTTGGGAAGTCAGACTTTGAACTGAAGAACCGCTGATCACATTGTCATTAGCTTCTGCAGCCCGACCATTAAAAAAAGACAATCCCAAATCGTTTATGACCTCAACGTCACTTCCTTCAAGGAGTTTATCTATCCAATCTATATCCGGACTGCCGGTCAAATCCAACGCAATATCACCAGAACCAGTGATCTTTTCCAGATTGGATACACATTTTTCAGCAGAACTCAAACGAAGCACACCATCAAGCTGCAAAGTATCATAACCGGAACCGAAATCCAGACCGGAACCGGAACCCGGCTCGCCGTAATACTCACTAAAGTCCAAATGCCCGCCGGCGGCAACAATAAAACGGTCATCACCGGAACCAAAATTATAATCTTTGGAGTAATATAAATGCGAACCACCGGAAACGGTAAATCTATCTGCTCCATCGCCCATATCAAAAGAATTAAACTCCACGAATGCCTGCGAAGAAACGGTGATCGTATCGTTTCCGGATCCGCACTTAAGGACATCCAGAACCTCCAATTCCGCATCCCATCCGCTCACAGTAATTGTATCATTGCCACTACCCATATCAATAAATTTGACTTCAAAATCATTATTGGAACCGATAGCTATAGTATCATTGCCGCTGCCCATATCAATATTACCGGCGACAATTTCCGATTCTTCACAATAAATGGCAGAATTCAAGGCAATAATTTTATCATTCCCGGAAGCTAAACTGATATTACCGATTCTCCGGCTTCTGTTTGCAGAAAAAGTCAAAGTATCGTTGAACATCGAACCGGTAACATTGCCATATTGGGCTTCTTTCGGCAAATCTTCATACATATAATCCCAGACATCATTGGCGATTCCTCCGATTGTCTTATTGACAGCCGGAGCTACTTTCACGGCAAGCGTGCTGCTGGAGTGAGTGGTGACCACTTTCAGATTGTGAGTTCCGGCAGAGAGTTTTCCGGCGGCAAAGGTGTAGGAGAAGCTGCGGCCGGAATTGCCGTTGAATGAGGCCAGTGATAACGTCACCAGCTTCTTCGTGCCATCGTAAATATAGGCTTTGGAAGCTCCAATCCGGGTATTGCCGGTATTTTTGATGGTGAAAGTAAGTTTCACATTTTCTGTTCCGGGCTCAGCGGACAAAGAGGAAACCTGCAAATTGCGGGTAACACTGACACTATTGGTCAGAGAGTTGTTCTTTTCATTATTTTCTCTGTATGAATTTGCTCCATCGGCCACGATTTTGAACTTATGAGTACCATTCGCCAGATTAGCGGCATTGAGCGTGTAGGAAAAACTCCGGCTGGAATTGGCCGTGAAAGCGGCCAGGGATAACGTTGCCAGTTTTTTGCTCCCGTCATAAAGATAAGCCTTGCTGGCTCCAACCCGGCTGTTGCCGTTGTTTTTGACGGTAAAATTCAATTTCACTGTATTGGCACTGGTATTTCTGGCGTAAGTCAGAGCGGAAACCTGCAGGTCACGGGTAACACTGATGCTCTTGGTCAGAGAATTGTTGTTCTCTTTGCTCTCTTTGACTGCCCCGGCTCCGTCGGCGATCACTTTGAACTTATGAGTGCCGATGGCAAGATTACCGGCATTGAGCGTGTAAGAATAAGTTTTACTCGCTCCGGCTGTAAACGCAGCCAACGATAAAGTTCCCAGCTTTTTGGTGCCGTCGTAAATATAGGCTTTCGTTGCCCCGATCCGGCTGTTGCCGTTGTTTTTGACGGTAAAATTCAATTTCACTGTATTGGCACTGGTATTTCTGGCGTAAGTCAGAGCAGAAACCTGCAGGTCACGGGTGATACTGACACTTTTGGTCAGAGAATTGTTATTTTCATTGCTTTCCCGGATCAGTTTCGCTCCGTCGGCGATCACTTTGAAGTTGTGAGTGCCGATGGCAAGATTACCGGCATTGAGCGTGTAAGAATAAGTTTTACTCGCTCCGGCTGTAAACGCGGCCAACGATAAAGTTCCCAGCTTTTTGGTGCCGTCGTAAATATAGGCTTTCGTTGCCCCGATCCGACTGTTGCCGTTGTTTTTGACGGTAAAATTCAATTTCACTGTATTGGCACTGGAATTCCTGGCGTAAGTCAGAGCGGAAACCTGCAGGTCACGGGTGATACTGACACTTTTGGTCAGAGAATTGTTATTTTCATTGCTTTCCCGGATCAGTTTCGCTCCATCGGCAATCACTTTGAAGTTGTGAGTGCCGATGGCAAGATTACCGGCATTGAGCGTGTAAGAGTAGTTTTTGCTCACTCCGCCGGCGATGGAAGAAAGCGAAAAGGTTGCCAATTTCTTCGTGCCGTCATAAAGATAGGCTTTGTAGGCTCCGGAAGCGGTATTCCCGTTGCTTTTGACGGTGAAATTCAATTTTACGGTGTTTGCACTTGAACTTCTGGCGTAAGTCAGAGCAGAAACCTGCAGGTCACGGGTGATACTGACGCTTCTGGTCAGAGCATTGTTGCTTTCATTGGTCTCTTTGATGGTTTTCGCTCCATCGGCAATCACTTTGAAGTTGTGAGTGCCGATGGCAAGATTACCGGCATTGAGCGTGTAAGAGTAGTTTTTGCTCACTCCGCCGGCGATCGAAGAAAGTGAAAAAGTTGCCAATTTCTTCGTACCGTCATAAACATAAGCTCTATGAGTTCCGGAAGCAACGTTGCCGTTGTTTTTGACGGTAAAATTCAATTTCACCGTGTCGGCACTGGTATTTCGGGCGTAAGTCAGTGCGGAAACCTGCAGGTCACGGGTGATGCTGACGCTTTTAATCCTGGAGTTGTTGTCTTCAAATGATTCCTTGACCATATCAGCCCCATCGGCAACAACTTTGAATTTGTGAGTACCGGCAGTCAATCCGCCGGCGGCAATATAGTAAGTGTAAACCTGACTGGTTTTAGCTTTAAGAGCATCAACGGAAACTGTCGCTATCTTTTTCGTTCCGTCATAAATGTATGCTTTGCTCGCTTCAATATCATTGAAACCATTGTTGGCAACCTTGAAGTCAAGTTTCACCTTATCCGCAGCAACCAGAGAGGCAATATTGTCAACCCGCAAATCACCGGGAGAATTAGGCACGATGTCGTACATTATGTAGTCTACCTGCATCTCATCACATTCCGCCCTGGTGTACCAGCCGCTGCCCAGAATCATATCGTATCTGCTGTCGAGCTTCTTCCCGTTTGTCAAGCCCCAGCCGAAGTTGATATGCACTCTATCAGATGCCGAATCATAACCATCGATAATAACAGCATGATTCGGTTTATTCAGACTGACGCAGACCGGACGCTCTTCGCTGATATTGCGTTTCACCGTCTCCCAGGCTTTATCAGACAATTTATTGCCATTCCAGAACTCATAGTTTCCCGTGGAAACCGATTTGAATCCGGCCCGCGTGAACAATTCAGTCGAATATGCAGTGCAAGTCGCATCAGAACCGTAGTTCGCCTTGGCAACAACTCCGGAAGCATAGCATAAAGCAGCAACATCTTCCGCAGATTTCACATCGAAATCCGCAAGCAAAGCATTGATTTGATCAAACGAAAGATTTCCGTTTCTCCGGGCATTGGCCAGAGTGCCGTCAATAGAGATCCCGCCCTCGGTATAGGAATCGGAATTATTCAGAGTAAGAGATAAATCATGCCCTTGAGTAACAAAATAACTGATGACTTGAGTCACTGCGGTATTGGTACACCCGGTAATAGAACGCTTACCGGTATCCGGATCTATGGGGGCATAAGCATTGATCGTTACATCGGTGTTGAAAAGTTCGCCGCCCTGATCCCAGGAAAACGGAATCAGCCAATCAGCAGGTCCTTCAACAACAAAAGAGCAGGTGTAAGTATTATTTCCCTCATTTGATTCTTTGATTTTATTATCCGGATCAATGGTAAAAGTAATTTCATGCTTTCCGGATTCAAGGGTATATATTCCATAGCGATACCAATAATACCCATTGCCAACGGAAGCTAATGTATTGTCGTGGATAATATTTCCATCAACAGAGATTTCCACATCAACGTTTTCGACGATACCGGCACCGGCATTAGTCAAGGCATATCCGACCCAAAAACAGGAATCCTCTGCCAATACAGAAGGAGATATCCACTCTCCATCATTGACTGAAATAGCAATCGGCGTTGGAAACTTGTTGTAACCGGTTAAATCTGGCAACCTCATTTTTTCATCCCCACATGATAAAATAAAAAACTCAGCATATCAATATAAGATAACACGTTATCTGTCAATTACAATACAAAAAACTGTATTTTTGTAAAAAACATCTGGAACCAGATTTTTCACCGGTTAAGATGTCAAAAATTTTTCTCAAAGCCGATTTTTTGCAAAAATCACTTACTCTCTTTGGCTGTTTCCAGAACTTTTGAGGCACACTTCACAAATCCGGAAATATTCGCCAGATCACTGGGGATGATCATCGTATTGCCGGTCTTGGCAAGTTTACCAAATTCATTGATGTACTGCTCTGCCAAACGCAAATTGACCGCGTCATTGCCGCCATCACATTTGATCGCCGCCGCAATCGTGGCAATTCCATTAGCGGTAGCTTCAGCAACCAGACGGATCTCCTCGGCTTTACCCTGTGCTTCATTGATCCTTTTCTGCTTTTCACCCTCGGAGTGGGCGATAGCTTCGCACTTTTCGCCGTCGGCCCGGTTGATTTTCGCCTGACGTTCACCCTCGGATTCGGCGATCTGCGCCCGCTTTTCCCGCTCGGCACGCATCTGCTTTTCCATCGCATCCAGCACTGAATGCGGCGGTTTGATCGTTTTGATCTCGTAACGGGTAACTTTCACCCCCCACGGATCAGAAGCTTTATCCACCTCGGCACAAATCGCTGAATTGATCGTCGTGCGTTCTTCAAAAGTCCGGTCAAGATCAAGTTTACCGATCTCTGAACGCAACGTCGTCTGTGCCAGCTGTGAACAGGCAAAAAGATAATCGGATATGCCGTAAGAGGCTTTCACCGGATCGACCACCTGCAAATAAAGCAAGCCGTCAACCTCCACAATGATATTATCTTTGGTAACACACTGCTGCGGCGGCACGTCAATGGCACACTCTTTCAAATCCCTCCGGTATGCGACCCGGTCAATAAAGGGAAAAAGAATATGCAGTCCCGCCCCCAATGTGGCATGATATTTGCCCAGACGTTCAACGATCCAATCCTGCTTCTGCGGCACAATGCGAATCGATTTGGCAATGACAATAATGATTGCTACGACAATAACTCCAACTGTAACAACAGCTTCCATCAAACATCCCCTTTCAATTATTTGCGACGGACTTTCAACGTCAGATTATCCCTTTTTTCAATTACACACAACTCTCCGGCGGCGATCTCTGTTTCCGCTTCAGCACGCCAGAAAGAGCCGTGATACTCCACTTTTCCGGGCTTCTCCGGTGTTATCGCTTCTTTGCAGCAGCAAATCGCCCCCACTGAATCATCCCCGTCAAGTTCATCATCCTGATGCTTCACCGTCCCTTTGCTCCCTCCGGGAACCAGACGGCGGCAAAGCAGTGCCAGCACCGCTCCGGCAACGGCAAAAATCAACAGCTGCCATGCAAGAAACATTCCCGGGAAAAAGTAGATCAATCCTCCCACCAGCAATGCCGAAACACCAAAAAAACAGATCACCAGACCGGGAATGACAAACTCCAAAAGGAGCATCAGCACTCCGCAAATCAGCCAGTACCAGTGCATTGAAATCCCCTTTTACTCTTTATCAGTGTTTATTGCACAACTGTCATTACGGGAACGGTTCTTGATCGGAGCAGCAATAATAAGTTTATTCGGCACGATGACAAAAACCCCGTCTTCTGAACACAATTCAGTGGTAAAAAGTCCGATCTCCTTAATAGTACCGCTGACCGTACTGCAATCGACCTTGTCGCCGGAACGGAAAGGACGCAAAATCAAGAGCATCAATCCGGCCGCCACATTGCTCAATGAATCTTTCATCGCCAAACCGACAGCCAGTCCGGCAGTACCAAGCACCGTGATGATACTGGCTGTATTCACGCCGAAACGATCCAAAATGATCAACAGAGCGAAAAGCCAGATAAACGTCCGGGCGATCGAATAGAAAATTTTGCCCACAGACGGATCGATCTTTTCAATTTTATCAGCTGCCTTGTTGATCATCCGTTTGATGATCCGGCAAACGATAAAACTCAAAAGCACGATGATCAAAGTCAGCAAAATATTCTTGCCGAAAAGAATGATTTCCGCCTGATGAGCTTTCCACAAATCAATGATAATATTCATGGTAGCTTTCCCCTTTTTCGTTGTTTGTTAAAGTCAAAGACCGAGTTTCTTTTTCAATTCATTCTTTCCCATGAAACCGACCAGTTGTTTTTCCATTTTGCCGTTGCGGTAGAAAAACAGTGCCGGGATGGAATTCACCCCCAGAGAGGATGCCAATTGGATATTTTCAGCATCTTCCACGTTGATTTTACCGACGATCAGATCCGGACACTCTGCTGCCAGAGCTTCCAATTCCGGAGTCAGACGCTGGCACGGCCCGCACCAGGTCGCCCAGAAATCGATCAAAACCGGCTGGGTACTTTGCGAGATCACCTTTTTGAATGATGACGGATCAAGATGCAATACTGCCATACTCACTTCTCCTTATAATACAGTCTGCAATGACAAAAACCTTCAAAATCCGGATCAGCTATCTGATTGCGGAATTCAGTACAGACACAGATATTTTCCGGTGTCCTTTGGATCCGGCAGGGACAGTAGCCGCCGTTTTTCTCCATTACACTTCGGAGCTTTGACACATAGTTTTCATCCTCATTAAGCCGGACATTATCCGGCAATTTATAATTTTCAGCCATATAAAAAATCCTTTCTTTCCTTAAAATATACCAAACAACCGATGAAATCAAGCGTCGATGACAAATTTTTCAACTCTTTAACGTTTCCCTGCCGGACAAAAAAAGCTGCTGCAAACGCCTATCCCGGTATTTACAGCAGCCTTGATCAAACAGCAGTTATTTGCGGCGGGCCTTGTAAGCTTCGATAGTCGCTTTCAAAGCTTCTGCAAAAGTATGCCCCGGCACAAATCCGGTGCTTTTCAACTTGTCCACCGCCGCCATGGAGTGTTTCACATCCCCCGGACGCTCCGGCAGATGGACAATTCGGGATTTCGAACCGGTCAGACGGATGATTTCAGATGCCAGATCATTGATCGTGATCCTGCCGCCGTAAGCAATATTATGCACTCCGGTAACATCATTCATGGCAAAAAACGCATTCGCCGCAACCACATCCTTGACGAAAACAAAGTCCCGGGTCTGTTCACCGTCACCGAAAACAGTGATATCTTCATTATTCAAAGCTTTCTCAATGAAGATCGGTACCGCCGCCGCATAAGCACTTTTGGGATCCTGACGGGGCCCGAACACATTGAAATAACGCAAACAGGCGGTCTGCAAACGCCCCTCTTTGGTGAACATGCCGCAATAATATTCGCCGTCAAGTTTGGTTATCGCATAAGGACTTTTGGGTTCAGGGAACATGGTTTCCACTTTGGGAACCACCGGATTATCACCGTAAATTGCCGCGGAGGTACTGAAACAAAGTTTTTTCACGCCGTTTTCAGCGGCAGATTCCAAAACATTGATCATGCCGAGATTGTTGATCTCGATACATTCGGTGATCTTGGTCATAGATTCCGGCACGCTGATCATCGCCGCCAGATGAAAGACATAATCCACATCTTTCATCGCTTTGTCCACCATCGCACGGTCACGGATGTCGCCCTCGATAAATTCCACATCGAATCCCTCAAGGTTGCTGCGATAGCCGCTGCGGAGACTGTCAAGCACTCTAACGTCCGCTTTGCCCTGAAAATGTTCCACCAGATGACTGCCGATAAAACCGGATCCGCCGGTAACCAGAATACGCATTTTTACACCTCTATACAGTTGATTTTTGTGTCAATGATATAATATAGCACCGCAAATGCATTATGCGATATGCACAAATAATGCAAATGTATGGATTTTTTCATCTTTTAAACACTTGACAGATCACTGTGCAAGTGTTATATTATAAAATTGTAATAAGTAATTTGGATTTCAGGATATGAAAAAAGCGGTATTGACATATCTGCCGGTATTGATTCTGCCGGTACTTCTCATTTCAGGGTGCTTCAGTTCAGGAAACAACTATCTGCATCCGGCAGACTTCGCCAGAAAACTCCGTGAAGACGGTATCAATGTCCGGGGCGTGCGTCCGCTCGATCCCAAGCCACTCGGTGCCGGTGAAGCTTTGGAAATCGCCGTCGGAAATTCCAACATCGGTGTCTATAAATACGACATTTTCAATAAAGCTCAAGCCGCCAGACTCCGCAAGATCGACAGCGAAAAAAGAGTCTATTTCGTCGGCATACCATATCCCGTTTACGAAGTTTCCGGTTCGTTTATCGTCGTCGGACTGGATAAGCATAAGGAAAAAAAGCGGATTCTTGAATCTTTGAGAAACTTCAAGTAGTACTCAGACAGAAAAATAAATCTCCGGCTCAAGGCAGATGAATTGATCAAACCCTTGCCGGATTTTTCCATTATTTGTTCTGGTGTTCCGCAAAAAGCAGGTTAGAAAGAAAGGAAAGAAAAATGACGAAAAAGTATGTGTACACCTTTGGAGGCAATTGCACCGAAGGTGACGGTTCCATGAAGAACCTCCTCGGCGGTAAAGGCGCCAACCTCGCCGAAATGGCCAACCTCGGACTCCCCGTCCCGCCCGGATTCACCGTTACCACCGAGTGCTGCGTGGATTACTTCAAAAACGGCAATCAGCTCCCCAAAGGTGTCGATGATCAGGTCAAAGCCGCCCTCGCCCATATCGAAGGCGTTATGGGTATGAAATTCGGCGATCCCGAAAACCCCCTCCTCGTTTCCTGCCGTTCCGGCGCCCGCAGCAGCATGCCCGGCATGATGGAAACCGTCCTCAACGTCGGTCTCGCCAGCAGCACCCTGCCCGGTTTGATCGCAAAAACCGGCAATGAGCGTTTCGTCTATGACGCTTACCGCCGCCTTATCATGATGTACAGCGACGTCGTTATGGAAAAAGCCGAAGGTATCGAACCTGCCGAAGGTAAAGCCATCCGCCGTCAGCTCGATGCCATCATGGATGCCCACAAAAAACAGTGCGGATACAAAGATGATACCGATTTGACCGTCGATGATCTCAAATATCTCTGCGAAGTTTTCAAAAAACAGATCAAAACCACTCTCGGTACTGAATTCCCCGATGACCCCATGGCACAGCTCGCCGGCGGTATCGGTGCCGTCCTCAAAAGCTGGAACGGTAAAAAAGCTGTCGCTTACCGCCGTATCGAGGGTATTCCCGATGATTGGGGTACTGCCGTCAACGTCCAGAGCATGGTTTTCGGAAATATGGGCGACACCAGTGCAACCGGTGTGGCATTCACCCGCGACCCTGCGACCGGCGATAACAAATTCTACGGTGAGTGGCTCATCAATGCCCAGGGCGAAGACGTCGTTGCCGGTACCCGTACCCCCAACCCGCTCAACGCCGATACCTGCAATGAGCAGAATAAACACCTCAAATCAATGGAAGAGCTTTATCCGGAACTCTACAAAGAGCTTTTCGCCATCCGCAATAAACTGGAAGCTCACTACCATGATATGCTGGATATCGAATTCACCATCCAGGAAGGTAAACTTTTCATGCTCCAGTGCCGCGTCGGTAAACGTACCGGTACTGCCGCTGTTACCATGGCAATCGACATGCTCGATGACAAACTTATCGACGAAAAAACTGCCGTTTGCCGCGTAACCCCCAGCCAGCTCGATGAATTGCTCCACCCCATTTTGGATATCCACGAAGAAAAAGTCGCCCATGAACGCGGCGATATCATCGCCAAAGGTCTCCCCGCCGGCCCCGGCGGTGCCGTCGGTAAAATCGTTTTCTCCAGCGAAGAAGTGATCGAAGCCGCCGCCAAAGGCGAAAACGTCATCCTCGTCCGTGAAGAAACCAACCCCGAAGACGTCGAAGGTATGCGTGGTGCCGTCGGTATCCTTACCGCCCGCGGCGGTATGACCAGTCACGCCGCACTCGTCTGCCGCGGCTGGGGCAAATGCTGTATCGTCGGTGCCGGTTCTCTGATCATCGACGAAATCAACGGTACGCTCAAAGCTTCCGGCAAAACCTTCAAACGCGGTGATTTCCTCAGCTTGAACGGCAGCCGCGGTTACGTCTATCAGGGTGCCCTTGCCACGATGGATTCCAGCGAAAACAAAATGTTCCAGCGTTTCATGGCTCTGGCTGACAAGTACCGCAAACTCGGTGTCCGTGCCAATGCCGACACCCCGGAAGATGCCAAAGTCGCCCGCTCCTTCGGTGCTGAAGGTATCGGTCTTTTCCGTACCGAACACATGTTCTACGGCAAGAACAGCGAAAAACCGCTCTTCTATCTGCGGAAAATGATCCTCGCCAACAGTGCCGCCGAGCGTGAAGTGGCGATCAATGAGCTTTTCCCCTACATGAAAGCCAGCGTCAAAGATACCCTCCTTGCCATGGACGGTATGCCCGTGACCTTCCGTCTGCTCGATCCGCCGCTGCATGAATTCGTCCCCAGCGAAAGTGCCAAACGCAAAGAACTCGCTTCCGCACTGGGCATTGACCCCATGGAAATCGCCAAACGTGCCGAAGCTCTCCATGAGAGCAACCCCATGATGGGACACCGCGGCGTCCGTCTCGGTATCACCTATCCGGAAGTCGCCTGTGCCCAGATGCGTGCCATCCTTGAAGCCGCCGTCGAAGTCGGTTCCTGCGTGCCGGAAATCATGATCCCGGTCACCTGCGACGTCTCCGAATTGCGGTACAAGAAAGCCATGCTGGAAGAAGTCGCTGCCGATGTTGCCAAACGTTACAACCTCGACAAAATCAATTACAAAATCGGTTCCATGATCGAAATCCCCCGTGCGGCACTGCTCGCTGACCAGATGGCGGAAGTCGCTGAATTTTTCAGCTTCGGTACCAACGACCTGACCCAGATGACCTTTGGTTTCAGCCGTGACGATATCGGCAGCTTCCTGCCGGAATACCTGCGGAAAAAACTACTGGATGCCGATCCTTTCCAGACCATCGATACCCGCGGCGTCGGCCGTCTGATCGAATTCGCCGTCCAGGGTGGACGTCAGACCCGTCCCGAACTCAAAATCGGTATCTGCGGCGAACAGGGCGGCGATCCCAAATCCGTCGCGTTCTGCCACGCTGCCGGTCTGAACTATGTCTCCTGCAGTCCTTTCCGGGTGCCGCTTGCCCGTCTTGCCGCCGCTCAGGCCGCAATTGAACAGGATAAGTAAGAATCTGTTGATTCTGTAAAAATCAATCCCCGTTGTTCGTTATGATCAACGGGGATTTTTTTATGCGGCAGAAAATCTGTTTTCCTCTTGCCGCTTAAGTAAAGACAGCCTTTCCCGATTCAACGCATGAGAGAGATAAAGTGCGGTTGATTGCCTCCTATCAGCAACATGCAGGGAAAAATCGCTCTCTCTTTTAAATGGTATTAAATGGTGCCATTCTATATATCTCAATGACAGGCAATTAGTTACATATAAATTATTCTCTTTGGGTATTTTTGCTTGACAAATTGGATTACGGATGATATATTATTCTTACCCGGTGTTGTAGTTAAGTGAATAGAAAGGATCAATTTATGGGACGGCTTCCACGGCGTAATCTTGGTGCCGGAGAGGAAGGGAAAAAATTGAATGACTTTTTGCACGATTACTTTGGTGAGCGTGTCAAAATCACATTATTCAAGAGGAACGTGACTTTTATTTTCGGTTTTACATTGGAAAAGTAAAGATGAAAAGAGCACTGATTTTTTCCACAATCATTGCAGTTTCTGCATGGAGTGTTTGGTATATATTTTATGCTGCTTTCAAAAGAACTGAAAATTGCGCCATGCATACAAAAATGAATCAAAGAATTGTCATTTCAAAAG
>SUWD01000057.1 GCA_015061685.1 Lentisphaerota bacterium | reverse complement strand
CCGGAATAAGCAATTCCCATAACTTTGGGTTTTGCTCCATTGGCGGCTTCGATAAGGGTAAATTCGGTCATATATCCTCATTTATTGGTTCTGAACCGTCATTTGTTTCCGGTTCGGTTAAAACTTCTGCTGTGCTTTCCCCGGTAATGGGGATGCCCAGCTCCTTCATCAATTTGATTTCTTTGGCTCGCTGATGCAGAACTGACATATAGTCTCTTCCATCCTTTGCACACTCTGCGGCAAGCGTTGTCGTATTATTCGCCAGCCGTTTTTCCTGTGCAGTTGCCTCTTTGCCGGGATCGACATGAGGGAAACCATCCCAGAACCACAGATGTTTTGGGGTGTCGGCAACCAGATGTTCCGTCAGAGCGTATTCCCGAAACCACACCTCAAAGATGCGGTTCAGCACTTCTGTTTCCCAGAAAGAGCGATCCACCAGAATGCTTTTGTGATAAATTTGGTTATCCAAACGACCGGAAGCATAATTGTGACCTGAAAAGTCACCGGCAAGCGTTCCATAGGTGGTTACCACGCACCGGGCGATCTCCGACAGAATAATCTTGACGAACTCGCCGTGATTGGCAGTCGGCTGTTTCGGGTCGAGCTGCCCCAACTTCCATCCGGCAGGAACAGTCAACATCATATTCCTTTCAAGCGGAATCGTGTCCATTGGCTCGACTTCATCGGATTCCCCGTTGGGCGGAGCATCTGTATAAAGGATTGCGGCAAAGTCAGCGGCGGCTTCTGCGGCACTCAATACGGCAAGGTTATACCGGCGCAATTGAGCAAAAAGCGGCAGAGCGGCGGTCAGTTCAGGTACTCCGCGATGGAGTCCGGGGCGATCCTGCCGGAAGATGTGTATCATGTACTCTGCAGGCACATGGATCGCTTCATCTCCCGGAGCATACCGGATATCTCCCGGATGATATTTTAGCACCCGGTAATCCGTAGGATTTCCCCAATGATCAAAGCTGATACCGTCAACAGAGGTATCGTCTTCCAGCCATTTTAACTCCCCGGAAATCCGGTCGGCTTCCACAAGCATCAAGTCCAGCTTAACGCCGTGCTTGACCTTGGGATTGGTTGCCAACACCGCAAAGGACTCTCCATCCTGACATCTGGCCATTCGCATCGTGCGGAGTTTAGACGGGAGGTGGACTGCGTCTGCCCAGCGCATGAATTCTGTTTCAATCTGGTCGTTGAAATCCTCATCGTTGGAAAGCATTTGCAGTCGCGGTCCCGTCCCAATTGTGTCGTTTGCGAGCATCTGGACAAGTCCCTTTGCATAACTGTTGTTGGCTACTTCATACCGTGACCGGTTCCGCAGAGTTCTGCGAACTTCCGGACTTGCTTCCTGATCGGCGGAGAGATGATCTGCCGCCGCCCAATGCCGGTTGTTGTCTTTGGTGGTTTGAGCCGCGTCAAAGCGAGCCTTCACCGTTTGCTTCGGAGGCGTTCTGCTCCGAAAAATGGATTTGATTTTGTTAAACATAAAAACCTCACGCCCCTGAATGGCTTAATTTGGTTATCTTCAGGCCGCTGTTGCGGGATTTAACTGCCTTTTTCGACGCAAGGTAAGCATCGGCCGCAATCTGATCGGGAAGAGAATGATGTTCAACTTTCTGTCCGTCAACTTCCGCTGACTTCGGCCCAGCAGCATTCTTTCTGATCGCATCTTCAATGATTTTTTCTTCTGAATTTGACATTTTATCCTTGACTTTTCTTACTTAATGGTGTATTTTAGTAATGACAATGTTGTAACCGCAAGGAGTTTTCTATGATTAAAACACTGACAAAACACGGAAACAGTGCGGCATTGGTCATTGAGCGTCCTATTCTGGAATTGCTCGGTGCTACCGCAGAAACTGCTTTTGAAGTTGTGACAGATGGTCACGCCTTGATTCTCACACCAATCAAAGATGCTGTTCATTCTGTAAAGGTCCGAAAATCCATGGATCGGATCGGCAAGCGCTATGCAAAGTCTTTTGAGGAACTTGCAAAGTGAATGAAATACAGTTTTTGACCTTTTCTGATATTGTGGAAATCCACGAATATCAGATAGAAAATTTCGGTGGAGCAAGCGGACTGCGTGATATCGAGCTACTGAAATCCGCTATTGGGATGCCGGAAAGCACATTTGGTGGTGCTTTCCTGCACCCGACAATTTATGAAATGGCGGCTGCTTATTTATACCATCTTGTCGAAAATCACCCGTTCGTAGATGGCAATAAGCGTGTCGGCGCAATGGCAGCATTAATTTTTCTGGACATCAATAATATTGATTTTGATGCCCCGGAGGAACTTTTTACCGAGATGGTCTTAAAAGTGGCCAGTGGTAAAATGCTTAAAGCTGAAATTACGCTCTTTTTGAGAGAATATTCTCATTCACGCTGATTTCTGCACCTCATTTCATATTTGCCCCGGTAAAATTCACACTCCCCGATGACAAATTCTCTGTACCGGTCACATTTGTGGATGACGGCACACTCAATTTCTGCAAAAGATTTTTGCATACTCCTGATTTTGCGCCGTTGCCTTAAAAACATCCCCAGCAACTTTTTGTATTGAGGGGACTCTTCAACGAGTTGTGTATTAATTTTACTCATCCGTTTTCTCCATTTTTTCAAAAGCCTCGCGCGAGGCTTTTGACTTTTCAACGGCATCAATCCGTTCTCCCAACCACATCATGCAGTTAACTGCCATGCTGTTTCCGCACGCTTTGTAGCGGGGAGCGTCGGGGCAGTCTTCTTCAGACTTGCCTTTCCAGGCGATCCGGGTGTGATTGTCGGGGAACCCCATCAGTCGCTCGCACTCCACAGGGAGCAGACGGCGAACCGTTGCCTGTGTGCTGATTTGCGGAGTAACTTCTGCTTTTTCGATCACTCCATTACGCCCGGTAGACATGCCGCAGTTGACACCGAGGGTGGAAGATGCTTTCCCGGTGACATCACCATTGTACTGGTCTATGCCCATCGGTTCTTCGTATGCAACAGCATGAACATCTCCGGCTGTCTGGGTGTACATCACACCGCTTTCAGAAACACCCATCCCGGAACCGCCTGACCGTTCACCAGGTTTGATCTTGTCCCCGTCAAGGGCGATCACCACGGTTTCAGCGTTCGGTCCGCCTGCGGTAACTGTTTTGCTGGCTTCTGCTTCGGTGACATAAAGACCACCATTGGGGCGATCCTTACGGACGCCGTTGGCATCACAAAATGAAACGTTGAAGCACTCCACAACCGCAATACCACCCTGATTTTTGCCGGGATCGGGATTGCTGGTATCAACAGTTTTTGCGACATCCACATGATGAACACCGCTGTTGGGATTGCTTGACTTCATTGCGTTGCTGGCGACAGAGTCCAAAGCAAAAATTTCTCTGGACACAATTGCCGGAGTTACTGAAGCCCGAATGGTCGGGAAAATCTCATTCCAATACCGCTGAAGCTCGCCACCAGCATCATTTTTGATAAAGCCGATGGTTTCTGCTTCTTTAATAATAGGAAGATTACCGCCTCCCGTTCCCATTCTGGCGGTGATCGCTTGGGCGACATCAACCGGACGGATTCGGGAGTCCTGCGGATGATTTTCGTAGCAGACAAGTTTCCCAATGTCCTGATTATTGATCTTGCCGGGGTAACTTGCATCCAGCGTTGGGCAGACTTCCCCGACAACAGCCTTGCCGCCTTTGTAATCGGTTGCGATCAGCGTCGGAGATACTCCTTTATCGTGTACTTCAACCTGCCGCATATCAAGACATTGGATTTCATCCACATCCGGTTCAACTACACATTGCAGTCTGCCTTTATCCGGCATAAGCTGGCGGTCACTGGTGCAAGTCAGGGTATCAGCCTTGTCTCCTCCGTTCCACCAAACAGCAGAATCGGCATTTCCCTTACCGAATGCAACAATAGTTTGATCGTTTCCGGTTGCAAGGGTATGGCTTAAATTGTCTCCAATTAAAGCCCCTTTGCCACCACCGGGCTTCCCGGAACGCATCCTGATTGACTTTGCCGAATCAATGCTTCCTTCAGCACAGCCGGGAGCTGTTTGCCCCTTCGTGCGGCTCGGCGGAGTATTCCCTCCGCACATTTCACCGTCAAATAATACCTTGCAGGGATATTTCCAACTATCAAGATATCCGACAAGGAAGAGACGCTTCCGGCGCTGCGGGACCGCCCGCGGAAATTGTTCCACTCGGGTATATTGAGCGTCAAGTACGCGGAATGCCAAGCCGAAGTGTCCGGGAGCATTTGTGACAATTCCTGCTTTTCCCCATCCTTTGCTGGGGACGGGGACTTCCCATCCGCAGAGAAGAGAGAGGAATCTGGCAAAGTCTTTACCGTTATTGCTGGATAAAGTTGCGGGGACATTTTCCCAACACACCCATCGCGTTCCAGTTTCAAAGCATAATCGTACAAAGTCGAGAGCGAGGACGCTTCGTTTACCATCAAATCCCAGCCGTTTTCCGGCAATGGAGAGGTCTTGACAGGGTGTCCCCCCAACGATGAGGTCAATTTGTCCATTATAATCATCTTTCTTTATTAGGGTAAAATCGCCGAGGTTCGGTACAGTACCCCCATCCGGCAGTTCGGCGATCTGTTTCTGCCAGGAAAGGCGTGTTTTCCGGTCTTTCTCATCACTTGCCTGTGCCGGATCAAGAGGACGGAGTGGCTTCGTAGCCCCGAACCGCTGCATCAGAACAGCGGCAGGGAACGGTTCAACCTCCGAAAAGAACACCGGCTTCCAGCCAAGTCCTTGCCATGCAAGGCTTGCAGCTTCAACTCCACTGCATACGCTTCCATAATTCATTTGCATATTTTCCTTGGTTAATGATTGAAGTTTTTACACCCAGTACATATGCGAAAAAGTCGAAAACGTTCACCTTAAAAATCAAAAAAAATCAAAAAAAATGCGTGGGACTGTTTTTTTACAGTTCCACGCAGGATCTATTATATTATGTATTATAGATTTAGGATTGATGTGCTTCTATGACAGATAACGCAGCTTCCCTGACCTTTGCTTTCAGCTCTTCCGGTTCAACGACAATCAATTTGCCATTTTGCCCCAATATTCTCTTTATAAGAATCTCTTGCGGGGCAACCGGAATTTTTACCAATTTGAAGACTGGATCGTCTGTATCCCAAATAATTTGCTGGTCCTCATGAAATGGCATAGAGAAGATCGTGTCGTGAATGTCTTTGTGAAAACGCAAAGTAACATCCTTTACCGGAGTAAGGTGAAATTGGATGTCATCGTATATTTCCGGGTCTGGCTCAAAGGTATCATCAAGTATTTTTGCTTTCTGAATACGATGGATCATAAAACTTCGGGGGGCAGGTGTATTTTTGGAACGGGTATGGATATACCAGTTATTATCCCGGAAAAAGAGAGCATGAGGCTCGACCGTTCTTTCTGTAATTTTTCCCTTATAGTCACGATAGGTGATTTGTAAGCACACATGATCCCGCCATGCCTGATAGACCTGATCGAAAATTTCAGCGTTCACTTCCCCCGTTTGAGCTGAAAACAGTTTCATCTGGGCCACAAAAGAACATTTAAGTAAATCGGGATTGGCAACGTTCAGGAGGTAATCCACTGCATTGCAAATATCGCTTTTCAGCGGTTCCGGGAAGATATTCTCCGATATGCGCCGTCCCACCAGCATTGCCATCATCTGGGTTTCGCTCAAATATGCCGGATATGCAAAATCCCAATGCTTGTCTGTCAAATAATAGCCGTGACGACTGCGATCGTATTTCCACGGACAGTTGAATTCTTCTTTTAATATTTTCATATCGTGCCAGATAGTTTTCCGGTCACAAGTCAGGATCATTGTTTCAGCAGTATCATAAGTTGACTGCTCAAACGCCTTCTTTATTTTTGTATAGTTTGGGTATTGACGCTTCCGCATCATGTCCACTATACGGATCATCCGTTTCAAACGGTATTCACTGACTATCATATCTGCCTTTCAAAAAAATTGAATTTTTTTTACTTTTTTTAGGTATGGGGCGAAATATTCCCCATACCACGTGATAATTTATACTCAGAACATAAAAATGTCAAACGGAAAAGACACATAACGATGAGAAAGGAGCGGCACATGAGAGCATATAATCCGATGACAGTGATCCGCCAGACCTCAAGACAGATTCTCAAAGCATTTTTTGCCGAACAAAAATGTCTTGAATGTTTGGACTTCGACAAAGACAAACTTTATGAAATTCAGGATGCATTCCGAACTTTACCTGAAAAAGTTCTCCGTAAAGTTGAAGTGGTGATGCGTAATGTTTTCAATTTCGCCGGAAATGACAGCATAATGCTTCGAGTTCTGGACGATGCCCAGCAACAGGAAATTGAAATTGGAGCAGAGTTTTCTGAACTTAAAAGCAAATATGACCGGGCGTTCTATATTTATCTTAATCACCGGGATCTGTGGGAAAAGAACTGTGCGTTTATGCAAGTTGATAATCTTCCCAGCCGTCACTGGTGCAGATGTCCGAATCTGCCCAAACGTACCCCGGCAACAGATAAAGCGGCGTGTTTGGAACTCGGACGGCAAATCTCGGCATTTTTCTGGCAAAAGCAGGTTCGGGGTAAAAAATATATGATCGAGTATCAGAAACGTAACAATGATCTGCATTACTTCTTTGTATATTTGAGCGATTATGCCAACAGTTATGAGGCATGGAGCGAAGACTCAGAAGAACTGGAGCGACGCAATGAAACCAGAGTCATAAATATGGTGTTTGCCTATGATGAGCACTTTGGAACGCTGGATACTTACAATCTGGGCGGGAAAAACATCGCTATCGTTTTGCAGAAAATCTTTTGTGATGCGGTATTGGGTCACGATTTGGTGGATAAGCAGATCCTCAAAAGTGCATTTGATATCGACCACCTCAAATACCGGAAGAACATTCCCCACGCGATGCCGCATATCGGTATAACCCGTGCATGGATCACTTGTTTGGAGTTTCATCACAGCGGAGCAGGAAAACGCCGGACACATCGCATGACATTGGATGAAGTTATCCGTGACGATGAGATTTATTCGGTAATGGAACACGATTTGGATAGGGAAAATATTGCCCTATCATTGGTTTCCGTGCGTTTTATCCGCATTATGTTGGAAATTGAGCTGAACGGAAACAAGCGGCGCATGGCGATTGAATTGACAAAAAACAGCTGTACGCTGAAAAGCAATGCAGATGATTTGAGAAAAATCGGTGAACTTTTTATACAGGAGCATGAAATCGATGTGCAAC
>SUWD01000056.1 GCA_015061685.1 Lentisphaerota bacterium | reverse complement strand
CGTGTTTGGTGTCCTCCAAATGTTCTGCCAACGTTTTATCACGTAATCCCGGAGACTTTTTCCGGTTGGCTGGAAGTTTGCGAAGCACATTATCCCGGAAGTTCCTCATCTCTCGACGGGAGAGTTTTCGGATGTCAGTTTCACTGCCGAACCATTCACAGAGCAAATTAAGCGAATTTATGATGTCGTCATGAAGTTTTTGGCATCTTTTTACCGGAGCTGCAATATAGGATTTGACCAAATCTCCGAGAGTATTAAACTTTTCATCGTCGATGATTTTTTGAGCCGATGGAAAAGTTGCTCCCAGAACACGATTGAAATCTTCCGGGGAATACTCCGTCGTATATCGGGCTCCATCCAAATGTTCACGCTGGACTCTGGCACAATAGAGAAAGCCTTTCAGGAACTCCCTTCCGGCAAAGTTGCGGAGATTATCAGGGACAGCCACATCTTTGAGCAAATCATCAGCTGTTGCAGTCGCCCATTGAGGAATAGTATTGTCTTTCAGAGCATTTTCCACACTGTTGCACACATTCAGCATTATTTTTCTGCCTTCGGCTTTGGATGCGTTGCAAGTAGCTCCGTACTCGCAAGTGTAAATGTCTTGGTCGATGAGACTGGTTTCGATGTATTGAGTTATTCTGTTTCGGATTTCGGTGACAATATTCATGTCGTTTGCACCTCCTTTGTTGTAGTTTTGCAAAGTTTCTGCGATTACCCACCGTGAGTAATCTGTCACTTTTAGTATAACATCAAGGAGGTCAGAAGTCAAATTGCCGGTTTTAAGGGAGATTTTTACCTCACGTGCACGACCATTGGTCAAAATTGAGGGAATACGACACCGGAAGTAATAGATGCCATTACGCTTGACGAGATTCGGGATTTCTGCTGCCATGAAACACATTTTCCTTGGGGTGTGGTCCAGTTTGTGGTCCACTTCAAGGCAGAAAAAGTGCAGGAAAAATCAGTGTAAGGAATTGAAATAAAGGAGTTTAAAAAAGAATGGTCGGGGTGAGAGGATTTGAACCTCCGGCCTCTGCGTCCCGAACGCAGCGCTCTAGCCAGACTGAGCCACACCCCGACTTGATCGGAAAACTTCAGGCAATTCCTGAAGCTTGTACACATAATATAACATCTTTTTTTTCTTTTGCAAGCAGAAATTCAAAAAATCTGACGTTTTTTTATGATATTCACCCTGATTTTCACCTGAAACGTATATCAGCTCAACACATAAAAATTCATCCGGTTTTCAACGGCGTTTGAGAACCAATCCCGTCCGGGATGGCAGATAAAGTGAAATCACTTCACCATACCCCCTTTCCATCGAAAAATATATCTGATCCTTACGGCGGCGGGCAAAACCTCCGAAACAACTTTCATCGCTGTCCAGCACCGTTTCATAGCTCCCACGCAAAACTTCCACCTCATAATCCGGATAAGATTTGTCCGGATGGAAGTTAAAAAAGAACCAGTAACCATTGCGTTCAAAAACGATCACCTTTCCCGAATCATCCACTCTTACCGTCTGCACCTGAGCTTCAAAAAATCCCCCCTGCCCGGTCAGCAAAATGATTTCCCGGTCAAAAGCAGATAATTGACCGAAACGTAATCTCTCATCTTTTTCCAGACTCCACTGACGCCTTGCGTGTGCCATGCTCCAGTCATTCCCCTCCCGGGGCAAATCAATCCACTCCGGATGTCCGAATTCATTGCCCATGAAATTCAAATATCCGTGTCCGGCGGATGCCGCTGTTGCCAAACGCATTATCTTATGCAGAGCAATCGCCCGGTCTATTTTTTCATTCCCGGAATCCCGGTGCATATTATAGTAAATTTCCGCATCAGTCATCCGGAAAAATGCACTCTGTCCACCTACAATAGCCTGATCGTGACTCTCTACATAACTTATGCTTTTTTCATCTTTCCGCCGGTTGATCAATTCACCGTACAATTGAAACATATTCCAATTCTCATCCGGAATATCCAGCATTTTGAACCACATATCCGTTACTCCCATTGCCAGACGGTAATCAAAACCGATCCCCTCCGGAGATGCCAATCCAGGCATTCCGCTTACATCCTCGGCAATGGTAACTGCATCCGGACGAACTTCGTGGATAACCCGGTTCGCCAATGTCAGGTAAGCTGCCGCATCACGGTCAACATTTTCACTGAAATATTCATCGTACCCGGAAAAACAATGATTCAATCCGTGATGCGTATAAAGCATACTGGTGACTCCGTCAAAACGGAAACCGTCAATGTTATACTCCTCCAGAAAAAAGCGGCAATTTGACAGCAAAAAACGCAAAACATTTTCATCGGCATAATTAAAGCACAAAGAATCCCATGCCGGATGTTCCCCCCTGCTCCCTTCATGAAAATAAGTCGTCCGGCAGCCGTCAATTTCAGCAAGCCCCTCCGCAACATTTTTTACAGCATGAGAGTGAACCAGATCAATGATCACCCGCAATCCCAGGCGGTGTGCTTCATCCACCAGAAATTTAAAATCATCCGGCGTGCCGAAACGGCTGGAAACCGCAAAGAAATTTGCCACATGATAACCGAAACTGCCGTAATAGGGATGTTCCATTATCCCCATCAACTGAATGGTATTATAGTTTTTTTCAGCGATCTGCGGCAATATTTTTTCTGTAAATTCCCGGAAAGAACCGATTTTCGCCTCCTCCTGGGCAATCCCTATATGGGCCTCGTAAATCAATGGGGAAACTGTTTCCGGGGATGAATAACGGAATTCAAAAGCATTCTCCGGATGCCAAACAACCGCAGAAAACAGCTTGCTCTGCTCATCCTGCACCACATAACGGGCATAAGCCGGAATTCGCATCCCCTCCCCACCGGAATAACGCACCAGCATTTTATAATACATCCCATGACGGATTTTATCCCCGGCAAAATCCCCCTGCCAGATACCATTGCCGCAACTTTGCAAAGCAAATTCATCGCTGATCTGCCAGTCGGAAAAATCTCCAACCAGAATTATCTTTTTTGCATGGGGGGCATATTCCCGGAATATCCAGCGATCTTCTTTGAAATGCAATCCGAAATATTCATGCTCCAGTGCCGCATCGGACAATCGTTTTTTCCCATTCCGGAGTTTTTTTGCTAAATCATCAGCATACCTCATCCGATCCGCCAAAGCTCCGGCAAACGGCATAAGAAAGGGATCTGAAGCAAGAGGTAATGGCTGATTTTTCCGCCGTTCCATTAAAGATTGCCCCCGATATCAATCCTGCACTACCAGCGGCCGGGCAAGCATCGATTCATAAATGTTGATATATGCCTGTGCTGTAACATCAAGATTGAACCGCTTTTTCGATTCATCCATCACCCGGGATATGACCTCATTGCGCCACGTTTCAGGACGGCGGAAAAAACGCATTGCTTCATCCACTCCCCACAAAAGCCCGCCATGGTCGTAATTTTTAAAAACAAAACCGTTACCGCTACTGCCGTCTTCCGAAAGATGATCGACCGTATCATGCAGACCGCCGGTATCATGAACCACCGGCAGACTGCCGTAATACTGGCACGCCATCTGCGGCAGACCGCAAGGCTCAAAACGTGAAGGCATCAGCATAAAATCAGATGCCGCAAAACCAAGATGCGACAACTCCTCATCAAAATCACACACCATGACCCGCTCATAGAAGTTATGATATGCAATGATCTCACGGAAAACTTTCTGATAAGCACCATTCGCCACAATAGCGATCTGCAAACCGCTGTCCCAATAACGGTGAACGATCTCATAAACCAGATCAGAAAGCAGCTGACACCCCTTCTGAACCGGATCCAGACGGTGCGGCCAGAAAAACAATGGAGCTGACTGATCGCACTTCAAACCGGTTCGGGATTGAAATGCGATCTTATTGATCTTTTTAGCTGTTGAACAGGTTTTGCTGTTATATTTTACTTCAAGAAATTCATCTTTTTCCGGGTCATTGCTGACATCCGGGGAATTCAATATCCCGGTTGCACATCCGGCATAATATTTACCCGATATTTCCCGGTGGACATTTTCCGGAACAAAACTGTGCCTGCCGTCAACGATCTCTTTCAGAAATGTCGGACTTACCGTATTGATAAAATGAGCAGCAAAAATACCGCTGGCAAGAAAATCTACCGGATTGCTCTCACGACTCTCCTCGTAATTATACGGAGGACGGTCATAATACAAATTCTGCCAGAATGGTGCCGCATCAATTCCGCGATCTTCGATCTGAGCAAGAGTACGTTTCTGCGTATGGATATTATGGACAGTAAAAAGACACGGTATCCCCATCCGCCGTGCCGCAGCCGGAATCAATCCGGTCATCCAGTCATTGCAATGGATCAGATCCGGCTTGACCTGCGGTATGATGTTGTTGATCACCTCCCGCTGAAAAGCCAGACTCTGCATGAATGTATCGCCGTCATAAGTACTGTAAACTGAATCACGGTAATAAAAAATACGGTCTTCAGCCAGATGGATCCGGCTGTTATGCAAATTGCTCATGTAGATCCGCAATTCATCATTAATGAGATTGCCGACGTCAATATGAAACATCCGCCGGTAATGCGGCAAAGCAACATGGACATCCGCTCCCTGACGGAAAAGAGCCCCCACCAGAGCCGCCGAAACATCAGCCAAACCTCCTGCTTTCGCCCGCAGATATCCCCCCATAACACTCATCCCGGCAGGCAATGAAGTGATTTCCGGGGTAACAACCAGAATCCGGGGATCAGATTTTTTCTTTTTCCGCATTTTTACAACTCCGTATTTTTACCGGATCATTTGGGCCAGCACATGAATCCCGGCACGCTGTTGTCCCAGGCTGTTCCGGCGGCCTTGATCCGGGCAGTCATACCGAATCTGCCGGCAATACAGCACTCGACATCACCTCCGTAAAGATAATTGCCGTTACCGCGATCTTCTATCATGCAAAGTGCGGTCGACGAGCTGTCAACGATCTCATTGTGAGCATCGACACTGCCGCAGTAAGCATCCACCTCGACATCTTCCACCCGGAGATTGCCGAGGTGTACTTCCACGGTAACAGAGATGCGGTCACCGACATGCAGATTGTTGAGAGAACCATTTATCACCGGATTATTGATATTCAGTTTGCCGCCATCAAAATTTTCCACCAGATGTCTTTTTTCCTCAACCAGACGCTTTGCTTCAGCGGCATCATCTGCCGTAAGTTCTTCAAAAGCTCTCGACGCCGGGATATAGAATTTACGATTGTAATCCCCCACCATCCGGGCACTGGAGAAAAATCCCAATCCGGTGGCAATGGATGACTTCATCCGGGCGATCCAGCGTTTGGGGAGATCGCCGCCCTGACGCTCATAGAAGCAGGGTATGATCTCGTTTTCCAGAAGATTGAAAAGCTGCTGGCTTTCAAAATTGTCCCGGTCTTCATCGGCGGTATAATAATCATTACCCTCGATCGCCCAGCCGTTTTCACCATTGTAAGCTTCCGCCCACCAGCCGTCAAGGATACTGCAGTTTATCACGCCGTTGATCGCTGCTTTCATGCCGGATGTGCCGCTTGCCTCCTGCGGACGGCGGGGAGTATTGAGCCAAATATCAACCCCCTGAACCAGATGACGGGCCATGCCGATATCGTAATTCTCCAGGAAAAGCAGTTTATCCTGGACATTCTCTCTCTGGGCAAATTCAATAAGCTGGCGGATAAGCTGTTTCCCGCCGTTATCCGCGGGGTGTGCCTTACCGGCGAAAATGAATTGTACCGGACGATTTTTATCCTTGAGCAACGCCAGCAACCGGGCCTGATCCCGAAGCAGCAGAGTTCCGCGTTTATAGGTTGCAAAACGACGGGCAAAACCGATGGTCAACACATCCGGCTGCAATACCGGACGCTGTTTGTCAATCCCCAAAGCCCCGTCTACCATATAACGGAAGTTCCGCTGTACCAGACGCCGGGCATAACGCACCAGACTCTGACGGCACAACTCATGAGCAGTCCACAATTCATCATCCGGAATACTGGACAAATCTGCCACCAGCTGCACCATATCCGGATTATTCAGCCATTTGGAGTTGAGATAACGCTCAAAAAGCCGGTTGTGCCGGGCAGAGATCCATGAACTTATATGAACACCGTTGGTAATGTGTCCGATGGGAATTTCCGCTCCTGAACGCTCCGGCCAGAGGTGCTTCCACATACCGCGGGCAACTTCTCCGTGCAGACGGCTGACTCCATTACTGTAATTCGCAGCCATCCGCAAACCGAAAACTGTCATCGACATCTCTGAAGCATGTCCGCGATCCGTAATGGGAATTCCCCAGCGGATAATACGCTCAAGATCAAATTTCGCAGAAGCGGCAAACGGAGCGAGATAAGGCTTGACCAATTCAATATCAAAGACTTCATTACCGGCAGGCACCGGTGTATGGGTAGTGAAGATATTGGATCTCCAAACCACTTCCAAAGCGACATTGGGGTCGTAATTAAGATCCTGTACCAGATGTTCCAGACGGGCGAGAGAGAGGAATCCGGCATGACCTTCATTCATGTGACAAACTTTCGGATCATACCCCATTGCCAGAAGAGCTTTCACGCCGCCGATACCAAGAAGAAGTTCCTGATGGAGACGCATTCTTTTGTCTCCGCCGTAAAGCCGCCAGGTAACTTCCCGGAGATCGGGGGGATTCTGCGGCAATTCCGTATCAAGGAGCAAAAGCGGCACATTGCCGACCCACAAAACCCAGACCGCCGCAAAAAGTTCCCGGTCGCCAAGCCGCATGGAGATCGTTACAGGTTCACCCTGCGGATTACAGCCGCGTTCCAGAGGCAGATCATGGATCTCTGAAACCGGATAATGTTCCGTCTGCAAGCCGGTACGGTCAAGAACCTGCCGGAAATACCCCTGCCGGTAAAGCAGTCCGACAGCAACCAGCGGCAATCCCATGTCACTGGCGGCTTTCAAATGGTCTCCGGCAAGCACACCAAGACCGCCGGAAAAAATCGGAATACTTTCATGGATGCCGTATTCCAGAGAAAAATAAGCTACATTGCGTTTTTCCGGAGTAAGAACATTATCCATCTGCCGCTCAAATTCACTTTGAACAGATTTGAGATTACGCAAAAAACTGGCATCGTGGGCAAGTTCTTCCATTCTGGCACCGGAAACCATACGCAAAAACATTTTCGCATTGCCGCCGACTTCACGCCACAAATTGGGATCGACCCGCATAAATAATTCAATGGCATGGTGATGCCAGCACCACCAGATATTACCGGCAAGTTTTTCCAGAAAGACAAGCTCTTCCGGGATGCGGGGAGCGATATTGTAAAGTTGAAGTTCCATAATTTTTATTTTAATCCTGCTTTTTTATTGTTATTGTCTCATTTTTTGTGAAAAATCTTTCCTGCGGTGGTGCATTGCGGGCAATCTCTTTCTTCTCCAAAAAATCTCCCTGCGGCCGCGGGAGAGCGGCCTCGCCGCTCGGGCTTCGCCCTC